>CAMVEX010000019.1 GCA_947166625.1 uncultured Clostridia bacterium
CAACTCCGTATGAGGAGTATTTACGCTGCTTTTGACATCGCTTTTAATTATTTCCTCATTCATTGTATTCCATTCACCGCATGACGGGCAGCAACCGTTCCATTTCGGGCTTTCAAAGCCGCATTCACTGCATATAAAAACTGTCTTATTCTTCGCTGCCATCATTATTCACCCGAGCATCGTTTATTTTTTTATAATCGAGATAATCCTGCAAAATCATTACGGCCGCAACCTGGTCAACTGCCTGCTTGCGCTTCTTTCCGCGGGTATTGGTGTTATTCAAAGCAATATGCGCGCTGACAGTAGTCAGTCTTTCATCTCTCAAAATATGAGGAATTCCCGATAATTCGGTGAGTTTTTCGGCGAATTCCATGCATTTTTGAGCTCTTTCGCCGAGGGATGAATCCATATTTTTCGGAAGACCTATCACAAATAATTCGGCTTTGATTTCTTTTGATTTTTCGATTATTGAATCAATAAGTTTATCGGTATTTCTTTCATAAATCGTGCATAGCGGCGAAGCAAGAGTTTCAAATTTATCACAGACAGCAAGCCCTGTTCTCGCGTCGCCGTAATCGATCGCTACAATTATCATTAATACCTCTTTGATTTTAACAGGCGGAGCCTTACAAGTTTCGCTCATAAAGCTCCGCCGGGAATATTATCAGCCGGTCAACTGATTTAAAATATCATTGATTTGACTTTGATAGCTTCTTGTCGTTGAGTTCTCAGAGGAACTCCTCGTTGTCCCGTAGCTTCTTCTGCCGGATCCGGAGCAGTAATAGCAGGTATCGGGCAGATTATCTGCGTCATACCAGCCTGTATCGGTTGCATAGCAACCAGGACCTGCAAGTTTACCGGTTACGGAACAATATTTCTTCTCAACGGCATCTTGAGTTACTTCAAATTCTTTTTCTTCAAGACCCGCGTGAATCCTGTCAAAAACGGTGAAGAATATCTTTCCGCAGGGGTTTACATCCTGATGGAGCGCCGCCTTGATATCATATCCGAGCCATACTGATGCTACATAATAAGGTGTGCCGGCGCAGAACCAACGGTCGCAATCTTCGGGAGTAGTACCCGTTTTAGCCATGATCTGGAATTTGCGTACATTCGGAGCGAGGCCGTAATAGCTTGTATCAACCGTCTGGAGCAGTTTGTTGACAGCGGTCGCGGTCGAAGGCTTGATTACCTGCTCGCCTTTGGGATTAGTGTTATCAAATATGATCTGAGTTCCCTGAGCGTTAGTAACCTTAGTGTAGAAATAAGGCTTGTAATATAAGCCGCCGTTACCGAAAGTAGCGTAAGCGGAAGCCATCTCAAGAGTGTTGGTGCCGTTTGTGAGTGAACCCATGGCAAGAGGAGAAAGGTTTCTGTCATTCACCTCATCAAGATGTGACAGATGGAATTTATCTCTCAGATACTCAAATGAACGGTCAATTCCGATTTTTTCTTTAATAAGACGCACGGGCACGGTATTCAAAGATTTTTGAATCGCGTATTTCATAAACACGTTTGCGCCGGAGCCGAGTGACTTATCAACATTATGAGGCCAAAGCGATCCGTTAAGCCAAATGGCATAATCTTTTTCTCTTGAAGAGAAGTTGATTTCCCCGAGATCGATGCCGGGAGCATAGGTCGCGATAGGCTTAATCGTTGATCCCGGCGGTCTGTAAGAAGCCATTGCTCTGTTGAGCGAACGGTTTTGCTTCTTTTCGCCGGCTTGACCGACTATGGCCACTACCCTGCCCTGATAATCCATAATAGTCATTGAGGATTGAACTCTTGTGCCATCGGGCTTGGTGATAGTCGGGAAATTGGTCCTGTTTACATATACATCCTCAAGCTGCTCTTGAATTTCAAGATCAACTGCGGCGTAGATTTTATATCCGCCGTAATAGAGCCTGCTTGTCGCCTGCTGCTTGGTATATCCGAATTCTTCCATCATCTGGCTGATGAAACTGTCAATGACCGCGTCAACATAGAAGGAATTTATCTTCTTCTCTTCCTCTATCGTCTTTTTTATCTCTTCGTTTGTTTCATCGGGAACATAATCATCGCTGTTTGTAAAGATAAGATGATAGTTTAATGATTCGTTATAAAGCTCCTCGCTGATAGCGCCGGATTCTCTCATCTTTTTAAGGCAATAGGTCTGCCTTGTCCTGTTGTTTTCCGGATTTATCAGCGGATTGTATTTTGTCGGAAACTGCGTGATCGAAGCGAGCACGGCGCATTCGGCGGCGTTAAGATCTTTTACGTCTTTGCCGAAATACTTCTCGCTTGCGGTCTTGACTCCGTAACATCCGTTGCCGAGATAAACGGTATTCATATAAGCTTCTATAATTGTATCTTTGCTGTAATGCTTCTCAAGATTGAGAGCGGTCAGAATTTCTCTGAATTTACGAACGACAGTAACTTCTTTATTGTTTGTGAGGTTCTTTATAAGCTGCTGAGTTATGGTGGAGCCGCCCTGACCTATCTGGCTTGGCTTTACAATTACGCCGCCTACGCGTATCCAGTCAACGCCGTTATGGGTCCTGAATCTTGTATCTTCGAGAGCAATGAACGCCTTTTCCATATAAGGAGAGATATTTTTAAGATCTACCCAGACTCTGTCTTCATCGCCGTGAAGCCTTGCAATTTCGACGGTTTTGCCGTTTTTATCGGTCGCATAGATAAATGAGGTCTGGTTTTGATTCTCTTTATATTCGGTAAGATTTACCGCAAGGTCGCCGTTAATATATTTGACGCATTCGATAATGACATAACTCCCGACAATGATTCCTGTCAGGATAAAGGCGCATAATATTCCGAGGATTACGGATTTAACCTTACCGGAACCTCTTTTTTTCTTTTTCTTTTGATCAGCGGTTTTGCTCAAATCAAAATCCTCCGGGATTCAAATCAAATTCAATTATTTCGGGAAGCGATTTCGTATAAATTGCGGTAGCTTATCGCCATGGATTCACGCGGATCTATATCGCAGGTATCCTGCTCGATCATAATATATCCCGCGCCGATTTCTTTACTTACTTTATAGAGATTATCCCAGTTAATATTTCCGTTGCCGATTTCGGCAAATTTGGGGGCGCCGTTTATATCGACCTTATAATCCTTGAAATGAACTACCTTGACTCTGCCCGTAACACGCCTCAGCGCCTCGGCGGGACTCACACCGGCATATTGATACCAATATGTATCGGGAATGAATGTGTATTCATCGGGATTTGTTTCTTCGATCATCAGATCATAGACGGATTTACCGCAAGGGAGCTTGTAAAATTCAAATGAATGATTATGATAAGCGAATTTAAGACCGTTTTCGGCAAAAATATGAGCCACTTCGGATGAATCCTTGATAAATTTTCTGACGGATTCTTCATCTTTTCTGTATCTGTCGGGCATCATCCCTACACCGATCGTATCGCACTTATAAAGTTTATGCTCCTGCATTACCTTTTCTGTTTCATCCAGCATCCTGTCAAATGAAATATGAGTAACACAGACATCCATATTATATTTCTCGATGAGATAAGCAACTTTTTCGGCAGGTATGGGACCGATGGCGGAGATCTGTATGTTATTGATACCGATTTCATTCAGATATTTGAAGGTCGCTTCGCAATCTTCATAATTTTGAATATAGTCTCTTAATGTGTAAAGCTGGCAGCCAAGCTTGATTTCATTCATTTTGATCACTCCGCATTCATTATATAACACATATATTAAAAATTCAATAATAAAATAATAAAAAACCTGCCGTAAAACGACAGGTTTAAGCCTCAGATAAACATAACGATCAAGGTTGCCAAAAGAGTTAAAACAAAGAAAGCGATTGCGAGAACTTTTGTGATTTTGACAAGCTTCTGCTCCATTGTTCTGCCCTTATTCTTGCCGAAAAATGTTTCGGCGCCGCCGGCGATAGCGCCGGACAGACCGTCTGAACGACCCTCCTGCATAAGGACTATGGCTACAAGAGCGATCGAAGTAATGATAAGGATCACTCCGAGAAGAATTTCATACCAAAGCATTAAACACGGACCTCCATTAGATTTTTACTAGGGAATAATATCACATAAAAAACATAAATGCAAGCATTTTTTGAAATTATTGATATTTAATCAGAAAGTTATCTGCTCCGAACTGTCATCTGCGCTGAGCAAAGCGCCCGCCGCAGGAAGATTTTTGGTCCTGTATCTGTAAGGCTTCGCAAATTCACCATCCACATAATCCCTTACCTTAAAGACCTTCTGACCCTTCTTCAATGTCATGATTCCCACACCGGCCGCGTCTTTAGTTGTCTTTGCGTTTATTACGGCGGTATTTATGAGCAAATGTCTGCCTGCCGACGAAACTATGACAAGCTCTCTGTCCTCCGGAAGCTGAATCGCTCCGACGAGCGGAGATTTATCCGAAAAGGCCTTTATAAGCTTTTTGCGCTTGGTGAGAGTTTTATATGCCGATAATTCAACCTTGCTTGCTTTACCGTTTTCAAAGAAGAACATTATATAGCCGGAATATGATGAATCGGTGACCGCCATATAGACCGGTACTTCATTCTCTTCCATTTCAAGCTTTGCCGCAACATAATCGCCCAAAACGCTTATTTTTGTGTCATCGAATGCCGCCACCGTCGTCTTATAACACTGGCATTTATTGGTGAAGAAAAGAAGCTCTTTTGAGTTTGTGGCTTCAACCGTTTCAAGCAGCTCGTCATTCTCTTTGAATTTATGAGTGTTGCTCATCCGAAGCGACTGAGGAGTGACCTTCTTGAAATATCCTTCTTTTGTAAAGAAAAGGGTAACGGGATAATCGGGAACGGCTTCCTCCTCTTCGGGAGCTGCCTCTTCGTAGCTGTAGATAATCTCGGTTTTTCTCGGTTTGGCGTATTTTTCGATAACGGCTTTAAGCTCTGTGATTATTATCTTTTTAACGCGCCTCGGATTTTCGATTATATCTTTGCAATCCGCTATTTTTTCTTCAAGTCTCTGAATATTTGTGAGCTGTTTGAGGATATGCTCTTTATTCAACTGCCTCAATTTGATCTCGGCAACATATTCGGCCTGGATCTTATCTATTCTGAAACCGATCATAAGATTCGGAATAACATCGTTTTCTTCATCGGTATTTTTGATAATATCCACGGCCTTGTCAATATCGAGCAGGATTTTTTCAAGACCTCTGAGCAGATGGAGCCGGTCTGTGGCTCTGTTTAATTCAAACTCAGTCCTCCTGATAATACATCCGGAGCGGAATTTTATCCATTCGCTGAGAATTTCATAAACGCCCATCACCCGCGGATAATCATTCACGAGTATATTGAAATTCGCATTAACCGATGAATCAAGAGGAGTTGAGCTGAAGAGCTTCGCCATGAGCTTGTCGGGATCCGTTCCCCTCTTGACATCTATTGCGATTTTTAAACCGCTCAGATCGGTTTCGTCGCGTATATCGCTGATTTCTTTGAATCTACCGTCTTTGATTTTTTCTATTACTTTATCAATGATTTCTTCAATGGTGGTGGTTGCGGGAATTTCATAGACTTCAATGCAGCTGTTTTCTTTATCAAATCTGTATTTTGATCTGATTTTGAGCTTTCCTCTGCCGGTTTTATAAATCTCCTCGATCGCTTCTCTGTCATAGAGCAGGTATCCGCCTGTGGAAAAATCAGGCCCGAGAAGTATATCATAAATATCCGCTTCGGGGTTTTTGATCAGAGCGATGGTCGCATTACATACCTCTTCAAGATTGAAGGAGCAGATCGTACTTGCCATACCGGCAGCGATGCCCGAATTCGGATTTACGAGAATAGTCGGGAAAGTTACCGGCAGCAAAGTCGGCTCTTTCATGGAGTTATCGTAATTATCCACCATATCAACGGTGTTTTTATCTATATCCGAAAACAGCTCGGCACATATTTTATCAAGCTTAGCTTCGGTGTAACGCGAAGCCGCCCAAACCATATCCTTGGAATAAACCTTGCCGAAATTGCCCTTTGAATCAACATAAGGATGAAGAAGCGCTTCATATCCTCTTGAAAGCCTGACCATAGCGTCATATATGGCAGAATCGCCGTGAGGATTGAGTTTCATTACCTCGCCGACAATATTTGCGGATTTTGCCCTTGCAGAGGTAAGAAGATTCTTTTTATACATCATATAGAGGATCTTGCGCTGAGAGGGCTTGAAGCCGTCAATGGCAGGGATGGCGCGGCTCAGAATTATGCTCATCGCATAAGGCATAAAATTCTCTTCAATAGTTTCCGTGATCGGTTTTTCGATCACTTCACCTGCTGAAGAAATATGAGTTTTATCATCAAGCTGCCTGATGAGCGGTTTATTGTCTTTTTTGGATTTTTTAGCCATAAATTACTCCGTTATGAAAGATCGGTCGGATCGATATACTTATACCCGTTTTCGGAAATATAATCTTTTCTTCCCTGAAGATTCTCTCCGAGAAGCAGTTCAAATTTCTCAGCGGTAACATCCGATAAAGCCGGATTCACTTTTATCAGCCTTCTCGTAGAGGGATTCATAGTGGTAAGCGACATCATATCGGCGTCGTTTTCACCGAGACCTTTTGAGCGCTGGATCGTATATTTCCTGTCGCCGATTTCTTTTAATATTTCGGCTTTTTCATTTTCGGTATACGCAAACCACACTTCGTCTCCGCTGTTTATTTCATAAAGCGGCGACTCGGCAATAAATACCTTGCCCTCTGAAATAAGAGAGGGCATCAGACGGTAAATCATCGTCAATACGAGAGTGCGGATATGGTAGCCGTCAACATCGGCGTCAGTGCAGATAATTATTTTATTCCAGCGCAGATTATCGAGATTGAATGAAACGAGATCCTTTCCGGATTTCGGCTTGACTTTCACCTCAACTCCGCAGCCTATCACTTTGATCAGATCCGTTATAATTTCGCTTTTGAAGATTCGGTCATAATCGACTTTGAGACAATTCAGTATCTTACCTCTGATGGGCATCACAGCCTGAAATTCTGAATTTCTTGCCTGAACGCAGGAGCCTTTTGCCGAATCGCCCTCAACGATAAACAGCTCACGGATAGAAGTATCCTTGCTGCGGCAATCGGTAAATTTCTCGATTCTGTTTGTTAAATTGTTAACGCCCTGAATGAGATCGTGCTTAAAGCCGAGCCTTGTTTTTTCGGCTTTTACGCGGGATCTCATATTGATCAAAACCTGATTTGTGATTTTTTCGGCATCGGCGGGATTCTCGATGAAATAAATCATCAGCTGATTTTTGATAAAGGCGGTCATCGCTTCCTGAATGCCCTTGTTGTTTATTGCCTTTTTGGTTTGATTCTCATAAGAGGTCACGGTTGAGAAAGAAGAAATAACGACCGCGAGACAGTCCTCAACATCCTGGAATGTTATTTTTTCATTTTTCTGATATTTCCCCTTTTCTTTTATGTATGAGTCGATCTGATACACAAAAGCGTTTCTTACGGCTTTTTCGGGAGAACCGCCGTTTTCGAGAAAACTCGAATTATGATAAAATTCCTTGAACTGAATTTTATTTGAAAAAGTCAATACGATATTGGTCTTCAAACGGTATAAATCGAGGTCTTCTCTGTCTCTGCACTCGGTATCCTGGCTCCATGACTGAATTGCCGTAAGAGTATCGTCGCCGGCTTTTTCTTTTACATAATCAAGAATTCCGTTTTCATAAAAATATTCGGTGGTTTCAAAATATTTGCCGACCTGATTTCTGTAAATGAAATGAACTCCGGCGTTTACAACGGATTGATGCATGAGCATATCTTTGAAATATTCATTGGGTACATCAATCTCCGTAAATACCTCAAGATCGGGTCTCCATTTTATCCGTGTACCGGTATCTTTTTTGCTATAGGGCTCTTTGAGCATATCGCCGTCGGGTTTGCCTTTTTTGAATTTGAGAAAATATCTGTATCCGCCGGCGTGGATCTCGGCCTCCATATATTCAGAAGCGTATTGTGTAGCGCAAAGGCCCAAGCCGTTTGTTCCGAGAGAGAATTCATAATTCCCCGAGCTTCCGTTATCATATTTGCTGCCTGCATACAGTTCGCAAAAAAGAAGCTCCCAGTTGTATCTTTTTTCGTTGTTATTATAATCTACGGGAAGCCCTCTGCCGAAATCCTGCACTTCTACGGAATTATCTTCAAAGCGGGTCACTATTATTTTATCCCCGTAACCTTCGCGCGCTTCATCAACGGAGTTTGATACTATCTCAAAAACCGCGTGCTCGCAGCCGTCAAGACCATCGGAGCCGAATATAACAGCCGGCTTTTTTCTGACTCTCTCTTCGTCCTTAAGTAATTTTATGCTTTCGTTATCGTAATCTTTTTTCTTAGCCATGATTCCTCCGTAACAGGAATGTTTTTTGTCATTATCATCCATTTTAGCCCAATTATTATACCATATATTGAATTTATGTCAAGTGCCGGCACAACAGATAGTATTGAATTAAATTAAAAAAATTATTGTAAACAAATATAATGTATGTTACAATGATTAGAGAATTCAGTCGGGAGATGTGAAAGAGTGAAAACAGTTGAAATTTTTACCGACGGAGCCTGTTCGGGAAACCCCGGTCCCGGCGGCTGGGGAGCTTTGCTCAGATATAACGGAATAGAAAAAACGATGAGCGGCGGCGAAAAAGAAACCACAAATAACAGAATGGAGCTTACTGCCGTCATTATGGCGATAAAAGCGCTTAAAGAGCCGTGCAGCATAACAATCACTTCCGATTCTTCCTATGTGTGCAAAGCGTTTCTCGAGGGCTGGATTTGGAATTGGATAAAAAAGGGCTGGAAAAAATCAGATAAATCCCCCGTGCTCAACACAGATCTTTGGAAGCAGCTTCTTGAAGCTCTTGAGCCTCACGAATATAAATTTGTCTGGGTAAAAGGTCATGCCGGTCATCCAGAAAATGAAATCTGCGATAAGCTTGCCGTCGCAAAATCTGCGGAATTTTCCGCTTAACGGAGAAATAATATGAAAAAAGCAGTATCTGTTATTCTATGTATTTCCATCTTGTTTTCGCTGTCACTGAGCATTAACGCGCAAGGTGAAAAATGCAATTGCGGTATCGATCCCGTTGTATATGTTCACGGCTTCGGCTCCTATCCGCTTTATGAACAGAGCGGCGGTAAATCAGTTCAGGTATTTCCGCCTAACGCACAATCAATTATCAAAAGCCTCCCTGTCGCAGTAGGATTGATTATGAATTTGACTGTTACCAAGCAATATAAAAGATGTGCCGATGAAATAATCAAACTGCTTGAAAATATGATGGGCAGGCTCGCTTGCGATCCAAACGGCGATTCACTTTATAATGTAACTTTTGAAAAACGCGAGCTTCCTACAGAAGATCGCCATAGGGTGACGGATTATTCTTACGACACTCAGGCAGATGATTTCAACGAAAAATCCCAGTATTCATATTATTATGATTTCAGGCTTGATCCCGTTTCAAATGCCGAAGGGCTGAATACATACATTAAATATGTGAAAGACCTGACGCATCACGATAAGGTCAAGATAGTTTGCCACAGCCAGGGAAATACCGTGGTTGCATCCTATCTCGCAAAATATAAAAATGTCGATGTTTCAAGAGTTATATTCCTCTCACCTGCTTACAAAGGTCTTTCTCTCATCGGCAAGATACTGAATGAAGATCTGAATCTCAGAGGCAAAGCAGACGATCTCGAATTATATTTCAAAGGAATATTGGGCTTTTCGCCCGCTTCTGAAATAATCGGCGCGCTTATTTCTCTGCTCAACGATTACGGTGCCCTTCCTTATCTTACCGAAGTTTTGCAAAATCTGGTTGATGATCAGTTTGAATATATACTCAACACCGAACTTCTGAAGGTATTCGGAACAATGCCTGCAATCTGGTCATTCTGCCCCGATGAATATTATGAATCGGCAAAAGCAAATATGTTCGGCGGCTCGGATGAATACGCAGGGCTAATCAAAAAAATAGATCATTATCACTACGACATTCAAAATAAACTTGTCTCAATCATAAATGAATGCAGTGCACGCGGAATGACTTTTGCGATTTCCTGCGGATATGATATTTCAACTATTCCGGTTTCGGGTGATAAACAAAGCCAGACCGATATGCTGATAGATACAGAATATATGTCGATCGGAGCGAAATGCTCGCAGCCCGATTGCTGTTTTGATTCGGAGTATGTTAATAAATCGGGAAACAGCAGATATATTTCACCTGACAGAAAAATCGACGCTTCATCCTGCTCTTATCCGGACAGGACCTGGTTTATAAAGGGTCAGCGTCATGATGATTTTTACGATGATTATACGGAATTTATAACTTCGCTGCTTCTCTTTAAAGATCAGCCGACTGTCGATAACTTAAAAGATTATTCGCAGTTTATGTGTTATAATGACGATATGAAGCTGATCCCGGTTTCTTCCCCCGATATTCCCGATACACGCAGCGATGAAGTAATTATTGCAGACACATTATTTGAATTGTTGACCCCGGGGTTTATTAAATCCCTTTTTGAAATAAGGAGCGATATATGAAGAATTTACCAGAAACTTTCGGATGCAATGTTTTCAGCTTTAAAGCTATGAAAGAACGCCTGCCCGAAAATATATTCCTCAAGGTCAGAGAAACCATATCGGAAGGTCATCGCCTCGATCTTGAAACAGCCAATTTCGTTGCTGACGCAATGAAAGACTGGGCTATCGAAAAAGGCGCTACTCACTTCACCCACTGGTTTCAGCCTATGACGGGAATCACCGCCGAGAAGCATGACAGCTTCATCTCCGTTGCCGAGGATGATAAAGTCATAATGAATTTCAGCGGCAAAGAGTTATTCAAGGGCGAGCCGGATGCTTCATCTTTCCCCTCCGGCGGTCTCAGAGCCACCTTTGAGGCAAGAGGATACACTGCGTGGGATCCCACTTCTCCCGCCTTCATAAAAGAGGGCGTTCTCTGCATACCGACTGCATTTATGTCATATTCGGGCGAAGCTCTTGATCAAAAGACTCCCCTGCTCCGTTCAATGCAGGCGATCAACAGGCAGTCAAAGCGTATTATGAAGCTTTTCGGCAATGAAACCGGCGGAGTGAAGACTACCGTAGGCGCCGAGCAGGAATATTTCCTGATCGACAAAGCCGATTACGATAAGAGAAAAGATTTGATTTTTACAAATCGCACACTTTTCGGTTGCAAGCCTCCCAAAGGCCAGGAAATGGACGACCATTATTTCGGCAGTATCAGACCCCGAGTAGCCGAATTTATGGCAGATCTCGATGATGAGCTGTGGAAACTGGGTGTCCCCTCTAAAACCGAACACAATGAAGTGGCTCCTTCTCAGCATGAGCTTGCCCCTATATTTACCACCACAAATATTGCGAGCGATCAAAATCAGTTAACTATGGAGATCATGCAAAAAGTAGCCGAGCGTCACGGGCTTGTGTGCCTGCTTCACGAAAAGCCATTTGCAGGAGTAAACGGAAGCGGCAAACACAATAACTGGTCTATCTGCACCAACGACGGCGATAATCTTTTTGAGCCGGGCGATACCCCGTATGATAACGCCCAGTTCTTGCTCTTCCTTTGCGCGGTAATAAAAGCCGTTGATGATTATCAGGATCTCTTAAGAGTAAGCGTTGCCACTGCGGGCAACGATCACAGACTCGGCGCCAACGAGGCTCCCCCTGCCGTGCTTTCGATTTTTATGGGTGATGAGCTGAGCGAAATCCTTGACGCCATCGAAAACGGCAGCGCCTATGATAAAAAGGAACAGTCGCTAATGAAAGTCGGAGTCCATGTGCTTCCCAAATTCCCGAAGGATATGACCGACAGAAACCGTACCTCTCCCTTTGCCTTCACAGGTAATAAATTTGAATTCAGAATGCTCGGCTCTGCGAGCACTATTTCCAGCGCAAATACCGTATTAAATACCATTGTCGCCGAATCGCTCAGATCTTATGCCGACAGGCTTGAGAATTCCGCCGATTTTGAAGAGGATCTTCATAAACTGATAAGAAAAACGATCAAGGATCATAAGAGGATCATCTTCAACGGTAACGGTTACGGTGATGAATGGCTTAAAGAAGCCGAGGTCAGAGGTCTGCTCAATCTTAAAACAACTCCCGACGCTCTTAATACTCTCGTCAGCCCAAAAAATATTGAGCTCTTTGAGTTCCATAAGGTTTTATCAAAAACCGAGCTTGAGGCGAGATATGAAGTTTATATGGAAAACTATTGCAAGACTATCAACATCGAAGGTCTGACCGCGTCGGAGATGATAAGAAGAGATATTTTACCTGCAATTTCATCATATATCAAAAATCTCTCCGAAACGGTTACGCTTCGCAACAGCGCTTTGGGCTCCTCAAAGAAATCTTATGAGGAGGCTGTTATCACAAGGCTTACCGATATTTCTGCAAATGTATATAATCTTACAAATAACCTCGATGAAAAGCTCATAACAGCAAAAGATGTCAAAAACATAAAAGATAAAGCCGAGGTTTATAAATCCGCCGTTATTTCTTTGATGGATAAGATCCGTGTTCTTGTTGATGAAGCAGAAAGACTCTGCTCGGCTGAATTCTGGCCTTATCCTTCTTACGGAAAGATGCTTTTCAGCATATAAAAAAATCAGTGCCTGCTGCAATTTTGCAACAGGCACAATGTCAATTATTCTTTTCGAGTTTCGCGATCTCTGCGCATACACAGAGTATTTCTGTCGCGAGCTTGAGTTCATCGAGAGAAGGAAATGTCGGAGCGATTCTTATATTGCTGTCAAACGGGTCATTTTTATAGGGAAATGTAGCTCCCGCGCCGGTCAGGGTCACGCCGGCTTCTTTACAAAGCTCAACGGTCCTTTTTGCGCAGCCTTCGGGTACATTAAGGCTTATAAAGTAGCCGCCTTTAGGCTCGGTCCAACTGAAATCACCGTCATCGGAAAAACTGTCGCTCAACGCTTTAATTACCGCGTCAAATTTCGGTTTTATCAGTGCGGCGTGTTTTTTCATATGAGCGGTTACTCCGTCTCGGTTTTTCAAAAAGGCCGCATGTCTGAGCTGATTTATTTTATCATAGCCTATCGTCTGAACGGTCATTCTCTTTTTTACCGATTCTATGTTTTTATCGGATGCCGCCATAACCGCTATTCCCGCGCCGGGATAAGTAATTTTGGATGTTGAAGCAACTTCTATGAAATGATCCTGAGTTCCGTATTTTTCGGCATATTCAA
The DNA here is from genome assembly GCA_947166625.1 of uncultured Clostridia bacterium. Classification (GTDB taxonomy): domain Bacteria; phylum Bacillota; class Clostridia; order Oscillospirales; family Acutalibacteraceae; genus CAG-177. The sequence goes on from CAMVEX010000019.1 coordinate 13,252, forward strand.
AAATATTGTAAAATTTATCACAATCATCTGATAAATGATGAACGCAGTAAGCGTTATCCCATATAACTCTGAAATCATTTGCTGCGGGCTTAATAGAAGCAAATCTTTCGATTACCCTCTCAGAAAATGTGATTCCGGTCGGGTTGGCATACATAGGGACGCAGATGAGCCCTTTTACAGACGGATCTTTGATATATTCATCAACAAGATCCATATCAGGTCCTTCACTATCGGTAGGAATATTTATCATTTCAATACCGAAATGCTCAAGAATCGAAAAATGCCTGTCATATCCGGGAACCGGGCATAAAAACTTGATTTTCCCCTGCTGAGACCACGGTTTATCACCCGAGCCGAAAATCATACACTGAGCGATATAATCATACATGACCGTAAGGCTTGCGTTGCCGAATACAATGATATTTTCGGGCTTTACCTGTAAAATCTCGGAATAAAGTCTTTTACATTCCGTGATTCCGTCAAGAACTCCGTAGTTTCTTATTTCGGTACCGTCTTCGGATCTGAAGCCCTCGATCAGAGCGGGATCAATGATTCCGTCGGATAAAGCAAGCTGATCCGCGCCGGGCTTTCCCCTCGCCATATTCAGCGATAAATTCAGTGATTTGTAATAATCATATCTTTCGCGTAGTTCAGTAATTCTGTCAGCCATAAATGCATCCCTTTCGATTGATTTATGCAATTTACTCTGCACATTATACTATATGATATTCTAAAATGCAAGTATCAGTTTTATAACTTGCAAAAATGAGGTGTTACTATGTTAAAATTTCATCCCGCCGTCTTTGCCGTAGGAAAAGAATATCAGATAATCGTAACCACCAAGAATAAATCACTGGTCAGCATTAAAGTCGGCGATAAAATCTATGTTGACGATAATAACGGCATATTGAGAAGTGAGCTTCCCACTCATAAAATCTCCGTGCCGCAGGATGCGCTGAATGAAGAATGTATGTACACGGTAATCGAAACAAAAATCATCACAAGGCTGGCTTATAATTCAAAACTCGGCAATACAACGGAATATAATTATAAATTCAGACCGATTCCGGAAAACAGGATTCGTTTTTATCACATCGCCGATGCCCACAGCAATATCCAGCCCTGTGTCAAAGCGGCGGATTATTTCGGCAAGATCGATTTTTTGATTCTGAACGGTGATATTGTAAACGAATGCGCAAAAATATCAAATACTGATGTTATTTATAATTTGACCGATATCCTCGCAAAGGGAGAAATTCCCATTGTATTTTCACGCGGAAATCATGATTTAAGAGGAGCGGCAGCTGAGTTTTATACCGACTATACACCTACCTTGAACGGAAAAACCTACTATTCCTTCAGGCTCGGTAAAATCTGGGGTCTTTGCCTTGACTGCGGCGAAGATAAAGCGGATGACAGCCCTGAATACGGCGGAACTATCGCCTGCTCTCAATTCAGAGAAAAAGAGACCGAATTTATCAGAAGCATTATCAAACACTCATATATGGAATATAACGAGGCGGATGTAAAGTATAAACTTCTTATTTGCCACCATCCGTTTACTCATAAATTACAGCCCCCGTTTGATATCGAAGAAGATACTTACAGAGAATGGGCAAAGCTGCTTAGAGATATAGTTATGCCTGATGTGATGATTTGCGGTCATACTCATAAATACGGAATTTACACACCGGGTGAAGAATTTGATGATTTCGGGCAGCCCTGTCTTTTGATAGTAGGTTCAAATGTTGACAGAGACGTATTCGGCGGAACAGGATTTGAGCTCGATGAAAATACATTGAAGGTTACCTTTACCGAAAGCTCGGGCGCAAAGAAAAAGAAAATATTTGAACTTGAATAAACAAAAAAACCTCGCAGAAATCTGCGAGGTTAAATTATTATAAAGTTTGTTTATAAAATTATTCTGCGGGCTTCTCGGCTTCTTCTTTTTTCTTGTGGAAAAGAATTTTATCAACGGGGAAATAAAGGAAAAACTGAACAGCAGAGCAAATCATTGTTGCAACATTCGACGCAAGTTTATCAGCCATCCATCCTTTTGAAACAAATACATCCTTTAAGGTAGGATTGAGCCATGCGGAAAAGCAAATGAGTGCTACTGTAAATACGATATATATGGGGAGCGTAATTGCAATATTTGCGCCTGAATTAAATGTTTTTTCACGGTTAACAAAGAACGCTACCACCTGAGCTAAGATATTGGCGGTGTTTGATACTATGAAGTAACCTAAACCGCCGGCAGCGAGTGAGTACGCAAATACCCACCAGTTAAATTCGGTCGCATATTGAGCTTTGATCGGCGGAATAAGCGGAAGAACATTCAAAAGCACAAACTGTACTATCATAGCGAGAAGACTGACTACAATGAATTTTACAAACTGCCATATTGTAGTAACGGCCGAGCCCTTGCTGTCCGCAGCTTTATCGATCTGATTGAGTTTTCCCATTTTTATCTCTCCTTTAATTATTCATCAAAAGTATCATCTTTATTTTTCTTTGTCTTTTTTCTCTTTGCGTTGCCTTCGGCAGCCGCATCCTCGATTTTCTTTTGCTTTTCGGCTTCGGCTGCTTCTTTGGCTGCCTGACGCTCCGCTTCGATCTTTTCGTTAGCGGTATTATTCGTTGATACCGCCCAGCGGGCTATCTTCATTTTATTTCTGTCGGCGCCTGTTTCGATAATGAGCGCGTCATCTTTGACCGTAACTACTCTGCCGATAATACCGCCGATCGTGGTGATCTCATCACCGACCTGGATATTATCACGCATTGTCTGTTCTTCCTTCTGCCTCTTTTTTTGCGGCCTGATCATCATAAAATACATGATTGCAAAAAGCGCGACCATCATAATGATCATACCGATACCGCCGCCCGTCCCGTTGGCGGTAGTTGAATTTTGAGCGGCCTGACCGCCTAACATATTCAGCAGGATTGAATTCATTTTAAGACCTCCAAATAATTGTGGCAACATTATATTATAAATTTTCTTTTATTGCAACATTTTTTTGTTTATTGTCAAATTCTTGTGTCAAGTAATTCCGCATAATGGCTTTTGAATTCATCAAAAGTATCATTATCAATTGAATCCCTGATTTCTTTCATCAGGTTATTGTAAAACCAGAGATTATGAGTAACACACAGCCTCATTGCGAGCATTTCTTTTGCCTTGAATAAATGACGGATATATGCACGAGAATATTTACGGCAGACGGGGCATTGACATTCCTCATCTACAGGAGCGGTATCTCTCTCATATTTATTATTATTCAGATTGATTATGCCGCTTTTTGTAAACAGATGGCCGTGCCTTGCGTTTCTGCTCGGCATAACGCAGTCAAATAAATCAACGCCCCTTGATACCGCTTCGATTATATTACCCGGTGTTCCTACTCCCATAAGGTATCTTATCTTATCGCTGGGCATATAGGGCTCAACCGCCGATATGATACGATACATATCCTCTTTCGGCTCGCCTACAGCCAGCCCTCCGATAGCGTAACCGTCCATATCGAGAGCGGCAATCTCTTTCATATTTTCAATTCTTAGATCCTCATAAACTGAGCCTTGATTTATTCCGAATAAAAGCTGATTTTTATTTATCGTATCATCAAGAGAATTCAAACGGCTCATTTCGGCTTTGCATCTTTCGAGCCATCTTACGGTTCTTTCGCAGGATGCTTTAGCATATTTATATTCTGCGGGATTTTCGACGCATTCATCAAACGCCATCGCTATCGTTGAGCCGAGATTTGATTGGATCTGCATGCTCTCCTCGGGCCCCATAAAAATATGCTTGCCGTCAACATGGCTTTGAAAATAAACGCCTTCTTCCTTGATCTTTCGGAGGGAAGCAAGAGAAAAAACCTGAAATCCGCCGCTGTCGGTCAAAATCGGCCCGCTCCATCCGGTAAATTTATGAAGACCGCCCAAAGACTTTATCAGACCGTCTCCGGGTCTAACATGCAAATGATATGTATTTGAAAGCATTACCTGACAGTTTATTGTCTCAAGATCTGTTGACGAGAGCGCACCTTTTATGGCTCCGCAGGTCGCAACATTCATAAATGCGGGAGTCTGTATTGTTCCGTGAACGGTAACAAATTCTCCCAGTCTCGCGGAATTATTTTGTTTAAGAAGCTTGAACATTCAAATCACCCGAAGAATTTTTTCAATTGATATTACAATAATAATAAGAATAAGTCAAATATTTTTTCTTGACTAATCATAAATGCGAATATATAATAAAAATGTATAAATATGTTTCCGAAAGGATCTTGAGATGAAAATTATAATTGCAGGCGCCGGAATCGGAGGCCTACAGGCGGCAAAACTGCTTGCGGCAAAAGGTCACGACGTTACGATTTATGAAAAATCAGCCGAAGGAGAGCTCGGTCAGGATTGGTATGAAGATATCGACTACAAGCTTTTTAACGATATCAAGATCAAACTTCCCGAGGGCAGTTACAGGGCGGAGAATGTAAACCTCGTTCCCCCTTTTACGGATGATTATATTGAAATCGATATCCCGAAAGATCAGCGTAAATGGCGCGTAAACCGCAAAAAACTTATTGAGCAGATGCTTAATGACGCCGTTGAAAAGGGTGCTAAAATAGTCTATTCAACTCCCTGCCGAAAGCTTATTATAAAGGGAGAGCGTGTCGGCGGAGTTGTCGCGGGCGCAAATAAAGATAAACTATATTGCGATCTTGTTATTGACGCCTGCGGGATCAATTCTCCTCTCAGGAAGTCTCTTCCCGATGAATTCGGCGTTACGAAAGAGCCCGGCGAGGATGAATACTACAGCGCATTTCGCGGTGTATTCGATACTTATCCCGATATGCCGATTCCAAAGCAGAAGAAAAAGCTTTTTGTTAAGTTTATGGGGCAGCCCGGATTTTCAAGGGTGATCTGCGAACCCGGCGATAAGGTCGATGTATTTGTCAGCAAAATGGGCAGGATGTCCAGATTTGAATTTGAAACCCTATTCAGACAGCTTCGTATTGAAAATCAGATCATAGGCTATGAAGATTTGGTAAGAGGCGTTTTTGCAAAGATCCCCGTAAGATATCCTCTTACAAAAATTGTCGTTGACGGATATGTTGCAGTCGGAGACAGCGCTTTCATGAATGCTCAGATGTTGGGCAACGGTATTGCCGATTCCGTCAGAGCCGGTCAGATGCTCGGTGAGACGATAAACGAGGCTAACTCCCCTGCCGCGCGCTCGCTTTGGAAATATCAGGTTTCATATTTTAAGCAGATCGCTTATGAGAGATTTCTTGTTGACATAATGCGCCGTATGCTTCTTAAGTCAAAATCCGATGAGATACGTTTCCTTCTCGAAGGCGGTTTTCTCACCAAAGAAGAGATCAAAACGGTCGTTTTGGGCAAAGGTATCATATTCTCCGTCAAATTCATAATTGATAAATTCGGCGTAGGCCGCAAGAAATTCAAGCTTTATTCCGAACTTATAAAAGTTCTTAAAACCGGAAAGGCCGCGATGGATACCGCAAAGCAGATACCTGCAAAATATGATAACGCCAAAATCAACGCCTGGCAAAAGAAAATCGAAAAATTTTATAAATGATCACCGGCAATACAGATTGGTATCCCAGCAGGGAAAATACGGATGATGTCTCATTTCAAACTCATAGTCGTCTCTGTATTCCATTATCTGTAACGGTATTTCAAAAAAATCTCTGAATCTGTGATAAAGCGCTGTATTGAGCCTCGGCTTGCAGCGCTTTATTGTATTTTCTGCGCCTTTTAATATCTCAATCTCGGAGCCTTCGGCATCTATCTTGATATAGCTTACATCGTATTCACAGGCGATTTCATCAATTGAAAAAGTCTGCGCCGGTTTACCGGATCCCGATATATGCGACTGCCTGCCGGAAAGGGAATCGAAATAAACGGTTTTAGCTTTATCGGAGCAAACTCTGTCAGTCAAAATTATTCCGGAAAATTCACCGAATCTTTCTTTAAGTTTTTTGAAACTTTTGGGATCCGGCTCAGCGGCTATAATTCTTTCATATTTACCGGATGTATATTTGAGATATTCTTCGACGGTTTCTCCCCGATAAGCTCCGATATCGATATAAGTACCGGATCCGTCCGGTTTCAAGAAATCTGTAAAAATTTCGCTTTTTTCCGTTGTGATATCAAGAAGATAAGACAGATCACCCGTGTAAATGAAATTCATACATCCCGTAAAAATCTTTTTTGATCCTTCGGAAAAAAGTGAATAAGCCTTGTTGATTTTATCATAATTTCTTTCAAAGAATATATCATCCGCCGTTTCTTCACCGATAACCGGAACACTCGGATAAATGACATTAAATAATTTGCTCAGATCAATAATATGCTGCATCACTGAGCTGATACAGGTGCCGAATGAAGGGGCAATAATAAATTCGCCGTCAAATTCAGACAGCCTTTTCACCTTGAATCCCCTGAACGTTTGCCCGCGCACAAAATCATCGCTCGCGGTAACGCCTGCGATCTTTATCCCGTTTTGCTCAAAAAGATCAATGACCTTATCTGCTCCGTTACCCATCCCGTAGATAATTACGGGCAAGCCGGCTGTTTTTATTCTCTTGATATAATGCTCTCCGCACAGCTTAAAATCCGACATGATCGATCTCCGGTTTTATTAAATATTTTACCGTTGCATCCGATACAAAATGCTTGTAATTTTACGCGTATATGATATAATAATTTCTGTATAAATTCAATATGAGGTGATAAGAATTGAAAATTTTATTTCAGGGTGATTCAATAACCGACGCCGACAGAGACAGAAATGATATGCATAATCTCGGAGCGGGTTATCCTTATTACGCTGCAAAATATCTCTGTGAAAATTATCCCGATATGGATTTTGAATTTATCAACCTCGGTATAAGCGGAGATCAGACAAAAGACCTCGTTAAAAGGATCCAAAGCGATTTTATAGATATTCAGCCTGATGTTGTTTCAATCATGATAGGTGTCAACGATACCTGGCATGCCGCCGAATCACGCAACTGGATTTCAAATGAAATATATGAAAATAATTACAGATTCATACTTGAAAAAATAAAAACCGAAACCGGCGCAAAAATCATAATTATCGAGCAATTTCTTTTACCTGCCGAGGATAAAGATTTCTTCAGAGTGGATCTTGATCCCAAAATAGACATCACAAGAAAACTTGCCCGTGAATATGCCGATGTTTATATTCCTCTTGACGGATTATTTGCCAAAGCGCTGTTACATCACGATTCATTGCATTGGTCTGCGGACGGAGTCCATCCCAACGCCAACGGTTCTGATTTTATCGGCAAAATCCTTGCTGAATCTTTCAAAGAAATAATCTGACGGGGTAAATCCAAATGAAAAAAATCAAAGAAATTCTGAATTATATTTTTATCGACGGAATTTCCGGTATGGCTCTCGGACTGTTTGCAACGCTGATAATCGGCACGATCCTCAGCCAGATAGCTTCATTTATTCCCGGGGTCGTCGGTCAGTATCTTAATTACGCGGCAAGTATCGCAAAAGTATTGACGGGCGCCGGGATTGCAGTCGGGATGTCGTATAAATATAAGGTTTCTACTCTCGTAGCTTCGTCCGCTGCCGTAGCGGGTATGGTCGGAGCGTTTGCTTCAAAACTTATATCTGGAGCGGTGATCGGAGAATCGGGCTTGCTGTTTGCAGGAGTCGGGGACCCTATCGGCGCATTCATCGGCGGTTTTACGGCTATCCAGGTCGGCAGGCTTGTGAGCGGTAAAACAAAGCTTGATATAATTCTCACACCGGCTGTTTCAATCATCTCAGGCTCTGCGGCAGGCCTTTTGATAGGGCCGCCCGCCGCGGTCATCACCACAAAAATCGGCCAGATAATCGAATGGGGAACGGATAAACAGCCTGTATTGATGGGTATTATCGTCAGCGTAGTAATGGGCATTTGCCTTACTCTGCCCATAAGCTCTGCGGCTCTCGGTATTATACTCGGCCTCGGCGGTCTCGCGGGCGGTGCCGCGGCTGTCGGTTGCAGCGCTCAGATGATAGGATTTGCTGTCGCGAGCTATCGCGAAAATAAATTCGGAGGGCTTGTAGCTCAAGGTATCGGCACTTCAATGATTCAAATGCCGAACATAATCAAACATCCGCAGATATGGATACCGCCTATTGCCGCGAGCGCAATACTCGGCCCTATATCGACCAAGTTGCTTAAAATGACCTGCCTTGATACCGGAGCGGGAATGGGTACATCGGGACTTGTCGGCCAGTTTATGACTTTCGCTTCAATGAAAGCGGACGGAGTTGATACAAAAATAATTCTGATCGAAATTATTCTGATGCATTTTGTATTACCCGCCGTTATCACCCTGATAATCAGCGAATTTATGAGAAAAAAGAATTTTATCAAAACCGGCGATATGTCACTCGAAAATCTGAACTGAAGGAGATTTATTATGAAAAAGAAAGCTATCAGTATTATTCTTGCAGTTTCAATGATTATTTCCGTTTTCGGAATCCCCGCCTACGCGAGAGAAGATGTTACGGATAAAGCGATGCAAAAGATATATACGGTTTTGGATAAGACCGTAAATGCCCTTGTAGGCGGCATTGCAGCTTTGATCGCCACACCCAAATGGGAAAAACAGTCAGACTATAAAACCGAAAACTTCTACAAAGGTCTCGATAAATCAGAATACATTTCCGAAGCGGGCGAAAATTCCGGATGGTCTGTCGGATATTCCAATGCGTCGATCCTTACCGGTAAAGAAATCGGCGGAGGCGATTATTATGTCGGCGGATCTCTTTCGGTCTCCAAAAAGCTTGCGACCGAGCAGTGGGATGATCAAAAGGTCAGGACTGTTGCAATATCGGACGGCAGAGGCATCAATATTTTCTCGTCTGTCGATTGTTTCGGCCTTGCAAATCCCGATGTAAAAATCATCAGAAATAAATTTGCACAATACGCAAAAGAAAAAAATCTTGATATTACTACCGTAAATGTTTCGGCTCTTCATCAGCATTCCTGCGTCGATACATTCGGAATGAACGGCGATATAATTGACGCGCTCTTTATGTCATCGATCAGAACTATCCTCGGCAGAGATCTTCCCGGCGGTCAGAATAAAGACTATATGGAAAATCTCTATAAAGTGACCGTTCAGTCAATGATAGACGCTGTCGAAAATATGGAGACGGGCTCTATGTATTTCGGCACGACAGATGTATCTGATCTTATGCGCGATAAGAGAGATCCTCAGGTTTATGACGGAAATCTCAACAGATTCAGATTCGTACCCGATAATGAAGAATCAAAAGAAACATGGATAGTTAACGGCTCGATCCACTGTGTCGGTAACGGCGCCGCTCAGAAAGAGTTGACGGGCGATTACCCCTACTATCTTGAAAAATGCATAAATGAAAATGACAACGCCAATTTCTTCTATATTCTCGGCGCTCAGCTTGCAATCACAAGCAACGGCGATAATCTCGAATATGATAAAGAGAGACAGGAAAAAGAAGGAAGCAAATATAACATTGATGTTTATGCTCACGCTCTCTATAACAGGCTTAAAGCAATAAATGATGAAACCGAAGTCGCTCCCGTTTTCAATATCAGCTATAAAGAAACATGGGTCGATGTAAATAACAATATTCTTTTGCTTGCCGCAAAAGGCGGTTTGCTCAAAAATGCTATCCATAAGAAGGGATTCGGTAAATACTGCATCCTGACCGAAATCGGATATGCGGAAATCGGCACAGATATTGCTGTCGCGATCATTCCCGGCGAGCTTGCTCCTGAAATAGCGTTCGGCGGAGCGGAAACGGCAGATAAATCCTGGCAGGGTGAAGATTGGAAATATCCTTCATTCGCCTCAAAGATCCCTGATAAAAAGTTGATCGTCTTCGGCCTTACCAATGATCAGATCGGATATATACTCCCCTCCAACAGCTGGCATTCGATATTTACCGAAAATGAAGAGATAGTTTCGACCGGTCAATATGCAGGCGTATTTATCACAGAAGCATTTTTTGAATTACTCGGCGAGATTAAATGACGATAAAAAACAATTTCAGGCACACTCTAAACGCAAGCTATATCGGATATATCACTCAGGCGATTGTCAATAACTACGCTCCGCTGCTGTTTGTCTTTTTTCGAAGCAGATACGGAATTTCAATTCTTCAAATCAGCTTGCTGATAGTTATAAACTTCGGAACTCAGCTTCTGATTGATATTGTTTCCGTTTTCCTGATAGATAAAATAGGATATAAAGCGGGAGCGGTAACGGCTCATTTTTCAGCAGCGGCAGGGATGATCCTCTATTGCATCCTGCCGTCCGTTATGGATGATAAATTTGTCGCATTGCTGATCCCCACTTTATTCAATGCCTTGGGCGGCGGTCTTTGCGAAGTGGTTGTAAGCCCTATCGTTGAGGCCTGCCCAACGGAAAACAAAGCCGCCAATATGAGCATACTTCATTCATTTTATTGTTGGGGTCAGCTAGGAGTTATTTTGATCTCCACTTTGTTTTTCGGCTTATTCGGGCTCGATAACTGGAAATATCTTTCGATCATTTACGCGATGATCTCCCTCTTTAATGCCTTCTATTTTATCAATGTGCCCGTAAATCATCCTTTGAGAGGCAAAGAAGGTATCGGAATAAAAAAGCTTTTCAAAATAAAAGCGGTCTATCTTTTATTCCTTATGATGATATGCGCCGGCGCTTCTGAATTGGCAATGAGCCAATGGGCAAGCACCTTTGCAGAGGAAGGATTGAAATTCAATAAATCCGTCAGCGATTTGATCGGCCCTGCGATGTTTGCGGCCCTGATGGGAATTTCAAGGGTGATCCACGCAAAGCTGAGCGATAAAATTAAGCTTGAAACCTATCTTATTATAAGCAGTTTGATTTGCGTTTTATGTTATCTCACGGCGGCGCTTTCTGATTCTCCCGTTATTTCGATCATCGCCTGCGCGATGACGGGCTTTTCCGTCGGCGTAATGTGGCCCGGCGTTTACAGTTTTTCCGCCGCTTCAATCAAAAATTCGGGCGGAGCATTATTCGCTCTGCTCGCTTTCAGCGGAGATCTCGGATGCATCAGCGGCCCCGCTCTTGTCGGAGTGATTTCCGACAGATTTTCCGGGGATCTTAAAATCGGCTTTTTGATCTCTTCTGTTTTTCCCCTATTGCTTCTGATTTCCACATTGATTTTAAATAAAAAAAACGGTAGATCCACAATATGAGTAAACTGAAAGAATTTTTAAAGGGAACGGATTTAATTCTGTTTTTCTCGTGTTTAATTGCATCTGCTTTCGGCTCTCTGATGGTTTATTCAGCCACAAGGAACGAGGCTCTTGAATCGGGTATCCCTCTCGGCAGGGAATGCCTCATTATGGTAGTGTCCGCATTTATCGGGATTATCCTTTGTGTGTTGATTTCTGTCTTTGACTATAATTCGATCGAAAGGATCGCCTTGATAGTCGGTCTGATATGTCTGCTTTTGATTTTATCCCTTTTTGTATGGGGTGAAGCACCGGAAGACAGACCGAATGCGAGATGCTGGCTGCCTATAATAAAATCTGCCGCTATTACGGTTTATTTTCAGCCGTCAGAGCTTGCCAAAATCGGATTTTTAGTTACATTTTCCGCCCATCTCGAAAAAGTAAGGCATGATATGAATAAACTGCTGAATGTCATTCTGCTTTCACTTCACGCCTTGATACCCATTGGGCTGATTATTTTAACGGATGACCTCGGCTCAGCCATAGTTTTCGGCTTTATGTTTGTGGGTATGATGTTTGCGGCAGGGCTTAAATTCAGGTATTTCGGCGTCGCCGCCTTAGCCTTAACCGCTATGATTCCTGTAATATGGACTAAATTCCTCTCAAACTTCCACAGGCAGAGAATTCTTGCGATCTATTATCCCGAAGCTCTGACAGAGAGCGTTTATAATGCGAGAATTTATCAGCAGCAGAGAGCGGTCAATGCGATCGGCGCAGGAGGCCTTTTCGGCGACGGTCTGTTTAAGGGAACTTACACACAATCCGCCGCGGGGATACCTGTCAATGAAAGCGATATGGTGTTTTCCGTTGTAGGAGAAGAGCTCGGTTTAGTCGGCGGAATTTTCCTGCTTATCCTGCTCGGATTTATATGTATAAGAATTATCAGGACCGCAAGACTTTCTCATAATGTATCCGGCGCCATAATTTGTTACGGCACTGCCTTTATGCTTGCTTCACAAATAATAATGAATATCGGTATGTGCCTCAAATTACTGCCCTGTATCGGAATCACACTTCCGTTTATCAGCGCAGGAGGCTCCGCAAATCTATGCGTTTATCTTGCGATAGGTCTTGTGATGAGCGTTTACAGATTTAATAAAAACGGAGATACCGAAAATCTGAATCTTTACGGATTTTTGACTCAATATGCAGAGTAAGGTGAATTTATGAAAAAATATATTATTGCCGTTATTGCCGCTATAGCCGTATTCGCGGGCATTTTCCTTGCAAAGCCGATATTTAATCCCGAATACGAAAACGAATATACGGCGCTCTCGGTCATTGAAAGCAGTAAAGAAGCGAGCCTCAGCGAATCGCGCGAAGAATCGTCAAGGGATGAATTGACCGCCGAATACGCTTCTAAAACAAAGCAAACTTCAAGTTACAAAACCGAATCCGAAACTCAGCCGAAAACAGAAAAACAAACTTCTGCAAAGACGACCGCTAAAACTACGACCGTCTCTGCCGAGATCGACAGAAACGGAAGTTATTTCAGTAAGGACGATGTCGCTTTATATATCCATACATACGGCAGACTTCCTTCAAATTTCATCACCAAAAAGCAGGCGCAGGCGCTCGGGTGGAGCGGCGGCTCGGTCGAGCGATATGCTCCCGGCAAAGCCATCGGCGGAGATTATTTCGGGAATTATGAAGGCACGCTCCCCGACGGCAACTATCACGAATGTGATATAAACACAAACGGCAGATCTTCACGCGGAGAGGAAAGGATAATCTACTCTTCCGACGGCAGGATATATTATACCTCCGATCATTATGAATCATTTACCCGTTTGTATTGACCGAACATAGGTAGGTGAAATTATGAAACGCATTAAACTTGACGGCAAAAAGATGACGAGCCGCACGCAGGCTCACGAATATATAGCGAAAAAGCTGAAATTCCCCGATTATTACGGCAAGAATCTCGACGCGCTTGCCGACTGCCTCTCTGAAATCGGAACTCAAACGCAGATAAAGCTTATAAATACCCCCGATTTTATTGAGAATCTCGGCAATCAATATAAAGGCTTTATCAGAGTTTTTACAGACGTATCGGAGAATAATGAATATCTGAATTTTGAAACCGATACGGAAATTGAAGAATAATCAGACTTTATAAAAATACTGTCCGAAAATATCGGGCAGTATTTTTGCGTTTTGAACTATTAAACCGATTATTATGTGTAAATTAAACTCTTGATTTATTTTCGGCTTTGTGTTACTATTGAGGAGCCAAACAATCTTAATATTATTCTTCTCGGAATACAGCGTGTATTTTTATCTTCGGGTAAAAATGCATACTCTGCCTTTACATGCTTTATTCTGAGATGTGAAGATTGTTTGGCGACAGTCAGAGCTATGCGTTTTTCGTGCGTAGCTACGGCTGCGCACTTTTTGATTTTTATGAGAATTTTTTGAAAAATCAGAATAAAAATTCGTAAAGCTTTATCTATATATATTAGAAAGTATTTTCAAACTGTCTTAATTTATCCCCCGGAGGTATTATATGAAATTATTCGGAAAGAAATTATTGGCAATAGCTATTTGTTTCATTATGATTTTCGGCTCTGTCGCAGTCGGCGGAGAGGGCTTTGCGGAGCTGCTTGAAGCGGTAAGCATAAAAGCAAGCGCTGAAACTTATAAAACAGGCGATACAATTTATTTTGGTACATATCCTCAAACAGATGTTACCGATACACTCGGTTCTGTTCTAAACTCTCAAAGCGGAATATGGAAATCATATAATTATTACAGCGGTACGGGAAACATAGATGACGGTCAGATGACCGCTTCCGACTATATGAGATATAAAGATGTAACCTATAGCGGTAATAAATACCGAGGTGTTATCTTTGACACCTACAGACCGTATCGTACGGGGTATCAAACATCAACATCTGCCGATACTTATCAGGATGATAACGGCTACACTTGCGGCAATGTTTACTGGTTCAAATATGAGCCGCTAAAATGGCGCGTGCTTGACCCGTCAACCGGTCTGATTATGTGCGACTCCATAATCGACAGTCAGCCATATAACAACTATATACTATATGCCGATTCCGAAAATTGGGGTGATTCCGGCAAAACTTACTATGCGAATAACTACGCAAGTAGTAGTATCAGAAAATGGCTCAATGATGACTTTTACAATACTGCATTTTCCAATGAGCAGAAAGCCGATATAAAGATAACGACACTAAACAACGATGGATACTATACATTGGTTGGTAGAGCCGGATATAAAAAATATGATGCGCCTCTAACAGACGACAAAATCTTTCTTCTCTCTTATGATGAAGCAATTAATACAAGATTTTTTCATGATGACAATTCTCGTCGTGTAATAGGAAGCGATTACGCAAAGAGTCAGGGACTAGATTTAACTGCTTGCATTGAGTGGAATTTACGATCGCCTGGAAATAGCTCAAGCAAGGTGTGTCGAGTTGAATTTGATGGAAATATTAATCCTAATATGGGCAATAGCGCTATAATGACAAATATGGGTGTTCGTCCCGCTATGTGTTTATCGGAATTGAAATCTGATTACGCAGGCAGTGATATAGATGATTCATCCGCAGAGCCCGACGGAATGCGTGTTACCGTCAATAACACAGACTTAATATATACTGTCGGAGATGAGATAGTAATTGCGGTTTCTAATTTCAAAGATAACATTGAATCTTCCATAGAAAAGTTATCCGTTAAGTCTTCTGATTCAAATGTAGTTAAAGTCGGTTTAGTTTATAAACAACATCCAAAGGGCATATTTGCCGGCATAAATAAAATATTTGACAAATGTACTTTTATCGTGTTGAATGCTGTTTCGGAGGGTGAAGCGTATGTATCATTGACAAATTCCGATACCGGTGAAACAAGATTTATACCTTTTGTTGTAAACTGCAATAATACGGGCGCAGGTACATACAGAATTGATAATGTCAAGACTTATAACCTTAATGAAACAGATGAATATAACGGATATGAACGCGGCGTGTATATAGCAGATATTAGTTACCATTACGGCAGCGTTCCCGAGGGCTACTATATTTCAATGAATCTGTATAATAAAAATCATTGCTCAGGTGTTGTTGAAGTATATGACAGCGAAGGAAATCTTAAATCCATAGAAAATATAGAAAAATTAAAATTTGATACAAAAATATACAAGACGTTGTATAAAGGAACGGTAACAATCTCCAAAGAAATTTTTGACGGGAAAATCACTACATTTAAGAGTGAGTTTTTATCAAAGAAAACTGAAATTAAGGATATGTTTGTGCCGGCAGGCGGTTATTTCCGAGTAACCTGTGACCGCTCCGTTTCTTACGCCTGCGCGTTGTCACAGTGGGTAGATGATCTGTTTACGGCTATGTCTGTAACGAAGAGCTTTGTTAAATTGATTAAAGGCATAGATTCGATTGATGAAAAACAGGTGGTAGAACTTCGCAAACAGATCGTAAAGCAGTTTCTAAAAGACAAACCAAATGAACAACTGAAAGCTTTTATTAAAGATATTTCCAAAAAGTGGGCTGATAAATATGCAGAAAAATGGAAAGAAAAATTTGAAAAAAATGTAACTGATACATCAACTTTATATGAAATCATTACCGATGGCTTGGCCGACTTAAATAAACTTCTTGAGATAACCGGTATAGATCTTAACACTGTGCTTAAAATATCATTTGGCTCAGCGGTAAGTGTAGCGGAAGGGGCTTTTACTGATGCAGCGGGATGGTACGGCTTAATCATAAAAGGCATATTTTTAGCTGAAAGCTGTTATGATTTTTATCGTCAGCTTGACGATGCCAATAATTTGCCGACAGGGCTTACCAAACCATTGAACTACTATACACCCTCAACGAGTCAATCCGGGATTCTTACGAATGAGGATGTAAAAATTAAAACAAACAAAAATGTTCCGTCGGAAACCGTGTTGGAATCATACAGAATTATAAGCGGTAAAAAAGAAAATATAAATCTTCAAACAGGCAGGGTGTATTCCGACTATGAAGATTATCAAATTGCGCTTGTAAAAGACGGACAATATATTCAGCCGAGCGGCCCGGTAGAGGTATTCATCAGTTCCCCGTATTCTAAAGCCATAGTTGCAAGGCAAAATGATGACGGCAGTTGGGAAATAATTAAGAGCAAAATTGAAAACGGAATGTTGATTTTTGAAGTCGATCATTTTTGCAGATTTGCCGTGATTGAAAATAACCCAACCGCCTCAGCCACCATTAACCTCAAATCCTCCGCCTCGGTTGCTTACCGCTCGGATGTGACGATTACAGCAACTGCAAGCAATTTGTCTTCGGAATATTTTCTGGCGATTTATGACGGTAACACGCTTCTTGCAAAAGGCGATAATTCAAGCGTTTCATATCACGCAGGCGAAATGAGAAACAGCAAAACTTTCACCGTAAAAGTCGTCGATTCAAACGGAGCAGTTCAAAGCAATTCATCGGGAGCGCTGCAAAAAGATATAAACGTCAATGTAAGCTCCGGATTCTTCGCCAAAATCATCGCATTTTTCAAAGCCCTATTCAGTCGACTTCCTAAGGTTGAGATCAAGCCGTAAAATGTTTATCCCCGTCGAAATCGACGGGGATTCCGTTTAGCTATTTACACTTTATGACTGATAAATGAAATGTAATTTATTTTTACAATAATTAGTATATGATCGTCCACACCCGCCCCTTTGGGGCACCCTCTCCGATCGTGGAGAGGGCCAAGTCACAGCATATCCTTGTAAGCAAATGTATAGAAATAATAAACCAATTAGGTATCAACAAATAAAAAAAGAATATAAATAAATTATGAAAATATACACAATAAGTTGCACCCGGTGGCCCTCTCCGAGACCGGAGAGGGTGGATTGTGAGCAAAGCGAGCAAGACGGGTGTGGCGATATAGTTGTTTGATATTAGATATTTTATACTCATTCCGAGTTTTATTAACCTCATTAAAAATCATATTAAATGACTAAAATTATTATTAACGCATAAAAAGTAATATAGACTGTAAAATATATATTTCATTTACGAGGGAAATCGAATATCTTAGATTAAATCAATAAATATGTGTAAAAAAAGGGCTGACAAGATGTCAGCCCTTTAAACTGTTTTTGCAAACGAAAATATTATTTTTTATTCCCGAAAAGGCCTCTGAGGATTGAGCTTGTGCCGCTTCTCATAACGGAACTGAGTGCGTTTGTGGCGGCTCTTTTTGCTATCGTCTGCGCGCTTGTCTTTTTGCCGCCGAGAACGGAATTTATCATATTTGTGCTGACCGATCTCGCGACGGATGATGCAGCGTTTGTAGCGGCTCGCTGAGCGGCTTTTGATGCGGCGCTCTGTTTTTTCTTTGAATTCTTTGCCGCTTCTCTTTCGGCTTTTGCCGCCTCACGCTCTGCCCTTGCTGCCTCTTTAGCGGCTTCTTTCTCTGCTTTTTCTGCTTCTTTTGCGGCAAGAGCTTCCGCCTTCTGCCTCTCTTCCTCTTCTGCCAAAGCGGCTGCTTCCTCTTCAAGCTTCTGACGGGCCGCCATGATTATTTCATAAGCCGATTCTCTGTCAACGCATTCTCTGTATTTAATATCAAATTCATCGCTGATGATAAGAGATTTTACCTTTTCGCTGTCTGCAGGGCCCATAAGGCTGCAGGGAGGAAGGATCTTTGCCTTTTCTACGATATTCGGAATTCCGTTTTCGTCAAGAAAACTGACAAGCGCCTCCCCTGTTCCGAGCTCTTTGAGCGCTTCCTCCGAATCAAAAGACGGATTGGCTCTGAATGACTGAGCGGCGGCTCTTATGGACTTTTGCTCAGACGGCGTATATGCTCTCAAACCGTGCTGAACTCTGTTTGAAAGCTGAGCGAGCACCTCATCTGGTATATCCGAAGGCGACTGAGTGACAAAATAAATACCGACGCCCTTTGAGCGGATAAGCTTTACCACCTGGACTATCTTTTGCACCATGGCTTTGGGAGCATCGGCAAAAAGAAGATGGGCTTCATCAAAGAAGAATATCATCCTCGGTTTATCGAGATCGCCGACCTCGGGCAGTTTTTCAAAGAGCTCTGTCATCATCCAAAGCAAAAATGTGGCGTAAACCGTAGGGCTCTGAATGAGGCGGTTGCTTGAAAGGATATTTATAAATCCCCTACCGTCAATATCCGTCCTCATCCAATCGCGTATATCAAGATCGGGCTCGCCGAAGAATATATCTCCGCCCTCATCCTCAAACTTAAGGAGCGCACGCTGGATAGCGCCGATGCTTTGAGTAGTAACATTACCGTATGAAAGCGTGTATTCCGCTCTGTTATCGCCGACATATTGAAGCATCGCTCTGAGATCTTTAAGATCGAGAAGCAGAAGCCCCTGCTCATCGGCAGCTTTGAATACGATATTCAGCACTCCTTCCTGCACCTCGGTCAAGCCGAGAAGTCTCGAAAGAAGGGTCGGCCCCATATCGGATATCGTTACCCTTACGGGGTGGCCGCATTCGCCGAAAATATCCCAAAATCTTGTGGGGTAGCCCTTATATTTAAAGTTTTCAATTCCGAAATATGCAATTCGCTTCTGCATGTTTTCAGAATCAACTCCGGGCACGCAGGTGCCGCTCAAATCTCCCTTTACATCGCTGAAAAACACTGGCACGCCCATATCGGAAAAAGATTCTGCCATAACCTTCATTGTAATGGTCTTGCCGGTGCCGGTAGCTCCTGCGATAAGGCCGTGGCGGTTTGCCATTTTGGGAATGATAAAGCAATCTATATTTGATTTTGCCATCCAGATTTTGCCGTCTTTATACATTAAACCACATCTCCCGTTTATTTTTGAATTATCATATCATAAATATTTTGATTAGACAATAGCAAATATAATTTTTATTGACTGATATATCAATATATGGTATATTTTTACGGTAGAAATATACTTTTGATTACTAAATGGAGTGATTTGATGACTGAGCCCAAATTTATGATAAATAATATCGACATCATAAACAGCAGTCTTAAGATAGAAGCCGTTTCATATTATTCGGGAGATTGCGTTGTCCCTAAAATCAGAATAATATTTAACACAGACAGCGAAACAAGAAGGCTGCCGCTGGTAATGAGAAGCTCATTCAAAAAATCGGAAAGCAACTTTTTTTATGCTTTTTATTCATATACATTCAATCTCGATTATATCTTTTCCGATAAAGCAAATTACGATTCTTTTACTGTATGCTTTGAGATGACATCGGGCAACAATGTTATCGAAAATGTCGGTTTTGTTCTATCAAAAGGGCTTAAATATAAATTTTCCGACTGCAACATAAATGATAAATTCATAGCCGGTGATGAATTTGACGGCACAACGGTTTATTCGCCAAGCAAAATCAACAATGAAATCATTCCCGAAAATCTATATAATTTAATCCCCGAGCCCGAAAATAAAAGATTTACGGTCAAAAAATCAGCTAACCCCGAATTCTCCGAAAGCAAAGGAATTCATTCGGTTTATAATTTTATTCAGGCCGCGTTTGTTTTGCTGATCGCTTTTGCGCTTCTCCCCTATTTTGTCATAGACGGAATTTTAGCAGGGCTCAATATTTCGCCCAAAAGAAAGGCTCCGGTCTGCGAAGGATTCATAAATATAACAATATCTCAAATAAAAGCAAATATAGCAAATTTCATCAAAAGCAGCATTAAGGACAGACAGACATCTACAAAGATTATTGCTTTCAGAGACGAATATTATAAACGATACTATAATAAGCTCTGCAAAAAAGAAGTGGTTAAAAACAGAGTTTCATTTATTTCCGGCAGACGTGATGAGCTCGGCGGTAACGAAAAATATGTATATGATTTATTGAAAGACCGAAAAGATATAGATTTCCGTTTTCTTTTCAGCACTCAGCTTGACAGATTTACAAAAAGCAGAAGCAAAAAAGAATTTTATAAGCTTTATGCCACATCAAAGGTCGTTATAGTCGATGATTATTATAACCTTTTGAATACGGTCGAAAAACGCGATGAAGTTAAGCTGTTTCAGCTTTGGCACGCTTGCGGAGCATTTAAGACATTCGGTTTTTCAAGGCTCGGTAAGCCTGACAGCCCGAAGCAAAGCTCGCCGAATCACAGGATGTATGATTTCGCAACGGTGAGCTCAAGCTCGATCATAAAATATTATGCAGAAGGATTCGGGATCACGGATTCAAAGGTGATCGCGACGGGAATCCCGCGCACGGATATATTTTTTGACAAAGAATATGCCGAAAATTACAGAAATTCATTTTATGAGAAATATCCTTATCTTAAAAATAAAAAAATCATTTTATTTGCGCCTACTTTCAGAGGCGCCGGTCAAAAGAGCGCATATTATCCCACAGATGCATTCGATCCGAATGATTTTATCAAAAATATCGGTGAAGAATACGCTGTAATAATCAAACTTCATCCTTTTTGCTCTGAAAGATATGATATTACAAAAGGGCTCGAAAACAGGATAATAGATCTTTCGGATGAAGATGAACTTAACGATCTTTTGTTTGTAACCGATCTGCTTGTTACGGATTATTCGAGCTGTGTATTTGAAGCGTCGCTTATGAATATACCGATGCTGTTTTACGCCTATGACCTGTTTCAGTATATTTCCGAGCGTGATTTTTACTGCGATTTTGAAACATTCGTTCCGGGTAAGATTGTGTTTAATATCGAAGAGTTGACAAACGCCGTAAACACCGAAGATTATAACAGCGAAAAAATTGAAGATTTCAGGAATAAATTCTTTGAGGAAACTGACGGCCGATCCACCGAAAGAGTGGCAAAAGCCGTGATCAAAGCATTGAATTCATAAGAAAAACGGCTGTCGCATTCAAGCGGCAGCCGTAATTTTTATCTGTATTTTTTAAGCGCTTCAAGAGCTTCCGGCGCGTCAATATCAAAGTCGATCAAATCAGCTTCGATGGAAATATGCTTAACGCCGGCTTTCATCATAGGGATGAAGAAAGAATCCTGATCAAAAGCATCCCCTACTTTGGGATATACTCTTTTTTTGCCGAGTGAAGGGTCGGGATAGGGATTTGATGTATGACCGTGAACAAGATATTTGCCGTATTCGGCCAGTGCGTCAAGCGGATCGTTTACACAGACCATATGTTTTAAATCGCCCAAAACCTTGATATGATCGTTTCCGATCCTATCGGCTATATCTATCGCCTGCGAAACTGTGTTTATGATATTGCATTCCTCTCTGCGAAGCGGCTCGATAACAAGAGTCATATCGTATTTCTCAAGATAAGGAACGACCTTTTCAGATAAAAATTCGATAACCTGCTCGCGTGTTTCATCAGCAGACAGACCGTCCTCCGGAATCATCTTTCTCGCCCCTCCGGAGCCGAAGACCAAATACTTTACACCGATATAATTCACTTTGTGAAACATTCTCTCAAGGTATTCGTCTATTTCTGCTTCGTTTCTGTCTTTGCCGACAATACGCATGCCGATAAAAACGCAAGATGCCAAAACCGGAATTTTAAGGTTTTTAAATTTATCGAGAGTTTCCTTATCCATTTTTGCAATGGCCTGACAGTTAGATTCGACATAATCATAGCCGAATTCGGCAGCTTTGACCGCGTCTTCGTATCTGTCGCTGATACAAACACCTATCTTCATGAATTATCTCTCACTTTCTTTAATAACTCTGCCGCCGAGCTGATTTGAAGCTGAGTGACGGAATTCCCTGCGGTTATGCCGGCAAGCTCTTCGGCTCTTTCATTAAAATCAAGGCTTTTGACCTTGGTGAATGTGATGCCGTCGGAAGCTTCTTTGTAAATCTTAAGATGGTTATCCGCCTGAGCGGCAATTCTCGCAAGGTGGGTCACACATATAACCTGTCTGCCTTTTGAAACGGAATACAATTTCAGAGCTATCTTTTCCGCGGCAGAGCCGCTGACTCCCGTATCAATCTCGTCAAAGATAAGTGTATCAACGGTATCTTTTGATACAAGAACATTTTTTATAGCAAGCATTATCCTCGACAATTCGCCGCCCGAAGCAACTTTGGCAATGGGTTTCGGGGACTGGCCGGGATTTGTGCTTATCAGAAATTCAATGGTTTCCGCGCCTTTAAGCGATAACGGTACTTTTTTGATATCCGCCTTAAAAATCACATTGGGCATATCAAGATAAATAAGTTCTTCGGTAACTCTTTTTTCAAACAGTGCTGCCGCTTTCTCTCTTGATTTGCTCAGCTTTTCGGAAAGTGATTTGACTTTATCGGAGTATTCAAACAGAGTTGTTTCGAGCTCCTTGATTTTTTCATCCGAATTGCCTATTTCATCTCTTTTTTCTGCGGTATCATTATAGAATGAAATTATATCCTCTTCGGTTTTGCCGTATTTCATTGATAAAAGATATATTTCATCAAGCCTTGAATTTATCTCTTTGAGCCTCTCGGGCGAGAAAGAAAATCTGTCGGTAATACTTTTGATTTCGGAAGCAGTATCCTGAATATCAAATGAAAGAGAGGTAAGTCTTTTTGAAGAATCTGAAGCCTGCTGATAGTATTCGGCTGCCGACCTCATATCTGCGGCGCAGTCATTTAATTTTTCGACAATGCCGCCATCGGAATTCAGCGCGGAGCTGACCTTTTCAAGCAGCTTTTGAACCTTTACGCTGTTTTCAAGAAAAGACTTTTCTTTATTCAGTTCATCGGTTTCGCCGATCCTTATATTCGCTTTTTCGATCTCGGAAATTACAAAATTATAATAATCAAGTTTTGTCAGATTCTCATCACGGGAATCATAAAGTGAATCAAGCTCTTTTTTAGTCTTTATCAGAGAAGAAAATGCGGCGCGGTAATCCTCGATCAGCTTTTTATTATCAGCAAGCGCATCTATAAATCCGCAATGCTTTTCGGGAAGAAGCAGAGCCTGGCTGTCATGCTGGCCGTGAATATTTATCAGCGAAACACCGATTTCTTTAAGCTGAGAAACCGTGACGGGGATACCGTTTACTTTACATGAATTCTTTCCGCTTAGTGATATTTTCCTCGTGATCGTAAGGGAATTATCCTCGGTTTTTTCAATATCATATTTATCGAGAATTGAATTGACGGAAGAATTGACTTCGCTGAATAATGCGGTGACGACCGCGCTGTCTTTCCCGTCTCGAATAAGCTCTTTTGAAGTTCGCTCGCCGAGAATCGCATTGATCGAATCAATTATAATTGATTTACCCGCGCCGGTTTCACCGGTCATCACATTAAGACCGGATTCAAACGATATATCGGCTTTTTCTATGACGGCTATATTTTCGATTTTTAAGCCATTCAGCATAAAATTACCTCACAGCAAAATAAAAACAGAATACTTATTGACCGATGAGTTTATTTATTGCGTCTTTAATGGTGTCCGCAATCTCTATCGTTCGGCAAAGAACAAATATGGTGTCGTCTCCGGCAAGGGTACCTACGACGCCCTCAAACTCCATCACATCAAGCGCGGCACAAGCGGCGTTTGCCATGCCGGTATAACATTTTATAACAAGCATATTGCCCGCCGAATCGGATGAAACAACGCTGTGAGCAAATACGCTGTTAAATTTACCGCTGATTTCAGCCGTATCGGATTTATCAACAGTATAGCACGATCTGCCGTATTGATCGGGTTTTTTGATAAGCCTCAAGTCTTTAATATCTCTCGATATGGTTGCCTGAGTAGTCTCAAAGCCCTCTTCATTCAGCTTTTCCATCAATTCGGTCTGAGTAAAAATGCTGTTGGTTTCGATTATTCTCAATATAACCTCATGTCTTTTCTTTTTCATAAAAGATTACATCCTGTCCTCAATTTTTTCATATACTCTTTTGATAAAATTATCATTTTTAATTCTGATAAAATCGGCGGTGAATTCCGCTCTGGAAACCTCGATTTTGGTATTGCCGTCAAAAGTTTTGATTTCGTTGCCGTCATTTGAATAATAAAGGCTTTCACCCTCGGCAGACATAACCGAAATCTTATCATCGGGTTTGAAAATAATGGAGCGGTTAAAGAGAGTGTGCGGACATACCGGGGTAAACAATATACTTTCAAGCCCGGGATCTATAACCGGCCCTCCGGCAGAAAGAGAATAAGCAGTAGAGCCGGTGGGAGTTGCGATGATAACTCCGTCACACACATAATCGTAAATAAGCTCATCATTTAGATATATATGGATATTTGACATACGCTGCTTATGATTGTTGGTGATGTAACAGTCGTTAAGAGCAAAATCCGAAACCGAAATACCGTTATATACGGCATTTGTCTTAAGCATCAATCTTTTGTCAATGGTATATTCACCGTTTATCAGACAGCTTAATTTATCAAGCTCGTTATTTTCAAGCCCTGCCATATACGCCAGCCTGCCGGCGTTTATTCCGAGGATCGGTTTTGACTGCTTGACCGCTTCTTTGGCAGCATGAATTATTGCGCCGTCTCCGCCTACAGCTATGACCGCATCCGATATTTTTACCGCTTCATTCAGCGGCAAATATTCTGCATTTTCCACAAAAAATCTATCAGCCAGTTCATTCGAAAAGAAACATCTCGCTCCGAGATCAAAAAGGGTTTTGCAAATATCGCGGGTGATTATATCCGCTTTTTGCCTTGTAAGATTAGGTATTACGGCAATATTCATAGCTATCCTCATTTATCAAGTTCTTCGTGAGAGCGGCGTACAACTTCCCCGGCGGAGAATTCAAATAAACATTTGCTTTCATCCGATTTACGAATATACATCAGATATTCAATATTACCCTCGGGCCCTTTGACGGGCGAATAATCCAACCCCAACAGATCAAATCCGTTATTCAGGGCAAAATCGGTAATATCATTTATCACACTGATATGAATATTTATATCTTTTACAACGCCTTTTTTTCCGACATTTTCTCTGCCTGCTTCAAATTGAGGTTTGATAAGGCAGACGCTTTCACCGTTATCCGTAAGTAATTCTCTCATAACGGGTAAAATCTTTTTGAGCGATATAAAAGATACATCGACGCTTGCAAAATTTATATCTTCGGGAATCTGCTCACGTGTAACATATCTGAAATTTGTTCTCTCAAGATTTATGACCCTGGGGTCGGTCCTCAGTTTCCAGGCGAGCTGACCGTAACCGACATCAATCGAATAAACCTTCAATGCTCCGTTTTGTAGCATACAATCGGTAAAGCCGCCGGTAGAAGCTCCGATATCCATACATACTTTATCATTCAAATCAATAGGAAATGATTTCATCGCTTTTTCAAGCTTCAATCCTCCCCTGCTCACATAAGGATTTACAGAGCCTCTGATTTCAATAACATCATCGGGTTTCACCTGAAAACCGCTTTTTAATTCTTTATTGCCGTTAACATAAACCATGCCCGCCATAATCAGCGCTTTGGCTTTTTCTCTTGATTGGGCAAGGTTTCTTTCATAAACGGCAGAATCAAGCCTGAGCTTTTCACTCATACCTGGCATCCTTCTTTATCAGTTCTATCATTGAATCGGAATCCATTTTGTATTTTTTCAGCAGACTTTTTACGGGCGCGTGAGGAACAAATTCATCATCCACCGCAATATGAGAATAATTGCATTCGGATTTCATTTTAAGCAAGTCCTCGGCAAATATCTCGCCGATGCCCGCGCGGCCTATGCACTCCTCATAAAAATAAATGTTTTCGCATTCTTTAAGGGATTCAAACACGCGGGGGTCAACAGGTTTGATTCTTATGAGTTTGATTATTTTAATTTCAATTCCGATTTTTTTAAGCTCATCTTGAGCCTTAACGGCTTCAAAAAAGAGCTTTCCGTAAGTGACGATGGCAAATTTCGACTCCGGGTCACCGTATATTTCAAAAGAATCATCCGAGCTTAAACCTGAAAAACAGTCAGGAACACAACCTCTCGGATATCTGATTATAACAACTCCGTTATCTTTATAAAGAGCTTTATACAGACAGTTGGAAATCTCGTCATAATCGGAAGGCGAATAGATCGTTATACCGGGCACGCACGAAGCTACGGATATATCAAACAGTCCCTGATGAGTTTCGCCGTCTTCGCCGACAAATCCTGCGCGGTCAACGGCAATTATCATCTTAAGTCTTTGAAGTGCGGCGTCGTGAATCAACTGATCTGCACATCTCTGAAAAAATGTGGAATAAACGGCAAAAACGGGAATCAAGCCTTTTTTTGCCAAACCGGAGCAAAAAGTCAAAGCGTGCTCTTCGGCGATTCCTACATCAAATGATCTTGAAGGGAATTTTTCAAAAAAAGCATCAAGCCCCGTACCCAGTGACATGGCAGCGGTCACAGCGCAAATACGCTTATCATTCTCGGCAAATTCCGTCAATCTGCGGGCGAATTCGTGAGAATAATCATCGGTTTTCACGCTGCCGATACCGGTTGCCGCATCAAACTTGGAAACGCCGTGAAAAAGCTCCGGAGAATTCTCTGCAAATTCATAGCCCTTACCTTTTACGGTATTAACATGAAGCAGAACGGGACCGTTTACCATCTTTGCCGAATTCATTGCTTCACAAAGTGTGGGGATATCGTGACCGTCAATAGGCCCTATATATCTGAATCCGAGATCTTCAAAAAACGAAGACTTATATATCAAAGATTTGACAGCGGTTTTGATCCTGAATAAAAAAGCGGACAGGTATCTTCCGACAGCCGGTATGTGATTAAGTGCTTTTTCGGCATTTGCCTTAAATCTGTAATATTCGGGTTTAGCTCTTACATGAGCAAGATACCTTGCCATTGAGCCGACATTCTCGTTGATGGACATCTCATTGTCATTCAGGATAACAATCAGTCTGCACCCTTTGTTAGAGGGCGAATTAAGAGCCTCATAAACCATACCGTTACCGAAACTGCCGTCACCGATAACTGCTACGGTATAATTTGAGCTTCCTTTGATTTTTTCAGCGGCGGCAACACCTGCCGCCTGAGAAACAGAAACGCCGGCGTGCCCCTCATAGAATGAATCATAATCACTCTCATCAGGTCTTACAAAACCGGAAAGACCGCCTTCCTGCCTTAGAGTATCAAATGAATCAAATCTGCCCGTCAGAAGCTTATGACAATATGCCTGATGCCCAACATCCCAGATAATCGTATCATCGGGCGCGTTGAAAGATTTATGGATAGCTACTGTAAGCTCGACCGCGCCGAGATTTGAGGCAAGATGGCCTCCGTTGGCGGAAACCGTTTCTATGATCTTCTGTCTTATTTCAAAACAAAGTTCATCAATATCATTATCGTCGATTTTTTTGAGATCCGAAGGGCTTTTGATATTTTGAAGTAATCTGAATTTTTCGCTGTTATCCATTATCAGCTTTCCCTGTAAAGAAGTTTTGAAGCAAGCTCCTCAAGAAACCATGCTTCATCGCCGAAAATCGCAAGAGATTTAACGGCGTCAAAGGTCAATGACTTGGCGAATTTGCGCGCCTCATCAATTCCGAGAAGAGAGACATAAGTCGCCTTGCCCTTTTCAAAATCGCTTCCTGTTGGCTTTCCGAGCTTCGATTCATCACCGGTGACATCGAGAATATCATCAACGACCTGAAACGCGAGGCCTATATTTCTGCAATAAACTTCCAAAGCCTCTGTTTTGATTTTATCGGCCCGGGCACACGCGGCGCCTATCAAACCCGAAGCAATGATCATCTTACCGGTTTTAAGAAAATCGGTTTTTTTGATATCATCAACGCCCACATATTTTTCTTCATTATCAAGATCCATTACCTGACCTGCGACCATCCCGCATGGGCCTGCGGCGTCGGCAAGGATTTCGAGCGCACGCAGTTTTATTTCTGATTTTAAATCGGATTTTACAACTGTTTCAAAAGCGAGAGGCTGAAGGGCGTCACCCGCCAGTAAAGCGCCGTCAAAGCCGTAAACTATATGATTAGAAGGCTTGCCCCTTCTTAAGTCGTCATTATCCATACATGGCAGGTCATCGTGAATAAGGGAATATGTATGAATCATTTCAACCGCAAGAGCAAGAGGCAGCGCGTCATTAGGATCTCCCGAACAAACTCTGCACGCTTCGAGCAAAAGAATTGGTCTTATTCTTTTACCACCGTTGGTCAAAGAATAAGTTATTGATTCCATTATTTTGTAAAAGCCTTCGGATTCTCTGCCGTTAAAGGCGGAGCAGTCAATGCTTTTGATAACATAGTCGTTGAACTGCGTCAGATACTGATTATATAAATCATCAAAATTCATCATTATTATTGTTTTCTCCATCGATTTTGGAAATTTTGAGCCGGGCGTCACGAAGCATATTGCTGCATTCGCTCGCAAGCTTTGTGCCGGCTGAATAATAATCTAACATTTCGTCAAGACTCAGATCTCCTTTTTCGAGCTTGGCGGTTATTTCTTCAAGTTTTTTTAATGAATCTTCAAATTTATTTTTTTCGGACATTTAAATCACCTCGCATTCGGCTGACCCTTTTGAAAATCTGATATTAAGTTTATCGCCTTTTTTCAAAAGAGACGAATCCGTGACCGTCGCCGAATCTTTCGTTACTATACTGTATCCTCTTGATAAAGTGGTAAGAGGGCTGACAGAATCAAGCCCTGCAATAAGTATCATAAGTTTCTTTTCTTTTTCAGATAAATAATTGAATGCAGCGGAATTCAGCTTTTCGACAATATTATCAAGTTTTATGATATGATTTTCAACAGCCCTGCCCGGTCTGTATGAATAAATAAGCTTGGATAAATTCTTGACCGTAACATCAAAGCTTTCTATAACGCCGACCGAATCAGCGTAAATCGATTCTTTGTATGACGAAATTTTATCAAACAGCTCGATCATATCGGGTACGGCAAGCTCGGCAGCAGCCGAAGGAGTCGGCGCTCTGAGATCGGCCGCCCAATCGCAAAGAGTAACATCGGTTTCGTGACCGACAGCGGAAATAACAGGTATTTTACTTCTGTAAACTGCTCTGACGACCGGCTCTTCATTGAATGACCAGAGATCTTCCGCGGAGCCGCCTCCCCTGCCGACTATCAAAACATCGGCGCACATTTTTTCATTAAATTTATCAACAGCCTCGGAAATCTGCTCGGCAGCCATCGGCCCTTGAACGCTGACAGGCGCAAGAATGATTTCGGACAAAGGAAATCTGCGAGAAATTATATTGACAATATCTCTGAATGCCGCTCCGTTTTCAGATGTAACCACTCCGATTTTTAACGGGAAAGCGGGTAAGCTCTTTTTATGAGTTTCATCAAAAAGCCCCTCGGCAGCCAGTTTTTTCTTCAGCTGCTCAAAAGCAAGAGCAAGGGCTCCCGTGCCGTCAGGCTGCATATCGTCAACATAGACCTGATAATCGCCGCCGGCTTCATAAACTGAGATATGAGCCCTGACTATTACACTCATATCGTTTTCGGGCATAAAACGCAGTTTTTGATTTGCCGAACGAAACATAACTGCTCTTACCTGAGCTTTTTCATCCTTCAGCGAGAAATAATAATGACCTGTCTGAAAATGATTTTTGAAATTTGAAATCTGACCTTTAATATAAACAGATTGCAAATTCGAATCACCGTCAAGAATAGATTTAACATATCTGTTAAGGGTAGAAACCGTTATAATTTCAGGCATTTGATTTCACCTTTAAGGATGCCAGCACGGCAACTCCGGCGGCGTTATCGCTCGAAAACTCCGGAGAAGCCACAAAGGCATTGTATTTTTTACTTAAATATGATGTAATTCGTTTATTGCTCATTACTCCTCCTGCATATAAAACGGGAAGCGAGCCTGCTGTAGCAATACAAAATTCAGTCATTTTATCAACGGTTGCCTTCACATAATCAAGGCAATATGCAGCGATATCACACGGCTCTATGCCGTCGGAAAACATTTTCATACACTGATTTTCAACGCCGGAAAGGCAGCAGTTGCCGTTTTTAAGCTTGATCTTCGGATCATATTCTTTTGCCGATTTCTGTGATAATTCCTCAAGCTCTCTGCCGCAGGGAAATTTAAGCCCGAGCATTACTCCGCACCGGTCAACCGCCTGGCCACAGTTTATATCTTCGGTTGAACAGAGTATTTTTTCTTTTATGACGGAGTCATTATCCGGTTTTACAAGCAAACCTTCAGTTGTTCCGCCGGAAATATGAAAAGCGATAAACTCTCTTTCAAGCAGGCTTAACTTACCGGCTGAATAAAGCGCTGCCGCTACATGGCCGCTCTGATGCGAAAATTCAAAGCAGGGAATTCCCGTGACAGCCGAAATTGACAATGCCGTATTCAGCCCAACCGTAAAGCACGGCATATATGATCCTTCAACATCACGCGGGCGAGCGGATACACCTATCGCGTCAATTTTACCCGTAAACCGGGAAAACAGATTCTTCAAAACACCACTTAACTGCTGGGTGTGATGAAAAACGGCATCACTCTGTCTGATTCCTTTTTCTCCCGCCTTAACGGGCAGAAGCATTTTTTGCTGAATAACAGAATTATTATCACTGTCATATACAGCGCAGGAAGTGGTATAATTACTCGTATCTATACCGAGAAAAATCATTTTTCTTCCTCTTTTGCAAAGCTTCCGAGAATTCCGTTGACAAAAGCATACTCATCATCGGAGCCGTATTTTTTACAAAGATTGACGGCCTCATTGATGGCAACGCCTACGGGAACTTTTTCAAAATATCTTATTTCACATACCGCAAGTCTTAATACGGCAAGCGAAACTTTGCTGATTCTGTCAAAACGCCTGTCTTTGAGAAATTTTGTTATATAAATATCAATCGCTTCGAGCTTGTTGCAAGTCTCATTAAACAGAGTGCTTGTATAATTATTATCCTTTATGACTTCCTCATTGACCGCCGTAACATAAAGATCTTCGGCCGAGGCTTCGCTATTAAAAGATTTTTCAAATAAGAGGATAAAAGCCTGCTCTCTCGCTTCACTTGTGGTCATAACGCCCTCCGACATATTTAATGCCATTATTATATCATTCTGTTAAGTTATATTCAATAGAAAATGAATAAAATATAAATTTTTGTATATTTTTTTGCATAAAATTCACTGAAATTATAATTAAGAAAAAAAGCAATATATTTGGTATTTTCTCTTTATTTTCTCTACAAAATGTAGTATAATAACTCAAAATAAAATGGAGATAAGCAATATGTATGAGATAGACAGGCTGTTAAAGACAGTCAAAAGAGTTCATTTTATAGGCATAGGCGGCTCAGGAATGAGCCCTCTTGCAGATATTCTTTTCAAAGAAGGCTATGAGCTGAGCGGCTCCGATAATAACGAAACAGACACTTTGCAAAGGATGAGGTCGCTCGGAATACCGATATATTTAGGGCAGCGCGCCGAGAATATTAAGGGAGCGGAAATGATCGTTTACACTGCCGCTCTCCTGCCCGACAACCCCGAACTTGTAGCCGCCAAAGAGAGCGGTATCCCCACCTTTGAAAGAAGCAAGCTTCTCGGGGCGGTCACCCGAATGTATCCAAACGCGATCTGCGTAAGCGGAACTCACGGAAAAACAACTACCTGTTCCATGCTCACTCAGGTTTTGATCGAGGCAGGGTTTGATCCGACTGCCGTTATAGGCGGCAAACTGCCTCTGACGGGTACCAACGGAATAGTCGGTCATTCCGAACACATGGTTTGTGAATCCTGTGAATTTGTAGATACATTTCTTGATTTAACCCCCGATATAGCGGTAATTCTTAATGTTGATGAAGATCACCTTGATTATTTCAAAACATTTGACAATCTGAAAAAATCTTTTGTCAAATTCGCATCCATGGCAACAAAAGTTATCATTTACAACGGAGATGATGACAATACATCGGAAGTAGTCAAAAAATCGGCAGATATTTCCGGAAAGCCTTTGATCTCATTCGGAATGAATGAAGGAAATGATTACAGAGCGGTAAATATCAAAAACACAAATGAATATGATTCATTCGATGTGATCCGGAACGGAGAAAATCTCGGCAGAGTTTCGCTTTCAATACCCGGAAAACACAATATATACAATGCCCTCGCCGTGATCGCTTCCGCAATGTATTCGGGAGTTACATTTGAGGCTTGTATTAGCGGAATTTCCGATTTCAGCGGGGCGGGCAGAAGATTTGAGAAGCTTGCCGAAATTGACGGAATAACGATCGTTGACGATTACGCTCATCATCCGCTTGAGCTTGAAGTTACTCTTAATACCGCTATGAATATGGGCTATAATAATGTGTATGCTGTTTTTCAGCCGTTTACATATTCGAGAACGTCGATCCTTTTTGATGATTTCGTAAAAGTTCTTTCAATTCCCGATCAGTGTATTATGACCGAGATCATGGGATCCCGTGAAGTAAACACATATAATATCTATACCAGGGATCTTGCCGAAAAAATTCCGGGATCGGTATGGTTTGATTCATTTGACGAAGTTGCGCAATACGCAGTAGAGAAGGCTAAACCCGGTGATTTAATCATCACTCTCGGCTGCGGTGATATATACAAGGCGGCAAAAATAATGATCAAATTACTTAAGGAGAGAAGCGGCTTATGATTTATTCCGTCAATCGCAAAAATTTCAAAGATTTTGACACTTATGAGGTCAATAAACTCCCCGGCAGGGCATATCTTATTCCTTATTCATCAAAAGATGAGCTTGCAGCCACGCCCTTCAAAAAAGAACAGTTCAGTTCGGATATAGTAACTGTTTTATCCGGAAAGTGGGATTTCAAATATTTTAAGTCAAATAAAGAAATGCCCGCAAAAATAAATACGGATGATATTAAATTTGACAAGATAACCGTACCTTGCACCTGGCAGAGAACCGGATATGATTCACCGATGTATGTAAACTGCTGGTATCCGTTTGACGATACTCCGCCTCATGTTCCCGAAGAACAGCCCGTTGGTGTTTACAGAAAGTTTATTGAAATTGATAAGAAAAAGAAAACTTATATCATTTCTTTTCTCGGCGTAGTGCCCTGTATTGACCTTTATGTTAACGGTAAATTTGTCGGTTACAGCGAAGGTTCTCACAACACGGCGGAATTTGATATAAGCAAATACTTAAAAAAAGGAAAGAACGAAATATTTGCCGTTGTTCATAAATGGTCAACCGGTACTTTCCTTGAAGCGCAGGATATGTTCAGAGAGAGCGGCATATTCAGAGATGTTTTGCTATATGAGCTTCCCGAAACTTATATCAACGATATTTATTACAAAACAAAAGAAAACAAGAGCTCGTGGTCGCTGAATATAAACTATGAGATCCTCGGCAAAACAGAAAACGCCGAAGTTGCGGTTGAATTATATGACGGCAAAAAACTGATCGCTTCCGGAAAAGCAGACGCTTCAAAATCAAAGATCTCTTTGTCAAGGCTTGACGTTGATTCCTGGAACGCCGAGATCCCCAAAGTATATACTGCCTTTTTCACTCTCAGCGTTGACGGAAAAGAAATAATGACCTGCCGCAATTATATTGGCTTTAAGACGGTCAAAATTGAGAAGGATCTCTTCAAATTCAACGATAAATTAATCAAAATCAAAGGCGTAAATCATCACGATTCCCATTATAAAAAGGGATATGCGATGAATATTGACGATTACGAAAAAGATCTCAAGCTCATGAAATCGCTGAATGTTAACGCGGTTAGAACCTCTCACTATCCTCCCGACCCCCGTTTCCTCATTCTTTGCGACTTATACGGGCTCTATGTGGTAGATGAGGCCGATATCGAAACTCACGGCTGCGGTTGCGAGCCTCACAATGATTTCCACCTCATCAGCAAAAATATAGCCTGGGCGCCGAGATATCTTGACAGAGTCAAGAGGATGTATTACAGAGACAGAAGCAGAGCAAGCATCATTATGTGGTCGTTGGGCAACGAAGCCGGCGGTTACGCCTGCCAGGATGTATGCTATAAATTCCTTCACAAAGAAAATCCCGAAATACCCGTTCATTACGAAAGCGTAATTCATACGGAAAGACACTCTTACGATGTTGTTTCCGAAATGTACACAAATCATAAAAATCTCGATAAATGCGGCAGACATATCAGGGGGCCTAAATATACACCGAAGCCCTTCTTCCTGTGCGAATATGCTCACGCTATGGGCGAGGGCCCCGGCGGGCTTGAGGAATACTGGCAGATCATCTACAAATACAGAAACCTTATGGGCGGCTGTATCTGGGAATGGTGCGATCACTCCGTTTATCATCCCAGAGGCAAATATAAATTCACTTACGGCGGAGATCACGGTGAATGGAGACACGACGGCAACTTCTGCGTTGACGGCCTTGTTTATCCCGACAGGCGGCTTCACACCGGCGCCAAAGAGATGAAGAATGTTTACCGCCCCGTCAGAGCTTCTTATTCTGCGAAAAAGATTTCTTTTACAAATACCAACAGGTTCAGAAACAGTGATTATATTACTGCGGTCTGGGAATGCGTAAAAGACGGTAACATTCTTTTGGGAGCGGATGAGATAAAGCTTGATATTGAGCCCGAAGGAACTGTTTCCTATCCCTTCAACATTTCGATACCCCGCGAAAAATGCGATGTGCACATCAACATTTATTATTATGACGGTGACAATGAGATCGCATTTGAGCAGATCGCTTTGAAGGAAGCTTATGCCGTCGAACTTCCGTCAGGCAAAGGCAAAATAACCGCCGCGGAAAAGAATAATAAGATTACCGTTAAGGCGTCGGGAATCAAATTTGTGTTTGATAAAGAAACCGGCTTTATCACAAGCATAGTGAAAGATAAAAAAGAGCTTATCAACAAATCCCCCGCGAAAGCAAGCGGTCCGCGCCCGAATATCTACAGAGCGGCGACCGATAACGACTGCTGCATCCGTGATGATTGGAGAAAAGCGGGCTATGCCGATTATGATTGCCTTGTAAATTCCTTCAAAGCTTCAGCCAAAGCAGCTTCTTATGATATTAAGGTTTCGTACACGCTCAAGGGTAAAAATGTCAAAAGGGCCATAGGCACCGTCGATGTCGTTTATTCCGTAAAACCTTCTGGGATCGTTAATGTCACTTCGTCCTTTATGCCTCTGAATTTCAAGAACGCATCAAAAGATATGGCAAGATTCGGAATGGCAATAGAAATGCCGGAGGAATTCTCAAACATTGAGTATTACGGAATGGGTCCCGATGAAAACCTTTCAGATTATTATGCACAGTCGATTACGGGCATTTACTCAACGAACGTTGATGAAATGTATGAGCCCTATATCTTCCCGCAGGAAAGCGGAAACAGATGCAAAATAAGATTTGTTAAAGTCACAGATGCGGACGGATCAGGCCTTGAATTTGCATTTGACAGGAATTATTTATCATTCAATGCGAGAAGATATACTCAGGATCTGCTTGAAAACGCTAAGCATATAGAGGATCTTCACAGCGAAAACACAATTGCCGTTGAAATAGACGGATTCCTCAGAGCTGCGGGTACAGCCTCCTGCGGACCGGATGTTCTCGATCCCTATATCATCAACGCAAACAAAGGACTTAAATTCTCGTTCAATATTATCGCTCTTTGATCAGTTTACAATTTGAAAGCGCGGAGCTCACAGCTCCGCGCTTTACTTTATGATTATTCTGTTATTTAGTGCCGAAGATCCTGTCTCCGGCATCTCCGAGGCCGGGGCAGATATATGCGTCGGAATTTAATTCACGGTCAACATTTCCGATGTAAATCTGAACATCGGGATGGGCATTATGAAGCTTTTCAAGGCCTTCGGGGGCAGCTATGATGCACATAAACTTGATATGTTTGCCGCCGAGTTTCTTTATCTGATCGATCGCGTCAACAGCGGAGCCGCCGGTCGCAAGCATCGGATCCATAACAACGATAGTTCTCTCCTCAATAGGTCTCGGGAGCTTGCAGTAATAAGGGACGGGCTCGTGAGTTTCTTCATTGCGATACATACCTATATGACCGACCTTAGCCGTAGGGCAAAGAGAAAGAAGGCCGGGCACCATTCCGAGACCGGCTCTGAGAATTGGTACGATAGCGAGTTTCCTGCCCGAAATCATCGGAGTGATACAGGTTTCAAGCGGTGTGTCTATCTCTACATCCTCGGTCGGAAGATCGGCGAGCGCCTCATATCCCTCAAGCATCGCTATCTCTTCAACAAGCTTACGGAATTCATTTGTTCCCGTTTTTTTGTCTCTGAGCATTGAGATCTTATGCTTGATAAGCGGATGAGTCATAATCATTACATTTTCCATAAAATCAAATTCCTCCGTATATAAATTAAATTATTTACCGAAATTATCTTCAAGAGCGGTTATCTGAGCAATCCTTCTTATATGTCTTTCATCACCGCTGAACGCAGTATCAAGGAAAAGATCCACAAGTTTAACTGCCTTTTCGGGATTTATTACTCTCGCGCCCAAGCAAAGGATATTCGCATCATTATGAAGCCTTGTAGCCTCCGCAGAGAATTCATCGCTGCAGCAGGCCGCTCTTATTCCTTTAACTTTATTGGCGGCAATTGAAATTCCGACGCCTGTTCCGCAAAAAAGAAGGCCTTTTTCGCATTCTCCGTCAGCAACGGCTTTTGCGGTTTTTTCCGCAAAAACGGCATAGTCGCATGATTCATCGGAATAACAGCCGTAATCCCTGAATTCGATATTTCGCGCTTCAAGGTGCTTGATTATTTCCATTTTAAGCGGATAACCTGCGTGGTCTGAACCGAGAGCAATCATAATTTTCCTCCGTAAATTTTTATAATTTATTTATTGGATTTGGCTTTTAATTCACGCTCAGCCTGCGGAAGCCTGAGATAAGAAGGGACAAGCTCCGAAGAATCAATAAAATAATTCTCTGTCAAGGCCGCTGCCGCAACAGAATAAGCGTTTTGATAAATCAGCCTTTCATCAGGCTTGATGATTTCGACGCTTGAGCTCAATTTATCAAAGCAGACATCAGCGCCGTCTCCTGCGAGATAAATTCGCCCCTTTACATTCTTTAATTTGACCGCAAGCTCTTCAATGCTCATTGCTTCATCGGGGCTTGATCTGATGACTTTGCCGTTTTCGCACCTAAACAGCGCGGTATAAACCTGATTGCATCTCGCATCCATAACCGCGCAAACACTGCAATTATCAAATCTGAAATTATACACTATGGATTCAAGAGTGGAAACCGGAGCGCATTTTTTACCGCGTTCAAAAGCAAGTCCTTTGACCAGCGAAACGCCGATCCTTATCCCCGTAAAAGAGCCGGGGCCGTTATTTACGGCAAAAGCATCTATATCATCAAAAGTAAGGTCCGCCTGCTTTAAAGCATTATCTGCCATTACAAGCAAGGTCCTGCTGTGGGTCAGAGAATTATTGACAAAGCATTCGCTAAGAAGCTTATCGTCATCAATGATAGCAACGCTTGCAGGCCGGGCCGAAGAATCAATCGCGAGTATTTTCAAAATTCTTCACATCCGATTATCTCAATATTTCTACAGTCATCTTTTAAGGGATTTTTTTCGATATAAACTCTTATACAATTATCCGGCAGTATGTTTTCAATATTTTCGCTCCATTCTATTATGAGCGAAGCTCCGCTGTCGAGATAATCAAAAAAACCGGTAGAATAAAGATCGTCAAATCCGCTTATCCGATACATATCAAAATGACACAGGGTTTTTTCCGGAGATCTGTATTCATTTACAAGAGCAAAAGTGGGGCTGTGAACATCGCATTCAAGACCCATTCCTTTGGCGAATCCACGGGTAAAAGCGGTCTTCCCCGCGCCGAGATCTCCGAAAAGAGCTATAACGCTCCCGTAAGGGAGAAAGGCGCCGAGCCGAAAACCGATATTCTCCGTTTGATTGACATTTTCTGTTACAAATTTCATATTACGAATTCACCTTAAATATTATATC
The DNA here is from genome assembly GCA_947166625.1 of uncultured Clostridia bacterium. Classification (GTDB taxonomy): domain Bacteria; phylum Bacillota; class Clostridia; order Oscillospirales; family Acutalibacteraceae; genus CAG-177. The sequence goes on from CAMVEX010000019.1 coordinate 51,464, forward strand.
ACCGCGATTGGTTTATTTCAATATTTACTTGAAGATTAAAACAAAAAAACGGAGCCTGCAAAAGCAAGCTCCGACCTGGTGATCCACCGGGGACTCGAACCCCGGACACCTTGATTAAAAGTCAAGTGCTCTACCGCCTGAGCTAGTGGATCGTTATTTGACGCTTAGATATAATAGCCTATTTGATATAGATTGTCAAGACCTAATTTCAAAAAAATTATATAATTTAGAAATAAATATTGACATTTAAAATCGTTTGTGTTAATATTTCTAAGCACTTGAGATGCGGGTGTAGTTCAATGGTTAGAATTCCAGCCTTCCAAGCTGGCTGTGTGGGTTCGATTCCCATCACCCGCTCCATTTTTGCGCTTGTAGCTCAGCTGGATAGAGCAACTGCCTTCTAAGCAGTGGGTCAGGGGTTCGAGTCCCTTCAAGC
>CAMVEX010000020.1 GCA_947166625.1 uncultured Clostridia bacterium
CGGGCGGATGATATCCGCCCCTACGGTGTAAAATACTTTTAAGTTATCAAATTTACGAGGTAAAATATAAATCTCACCCATGGGTTACGGCGAATTTATCTTCAGCAATCAGTAACGGGTGCAAATAAAAATACACACCCCAACCAACCGCTTATCCTCGGGATGAGGCACATTGCCCTTAATTTATCAGTGAAAGGAGTATATAAATATCGCCACACCCGTCTCGGCTACGCCTCGCCACCCTCTCCGGTCTTGGAGAGGGCCAATGCTCCGCATATCCTTGAAAATACACTTTTACTCACTCACGGGATGAATCACATTACCCCCATTTAATCAATAAAAGGTGTAATCGAATAAACGGGATGAATTAAATTTATCTCACTTGATTTGTAGAGGGTGTAATCGAACAAACGGGATGAATCACATCTCCGTCAATTTATCAGTAGCGGGTGACAACAAAAAAGCGGGCGGATAATATCCGCCCCTACGTGATTAAATGCTTGTGAGTTATCAAATTTACGAGGTAAAATATAAATCTCATCCACAGGTTGCGACACATTACCCTTATTTAATCGGTAAAAGGTGCATATAAAAGCGGAGCGCAGCGACCCGAAATTGCTAATTACTCATTACTAATTGCTAATTGAATTTAAGGGATGCGGCGCATTACCCTTCTGCAATCGGTAGCGGGTGACAACAAAAAAGCGGGTGACAACAAAAAACTCCCTTCGCTTGGTCGGTGAAGGGAGTTTGTTTCATACAGGCAGTGGTATTAAAATTTTTGCTGCGTTGCTTTGAATGTTTACAAGCGTTTGCAGCCGTGCGTAAAATTTATTCTTTGGGTTTGATATAATTTGCGCTGACGAAGCCGGAGTAGGTGCCGTATCTGACGTTTGCCCAGCCGTTTTCGACGGTGATGACATATATTTCGGCGCCGTTGGGTATCTCGGTGACTATCCGCGCGGAGGTATTCGCCTGCTCTCTGAGGTTGAGTGTGCTGCCGTTTGTGCTGACGGTGTAGTTATTCATATTCGCCTCGGTCTGCGGCTCGGTGGTGGTGTTCGCCTTGGCGAAAATATCCTCATTGATGGTGAGGATCCCCCATTTTCCGTCCTTGTTGGCGATATATTTGCCGTCTTTGCCCTGGAGGATCTTATCAAATTCAAATTCAACGGCTGCCCTGCCCCTGCGGTCGAGGATACCGTATTTCGCATCCTTCGTGACGGGCACGAGCCCGTTTCTGAATGAATACGCCGTCTCCCCCATCGGGTCGAATTCAAAGGGGATCTCGATGCCGCCGGATTCGTTTATATAGCCCCAGCTCCCCGCCTGACTCACCGCCGCCAGACCTTCGCTGAATTTACACGCGCGGTCATAGCTGAAATCTATCGCAACGCGCAGAGAATCATTGACATAGCCGTATTTCGCGCCCGGCTCATCAGACTGCGCGGCGGGGAACATTTTGCCGAGACCGCTTATATCGGCAGCCGAAACTCTGTCGATGTAGCCGTCCGCGCCGTACCAGCAGAGGGCGGCGAGCTCCTCATTCCAATAGGCGGTTTTTTCGGGAGTGTCGGCTTTGTTATATTGCCTTTTGCCTATTTTCCCCGTCTCCTCATCAACTGTCAGCGGATATTCAAATTTCGGGGAGGTGGCGACGATCTTTGTTTTGAGCCATTCGTCGCTGACGATGCGGAATTCATAATCCCCCGCCTTTTCCGTCACCTCGCCGTCAAGGGTCATCAGCCCTTTTTTGCCGGATGAATCCGTGAATACGCAGACGGACTCATTCAGACATTCGGCGTTTTTTACATCTTTGAATCCGGAGGTTGAGAAGGAGTAGCCCGCCTGCTTCTCCGCCTTCTTTTTGCTTATCGCCCTGACCGCCGACGAAACGCCGATGACAATGAGCGCGAGGATAAGCGCCGCCGCGGCGAGCAGCATCAGCTTGCGCTTATCGGAAGTCTTCATTTTTTTCATTTCACTCTCCCCCGAAGCATTGATTTTTCGGATCTGTTTCAAATCATACCGTTCTGCCGGATTTTTTTAATTGTAACACAGCGTTTTGAAAACTTCAATTACATTCCTTAATATAATGAAACTTTATTTTATGCCAAAAAACTTGACTAATGATTTGTTTTGTAATATTATATGATTTAATATAGGGGAGCGCTGATCAAATCGAAGCGCATAAAGCGGCAAGCGGTTTTTTCGTGCCGCGCTTCCCAAAAAAGCTTGGAGGAATTGCAATGAACGTATTTATGATCGGCGGCACCGGCCTTCTCGGCTGCGAGGCGGCGCATCAGCTTATCAAAAAAGGCCACAAGGTGTCTTCTGCGGCTCTGCCCCCCCTGCCCCAGGGCGCTCCCATTCCCGAGGAAATGGAGCTTGTTTTCGGCGACATCAATAAAAAGACCGATGATGAGATCCTCGAGATGCTCAAGGGCAAGGACGCTTTCATCTTTGCCGCGGGTGTTGACGAAAGAGTTGAATTCCCCGCTCCCGTTTATGATTACTATTACAAATTCAACATCGCTCCTCTTGAGAGGATCTTCCCCCTGTGCAAGCAGGCGGGGGTCAAGAGAGCGGTAGTCCTCGGCTCATATTTCTCATATCTTGCCAAGCAGAAGCCCGAGAGACATTTTGAAGATAAAAACCCGTATTTCAAATCCCGTCTCGCTCAGGAGAAGGTCTGCGAAGACGCGAGCGACGAAACCTTCAGCGTCAAGGTGCTTGAGCTGCCTTATATTTTCGGCACCCAGCCCGGCAGAAAGCCCGTATGGACCATCCTCATCGAGCAGATCGCGTTTATGGATAAGTGGCCGTTTACCATGTATCCCGCCGGCGGCACCGCGATGCTCACCTGCCGCCAGGTAGGCGAAGTTATCTGCGGAGCGGCTGAGGATGAGACTCCCGGCTTCACCGCCTATCCGATAGCGATGTATAACCAGACCTGGAAGGAATTCCTCTCGATCGTTTATGACGCAAGAGGGATGAAGGGCCGCAAGATAGTCAGCGTTCCGCCCTGGATGATGAAAATGGGCATGGTAAAGGTGGTCAAGGATTACGCCGCCAGAGGCATCGACTCCGGCATGGATCCCTATTCACTGCCCGATATCATGGATATCAACCTTTTCATCGACCGTAAATACAGCGAAAAACTCGGCGCCACTGAGGACGACATCAAAGCCGCCATTTTCGATTCCATCAAGGTAAGCGAGGCCGCATATAACGGCAAGGTAGAGCTTCTTGAGATGAAGGGCGAATAATCGGAACGCGGCGATCCGATCAATGTTTCCCAAACGACTCGCAGGGGTTTTGAAGCATCCTTGCGGGTCTGTTTAGTTAGATACTTCCGAATTTTTAAGAAAGGGTTGTATATATGGAAGAAAAGAGATATGTCAGCAAAAAAGAGCTGTGGATGTATGCGCTCGGCGCAGGCGGTCAGGGAATGATCTACGCCATGATGTCCAGCTACATCAGCGACTATTATGTAAATATCCTCCAGCTTCCGCTTGTTTTTGTTTTGCTCCTTATGCTCCTCGCGAGAGTGTGGGACGCGATTAACGATCCGCTCATGGGAATGATAGTTGACCGCAGGACTACGAAATGGGGCAAGATGAAGCCCTATATCCTCTTTGCGAGCGTGCCTATCGCGGTGCTCACGATATTGATGTATTCGAGCCCCGATATAAAGAATGCGACCGCCCTCAAGATCTTCGCGGCAACCGTGTATGTGCTCTGGGGAATGAGCTACACCATGGCGGATGTCCCCTTCTGGTGCCTGCCGAATGTCATGACTCCGGACGCCAGGGAGCGCGGCTCCGTTATCTCTTTCACCAAGATAATCAACAGCATCGGCTCCGCCCTGCCCGAGATATTCTTCCTTGTAGCGGGCTTCGCCCTTCCCAAGCTTATCAGCACCTCCGACCCCCTCGCCTATGATAAAAAGAGATACCTTATCATCGCCATTGTCACCGTGGGGATCGGCATAGTGCTCTATATCAATTCCTATTTCCATGTAAAAGAGCGCGTTGTGCCGCCCGTAAAAGAGCGCAGAGAGGGCGACCCCTCCCAGCTCAAGAGAGTATTCACCTGCAAGCCGCTCATGCTCGTGCTTGCAATGGGCGTTCTCTCAAGCGGCAGATATATGGTCCAGGCGGCTGCCATTCACGTGGCGAGATACGCCTTCTATATCGGGCCCGACCTTGACGGCCTCAGCCTCGAGGAGAGGACGGCGGCGATCTCCGGCAGCGTTTCATCGGTCAAGACGATATTCCAGGTGTGCGCGATAGTGGGTATGTTCGGCGCGATGCTCTTTATGCCCAAGCTCATGAAGATCTTTGATTATAAAAAAATACTCATCACCACCTGCCTTGCAGGCGCGGTCGCGAGCGTAGGCACCACCCTCATCGGCTGGTTTACCTCAAACCTCTATGTCTGCATCCCCTTCATCATCATCTCCTGCATTCCGCTCGGCGTTATCAACGTTTTGACCTTCGCCATGATCTGCGACTGCCTCGATTATATGGAGCTCACCACCGGATTCAGAGATAACGGTCTCGGCTCCGCGATCAGCGGATTCATAAATAAGATCGGCAACGCCCTCTCGACCAGCGGCATTATCATCATGTATATGATAATCGGCTTCGAGCCCTCCGAAATGCTTTCGAGCACTGCGATAAAGGCGGCGACCGACCTCACCCACGCGCAGAATTTCGCGGTATTCTCTCTCGTTTCCGTCATCCCCGGCGTGAGCCTGCTGCTCTGCGCCCTGCCGATGTTCTTCTATAAGATCTCCGGCAAGGAGAAAGAGAGGATAGTCAACGAGCTCAAAGCCAAGCGCGAGGCGGAAGGAATAGTAATAGAAGAATAAATCAACAAGTAATTCAGGTGATACCCATGTCCCAAAAGAAGAATTTAAGAAACATTGCCATAATCGCTCACGTTGACCACGGCAAGACCACCCTCGTCGATCAGATGCTCCGCCAGAGCGGCACCTTCAGAGAAAATGAGCAGGTCGCCGAGAGAGTGATGGATTCAAACGATCTCGAGCGTGAGCGCGGCATTACCATACTTTCAAAAAACACATCCATCCATTACAAGGATACAAAGATAAATATAGTCGATACCCCCGGCCACGCGGATTTCGGCGGCGAGGTGGAGCGCATCCTCATGATGGTTGACGGCGTTCTGCTGCTCGTTGACGCCTTTGAGGGCTGTATGCCCCAGACGAGATTCGTGCTCAAAAAAGCGCTCAATCTCAAAAAAGAGATCCTCGTTGTCATCAATAAGATAGACAGGCCCAACGCCCGCCCCTATGAGGTGGTTGATGAGGTGCTCGATCTCTTCATCGATCTCGGCGCGGAGGAGGATCAGCTTGAATTCCCGGTGGTTTACGCCAGCGCGAAAGACGGCTATTCCTCGCTCGATCCCGATGAGCGCTCCGGCGATATGAGGCCGCTTTTTGACGCCATCCTCGAGCATATCGACCCCCCTGCCGGCGACCCGGACGGCGCCCTTCAATGCCTGTTTTCATCGCTCGATTATGATGATTATATCGGCAGGATAGGCGTTGGCAGAATGGAGCGCGGCAGGATAAAAAGAAACGAAAACTGCGTCCTCTGCAAGGCGGACGGCACTCAGCAGAATGTAAAGATCTCCCGTCTTTATCAGTTTGAAGGTCTCAGGCGCGTGGAATGCGAGGAGGCAGAGGCGGGCGACATCATCTGCGTGAGCGGTATAGAAGATATAAATATCGGCGAGACTCTCTGCGACCCGGAATGCATTGAGCCCCTGCCCTTCATCAAAATAGACGAGCCCACCATAGCGATGAATTTCATCGTGAATGACAGCCCCTTCGCGGGCAAAGAGGGCAAATTCGTCACCTCGCGCAACCTCCGCGACCGCCTCTTCAAAGAGGTAGAGACCAATGTGAGTATGCGCGTGGAGGAGACGGAGACTACCGACACCTTCAAGGTTTCGGGCAGAGGCGAGCTCTCGCTCTCCATACTCATAGAAACAATGCGCCGCCAGGGCTATGAATTCCAGGTTTCGCGCCCGAAGGTCATCCTCAAAGAGATCGAGGGCAAGGTCTATGAGCCCATGGAGCTGCTGATAGTCGAGGTGCCCGAGCAGTATGTCGGCATAGTTATCGAAAAACTCGGCTCCCGCAAGGGCGAGCTTGAGAATATGGGCGCGCGCGACGGCGGCTCATCCCATCTTGAATTCAAGATCCCCTCAAGGGGGCTTATCGGCTACCGCTCCGAATTTATGACGGATACCAACGGCAACGGCATTATGAATCAGCTTTTTGACGGCTACGAGCCGTGGAAGGGCGATATTCAGACGAGGGAGCGCGGCTCGATAATAGTCCACGAAACGGGCGTTTCATCCGCCTACGGCCTGTTTAATACACAGGATCGCGGCCGCCTTTTCATAGGCGCAGGCGTTGATGTCTATGAAGGAATGATCATCGGAGAAAGCGCAAAGAATGAGGATGTCACCTGCAACGTATGCAAATTGAAGCACCTCACCAATACCCGCGCCTCCGGCTCGGACGAGGCTCTGCGCCTTGTGCCCCCGAGCACCCTTAGCCTTGAGCAGTGTATGGAATTCATTAAGGATGACGAGCTGCTTGAGGTCACCCCCAAATCCCTCAGGCTGCGTAAGAGGATCCTCTCAAAAGAGCAGAGGATGAAGCAGCAGTTCAGGAAGAAATAACGAAGGAAATAAAATGGCTCAGTCAGTAAAAACCGCTTTGGCGCTCGGCACCTTTGACGGTCTTCACAAAGGTCATAAAGCCGTTATCGCCTGCGCTCTCTCTCAAAAGGAGCGTGGGCTTATTCCTGCCGTCCCGCTGTTTGATTCCCACCCCGCCCTCACCCTGCGCGGCGTTTCGCCCGGCATCATCTTACAGGATGATCTGAGGGACGAAATGATAAGGGAAGCGGGCGCCGAAGTCCATATAATTTCTTTTTCGGAAATATGCGGCTACACTCCGGAGCAGTTTGCCGACGAGATCCTTATAAAAAGGCTGAATGCCGGCTTTGTCTGCTGCGGAGAGAATTATTCCTTCGGCAGCGGCGGATCGGGAAACCGGGAGATACTCGCCGCCCTCTGCCGCGATCGCGGGATCGGCTTTGAAGCGGTGCCGACCGTCAGATTCAGAGGGTCGCCCGTAAGCTCATCGAGGATAAGGAGCAACATCATCCGCGGCAACATCCGCGAGGCAAACCGCCTGCTCGGCTATGAATTCCGCTACAAAAGCGTTGTAAAAAGCGGCTTCCACAGAGGCAGGCTCCTCGGAGCGCCCACGATAAATCAATATTTTGAAGAGAATTTCTGCGTCCCGAAGGCGGGAGTTTACGCCTCGGTGACGGTCATCGACGGCGCGGAATACCCGTCCGTTACGAATATAGGCATCCGACCGACCTTTGAAAACAGCGATCTGAGAAGCGAGACCTGCATCATCGGCTTTGACGGCAACCTTTACGGGCAATATCTCGAGGTCCGCCTGCTCGACAGGCTGAGGGGTGAGGTCAGATTCAATTCCGGCGAGGCGCTGAGCAATCAGATAGCCGCCGACGCGGAGCAGGCCAAACACATTTTTGCGGAAAGGAACAGAAAAAATGTACGCTGATTTTGAATCTCTCAAAAAAGACTGCGCCGCCTGCAAAAAATGCCCTCTCGGCGAAACGCGCACCAACCTCGTTTTCGGCGTGGGGAATGAGCGCGCCGAGGTCATGTTCATAGGAGAAGGCCCCGGCTACAACGAGGATATGCAGGGCGAGCCCTTTGTGGGCAGAGGCGGTCAGCTCCTCGATAAATTTCTCGAATATATCGACCTTGACAGGCATAAAAACATTTATATAGCGAATATGGTGAAATGCCGCCCGCCCGAAAACAGGGATCCGACCGAAAAAGAGCAGGATCTCTGCATTGAATGGCTGCGCGAGCAGACGAGGCTCATCCGCCCCAAAATCATGGTGTGCCTGGGCAGAATTTCAGCTCAGCGCCTGATATCAAAGGATTTCAGGGTCACCGTTCAGCACGGTCAGTTTATCGAAAAGGGCGGGATCCTCTTTATGGGCACCTTCCACCCCGCCGCCCTTCTGCGTAATCCCAATAATAAACCGGCGGCGCTTGAGGATTTCATCGCGCTCAGAGAAAAAATCAAAGAGGTATGTGAACACACCTATGAAATATGACAGCGAAAATTTCGATGTCGCCGTTATAGGCGCGGGCCACGCAGGGATCGAGGCGGGGCTTGCCTCGGCGCGTCTGGGCTGCAAAACAGCCGTATTCACCCTCAATCTCGACTGGGTGGGCAATATGCCCTGCAACCCCTCGATCGGCGGCACCTCAAAGGGCCACCTCGTCAGAGAGATCGACGCTCTCGGCGGCGAAATGGGCAAGGCGGCTGATCTGAATACCATACAATCCCGTATGCTCAATCTCGGCAAAGGTCCCGCGGTGCATTCGCTCAGGGCGCAGATAGACCGCCGCGCATATTCGGATTATATGAAGCACACCCTCGAAACTCAGCCGAATCTTTTTCTCAGGCAGGCGGAGATAGTTGATATTAAAAAGGACGGGGATGAATGGGTGCTGACCACCCTGCTTGAAGCCGTCCACAGAGTTAAGGCGGTGATCCTCGCGACGGGCACCTTCCTCGCAGGCAGGGTGTATGTGGGCGATGTCTCCTACGAGAGCGGGCCGGACGGGATGTTTCCCGCGGCAAAACTCGCCGCCTCTCTCAAAAGTCTCGGGATACCGACCCGCAGATTCAAGACGGGCACTCCCCCGCGCGTAAACCGCAGAAGCGTTGATACAGCGGCGCTTGAGCCGCAATACGGCGACGAAAAGATAACTCATTTTTCTTTTATGGAAATTTGCGAGATTGAAAACAAACAGCCATGCTATATCGCCTACACGGGCGAAGAAACAAAGCGTATAATTCTCGACAATCTCCACCGCTCCCCTCTTTATTCCGGCAAGATCGACGGCGTAGGCCCGAGATACTGCCCGAGCATTGAGGATAAGATAGTCCGCTTCTCCGACAAGGAGCGCCATCAGATCTTTGTTGAGCCCTGCGGGATGAAGACGGATGAAATGTATCTGCAAGGTCTGTCATCCTCCCTCCCCGAGGATGTTCAGCTTAAAATCGTGAGGAGCATTCCGGGGCTTGAAAAGGCGGAATTTCTGCGCACGGCATACGCCATAGAATACGATTGCGTCGATCCGCTTGCCCTTCGTCAGACCTTGGAATTCAAGGATTTTGCCGGTCTTTACGGCGCGGGTCAGTTCAACGGCTCCAGCGGATATGAGGAGGCGGCGGCGCAGGGGCTCATCGCGGGCGCAAACGCGGCGCTTAAAATTCTCGGCAGAGAGCCTCTTATCCTCGACCGCACCACCTCTTACATCGGCACCCTCATCGACGACCTCGTGACCAAGGGCTGCCGCGACCCTTACAGAATGATGACCGGCAGATCCGAATACAGGCTGATACTCCGCCAGGATAACGCCGACAGACGCCTTACGGAATACGGCTACAAGACGGGGCTGATTTCCGAGGAGCGCTACGCGAAATTCAAAGAAAAGCTCGCCATGATAGAGGCGGAGCACGAAAGGGTCAAAACCGTTTCGATCAAAAAAACTCCCGAGCTCGACGCGGCTCTTGTTTCACGTGGAACAGTCCCCCTCGAAAAGGGAATGAAAATGGCGGAGCTTCTCAAACGCCCGCTTGTGGATTACGATCTGCTCTCCCCCTTTGACCCCGGCAGGCCGGATATTCCCCGTGAAGTCTGCGAGCAGGTCGAAATTGACATTAAATACGAGGGCTACATCAGGCGTCAGCAGCAGCAGATCGCGGAGATGAAGCGCCTTGAAGTGCAGAGCATCCCGCAGGAGACGGATTATTCAAAAATAACCGGTCTGCGCCTTGAAGCTATCGAAAAGCTCACGAAGGTAAAGCCCGAAACCATAGGGCAGGCGTCGAGAATTTCGGGCGTCTCCCCTGCCGACATCAGCGTTCTCATCATCTATCTCGAAAGGAACAGACGCAATGAAATTTAATGCGGATCTTTTTCTCAAAAACGCCGACGCCCTCGGCATAGCCGTAACGGACACGCAGCTTTCGCTCTTTGAAAATTACGCGGCGGCGCTTGTCGAGAGAAACAAGGTGATGAATCTGACCGCAATAACCGACGCAGACGGGATTGCCGTAAAGCATTTTGCGGATTGCGTGAGCCTTCTCAAAGTCATAGGCGGCAAGCCTTCAAAGATAATCGACATCGGCACCGGCGCGGGATTCCCCGGCATTCCCCTGCTCATTATGGAGCCCTCGCTGAGCCTCACCCTGCTTGATTCCACCGGCAAAAAACTCTCGTTCATCGCCGATTTCCTTGATTCACAGGGTCTCAAAGCAAAAATCATCCACGGCAGAGCCGAAGACATCGCCGCGAAACACTCGGAGCGAGAGACATACGATTTTGCCGTATCGCGCGCCGTTGCGAATCTGGCGACCCTCAGCGAATACTGCCTGCCCTTCGTCAAAACGGGCGGCTCATTCATCGCCATGAAAAGCGAAAAAGCGGATGAGGAGATCGCCGGCGCAAAAACCGCGATAAAAACCCTCGGCGGAGAAATAAAAGAAACCATTGATATAAATCTGACCGACGGTGCTGTCAGAAAACTGATCGTAATCAAAAAAATCACCCGCACTCCCCCGAAATATCCCCGCTCGAATTCAAAAATAAATTGGTGATAAAATCGGCAACATGATTTTTCCTTAAAATACAATTATTTATTATCACCCTTTACCGAGCGGATCAGATAAATGTTCCGCATCGCGTAGGTGAAATTTGAATTTTTACTGTGTAGATTTATTTACTTAAAATATTTGCCATTGTAGGGGGCGGATATCATCCGCCCGCTTTTTTATTATCACCAGTTATTAATTACAGAAGGTAAATATGATTCATCCCAATAGCAAATTTTAATTTTACCATGTAATTCTGATTATTCTCATATATTTTTACACCGTAGGGGCGGATATCATCCGCCCGCTTTTTTATAAGCACCCGATACCGATTGCGTAAGGTAAATGTGATTCTTCACGGAGATGATTCAATTAGCAATGAGCAATTTCGGGTCGCTTCGCTCCGTTTTTACGGCGCCCGATACTTCTTTTGGGAGGGTGATGTTCCTCATCCCGTTTTCATTTACACCTGTACCGATTAAGTAAGATAAATGTGATTCATCCCGGGAATGAGTAATTGTATTTTTACCGTGCAAATTTGGTTATTTCCAAACATTTGCCATCGTAGGGGCGGATATCATCCGCCCGCCAACAGGATATGCGGAGCATTGGCCCTCTCCGAGACCGGAGAGGGTGCCCCGAAGGGGCGGGTGTGGCGATATTTATATGCACCATTCAACGATTGCAGAAGGGTAATGTGCTACATCCCGTTTATTCGATAACACCCTTTTGCGATTAAGTAAGGTAAATGTGATTCATCCCAATAGCAAATTCTTAATTTTACCATGTAATTCTGATTATTCTCATATATTTTTACACCGTAGGGGCGGATATCATCCGCCCGTTTTTTTATATGCACCCGTTATTGATTACAGAAGGTAAATGTGATTCATCCCGTTTATTCGATTATATCTTTTACCGGTTAAGTAAAACAAATATAATTCATCCAAAAATGCGAAGCGACCCTCAACTACTCATTACGCCCTGTCCATCCCCGATGTTTCACGTGAAACATACGGGGATTTTTTTACTGCAAACTGTAATTTTGCTTTTTTGCCTCAAACACTTTCATTTTATAAAACATTATGATATAATCGACCCATTAAGGAAGTCAGGGGGCTCGTTATGGCAAAGATAATCGCAATCGCAAATCAGAAGGGCGGCGTCGGCAAGACGACGACTGCCGTAAATCTCGCCGCGGCGGTCGGCCACAAGGGCAAGCGGGTGCTGCTGGTGGATTCGGATCCGCAGGGCAATTCAACAAGCGGCTACGGCATAAACAAGCGCGAAATCAAAAATTCATCATACGATGTGATAGTCGGCTCATGCAAGGCGGCGGACGCCGTGATCCCCACAAAATTCAAGAATGTTTCGGTGATGCCGTCGGGAATGGATCTGGCCGGCGCCGAGATCGAGCTCGCGGAGCTTGAAAACAGAGAGAGCCGCCTCAAAAACGCTCTCGCGCTCGCGGCTGGGGACTATGACTATATTTTTATCGACTGCCCGCCCTCGCTCGGGCTCATCACCCTGAACTGTCTCTGCGCGGCGCAGACGGTGCTGATCCCCATTCAATGCGAATTCTACGCTTTAGAGGGACTTTCACAGCTCGTCAACACGATACGCACCGTAAAAAGAATGTATAATCCATATATAGAGATCGAAGGGATCCTGCTCACGATGTATGATTCGAGGCTGAATCTCACTCAGCAGGTCGTGGACGAGGTCAAAAAATGCTTCCCGAAGAAGGTTTACGGCAGTTTCATTCCGCGAAATGTCCGTCTGAGCGAGGCTCCGAGCTACGGCGAACCGGTAATGTATTATGACAAATCGTCAAAGGGAGCGAAGGCATACGCCAAGCTCGCAGACGAATTTTTGAAGGATAACAGATAAGGGGGAGACAAAATGGCAGTTAAAAAATCGGGGCTGGGCAGGGGACTCAGCGATCTTTTCAGCGATAACGCGACCGAAACGGCGGCAAATTCATCCACGGTCATCCTCAAACTTTCCGAAATCAAGCCCAACAAAGAGCAGGCAAGGAAGGATTTTAACGACGACGCGATAGCGGAGCTCGCGGATTCCATAGCGGAGCACGGCGTTTTACAGCCCCTTCTCGTCAGGCCTCTGATGAACGGCGGCTATCAGCTCATAGCGGGCGAAAGGCGCTGGAGGGCGGCGAGGATCGCGGGTCTGAGCGAAGTTCCCGTTATCGTAAAGTCGCTCAGCGACGAAGAAGCGGCGGTCATCTCGCTCATCGAGAATTTGCAGAGAGAAAATCTCAACCCCGTCGAGGAGGCATACGGCTTCGCGGAGCTGATAGAAAAATTCGGCCTCACGCAGGAGGCGGCGGCTCAGAGGGTCGGCAAATCGAGAGTTGCGGTCACAAACGCGCTCAGAATCATAAAACTGCCCAAAAAAGTGATCGAAATGGTGCGCGACGGCAGGCTCAGCGCGGGCCACGCCAAGGCGATAGCCGGCATTGAGGGCGATAAAAACATCATCGCCGCCGCTCAGATAATAGTCGAAAAAGAGCTTTCGGTCAGAGAAGCCGAAAAACTCGCCAAAAATTTCGGCAAAGAAAAGAAACCCGCGCAAAAGCAGGTTTCAAAGCGAAACAGCTATTTTGATGAGGTCGAGCTGGCATTGTCAAACGCTCTCGGTCGCAAGGCCAGAGTCATTACAAACGGCAGAAAGGAATCCGGCACTCTCGAAATTTCATTCAACGATAAAGAGGATCTCGAGGCGATAGCCAAGGCGCTCGCGGCACTCGAAGATTGATGAAGGGCGCGCTGAAATGAAAAAGAAATATATTTTCACGGCGGTCTGTCTGCTGCTTGCGCTTGCGGCTGCCGCCGCGGGATTCGCGGCAATCAGATACCAATCGGCTTCGCCGACCTTCGATCCGGGGCAGGGGAGCAAATCAGATTCTTCCCCGCAGACCTCAACGCAGGCTCATGCCGATCTCAGCGCCCTCGCTTTGAAACTCTCATCGCTCTCGGGCAGGGAGATAACAGCGGAAATTCTCAAAAATCTCGGCTCCGACGCAGTTTCCGGGCTTGAAAAGGCGGCAGAAGGCGGCTCCTTCACGGCGGAGGAATGCCGCGCGGCGACGGGCTTCACGATCAACGCTTTGGTCGATAAGTATTCGACCTTTGAGAGCAAAGATATGGGCAGCAACGGCTCGGATTCCTTTACCGTAGGCTTCACCGGCGATATAAATTTCACCGAAACCGGCTATGTGATGACCCATGCGAAGCAGATGCCCGGCGGCGTGCTCGACTGCATCGACCGGGTTTTTCAGGACGAGATGCGCTCGGCCGACATTATGCTGATAAATAACGAATTTCCTTACACCGACAGGGGAGCGCCGACCCCGGGGAAAAAATACACCTTCAGGGCGGACCCGGAAAACGTGCATTATCTGAATGATCTCGGAGTTGACGTCGTTTCTCTCGCCAACAATCACGCGAGCGACTACGGCAGCGAATCATTTATCGACACCGTCGAAACCCTCAAAAGCGCGGATATACCGTATGTCGGCGCAGGGATGGATATTGACGAGGCAAAGCGCCCCGTTTCCTTTATTATCAACGGTTACAAGGTTTCGTTCCTCGCCTGCTGCGGCGTGGAATCCCCGATAAAAACGCCCCTTGCGACAGAGGATTTTGCCGGCATTCTCGGTTCCTATGACAACGGCGAAACGATGGCGCAGGCGATCCGCGAGGCAAAGCAGACGAGCGATTTCGTCATCGCCTATCCCCACTGGGGAATTGAAAACACCACCTCGCTCACGAACGCACAGCAGGTCAACAGCAAAAAGTGGATAGACGCGGGCGCAGATGCTGTTATCGGCGGTCACCCCCATGTTTTACAGGGCTTTGAATTCTACAACGGCGCGCCCATAGCGTATTCGCTCGGCAACTTCTGGTTTAACACCAGGACCGTGTACACCGGGCTTCTCAAGCTCACCTTCGGCGCAGGAGGCATAACGACCTCATTCGTGCCCGGGATCCAGAGCGGCAGCGAAACGCATTATCTTGAGGATGCGTCCGCCCGCAGGAATTTATATGACACGCTCGAGGGCTATCAGCCCTTCAACAAAGTTAAAATCGACGACAGCGGAGTGATAACTCCGACGGAATAAAGGGAGAATTCAACATGGTAATCAGAGCAAACGAATGCAAAACAGAAGAGAGAATCAACATGCGCGGGGGAGAGGGGAGCGTTAAAATCGTGAACTTCGCCGGCAAGGAAGAACTGCTCGGCAAGGGCAGATTTTTCGCGAGGATGACCCTTGAGCCCGGCTGCTCGATAGGCGAGCACACCCACGAGGGAGACAGCGAAATCTTCATCGTCGAGCGCGGCTGCCCGACCTACAATGACGGCGGCACACTTGTGGAGGCAAAGCCCGGCGATGTGCTCATCTGCCCCGCCGAAACCGCCCACTCAATAGCAAACAACACCGACGAAACCGTCGATATCATCGCCCTCATAATCTACTCGTAATTATTTACACCCGTTACCGGGTAAGTCAGGTAAATTCTCTTCATCCCGTAAATAAGTGCTTGGTTGGGGTGTGTTTTTATATGCACCCGCTAACGATTGGGTAAGGGAAATGTACTTCATCTCAAAGATGAGCGGTTGGTTTTAGTGTATATTTTCAAGGATATGCGGAGCATTGGCCCTCTCCGAGATCGGGGGCGAACCGCCGAAGCGCCGCCGGTGGCGGATGAAGCGAGGCGGTGAGGTGAAGAAACAAGGAGCAATGCGCAGCGCTTCAAGCAAGCAGTGCGACTATGTTTCTGAGGGGGCAGGTGGCGAGGCGCAGCCGAGACGGGTGTGGCGATATTTATATGCACCCGTTACCGATTAAGTAAGGTAAATGTGATTCATCCCAAAAGTGAGATATGATTTTTACCGTGTAAATTTGGTTATTTCCAAACATTTGCCATCGTAGGGGCGGATATCATCCGCCCGCCAACAGGATATGCGGAGCATAATCAAAAGTCAAAAAACCCGCATCACAAAGGTGAGCGGTTGTTTACGGGGCGGCATACTCAAAATTCATGCCTTTATGTCATGTATGGAGAAAAAACAATGATCAAAATAAGTGAAATCATGTTTTACGGAAGATATTTCGACAACGGGAAACAAAAATACAACAATTATTGGTGGTACAGTAAAGCGGATGAAAAATTATTTTCGATTGAAGAAATAATGCAATCGTTCAACTATGAATCCGAGGTCGAAATATCCGAAAGCGACATTTTCATTCCCTTGTTTAAGGTAAATATCTACAGTCTGGAAAAGGCTTTTATCAGCGATTTGAATAATAAAGAAATATCAAAAAAATTCAAAAACAAAGACGGAGAAATGCTGGACATAAGTTTTTTGCAATATATAGAAAGAGAACCTTTTATTGGAAATTCATGGTTTGATTACGAACGCAAGATTCTTTGTTCCGAAGCAGAAAAATGGTGCAAGGAAAACAACATACCCTATAAATTATAGCTTTGATTCACGGGGCGCTGCGCATCCTTTTTGCGGGCGGATGATATCCGCCCCTACGATGGCAAATGTTTGGAAATAACCAAATTTACACGGTAAAAATCCAAATCTCACTGTCTGGATGAATCACATTTGCCTTACTTAATCGCTAAAGGGTGTTATCGAATAAACGGGATGCGGAACATTTGCCTCAATCTATCAGTAACGGGTGTCATCAAAAAAACGGAGGATTTCAGATTGTCTGGCGCTACTTCTCCTGGAGCAATCAGACTCTCGCCATGATTGCCCTTTGGGTATCGACCGCCTATCTGATAAAGAAAGGCAAATACCGTTTCGGCTCTCTGCTGACCGCATTCCCTGCGGCGTTTATGACAGCAGTCAGCGTAACATACATCCTTATGGCGAAGGAAGGATTCAGACTGAATCAGACTGTTTCATATATTGCAGGAGCGTTTGCGGCGGCGGCATTGTTCACAGTTTATCTTGCCGCGCTTAAACGTCATTCGAAGCGCGATAATTCCGCTTTGCAGGAAGAAAACCGATAGAAAGCGTCGAAATCATAAACGCGTGTTTCCGGTTTTTTAATCCGCAGATTAAAATTTCACCGCCGTTCAACCCTTGAAAACAAACGACTCGACTGACAATCCCGTGACAAATCCGTAACGGTGTGATACATTTTTTACGGAGGTGATCGCTATGATCAACAAATCAATATTCGGTTCTTTCATCCGTGAAAAAAGAAATGAAAAAGGTCTGACGCAAAAGGAGCTCGCGGAGATACTTTTTGTTTCGGAATCAACAGTCAGCAAATGGGAGGTCGGAAAGAGCTATCCCGATATTACTCTTGTGCCCGATATATGCAAGGCGCTTGATGTTTCCGAGCACGAGCTTATCGGCGGAGCGGAAGACACGGAATACAGAAAAGTTAAAAACGAGGCGCGGCTGTACAGAAGAATCAGCGAATCTTTCTTTCTGTTTCCTACCGCCGCTTACATTCTCGCTCTCGTAATCTGTTTTATCTGCGATATATGTATCAACAAACGTCTGACTTTTACTCCCGTGGTTTTCGGCTCGCTTCTCACAGCGTTTACTTTCATACCCACCTGCATCAGATTTACCGAGAATCATAAGCTCGCGGTTTTTGCCGGCTCGACTTATCTTGCGCTTGTGATTCTGTTTATTATCTGCTGTGTAAAATACCGGCAGAACTGGTTTTTGAACGCCGCTATGGGTAGCTCGGTTATGCCGTTATTTTCATTCCGTTTCTTCTGAGAAGATACCTTCCCGAAAACAAAAGGAAATTCACTCTGCTTATTTACTTTACCGCTGTTTTTATCCTTGTGATTCTTTTGCTGTGCGCGGTCAGAGCAACCGTCACTTTCAATCTTATGCAGGGAACGCTTATAACGCTGTACGCTTTTCTGCCGTTCGCGGTTATTTCCCTGATGCATCTTACACCTTTAAACAGGTGTTTCAAAGCGGCGGCCGATGTTTTGTTTTCCGGATTATGCCTGTACGGAATGTCCTTTGTCATCTCCGTAATCACCGGAGAAAAATCCGGCAGCTACGCCGTTGATTTCAACGACTGGGCAAACTGCATCAACGGCAACATTTATCTTCTGACGCTGATTGCCTGCTTGACTGTCGCAGTTGCGCTGACTGTGTCGGGTATAAAAAAGAGAAAAGGATAATATAATCTGTATATAAATCATCCCGGTTTCACCCGCTATGAGACCCGTAACATTTCCGGGCGCGTCAACATTTTTTAATTTCTTCAGGTATTATCCCTATATAACAAACGACCCGCAAGTCATTTAAGACCTGCGGGTCATATCTTTAGTTATTACATTTATCACCATACAAATATTGCTTTGAATATGCCGGCTATTCCTTCAATTATTCCGCTGAAGATTGCCCCTGCGGGAAGAAGGGTGAGAGGGTTGAATGAAAACAGTATTCCCAAAGGAAGCACGCGCAATCCTTCGCCGAGTAATTCAAAACTATGTTCAAGGTCTTCTTGTTTTGCCTGCGCTTTTGACGAAACGCTGACCGGCAGTTCCGTGTTAAGTATCTCGTTAAGATATATTTTAAGAGTATGTTCTCCCGCGTTATCAAAGGTAATATCAAATACGGTCGGTCCCTGTGAAATCAGGTTATCATCAATATAAACCTTATATTCATCGCTGTACGGTCCGCGCATCGAAAATCTGATTTTATCTCCCTGCGTAAGACTCAGCGTTCCGTATGAAGCGTCAACAAAATAATCGCCGTCATATTTTTTATATGAGTATAAAGTGTCGCCGGAGGTGTTCGGAAAATATGAAATCTGAGGGTTGCCGTTTCCTTCGGCGTCCTCAAGAGAATTCTTAAGAATGTGGAATTTGAGATAACCGCTGTATGATATAAAGTGAACGAAAATCGCGAAATGCTCAATTCCGTTTGTGTTCTTTCTCTCTATAACATAATCTTCTTTAGGAACCTTTTTGATATCAAGAGTATTCCCGGAATGCATAGGGTAGTATTGAAGATACAATTCAAAAGAATCTGTAACGGTTACAAATTTCGGGTCGAGCTGAATTGTCAGGAATCTGTCGTCGGACGCGTATATCCACTGACTGCAAACACCGAGCAGCAGGTCGGCGTTATGGTTAACAGCAAACACCGACGTAACGAAAACGCACGAAATAAGGCAGAACGCAAGCGCTGATGAGATAATCATTTTTGATAATCGTTTGATTTTCATAATCACACAACTCCTTATTTTTCGGAAATAGTTTTTAATATTTCCATATATAAGTGTTGTGAAAGGATTGTTATGTTGCATTTCGTTTGCGAAATTAAAAAAAGGTGTCGTGCGCTCCATATTTTGTTTCGTCACACCCGCCTCGTCGTCACAAGCTCCGTATCTCTCGCGCCTGCGCCTTCAAAAAACTGCTTGCGCAGGCTCTCAATCACTCCGCTGCTCCTCTCCCCAAAAAGTCTGTCGGACTTTTCGGGGACCCCTTATAAATTACTCCCTGTTTCCTCATCTCACCGCCTCGCTGTATCGTCCACCGGACGCGCTTCGGCGGTTCGCCCCCGATCTCGGAGAGGGCCAATGCTCCGCATATCCTGTTGGCGGGCGGATGATATCCGCCCCTACGAGGTCAAATGATTGTAAATGCTCAAAATTGCGGAGTAAAAAATGAATTTAATTTATATGGTGAATCGTGTTTTTACCCAATATGATAATCGGTAACGGGTGCATATAAATATCGCCACACCCGCCCCTTCGGGGCACCCTCTCCGGTCTCGGAGAGGGCCAATGCTCCGCATATCCTTGAAAATACACACCCCAAATACCCACTCATTCCCGGGATGCGGTACACTTACATCATTTAATCAATAAAAGGTGTAATCGAACAAAAGGGATGCGGAACATCACCCTCCCAAAAGAAGTATCGGGCGCCGTATAAACGGAGCGAAGCGACCCGAAATTGCTCATTGCTAATTGCTAATTGCTCATTGAATCATCCCCGGGTTGCGTCACATTTCCCTCACTTAATCACTGTCGGGTGCCGTAAAAAAACGGAGGATTTCGGGTTTCGGGGCGGAGACGGAGCCCATGACGATATCGGGTTTGCCGCCGCCTCTGCCGTTCAGGGCGGCGTTGATTTTTTTGCCGAATTCGCGGATATCGCCGTCTTTTGAAACGGCGGCGTATTTGTAGCCGTCGGCGTCGCAGCCCGAAAAGGCAAATCCGCGCCCGAATTTTTCGGCGAGGCATGAGGCGAGGAGCCTTGCGTCATCGGCGTTTCCCGAATCGTCAAATACCAGCGGAAGCCCGGGGTCCGCTCCCTCGCATTTGAGGGCGAAATATTTATTTTTCAGCTCATACAGGGCAAAATGCTCTTTTTCGAGTTTTTCTTTGAGTTTTTCAACGGCGTCGGCTGTTTCTCCCGTTTTCGCGCAGAGCGAGGCGGAGATCCGGGCGGCGTTTTCGTTCTTTTCGGCGTAGTCCGCGAGCGCCTGAGCGCCGATTTTGAGGGTGATCCTCACGCCCTGCTTATAATTCATCATCGCGACCGCCTTTATGACCCCGACCTCGCCGGTGAAGGCAGTGTGAGTGCCGCAGCAGGCGCAGAGATCGGCGCCGCCTATCCTGATGAGGCGCACCTGACCGTTTATTTCTTTTTTGCTCCGGTAATCGTAATTTTTCAGTTCGCCGTCGGCGGGATAAATCGTTTCGACGGGGATATTCGCCCAGACGGTCTCATTTGATCTTTTTTCTGTTTCGGAAAGAATCGAAGGATCAACAGAGCCGTTGAAATCAACGGTTACGGCGTCCTCGCCCATGTGGAATCCGACATTGTCGAAGCCCGTGAGCGAATGGAGGATCCCCGAAAAAATATGCTCGCCGGTGTGCCTCTGCATATTGAGAAATCTGAAATCCCAATCAATTTCGCATTCGACCTCGCCCGAAACGGCGCCGGCGCAGATATGGATGATCTCGCCGTTTTTTTCAATGGTATCCGTGACCTTCGCGCCGCCGATGAAGCCGCGGTCGCCCGGCTGGCCTCCGCCCTCCGGATAAAAGGCGGTTTTGTCGAGAATCACCTCAAAATTTTTCCCGCCGCCCTCGCACGAAATCACGCTCGCCTTAAAACGGCGGATATATTGATCCTTATAAAAAAGCTTTTCGGTCATACTATCCCTCCGAACGGATTTTAACATTTTTTGCCGCGGATATCAATATGAGGGCGCTTTATCGGCGAAATATTTATAAAATCGTGAATTTTCACTTGATATTATATAAAAATTATATTATAATAATTGAGATTAAAAAGGCTTTTCTTTAATCATGTGGCGTGTGGGTCCTGTGCGACAGGGCGCCGTGAACCATGTCAGGCGGGTGAACCGAGCAGCATTAAGCGGTCAGTCTTGTGCGCCACAGTCTGCCTGCCGCCATATGATTAAGGGAAAGCTTTTAATGTCACCCGTTACCGAGCGGGTAAGGGGAATGTGATTCATCCCGGGGATGATTCAATGAGCAATTAGCAATTAGCAATGAGCAATTTCGGGTCGCTTCGCTCCGATCATATCGCCACACCCGCCCCTTCGGGGCACCCTCTCCGGTCTCGGAGAGGGCTACGAGGTGCGACTCTTTAATCCGAAAAGCAAATCATCCCGGAAATCAGCAATCACTCGGAGCGTGCATATCTGACATCTGATTTCTACCATCTAATATCTATCTTAAGGCGGTGTGCGGCATGTACAGAGCATTATACAGAAAGTGGAGGCCTCAGACATTTGACGATGTTTACGGCCAGCCGCATGTTACCCGTACTCTCAAAAACGAGCTTGCGACGGGCAGGATCTCCCACGCCTATCTTTTCACCGGGTCGAGGGGGACGGGCAAAACCTCGTGCGCAAAGATACTCGCGAAGGCGGTCAACTGCCTTCATCCCGCAGACGGGAATCCCTGCAACGAATGTGAGATCTGCAAGTCTATAGACAACGGCTCGATTCTTGACGTCATAGAGATCGACGCGGCTTCAAACAACGGCGTTGACAATATCAGGGATCTTCGCGAAGAGGCGAATTTTTTGCCCGCGAGCGCGAAATACAGAGTTTATATAATCGACGAGGTCCACATGCTTTCAACGGGCGCATTCAACGCGCTGCTCAAAACTCTCGAGGAGCCGCCCGCCCATGTGATTTTCATTCTCGCCACCACGGATCTGCAAAAGCTGCCCGCGACCATTCTTTCGCGCTGCCAGAGATTTGATTTCAAGAGGATCTCGGCGGATGAGATAGTCAGGCGCCTCAAGGTGGTCGCCGAGGGCGAAGGCGTCACGATAAACGACGAGGCGGCGAGCCTTATCGCAAATCTGGCGGAGGGCGGAATGAGAGACGCTCTCTCTATCATGGACCGATGCCTTTCCGTGACAGAAAACATCGATGAAAACACCGTCAGCGACGTTTCAGGAATAGCGAATACCTCATATATGTTCCGCTTTTCCGATTGCATAGCCCGCAGGGATTATACCTCGGTGCTGGGGCTTGTGGATGAGCTTTACAACGGCTTTTGCGATGTGGACAGGATCTGCAGCCGCCTTGCCGATCATTTCAGAAATCTCATGGTCGCGCTCAGCGTACACAACTGCAAGGATCTGATAATCTGCTCCGAAAACGAGCTTGAGCTTTACAGAGCCGAGGCAAAGAAATTCAAGCTCGGCAAAATTCTCGAATGTATAGATATAATCGGCGAAACCTCAAAGACCCTCAAAAGCGCCGCCGACAAGCGGATAATTTTTGAGGCGTCGGTCATCAAGATGTGTTCGTCGGGCTCCGGCTCCGCCGTCATCCCTTCGGATTTTGAAGAGAGAATTTCGGCTCTTGAAGATAAACTGAATCTGATTTTGCAGGGCGCGGCCGTTCAGCCCGTTCAGGCGGCTCCGGTCAAACCGGAAATTTCCGCCGCTCCCTCGGAAGAAAAGAGCAAGGACGAAGCGTCTGCCGGCGATAAGCCGGAGGAAAACGCCGCTCCCGCGCCTCATACAAATGCGGAAGAAGCTTCTCAGCCCGCCTCAAAGCAGGAGGAGCGCGCCCCGAAACCGATAAATCCGCCGGTCGTTACCGAACGCCCCGCCCAGGCGGAGGGGGAGAAGGGCGAGCCTGAAGTGCCGGTGCTCTCAGATTTCAGCGAAGGTCCGTTTACCGATTGGCCGGAGATAGTTGAGCGCATAGGCACAAAGGATATCGTCTTTTACGGCCTTTTATCCGATACCTCAGCCTTTGTAAAAGACGGCAAGCTGGTCATTAAAACGGCAAACCCCGCCCTCTATGATTTCATAGTGAAGGATGCGGAGAGGGCGCATTACAAAGAGCTGAAATCCGCGATCCTCAACATCACGGGCAAGGATATCAAGCTCGTTATAAACACCGTCGGCGAACGGGACGATGATAAAAAGGATGATTCGCCCCTCGCTCAGATAAAAGAAAAAATCAGAAATTTCAAATCCGAAGAAGGAGAATGATATATGAAGGCAAGGATCCCCGGCGCTCCCCAGGGCGGCGCAAACAATATGATGAAAAAAATCCAGGAAATGCAGGAAAATATGGAAAAGATTCAGGCTGAGATCGAGGCGACAGAATTCACCTCATCCGTCGGCGGAGGAGCGGTCGAAGTCACCGTTACCGGCGCTCACGAGATCAAAGCCGTCAATCTCAAGCCCGAGATAGTCGATCCCGATGATATCGAGATGCTTCAGGATCTCATCATTTCAGCCGCGAATGAATCTATCCGCAAGGCAAACGAAGCCATGGAGCAGGGTATGGAAAAGGCTAAGGGCGGCCTGTCGATACCGGGTCTTTTCTGATGGCGGGCTTTACACCTTCTCTCGAAAATCTGATAGATAAATTCGCAGCGCTCCCCTCGATCGGGCGAAAGAGCGCCCAGCGCCTCGCCTTCCACATTTTGGGTATGGATAATGATTCGGTCGGGGCGTTTATCGAAGCCATCAACAACGCGAGGTCAAGCGTTCACCGCTGCAAGATCTGCTGCAATTTTACCGATAACGAGATCTGCGACATCTGCGCCTCAAAAGAAAGAGATAGGACCACGGTCTGCGTGGTCGAGGATCCGCGCGATGTGATGGCGTTTGAAAAAACTCATGAATACAGCGGGCTTTATCATGTGCTTCACGGGGTGATCTCCCCGATGAATGATGTGAGCCCCGAGGATATCTGCATAAAAGAGCTTATCGCGCGCCTGTCCGACGGCGAAATAAAAGAGATAATCATGGCGGCGAATCCCACGGTAGAGGGCGAAGCGACCTCGATGTATATCTCAAAGCTCATCAAGCCGCTCGGCATCAAAGTGACGCGCCTCGCTTACGGGATCCCCGTCGGGGCAGACCTTGAATACGCCGATGAATTCACTCTTATCCGCGCCATGGAGGGCAGGAAGGATATCTGAATTTCACGGTTATTCAACATCTTTTTAACAATCGCTCCAAGTGAATTGAGTGAAAACGGGGTCGGTTTATAAAACGAAATTTTCACTTGTTTTCATTCTGATTTCACTTTTTCCACCCGGTTTCGGGTTATTCACTTTACCCACATTTTATTCAATTTCAAAAGTTAAAAAAATTCGGCTCAAAACCCAATCATATCAAGCGATGTGGGAGTTATACCGCATTTTCACGCCCCCTACTACTACTACTATATATCTTATATATTATTTATGTTTTGAATTCCGGAGGTATTGTTATGAAATTTACCTGCAACTCATTTGAATTATCGGATGCCTGTCAGATCGTTCAGAGAGCGACCTCGGCTAAAACTGCTTTCCCTTCGGTGGAGGGTATTCTTCTCTCTGCCGAATCCGGCTCTCTCACCCTAACCGGCTACGATCTTGAAATGGGCATCACCACGACCATCCCCTGCAATGTAGAAGAGAGCGGCAGGATCATCGTTAACGCTCATATGTTCAGCGAAACGGTGAGGAAGCTCCCCGACAAGCCCGTTCATATCGACTCTGACGCAAGGCAGATAGCGGAGATAAAATGCGGTGAATTCAAAACAAAAATAATAGGTATGAGCGCGGATGAATACCCCGAGCTTCCCTCGATAACCGGCGGCTACGATCTGAGCCTGAGCCAGCCGATGATAAAGGATATGATCAAAAAGACCATATTCTCCGCGGCGATAAAGGATGCCAAAGTTATTCACACGGGCGTGAAGTTTGAGATAGACGAAAACCACATAAGGCTCATCGCGGTTGACGGAGTCCGCCTCGCTATCAGAAACGAAGATATTGAATACAGCGGCGAGCCTCTCTCATTCGTTGTGCCGGCAAAAACCCTCTCCGAGGTGATGAAGCTGCTTTCGGACGGCGAAGAGAATGTAAATATTTCCGTAGGCAAGAGGCATATAATATTCAAGATAGGCAGCTATGATGTGATCTCGCGCCTGCTTGACGGCGAATTTCTCAATTATAAATCCGCCATTCCCTCATCATACAAGACCGTCGCTTCGGTCGATACGATGTCATTCCTCAACAGTATCGACAGGACCTCGCTCATCCTTGCAGACCGCCTCAAGAGCCCCATCAAATGCGTTTTTGCAAATAATATGATCCAGCTTTCGAGCAACGCCTCGATCGGCGCTTCGAGCGATAAAATAGATGTGGAGATCACCGGCGAAGACTGCGTAATAGGATTTAATAATAAATATATGCTCGATGTGCTCAAGGTCTGCGACACCGACAAGGTGAGGATCATGCTCAACGGGCCCATTTCGCCCATCCTCGTAGTCCCGAGCGAGGGTGACAGCTTCATATTCCTCATTCTTCCGGTGAGGTTGAAGAATGAAGATTAAAGTCAGACTTGCCGAAAAAAAGACGGTCGAAAAAAAGATAAATACCGAATTCATCAGGCTTGACGCCTTCTTGAAGCTCACGGACGCGGTGCAGTCCGGCGGCCACGCAAAAATTGTCATCCAGGGCGGCGAGGTCAAAGTTAACGGCGAAGTATGCCTCCAGAGAGGCAAAAAACTCCGCCCCGGCGACACCGCAGAATATAACGGCACCGTTTATTCAATTACATCCGTCAGCGATTAAGTAAAACAAATGTGCCTCATCCCGTAAATTCAATTAGCAATTAGCAATGAGTAATTAGCAATTTCGGGTCGCTGCGCTCCGCTTTTATATGCACCTTTTACCGATTAAATTGAGGGTAATGTACTGCATCCCGCGGATGAGTGATTGTTTGGAGTGTGTATTTATTTTTACCCTTTACTGATAAATTGAGGGTAATATGCCGCATCCCGGGAATGAGTGATTGTTTGAAATGTGTATTTTCAAGGATATGCGTAGCATTGGCCCTCTCCAAGACCGGAGAGGGTGCCCCGAAGGGGCGGGTGTGGCGATATTTATATACTCCCCTTACCGATTGGGTAAGGGCAATGCGCCTCATCCCGCGGGTGAGCAATCATTTGAAGCGTGTATTTTTATTTGCTCCCGTTTTCATTTGCACCCGCTACCGATAAAATAAGGGTGATGTGCCTCATCCCGTAAATTCAATTACACCCTTTACCGAGCGGGTGAGGGGAATGTGATTTATCCCGTGAGTGAGAGATTGATTGAAATGTGCATTTTATATGTGCAAATTTGATAACTTACAAGCATTTAATCACGTAGGGGCGGATATCATCCGCCCGCCAACAGGATATGCGGAGCATAATCAGTGAAGCAATACGGGGTATGTAAATCCGAAATCTTAAATCCAATATCTATCATCTAAAAGGGGGAACGGAATATGAAGATCATAAACCATTCCTCTTTTAATTTTCGCAATCTCGAGCGCGCGGAAATCGCCCCTCACGGCGAAATGAACATCATCTACGGCGAAAACGCGCAGGGCAAGACAAATCTCATCGAAAGTATATGGATGATGACGGGATTTTACAGCTTCAGGGCGCGCAAAAATATCCAGCTTATCAGAAGCGGCGCGGATGAGGCAAAAATCGTTTCACAGTTTTATTCACACGGCAGGGAGCAGACTGCCGAAATGCTTATAAATCAAAAGAAAGAGCTCACCCTGAACGGAGTCAAAGAGGATTCTCCGCGCGCCATGATGGGCTCGTTTTATGCTGTCGTTTTTTCGCCCTCGACCCTCGGTATCGTAAAAGAGGGGCCGTCCGAGAGGAGGAAGCTGCTCGATATCGCCCTGAGCCTGATGAAACCGAATTACGCGCTCATAATGTCAAAATACATCAGGGCGCTCAACCAGAGAAACAATCTCTTCAAAAAACTCGGAGAAAAAAGCCGCAACAGCCGCTTTTATTTTGAACCCTGGGAGGAGGAGCTCATCCGCCTCGGCACCAAAATAGTAAAATACCGCCTCGACTACATAGATGAGCTTGAGGCGGCGGCTTCCGAAATTTACAGAGATATGAGCTCCGGCAGAGAAGATTTTACATTCAGATATGATTTTCAGCCCGAAAACGCGGATCCCGACGCGATTTCAGAAAAACTGAGGCAAAATATGGATCGCTCCTGGGAATCCGATCTCAAAAAGCTTTATACGACCTGCGGACCCCACGCGGACGATCTGATAATGACTCTCAACGGCAACGAGGCGAAGATCTACGGCTCACAGGGTCAGCAGCGCTCCTGCGCCCTCGCGATAAAGCTTGCGGAGGCGTCTATGATAGAAAAAACCGCGGGCGAGGCGCCCGTAGTTCTGCTCGACGATGTGATGAGCGAGCTCGACGAAAAACGCCAGTCCTTCATCCTCAATTATCTCGACAACAGGCAGGTATTCATCACCTGCTGCGAGCCCTCGACCCTTCTGAGAAAAGAGCGCGGCAAAATTTTTGAGGTGACGGCGGGCGAAGTAAAGGAGATGGTCTGATGTATCTGCATCTCGGTCTTGACAAGGTGATAAGAGTGGACGACATCATCGGGATTTTCGATCTGGAAAACACCACCGCGTCAAGCTCAAATATCACAAACAG
The DNA here is from genome assembly GCA_947166625.1 of uncultured Clostridia bacterium. Lineage (GTDB taxonomy): Bacteria > Bacillota > Clostridia > Oscillospirales > Acutalibacteraceae > CAG-177. The sequence continues at coordinate 27,770 of CAMVEX010000020.1, forward strand.
CTTTTTGTCGAAGGCGACCTCCGACGGCATCGTCGAAAATGTCTGCACGGACCTCCCGAAATCCTTCGTTTTATGTCTCAAAGACGGCGCTCGCCGCGTCTATATCACCCAGATAGCCCCCTCCACCATCCTCAAACGAATCTCAAATAAATACAAAGGTCTTTTATAGAACCCCTTACCGATTAAGTAAGGGAAATGCGCCTCATCCCGCGGGTGAGCAATCATTTGAAGCGTGTATTTTTATTTGCTCCCGTTTTCATTTGCACCCGCTACCTATTGCAGGAGGACGATGTGCCTCATCCCGTGGATGAGCGGTTGGTTTGGGTGTGTATTTGTTTACTCCCGTTACCGATTGCGGAAGGTAAATATTCCACAGCCCGTTTATTCGATGATACCCTTTACTGATTGAATAAGGGTAATATGCCTCATCCCAATAGTGAAATTTGAATTTTTACTGCATATATTTGATAACTTACAAACACTTAATCACGTAGGGGCGACAATCTGTCGCCCTTTTTTATATGCACCCGTAACCGATTACGGAAAGCAAATACACCTCATCCCGTGGATGAGCGATTGGTTTGGGTGTGCATTTGTTTACTCCCGCTACCGATTGCAGGAGGACAATGTGGCGCAACCCGTTTATTCATTCACACCCGTTACTGAGCGGATAAGAGAAATTTACCGCATCCCATAAATGAGTGATCATTTGAATCATGTATTTTCAAAGATATGCGGAGCATTGGCCCTCTCCGAGACCGGAGAGGGTGGCGAGGCGCAGCCGAGACGGGTGTGGCGATATTTATATACACCCGTTATCGATTGCTGAAGATAAATGTGACGCAACCTAATAGTGAAATTTGAATATTTACTGCATATATTTGATAACTTACAAGCACTTAATCACGTAGGGGCGGATATCATCCGCCCGCTTTTAATTGTTACCCGTCAGTGATTACGGAAGGCAAACATACAGCATCCCGAAAATGAGCGATAGTTTAAAGCTTGTAGATTATTAACTGAGCAATCAGTAATTTGCACGCTGTAAATGATTGCTCATCCACGGAATGAATCATATTACCCTCATTTAATCAATAAAGGGTGTTAACGAATAAACGGGATGCGGAACACTGCCCTTATCTATTCGGTAGCGAGTGTGTATAAATATCGCCACACCCGCCCCTTCGGGGCACCCTCTCCGATCTCGGAGAGGGCCAATGCTCCGCATATCCTGTTGGCGGGCGACAGGTTGTCGCCCCTACGATGTCAGGTATATGTAAATAATCAATATTACACAGTAAAAGCATAAATCTCACTGTCGGGATGCGACACATTACCCTTAATCTATCAGTAAGGGGTGCAAGTGAATAAATGGGATGAAACACATCACCCGCTACCAAATCGGTGACGGGTGATAATAAATACTCACTTTAAATAATTGCTCACTTATGGGATGAATCACATTACCCTTACCCGGTCGATGACAGGTGCAAATAAATACACACTCCGAACTTATCGCTCACCTACGGGATGAGGCGTATTACCCTTCCCCGCTCGGTATCGGGTGCATATATATATTCATAAAATTGTAATTGAATTTTGCGGGATAATGGTTTATTATATTTTCAATACAGAATGTTATGATAGCAGAATAGTCATCGCATATAAAATGTAACAGCAATACAGAATGTTATCGCAATGCGAAATGTCACGGCAATACAAATTGTCACGGCAATGCGGGATCTGATCGCAATGCGGAATTTGATCGGTGCGGCGGGGCGGATATGATCGGTCTCCAAAGTGATCCGGGTAAGAGCGTTCCCGGCGGATCATATCCCGGCGGCGGGGCCGTCAAAGGCGCAGATTTGCGCGAGGCGCTGTCCGGTCAATAAATAAAATCAAACGCAGGAGCCGTTTGACACAGTAAATCATCATCGCAAGATACAATATAAAATCCATTCATCGCAAAATACGTTCGCTCCGAACGGAGGAAAAATATGAATTATGAAAATGTTCCCTGCCCTGTATGCGGCAAGCCGCTTCACGAAGCGGATGATGTGGTGGTCTGCCCCGATTGCGGCACCCCTCAGCATCGCGAATGCTGGTTTGCCGAAGGGCATTGCGCCAATGAAAGCGCGCATTCATCGGGCTATGTGTGGCAGGCGGGAGACGCCGCTGCGGTAACCGAAACCGAAAATCCCGCTCAGACCGCGAGCGCCGACGATATACCGCCGGATACGGTATTCTGCCATATATGCGGCAGCGAAAATCCGTCGGATATGAAAAACTGCGGCCACTGCGGGGCGAAGCTCCCCGATTACAGCGCCGTCGATTACTCTTCTCACGGCGAAATGCGCTGCCCTTACTGCGGTATGCTCGTTGACGGCGGCGATAAAATATGCAAAAACTGCGGAGCGCCTCTCGCGCTCATCCCCGGTCAGAGGCTCACGGAGAGTGAGCATTCCGAATCCGGCAGGATCATCGGAAACAATACCGAGGGCGAGCTGAGCAGCTTCGTGAGGAAGAATACGGACAGATACATCCCCCTGTTTGAAAAATTTGAGCAGGGCAAAAAGCTCTCATTCAACCTCGGCGCCTTCATTTTCGGGCCGATGTGGCATTTCTTCAGAAAGCTCTATAAATCGGGCATAGCGTTCATCCTCGTCACCGCCTGCGCCGCCCTGTTTTTCTCGACGGCGGTGAACAGGATGAATACGATAATGGAGCCATACGCGGACGCTCTCAATAACAGGACTGTCAGCGCCGAGGAGATGACTGCCCTCTCGGAAAACCTTCTTAAAGAGACAAAGACGCCGCTCCTCATCGGCTCCGCCCTGCTTCTGGCGGCAAATCTGATCTGCGCCTTTACGGCGGACAGGATCTATTACAAGAAGATAAAGCGCGATCTCGATTTTATCAAATCCGAAATACCGGATGCAAATATGCGCAGAGCCCTGATAATCCGCAACGGAGGCACTTCGCTGATAGGCGGAGCCTGCGCGTTTTTCACCTTGAGGATCGCGAATACGGTGATCCTTTACATTGCTGAATTCGTATCAAACCGTTTTTGAGGTAAAAATCATGAAAATCAAAAAAGCTATCATCCCCGCCGCGGGTCTTGGCACGAGAGTTCTCCCCGCGTCAAAATCCGTCCCGAAAGAAATGCTCAATATCGTCGATAAGCCCGCGATACAATATATCGTTGAGGAGGCGGCGAGAGCAGGGATAGAAGATATCCTTATCATCACAAACAGAGGCAAGACCGCCATAGAGGATCATTTTGACCATTCGTTTGAGCTTGAATATCAGCTCGCGAAAAATCCGGCGAAAGCGTCGCTCTATGAGAGCGTTAAAAAATGCTCGTCTCTCGCCAATATCTATTTCGTTCGCCAGAAGGAGACGAAGGGGCTCGCCCACGCAATCCTCGCGGGCAAATCGTTTATCGGCGATGAGCCCTGCGCCGTTCTCTACGGCGACGATGTGATAATCAATGACGAAGACCCGGTTATCGGTCAGATGTGCCGTCTTTATGAAAAATACGGCAAGGGCTTAGTCGGGGTCAAGGCGGTCCCGGAGGAGCTGATACCCCTCTACTGCACTCTCGACGTCACTCCCGTTGAGGGCGAGGAGCGCCTGATGGATTGCCACAATATCATTGAAAAGCCTGAAAAAGAGCAGATCATGTCGCCCTACTCCATCCTCGGCAGGGTCATACTCCCCCCGGGCGGTATGGAGCTGATACAGAAGGGCATTGACGAAACGCCCGACGGTGAGGAATTCCTCTTTACCGATACTCTCACGGAGCTTGGCAGAGAGGGCAGGCTCTTCGCCTATGATTTTGACGGCGTAAGATATGATATGGGCAACAAGCTCGGGATCATGCAGGCAAACTGCGAGGTCGCCCTCAGCCACCCCGAGATCGGAGCGGCGTTCAAAGAATATATCAAGGCACTCGCCGCCTCTCTTGACTGATAAAAAATCCCGCCTCAGGGCGGGATTTCGGTGTTTATTTATCCGTCAGGCGCAGGTCTGTATAGAGCGGGAAATGATCGCTCGGATATACGCCGTCGTATGTGTCGGTGACGGTGAAGCAGGCGTTCACCTCAAAGCCTGTTTTTGAGATCATAAAATAATCTATCCTGCCGGAATCAAGAGATGAGCCGAAACCCTGATAGGTGCAGGAGCCGGGATTTGAGTTTTCCGTCTTGAGAGCGGCGTCGTCAAATACGGCGGTCGCCGCGGCGTAGGTTTCGCTGTCTGTCTGAGCGTTGAGGTCGCCCATAAGCACTGCGGGGACGCTTCCGAACTGACGGATCTTTTCGAGCACGAGATTTATCCCGTTTATCCGCGCGAGCTCGCTCACATGGTCAAGGTGGGTGTTGAATACCGCGAAGCGTTTGCCGGTCTCTCTTGTTTCAAGCACCGCGTAGCTGCATACCCTGTAGCAGGCGGCGCCCCAATCCCTGCTCATTTTGTCGGGAGTTTCGGAGAGCCAGAAGGTGCCTTTATCTATCAGAGAATAAAGATTCACATTATAGAATACGGGGCAGCCCTCGGAATTCACGGCGTTGTCGCGGTAGGTTATCGTGGAGTCATATTCCGGCAGGCAGTCCGTCAGATATTTATATTGCCAGCGGGTCGCCTCCTGGAAGCCGATAATGCCGGGCGCCGCTTTTTCGATTCCGTCAAGGAGCAGGCCGGCTCTGTAAAACCAGCTTTTTTTGCCCGTGTCGCCCGGGTTGATACATCTCAGGTTACAGCTCATCACCCTCATTTCGTCGCCCGAGAGGGTGGGGGCAATGTCGCGGCTGCGCTTTTCGCTCTTATACTTGGGATAATATACAAACATGATTCCTCCGAGCACGATGACCGAAACGAGTATAACAGAAATCAAACCGAGGCATACGCCTTTAACAATCTTTTTCATCGGCATTTATCTCCTTTACCGCTTCATTATAAACCGCGGCGGATAAAAGGTCAATAAATTTGTGAGGTGCATTATGGCAAAAATGATCGCCGTGATACTGTCGCTTTTTACCGCGCTTTCATTCGTTTTCCGCGCGATACCCTACGCTTTCACGCCCACGGTCGAATTCAATCTCTCTCATACAGACTCCGCTCCCGAAATATCATCGAGGGCGTGCGGCTTCCTTTACGGGCTGGCGCAGGAGGATGTGCCCTCGCGCGAGGCGGTCAGGACCCTTGAGATTTCGAGCGTTTCCCAAAAGGTCGCCGGAGGGCTTCAGCATCCGATAGGCGATGTGGACGATGTGAGCGGAAATCTCGGCTCCTGCGATTATATCGTCGTCTATCTTCAGGATTGTTTTGACACCTGGTATTACTGCTATGACGAAATAATGAGCCTGCGTGATTCCGGCGGATACGATTGCGAAAAATTCGTCGATGAGCGCTTCCTTCCGCTTGTCAGAGAAAAAGCGGCGGAAATTTCGCGCAGGGATTACGCAGACAGGATCGTTTACTGCCCCTATAACGAATGTGACAATGCCGTTTGGTTCGGCACCCGCAACGCGCAGGGAGGGCTTGAATTTGATGATGCCGCCAAAGAGAGATTTTATTCCGCCTGGAAAAAGACGGTCGGCATAATCAGGGAGCTTCACCCCGGCTGCCGCGTGGGAGGCCCCGGCTATTGCGATTATGATATAGACGAGATAACGGATTTCCTCCGTTATTGCAAAGATAACGCCTGCCTGCCCGATATTATGATCTATCACGAGCTTTATCCCGATTCATCCGTGTGGTGGAGAGACCATGTGGAAGAATACAGGCGGGAGGAAAAATCGCTCGGCGTCGGCGAGATCCCAATAATTGTCACGGAATACGGCACTATGGAGGAATGCGGAGTGCCGTCAAAAATGCTGCGCTATATCACCGCGGCAGAGAAAAGCGGAGTTTACGGCAACATTGCCTACTGGCGGCTCGCCGACAATCTCTGCGACACCTGCGCCAAGGGCAATCTGCCCAATTCCTGCTGGTGGCTGTATAAATGGTATTGCGATATGAGCGGCAGCCTGATAGATTCCGAAACCGTCGATCTGCTCCATTCGGATTTTGAAAACACCGTAAAATACGCGCGCAAGAGATTCCATAAATCCCCGCTTGACGGCATAGGCGCATTTGACCCCGAAGAAAAGAGGATCGACATCATCTGCGGCGGCTGTGATTATGATTTTCAGGCGGCTCTGCGCGGGATCTCAAAAATCTTCTCCCCGGGCAAACTCCGAGTCACCGTTGAGGCGGTAACTTATTCGGGGCTTGAGGGCGAGGTGCTTTCGCCCGTCACGGTGAGCGACAGAGCGGTGACCCCCTTCGGCACTCTCAAAATAAAGATCCCCGCACCCGATAAGGACGCGGTTTATCATATCATCATCACCCCATACGGCGGCGAAACGCTCAGAGAAGCGGAAAAACTGCCCGAAAGATTTGAATTCGAGAGCGGAAAGCTCATCGGCTCCGCCTATACTTATGACAGCGCCTACGGCACGACCGGCGATTTGAAGGGGATGTGCGGCGGCTTTGAGAGCGAGGCGGACGGAGTTTCGCTTGATTTCGCCGTTCCTGAGAGCGGGATTTACGATCTGTCGCTGATCTACGGCAAGGCGAATGACGGCTCCGCCCCAGCGGACAGGATCCCCGCGCGCGTTTTCCTCGAAATCGACGGGAAGAGAAGCGAAATCTCACTGCCCAATACGGTAAAGAGCGAATATACGGATAAATTCACCCTGACCGCTCCGCTATCCGCGGGCAGCCACAATATCACTCTCATGCATTCCGGCGGCACCTTCGTCGTCGATTCCCTTCTCGTTTCTCCTCACAAAGAGGTAAGCGTCGTGTATTCTGAATTTGAAAAGAAATACGGCGAGCATCTTGTGATCGCGCCCGAAAACGGCTATTACAAAATCGGAAGCGCCGAAAAATACCTCAAAAAAGGCTTCAACTATGTCGCCGCCGCGCAGGATATTCCGCCCGTAACGGCATGTGAATTCACCGACGGATTCACCCTCGATCTTTCGGCTTTGAGGCTCGAAGGAACGGCGGAAATCGCCCCTATCGGCGGCAGGGAATGCCTCACGGGGATCTCCTCAACCGGCGGCTCGGCGGAATTCATATTCAACGCCCCGTCGCAGGGCGAATACGCGCTGACCCTGACCTATTCAAACAACGGCGAGGGCGGGCATCACGCATATAATGTCGATCTGCTCGAGCGGTATGTGACGGTGACCGCGGGCGAAGAGAAGCGCGAGGTATGGTGCGTCAACACAAAGAGCGACTTCACTGCCTTCACCGCCGTCGCGTATATCCGCCTTGAAGCGGGAGAAAACAGGATCGTTCTTTCAAATGACGGCTTCAATTCCTTCGCGGGAACGCCCGCCGTCTGCCCGGATATATCCGCCGTTACGCTGAATCCCGCGCTCAGATGAGCGGCAGATCCCGAGAATCGCGATATTCCCGTATTGAATAAGTCCGATGATAAGCCGGTCTTTTTATGATAAAAGGAGGATTTCAGATGAGAAATACCGTTAAAAAGGCAGTTTCTTTGATAATGATTATGCTTCTCGCCGCTTCGTCTCTTGTGATAAAAGCCTTCGGAGCCGACGCCGAAACCGTGAGGCAATACGGCAGCGAGGGCGGCTACCTCGCCATAGGCGACAGCATTTCTCGCGGCTGCGGAGCCGAAGGATTCTACATTGATACCGATAAGGCGGAGGGCGGCCAGTATGATGAATTTGAGCTGAGAAATGTTGAGGGGGCTTTCCCCTACCTCGTAGCCAAAGCGGTCGGTTGCGCCGCGCCCGCGGATATTACGGATGAGAGCGGCAACTACTGGCCCTGCGCCTATCCGGGGATGACGGTCGCGATGATGCTTGACCTGCTCGGAGTGGAAGATGATTTCACCGACACGGCTCTGGATTATTCATATTATGACGATATGCTCAAATATTTCGGCAGCCCGCTCTCTTTTGACGGCACTCACGATGGCGAAACCTATGTTGAGGGCGAATGCGGCCTTTGCGGAGATATAACCGATCTCGCCGGCAAGGCGAGCCTGATAACCGTTCAGCTCGGTATGGCGGATGTATTTTACCGCGCTTACAGGATCGCCACCAACGGCAACAGCCTCGCGGACGGCCTGAGCTTCGATCTGAGCAGCGCGGACGCGATAAAAGAGCTTGTGGCAGGCGTGATAAAAGAGCTTAAATTCGGCGTGGATTACTGGAAAACATATTATCCCGTTCTCATCCGAAAGCTCAAGGAGCTGAATCCCGGCGCGACGATAGTCATGGTCGGCAATTTCAACCTCGTCGCCGACCTCACCCTCGCGGATGAGACGATGGCTCCCCTCGGCTCGATCCTTTCGGGGATCCCCGAAACGATGAATAACTGCCTTCGCCGCTGGGAAAAGGAATTCGGGGTCATTTACGCCGACATAAGCGCGGCGGAGACCCTTGCCACGGAGAAGGGCTGGTCGATTCTCGGCGATTTTATTGATAATTCGTTCACCGCCACCCATCCGAGCCAGAAGGGCTATGATTATATCGCCCGTCAGGTGCTTTCGGTATTGCCCGAAAAGGCGGAGTATGACGGGCTTGTCCTCGATATCGGCACCCTCGATACAGTCGATTATGTGCTCGTAAACGGGATCAGGACGGAGAATTACACACTTGACGGCAAGCTGCTGACCGTTAAATGCTCCCCGCTCACGGTCAACCTCACGGTAGGTATGAAAAATGAGGACGGCACCGTAACCGTGCGCGTCTATCGGGTGAGCTACAGCCCCTCCGACGGCTTCAGGACCCGCCGACTTTACGGAAACAGCGACGCACTCGGCCTCTTTATGCGCCCCGTCAACCTCATTATCTCCCTCGTAAATTTGATTATCGAAAAAATCCGCCCGCTTTTTCATTGACACCCGTACCGAGTGCAGGAGGGAAATGTACCGCATCCCGTTTATTCAATTAGCAATTAGCAATGAGTAATTAGCAATTTCGGGTCGCTGTGCTCCGTTTTTATATGCACCTTTTACCGATAAATTAAGGTAAGTGTGATTCATCCCGTGGATGGGCGGGTATTTGGAATGTGTATTTTCAAGGATATGCGGAGCATTGGCCCTCTCCGAGACCGGAGAGGGTGGATTGCGAGCATAGCGAGCAAGACGGGTGTGGCGATGTTTATATACACCCTTTACCGAGTGCAAGAGGGGAATGAGCCGCAACTCGTTTATTCGTTAACACCCTTTACCGAGCAGATAAGGGGAATATGATTCATCCCGGTTATTTACTTACACCTTTTACTGATGAGTTATGGGTAATGAGCCTCATCCCTTAAATGAGCGGTTGGTTGAAACGTGCATTTTCAAGGATATGCGGAGCATTGGCCCTCTCCAAGACCGGAGAGGGTGCCCCGAAGGGGCGGGTGTGGCGATATAATCGGGGCGAAGCGACTCGAAATTGCTGACTATGTATGCTCTGCATATCCTTGTGGCGGGCGGATGATATCCGCCCCTACGATGTGAAATACTTGTAAATAATCAAGATTGCACGGTAAAAACACAAATCTCACTATCGGGATGAGGTACATTACCCTTAATTTATCAGTAAAAGGTGTAAGTAAATAAACGGGATGAGGCACATCACCCGAACCTGCTCGGTAAAGGGTATATATAAACATCGCCACACCCGTCTCGGCTGCGCCTCGTCACCCTCTCCGGTCTTGGAGAGGGCTATGAGATGAGATTCATCCACGGGATGAGTTGCATTTGCCTTTCGCAATCAGTATCGGGTAACAATAAAAAAGCGGGCGGATGATATCCGCCCCTACGTGATTAAATACTTGTAAACATTCAAATTTACACAGTTAAAATTCAGATTTCACTTACGGGATGAATAGTATCTATTTTACTTAATCAGTAAAGGGAGTAATCGAAAAAACGGGATGAGGCACATCACCTGAACCTGCTCGGTAAAGGGTGTAAACAAAAAGAGCCATCCATTATTATTCTTTTTTAGAATAATAATGGATGATAAAAGACGGAGAACGAAATCATTCTCCGTCTTTTATCGGATGGCTCTGTAATTGTTGCTCACAAATTGCAGATGCATAATATTAGCTGGATACTATGCACCTATATTATATCTATGAGTTTCGGGTTTGTCAAGAGCTTTTTTCAAAAAAATCCATAATTTTTTGAAAAATTTCCGCGCAGGGGGATTTGTGATGAGGCGTGTATCATAAAATCGGGGATCCCGCCTGCTGCGGTTTCGTCCGCCGCCGTCAGATCAGAGGCAGGCGGAAGATAAATTCAGTATATTCATTCAGCTCGCTTCTCGCGATAATATCGCCGCCGTGGAGCTCGACGATGGTTTTGCACAGATAAAGTCCGAGGCCTGCGCCCTTGACATCGTAGCTTCTCGACTTGTCGATTTTATAAAATCTCTCAAAGATCCGTTCGATCTCATCGGGCTCGATGCCCGCGCCGCTGTTGCGGATCTTTACGATGGCCTTTTCGGCGTCGCGCTTTGAGTTTATCTCGATATATCCGCCCTCGGGGGTGAATTTAACGGCGTTGTCGATCAGATTGTAAACCACCTGATTTATCATATCTTTGTCGGCGTAAATCTCGTTTTTGCCTATATCTTCAAGCCCTTTTATCTCGATGTTTTTGCCGTCGATCTTCTGCTCGAATGTGAGCAGGGTGTTGAAGAGCATTTCGCTGATATCGAATTTCACGGGCTTTATGTCGATCTTGCCCGCCTCGATCTTGCTCATATTGAGCATACCCGTGACAAGGCGCGAAAGGCGCTTGACCTCATCGGAGACGATGCCGAGATATTTATCTCGCTCGCTGTCGGGGATTGTGCCGTCAAGGATACCGTCGATAAATCCGCTTATGGAGGTCATCGGAGTTTTGAGCTCGTGAGAAACATTTGAAACGAAGCTCCTTCTCGACATTTCAAGGTCGGAGAGGTCGTTTGCCATTGAATTGAACGAATCCGCCAGCTCGTCTATTTCGGTGCGGGTGCGGCTGCGGATATTTATCCTGTTTGAAAAATCGCCGAGCGCGTATTGCTTCGCCGCGAGAGACATCTGCCTGAGAGGCCTTACCATCCTCGCCGTGGAAATATATACAAGGACAAAGGCGATGATGAATGAGGCGAGGAACGAAATGAAAAACATGGTGAGGATCGTGCTGACATAGGGCACAAGCCCTGTTGCGATCGGCTTCGTTGCGACTACCGCGCCGCGCAGGGTGTCGCCCGCCATAATGGGCACCGCGACTATAAAGCTCTGATTTACGAGATGCCCGCCGAGGTCGCCGCCGGAGGAGCTGTAGGTTTCGCCGCTTTTCAAACTTTCGATTATCGTATCGGGGATTTGGTAATGGCTGTGGACAAGGCATTCGCCCCGTGAATCTATCATCCCGCCGGGGCGGATAAGATCCTTGCAGTAAACGGGCTGACCGAGTTCATTCACTATGAAATAGTCGGCGTCCGTCGCCCCGGAGATCTGGAGCAGATTGTTGCATATCATAATGACAGAGCCGCGGCTGTTGCCCTCAAGATAGCTCGATTTGAGCAGTTCTTCGGTGCTGTCTCTGATATTCGTGGCGTTTTCATCGAGCATTTCGAGGCGTTCATTCAGCCAGACGCCCGAAACCATGAGCATCAGCGACGCGCCCGCGAATAAATAGGCGATGAGGATTATCGCCATAGTGATGAAGAAATATTTCCTGAAAAGTCCGCTCCTGCGCTGTTTTTTCAACTCCGCGCGCCTCCCAAAAGCAAAACGCTTGCGGTAACAAGCGTTTTTAAGTGATGAAATTCTGCCGTATTATTCCGTTGTGGCAAATTTATAGCCGACGGACCAGACGGTCTTGAGCTCCCATTTATCGGAAACTCCCTCAAGCTTTGCGCGAAGGCGCTTGACATGGACATCGACGGTCCTCGAATCGCCGTAATAATCAAATCCCCAAACCTCGTCGAGGAGCTGATCCCTGGTAAAAACTCTGTTGGGATTGCTCGCGAGGTGATAGATAAGCTCAAGCTCTTTGGGGGGAGTGTCTATCTTTTTGCCGTCAACGATAAGCTCGTAATTCGTGAGATTTATGATAAGCTTATCGAATCTGACCTCTTTTATATCCTGCCTGTCGGCGCTGCCGCTTCTGCGAAGCACCGCCTTCACTCTCGCCATAACCTCTTTGGGCTCAAAGGGTTTTACGATATAGTCATCCGCGCCCAGCTCAAAGCCGAGCACCTTATCGAAGGTTTCGCCCTTCGCGGTGATCATAATGATCGGCTTCTCGGAGAATTTCCTGATTTCGCGGCAGACCTGCCAGCCGTCAAGAACGGGAAGCATAATATCAAGGAGCATGAGATCGGGCTCCTTTTCCTTATAAACTTTAACAGCATCCGCGCCGTTGTTGGCGGTGGATACGTCGTAGCCCTCTTTTTCGAGATAGAGTCTGAGTAATTCGCAGATGTTGCTGTCATCATCAACTACGAGAATTCTTTCCGCTGCCATAAAATGTCCCTCCTGCTTCGATTTTATAATTTAATTATACATGGGAATATAGAATTTTTGTGAATTCGAGAATAAAGAATTATGAATTTGAATGTTAGATTGCAGATATTAGATGTTAGATATGCACGCTCCGAGTGATTGCTGACTGTTTATGCTGCGCATCCTTTTTGCGGGCGGATAATATCCGCCCCTACGATGATAGGGATTAGGTTAGTAGGAATTAGGGGTTAGGTTTTGCACATTACAGACGATTACTTATTCACGGGAAGCGGCACATCGCCCTCAATCTATCGGTAAAGGGAGTAAATAAATACACACCCCAAAAACCCACTCATCCGCGGGATGCGGTACACTTACCTTATCTTATCGGTAAATGGTGTAATCGAAAAAACGGGATGCGGTACATTGCCCTTCCGCAATCGTTGAATGGTGCATATAAATATCGCCACACCCGCCCCTTCGGGGCACCCTCTCCGGTCTTGGAGAGGGCCAATGCTCCGCATATCCTTGAAAACACACATTCCAAACAACTACTCATCCGCGGGATGCGGTACACTTACCTCATTTAATCGGTACAGGTACATATAAAAACGGAGCGCAGCGACCCGAAATTGCTAATTACTCATTGCTAATTGCTAATTGAACTTACGGGATGAATTCGCCGACGGATTCGAGGCCTTCGGCGGAATCGGAGGCGCCGAGCCAATATTCCACGGCGGCGGCGACCACGGGGGCGAGGTATTTGCCCGAGACGAGGCCTTCGCCGACAACGGCGACCGCGATCTGCGGATTGTCATAGGGGGCGAACGCGATCAGGAAGCCGTTGTTTATCTTGGTCGAATATCCGTATTCATTCTTTCTTATTTCCTGGCTGGTGCCGGTTTTACAGGCGACCTTTACGGGCAGATGCCAGAAATACGGCGCGCAGTAGCCGGTGGTGCCGACCTCAAGCATTCCGCGCTTGACAATATCGAGAGTTTCTTTTGAAATACCCGTCTGGACCACCACCTCGGGGCCGTTATCGAGCACCGTCTTGCTGTAATCGGAACTTTTTACGCTCTTTATCACATGCGCTCTGTATCTGACGCCGCCGTTTGCGATGGTGTTCACATAGTTCGCGAGCTGTATCGGGGTCCAGAGGTTGCCCGCCTGACCTATGGCGGACTGCACGGTATAGCCCGGCAGCCAGGCCTGATTTATCGAGGCGCGGTATTCGGGGCTGTCAAGCACGCCGACCGCCTCATTGAGCTCTATGCCCGTCTTTGAGCCGAGCCCGAGAAGGGTGCGGTATTCATTCATTTTGTCTATTCCGAGCATATCGCCGACCTTCAAAAAGAATGTGTTGCAGGATTCGTCTATCGCGTGGATGACATTTACATAAAGATTTTCGTGGGCCTGCTCGCATTTGAAGGTCTGGCCCATATAGGTATAGGTGCCGTTGCAATAAACGGTATAATCCTCGTCGATTATCTTTTCTTCCAGGGCGGCTATCGCGACGGAGGGCTTTGCGGTCGAGCCGCAGGCGTAGGTTGACATAAGAGCGCGGTTCCAGAGCGGAGCGCCCTTATCGGTATTGAGAGAGGCGGCATTCTCGCTGTAAGTCGAGATGTCGTAGGTGGGGTATGAAGCCTCGGCAAGCACCGACGCATCCTTGCAGCTGAGCACCACGCAGGCGCCCGCGTTCGGCACGACGGCGTGGAAGCTGTTTTCTTCTATACAGACCTTTTCGAGAGCGTCCTGCACGACCTTTTGCATACCGGAATCTATGGTGAGCACTACCGTATTGCCCTGCTCGGGCTGCTTGGTTATCTCGGTGGTGCGGTTTCCGTTCGCGTCGGTATAGACGGTCTTTTCGCCGTCCTTGCCCTTGAGATATTCTTCGGCGGCTGATTCTATGCCGCTCTTGCCGATCTCGGATTTATCGGTGTAGCCCTTATCCTTGAGCTTTTCAAATTCCTCGGCGGTGATGAGCCCCGTCATACCGAGGACGTGCGGGGCGATGGTGCCGTCCGTATAGGTGCGCACGGGAACTATCTCAACATCCACGCCTTTATAGAGGTCGCTGCGCTCTTTTATGAGCGAGATCACGGTCTCGGGCACCTTCTGCGCGAAGGTGAAGGGTATGCTGATGCTGAAATAGGTGCGATCCATTTCAAAGAGGACGGAGGCGATGTTTCTCGCATCCTTATCCCCGTATTTTTCAAGCCCGTATTTCTCGATGAGGGCGTCAAAGCAGTTTTGAGCGTCCGCATATTCATTGAGATTGAGCATATCTCTGCTCTTTAATTTTTTGATGAGAACATCGCTGTCTTTCTTAAAAGAAGCCTTGCCCGCCGCGTCAACGGTAAGGGGCAGATTGTCGTTCCATTCGAGGTGCCTTGAATCAAAAAGGCGGATGAGGCTGTTGATTATCTTGTTCCTCTCATCCTGCTCGGAGGCGGAGGGGAAAAACGCCGCGTCAAATATCACGGAATATCCCTGCTCATTATAGACGAGCTTTTTGCCGTTGCAATCGACTATCTCTCCGCGCGAGGCTCTGATGGGGGATTTCCTTGAGGATACGTTTGAGACGATATCCTTATACATCTGAGTTTCGACCACCTGGAGTTTGAATAGATCGCCTGCCAGGATCCCGAAAAACAGGGCTATTATGCAGACCGTCGCAATGCGTCTGCCGCGCGAGATATTCAGTTTCATACAGTCTGCACTTCCTTTCGGTCAAAAGATAAAATTCAGCCGTCAGTCGGGGTCGGGGAATTTCCTGCCGAGCTTCACGAGGGCAAAGAATATTATCGGCGCAAAAACGAGGGTATAGATCGTCGCGGGGATGAACGAGGTGAGCAGGGCGTAAACGCTGCCGCTGAGCCCCGCAAAAACATAATGCCAGAGCCAGTAGCCGAGATTATATACGGCGACCGTCACCCCGGTGAGAAGCAGGTGAGTGACGAAATTGTTTCTCATTATCGTATTTATGAGCATTCCGCAGGCATAGCCGGCGATAACGAGGAATATCGCGTTAAAGCTGTTTCCGCGCGCCGAGGTATCCCACAGAGCGCCTGCCAGAAGCCCGTAGAGTATCCCCGCCTTCTCTCTCTCCGTCATCGCTATTGCGGTAACGAGCGGTATGAGAATCAGAGCCCGGACTCCCGCTATGCTCGGAAACCAACCCGGCGTATTTTGCAATACGGCAAAGATGATGACCGCCGCGGCGAGGCAAGCTCTGCGGATTATCGTATTTTTTTTGCTCAAACTTAATGTCATTTTTATTTTGCCTGCCCGTTGAAATCGGTGATGATAAACACATCGGTGAGCTGTGAAAAATCCACTCCCGGCTTGATTATCGCGCTCGCGGAGATATCGACCGTGGCGTCAACTATATCATCCACAGTGCCGATTATCAGATCGGCGGGGTAAATTCCGCTTATGCCGGCGGTCGCGATAATTCCGCCTGAGGCAACTGCCGTTGTCGGCGAGAGGCCGGGCATCACGCACATCCCCTGCTTTGAATATTCGACCGTGGTGGTCACATAGCCAACCTCGCGGGTGCGCGCGTCATAGGCGCTGATGTTCACCTTGGGGTTGAGCAGGGTATTCACAACGCAGCGGGTGGGGGTAACGCTTTTGACCGTCCCCACCACATATTTGCCGTAGATCACGGGGTCATTGACCTCTATTCCGCTCGACGAGCCTTTGTTGAGGGTGAATGAGCCGAATCTGTCTGCGGCGTCTGAGCCGATGATGGCAGCCTGGGTGAATTCATAATCGCTGTGTTCCTCTTTGAGATCGAGGAATTCTTTGTAGAATTCATTTTGATGCACCAGATCCTCATAATCCACAAACTGCTCTCTGAGGCGGTCTATCTCCTTCTCAAGGCGCTCATTTTCTCTCTTATAATATGATGAGGAGCGGAATGAGATGGGCAGATCGTTAAAGCCGGAGGAGAGAGCCCCCGCGAGGCGCGAGGCAGGCCCGAAGACCACGCTGACCGCCTTATTGAGGGGCGAGGAGCCGCTTCTCGAAGCAACGGAAATAATACTCCCCGCTATGAGAGCGGCAAGTATCACTGCAAAAAGTTTGAAGCCCGAGCTTTTGAAAAAACGACTCATTTTGATTCTCCCGTAAATAATTATTGAAACGCCGGTTTAACGGCGGATAGTGTCAGATGTATTTCTTGCCGTCCGGCGAGGCGCCCGGCAGTTTCCCTTCAAGGCATACGCCGGTACCCTCTACTACGCAGTCAAGCGGTTTCGCCGCGACCGAGCAGGGTATCTTTGTCTCATCCGTGATGAATTTATCGAGCCCTTTGATAAGCGCTCCGCCGCCCGTGAGCATAATGCCCCTGTCTATAATATCCGAGGCGAGCTCGGGAGGGGTGCTCTCAAGGGTGGATTTGACGAGGTCGGCTATCTGCGAAATGGGCTCTGCCATAGCCTCCCTGATCTCTTCGCTCGTAATATCTATATTTTTGGGCAGGCCGTCCATAAGGTTTCTGCCCTTGATATTCATCGAGCCTTCGCCTTCGTAAGGGAACGCGGAGCCGATTTTTATCTTGATATCCTCCGCCGTTCTCTCGCCGATAAGCAGATTGTATTTCTTTCTGATATATGAAATTATCGCCTCGTCTATTTTGTCGCCCGCTATGCGGCACGAATTTGAGGTGACCACTCCGCCGAGCGAGATCACGGCGACTTCGCTGGTGCCGCCGCCGATATCGACCACCATGCTGCCGGTGGGCTCCGCTACGGGCATACCCGCGCCTATCGCCGCCGCCATGGGCTCCTCGATAAGCGAAATATAGCTGGCGCCCGCGCTCTTGGCTGCGTCATGGACCGCCTTGCGCTCCACCTCGGTAACGCCCGAGGGTATGCAGATAAGCACCCTTATTTTGAGGAAGGGCTTTTTTCTTATGGTGCGCTTGATGAAAGTCTCTATCATTTCGGCGGTGATGTCAAAATCCGCTATTACGCCGTCTTTTAACGGACGCACCGCGACTATCGAGCCCGGGGTCCTGCCTATCATTTCTTTTGCCTGGGTGCCCACGGCGACCACCTTGGGCGGAGTCGTCTTTTGATCGACCGCCACCACGGACGGCTCTCTGATGACAACGCCCTTACCCTTAACGAAAACGAGCGTGTTTGCGGTGCCGAGGTCTATACCGATTTCCTGCGTGAATAACATTTGCCGTACTCCTTATTTGAACTGAACGGAATTCAGAATTTTTTCGATTTCGCCGAAATCCTTATCGAGATCTCTCTCTGCCGTGATCATTACAGAATAAACGGCGTCGGGTCTGTCGAGGAAGATATACGCCATATAGAAGGGCTTGCCGCTCTTTGATTCGGCAACATATACGGAGTAAACGGAGGTGTCCTCACCGCTTATCTTTATCCCTCTGGTGTCAAATTCGGCGTCCTTATACATCTCGCCGATGGGGCCGTAAAATGTTTTCATATCGGCGTATTTGCTCTCAAAGGTCGCGTCCGGATTTCTCTGAATGGTGATCTTATCGGCGGAGCCGGTCTTTTTGAGATTTACATTATTGTAACTCTTTGAATTCTCCCACCCTTTGGGGATGTCGATATAATATTCGTTGAATTCTATGCGGTTGTCATAGACGAGAGCGGTGTTGAGATCGACCGCCTCGGTCTGCTGCTTGCCGTCGGCGTCTGTCTGGGCGTTGCCCTTATCGTCCGTTACGACCGCCACTACCTGACCGTCTTCGTTTCTGTCAAGTCCGCCGCCCTCTTTGGTGACCACCGCGAGGCTGTGACCGTCCTGGACCGTGACGCTGTCGGTGCCTTCGGGCTTTTTGGCGCAGGCTGTGAAAATACATACGGCGAGCATTGCCGTAACTGCGAGAGCGATATATCTCTTCATAATGAATCCTCCTTGAATTTACGCGTTGAGGGATGCGAAAGCCTTCTTGTTATTGGCGTAAAGGGTTTTGTAAACCTCATAGTTGCGGTCATAGACCGATTTGTTTCTGCCGTCCGGCTTGAATACCTTGCTGGCGGGGATGAGCTTCTTTGCTTCGCCCACATTGTCTATTATTCCGAGGCCGACCGCCATAAGAGCCGCCGCGCCGACCGCGCCGACATTCTGCGGGCTGTCAACCGTTTCAACCACTCTGCCGGTGATGTCGGAGAGTATCTGGCAGGTGACGTCGCTCAGAGCGCCGCCGCCAACGAAGCGGATGGTATCCGAGGTCTTGATCTTCTTATCCTGCGTTTCGATAAACCAGCGCATGTGGAAGCAGACGCCCTCGATGACCGAGCGGATAAGCTGAGTTTTGCCCGTTTCGAGCGAGATATTGAAAAACATTCCTCTTGAGAACGGGTCTTCAAACGGGCAGCGGTTTCCGTGAAGCCACGGGGTGAAAACGACTCCGCCGCTGCCTGCGGGAGTTTCGTTTATTACCTTTGAAAGATAATCGTAAAGAGAAGTATAGACCGTCTCTTTGGATTCCGCAACGTGCTTCTTTTCGAGATAAATGCCGATCTCGTCAAGAGCGAGGTGATCCTTGACCCATTCAAGGCATTTGCCCGCCGTCTCAAGCTCGGCGAAATAATTGTATCTGCCGTTTTGAACTCCGACGATGGCGGCTATCATCGAGGAGGTATCCACAACGCTCTTGTCTATAACCGTGGAGACCCAGCCCGAGGTGCCCTGATAGATGTGAGTGTCTCCGAGCCCCGCCGCTCCGGCGCCGACTCCGATGAGAGAAGCGTCCATACCGCCGCCGAATACCGCGGTGCCCGCCTTGAGGCCCAGCTCCCCGGCCGCTTTTGCGGAGAGCTCGCCCGCCTTCGCGTCGCTGTCGATTATCTCGGGCAGATGCTTCATATCCACTCCGAGCAGCTTGCAAATCTTGGGGCTCCAGCATTTGTGACCGTCTCTGAGATCATAGAGGAGGGTGCCGAACGCCGAATCTCTCGTCATCACGAATTTGCCGGTCATACGGGCAATGAGATATTCCTTGACATCGAGCCATTTATGCACTCTTTTGAAGTTTTCGGGCTTGTTATCCTTCATCCAGTTGTATTTCCATACGGGGTCCTTTACGCTCAGCGCGGCGGCTC
Organism: uncultured Clostridia bacterium; assembly: GCA_947166625.1. Classification (GTDB taxonomy): domain Bacteria; phylum Bacillota; class Clostridia; order Oscillospirales; family Acutalibacteraceae; genus CAG-177. The sequence continues at coordinate 47,386 of CAMVEX010000020.1, forward strand.
CGGTTATGATAAGCGAGGGGATGAGCTTGAATATGTTGCCGCCGGCTATCTGCGGGCCGTAAGCGATGCCCTTCTTTATCTGCTCGGTGGCGCGCTGATCCATATAGCTGAACGCTCTGTGGACGGGCTTCCCGTCTTTATCAACGAGCACAAGCCCCTGCGCCTGAGAGCAGAAGGAGATGCCCTCTATCATTTCGGGAGTAACATCGCATTTGGCAAACGCCTCTTTGGTGGTCTTGCACATCGCCGCCCACCATTCGTCGGGATCCTGCTCGGCTCCGCCGTTGGGCATAACATAGAGGCTGTAGCCCTCCATGCTCGCTCCGGCGAGCTTTATGGTCTTGTCGATTTCAAAAATGCAGGTTTTGACGCCCGTGGTGCCGATGTCATAAGAGATAACGAATTTGCCCATAGATGATCCTCCTCAATCGTGTTTCTTTTTGCGGATAATTATCCTATTTTAGGATAGTTGAGATTATTATAAAATATTTATGTAAAAAAAACAAGTACAAATTATTAACAATTACCCGGCGCATTTTCTCCAACTTCGGATTGATTTTTTTGCCGGCGGAATGTATAATATGAATTTAAGGAAAGATCGTTGTGTATAAGGAGGAAAAGATGAAAAGAATTCTCAGTGCGATCCTCGCGGCGGCAATATTGATCCTCGGCTGCTGCCTGCCCGTATATTCTCTCGTATCCGACGCCGACGAGGCTCCCGGCGAGCCCGCGGAATCTCAGGCGGAGCTTACCGGAGCGAGGATAATCTCCATCCCCGATAAAAACAAGACCGTCGCCAAAGACGGAGCCCCTGAAGACCCGGACGGCATAGTGCTCCTGCTCGTCTATTCGGACGGCACCGAAAAAGAAGAAGAGATCAAAGAGATCGGCGGCGAATTCTTTGCCGGCACCGAAAAGGTGGAATACATCGGCAAAGAGGGCGAAGAGAAGCTCTACGGCGAGCTGACCGCCCGCCTCACCCTCAAGGACGGCGAAATAGAATTATCCTATGAATTCACCTCTCCCGAGCCGGAGGAGCCCGAAGAGCCGGAAAAACCCGATGATGAAAGCAGATACGCCGAGATGTCGCTCGTTTCAAACTGGAACAGCTGGCAGCCGCACGTATTCGTCTATTTCAAGAATCTCACCGATCACGATATTACCGTAGGCTGCTACACCTGCCCGGCGGGTCAGGGCGTTTCCGTAGGCTCGCTCGGTCTTTCCGTCAGCGACGGCGACGGGGCAGGCATCTATTATAATATCGAAACTTACCGCAATGCCCACACGGGGCGCTACAGGGGGATATACTGCATCTCAAAGGTAGTCTCAAAGAGCGAACTTGAGAATGTTTCAGACTTCATAATAAACCACAACAAATGGGAATTTTTCATCCTCAACTGCTGCTGGTTTGCCGCCAAATGCTGGAATGCGGGCGGCGGAGCCTACATCCTCCCGATAGTCGTATTCCCTTCGATCACAAGGATCCAGATGCTGTTTCATCACTCGACAAGGAGCATAGATATGTATGCCGCGCCGGCGGAGCAGGTGATGCGCCAGGTGGGCGAGGGCAGCTCGGCTTATTGCAAGGTCGCCGACACCGCCTCGCTGACTTAAAACAGTTAGCAATGAGCAATTAGTAATTAGTAATTTCGGTTGCCGCTTCGCGGCGGTTTTATATGCACCTGTCAGCAAACAAGCAAGGTAAGGTTTACCGCTTCCCGTGAATAAGTAATCGTCTGTAATGTGCAAAACCTAACCCCTAATTCCTACTAACCTAATCCCTATCATCGTAGGGGCGGATATCATCCGCCCGCAAAAAGGATGCGCAGCGCGCCGTAGGGGACGTCATCAAGGATATGCGGAGCATTGGCCCTCTCCGAGACCGGAGAGGGTGCCCCGAAGG
>CAMVEX010000021.1 GCA_947166625.1 uncultured Clostridia bacterium
CTTCTGCCTGCGGCAGAGGTCTCCACCGGAGACCCGCACCCCTCGGCATCCCGTTTTCAAGGATATGCGGAGCATACGCAATTAGTAATGAGCATTTTCGGGTCGCTTCGCCCCGATCATATCGCCACACCCGCCCCTTCGGGGCACCCTCTCCGGTCTCGGAGAGGGCTATGGAGTGCAATTCATCAATTCAATAAGTAAAAAGCTAATATTCAGTTTTATCAGGAATACATTGGAAAAATATTTCATATTCGCCATGCCCATTATTCAAGGATATGCGGAGCATTGGCCCTCTCCGAGACCGGAGAGGGTGGATTGCGAGCGAAGCAAGCAAGACGGGTGTGGCGATTTGGACATTAGATTTACTCCAAATGATTGCTTATCCACGGGATGAATCATATTTCCCAAACTTGATGGGTAAAGGGTGTATGGAAAAATGCACGGTAAAACATAAATCTCATCCCCGGGATGAATCATATTTTCCAAACTTGATCGGTAAAGGGTGTATGGAAAAATGAACGGTAAAACATAAATCTCATCCACGGGATGAATCATATTTCCCTAACTTGATGGGTAAAGGGTGTATGGAAAAATGAACGGTAAAACATAAATCTCATCCCCGGGATGAATCATATTTTCCAAACTTGATCGGTAAAGGGTGTATGGAAAAATGCACGGTAAAATATAAATCTCATCCACGGGATGAATCATATTTCCCTAACTTGATCGGTAAAGGGTGTAAATAAAAACGGGCTGTCGGTTTGACAGCCCGTTAAATTGGTTATGGGGTTTGCCCCGGGCGGCTGAATAAATCAGTCGTTGATATAGGGCATAAGAGCAACCTGGCGAGCGCGCTTGATAGCGGTAGTGAGTTCACGCTGATGTTTTGCGCAGGTGCCGGTTACGCGGCGGGGGAGAATTTTCGCTCTCTCGGAAGTGAACTTTGAAAGCTTATTTACATCCTTGTAATCAATGCTCTCAACTTTATCGACACAGAAAGCGCAGACTTTTCTGCGGCCTTTTCTGTTGCCTCTTGCTGCATTCTTATCGTAAGGCATGGTTTTACCTCCTTAATTTAATGTGTGATCCTCCGCTCAGAAGGGCAGATCGTCCTCGTCGGGGATCTCCTGGAAATCGCCCTCGTCAGCGGTTGAATATGAGGGCGCGGGCTCGTGGAAAGCCAGAGCTGCGGGCTGAGCGCCTGCATTATCCGATTTGGGACCGCAGAAGCTGATGTTATCCGCAATTATCTCAGTGGTCTTTCTCTTGTTGCCGTTTTTATCTTCCCAGTTTCTGGTCTGAATGGAACCCTGGATGGCAATCATAGAGCCCTTGTGAAAAAATCTGCTGACAAATTCGGCCTGCTGTCTCCATGCGGTAATATCAATGAAATCTGCCTGACGTTCTTCACCCTGCTTGACAAAATTTCTGTCAACAGCGACGGTGAATGAAACTACCGAAACGCCCGTTGCGGTCTTTTTGAGCTCGGGCTCGGCGGTCAGACGACCCATAATTGCTGCACAATTAAGCATTGTGATGGCCTCCTGAATTTTAATTAGTTGTCTTTTGCTATGATGAGCGAACGCAGAACGCCGTCTGTGATCTTAAACACACGGTCAAGCTCAGCGGGGAATTCGGGCTCTGCCGAATAATTGTAGATGGCGTAATATCCCTCGGGCTCGTCATTGATGGGATAAGCGAGCTTTCTCTTGCCCCACTCATCAATGCTCTCGAGAGTGCCCTCTGCCTCGATCATGGCCTTGAACTTCTCGATGAGAGCCTGAACAGCCTCTTCGCCTTCAGCGACTGAGAAAACGACCATTGTCTCGTAGTTTTTTGTTGACATCCTTAAGCACCTCCTTCCGGTCTTCGGTCACGGTCTGCCGTGACAAGGATTTGATTTTTTGATCTTAACTTGCCGCAATAATCGCGGCAGGAATAGATTTTATCAGATAATATTATAAAAGTCAAGATTTATTTTCGTTCTCATAGTAAGAACGGTCTCTGATTATCTTCATCGTGGTAGTCTTCGGGAATTCGGTATCTCTGACTTTTATTGAAGTGACCCTCTTGAATTTGGGCAGAGTTTCGTTTACATTGTGGACATCGTCTCTGAGACGGTCTGCCGCGTCGGGATATTCCTCGGTGTTGAGGAAGAATTCAGCGGTGATCTTATCATTCTCCTGATAAACGAGGACCTCGCTGACATAATCAATGCATATAAGCTTATCCTCGATCTCTTCGGGAGAAACATTTTTGCCGTTGGTGAGGACTATCAGATTCTTTTTGCGGCCCACGAAATAGAGATAGCCGTCTTCGTCCATTTTGCCGTAGTCGCCGGTTCTGAGCCATTCGCCGTCAAATGCCTCGGCGGTCGCCTCCGGGTCGTTGTAGTAGCCCTGCATTACGTTGGTGCCGCGGACATATATTTCGCCTACTCCGAATTCATCGGGATACATTATTTTGATCTCATTGCAGGGAAGCGCCTGACCGACGCTGCCAAATCTGACATGATCCCTGAGATTGACCGTGATGGCGGGCGAGCATTCCGTCATTCCGTAGCCGTTGATGATCTGGATCCCGAAATCATTCATTCCCTGCTCATATTTCGGGTCGAGATTGGCGCCGCCGCAGATTATGAATTCAAGCTCTCCGCCTAAATTGTCTATGATCGTCTTGAAGAGCTTCCTTCTCACGTCAATGCCGTGTTTGTAAAGGAATTTTGATATTTTGAGGCCCTTTTTGAGTTTTTCCGTCTGCCCCGTTTTTTTCGCGGTCCTCCAGATCCTGTCATAGATGGTGTTTACCACGAGGGGAACGGCGGAGAAATTCTGCGGTTTGTAGGTCTGCATATCCTTCTGAAGATCCTTGATGCCGTCGCAGATATAGCCCCACTCCGCGAGCAGATAGCCCGAAAACAGAGCGCCGACCCAGCAGAATGTATGGTTGAGCGGAAGAAAACCGATCGCGTGCTCGCCCTTCTGGACCGAGCATGACGCCGTTACATTGCTGGTGATGTTGTAATGAGAGAGCATAACGCCCTTGCTCAGACCGGTCGTGCCCGATGTATAGACGATACAGGCGAGATCGTCCGCCTTGACCTCGGCGTCAATGCAGCGTGTGTCTCCGGCTTTGATCGCCTGCCTGCCCTTCTCTTTATATTCGGGGAAATCCGAAACATTGTAAAATTCTTTTACGGGATTGTTTTCGTCGGCCTTTACGGCGTCAGCAAAATGAGCGGTGGCGTCACAGTAGATCATAGCGTCGCATCCGCCTCTGACAAGCTGGCTGACTATCTCGGCATCCGTGAGCTTGATATCCATCGGAACGGCAATGTTTCCGCCGATGAGGGTGGCGTAATATGAAACTATCCATTCATAAGAATTTTCGGCGATTATGGCAACCTTTTTGCCGCCGTCGATCCCGTTGAGATAGTAGTAAGTGCCGAGAGCCGTTATTTCATCCCAGGTCTGATTGAAGGATCTTTCATCCACCTTTTTGTTTGCGTCGAGGAAGATGAATTGCCTTTTGTCTCCGCCCTTTTTGGTGCCGTATTCGATGATTTCTTTCAGAGTTCTGAATTTTTTGATTTCTTCTACAAATGCGGGGTCGATATCATTCAAGAGTTTCTTTTTCAATGATAAAGCTTCCTTCCGTTTTATTTTCGGCATAATTTCATTCTGACAATAACCTTATTGATTATATCAATTACGGGTCTGAAAAGCAATTGGATAAAAAGCGAAAAGTGCATAAAAACCGGGCGGAATTTTGTGCAAATTTGTTCCCTGCCTGTATTTCTTTTGAGGCGCCGATAATTGACATAATTTGCCTTATATGGTATTATACTATGAATTACCACGGCATAAGGAGGTGAGGAAATGAACGAAAAAATCGGAGAGCTTCGCAAAAAAGCGATGTCTCTTCCGCTGACTCCGGGCGTTTATATCATGAAAAACAAGAGCGGCGAGATCATTTATATCGGCAAGGCAAAGGCGCTCAAAAACAGGGTGAGTCAGTATTTCGGCTCACCTCACAACCATCCTCCCAAAGTGCGCAAGATGGTCGAGAATGTCAATGATTTCGATTATATCCTCTGCGATACTGAGTTTGAGGCGCTGGTCCTCGAATGCTCGCTTATAAAGCAGCATTCGCCGAAATATAATATTCTGCTCAAGGATGATAAGGGCTACAGCTATATCAGAGTCGAGCGCGGAGAATGGAAAAATTTCAAGGTCGTGAAGCAGAAATATGACGACGGCGCGGAGTATATAGGGCCCTACATGAGCTCCGCGGGCATCTCGGCGGCGGTTGACAGAGCAAAAAAAATATTCAGGCTGCCCACCTGCAACAAGAGCTTTCCCAAAGAATACGGCAAGAGCAGACCCTGCCTGAATTATTCGATAGGTCAGTGCGCGGCGCCCTGTGCGGGAAAGATCTCCGCCGAGGCTCATAACGAAAATGTCAGAAGCGCCCTCGAATTCATAACCGGCGGCTCCGAAAAGGTCATCAAAGAGCTCACCGAGCAGATGTATAATGCTGCGGAAAACGAAGAATATGAAAAAGCGGCGAAGCTCCGCGATACGATAAAATCGATCAACAGAATTTCGGATAAACAGAAGGTAGTCGCCGCCTCGGTCAAGGAGCAGGATGTTTTTGCCACGGTAGGCGCCAAGCAGGGTATAAATCCCAAAGCCTGCCTCTCTGTCCTGAGATTTGAGGATTACCGGCTCTATGACAGCGAGTATTTCATCATAGATCTGCCCGAAAATATGGCGGAGGCAAGGCATGAACTGATAAGAAGCTTCTATACGATCCGCGACAATGTGCCCGCGAGGGTCGCGGTTGACGGAGAGGTTGAGGATTCGGAACTGCTTTCCGAATGGCTTTCTCAAAAAGCCGGCAGGAAGGTCACCATCGCTCTCCCCGTGAGAGGGGAGCAGCATAAGCTGACGGAAATGTGCCGTTCAAACGCCGCGCAGAAGCTTGCGCTCTATCTCGGAAGGACGGGCAAGGCTACCGCCGCGCTTGATGAGCTCGGCCAGCTTCTCGGTCTCAAAGAGCCGCCCGAATTTATCGAATCATACGATATTTCACATACCGCAGGCTCAAATAATGTAGCGGGAATGGTCGTATTCAAAGACGGTCTTCCTTATAAAAAATCTTACAGGCGTTTTTCGATCAAAGGCTTTTCGGGTCAGGATGATTACGCTTCAATGGCGGAGGTCATCGACAGAAGGCTTACGGAATATGAAAATGATAAAGACAGCGGCGAAGGCTTCGGCAGGCTGCCCGATCTGATCCTGCTTGACGGCGGCACGGGGCAGGTAAACGCGGTCATCCCCGTCCTCGAGAAACACGGGCTAAATATACCGCTTTTCGGAATGGTGAAGGATTCTCATCACCGCACAAGGGCGATAGCGGTTTCGGGCGGAGAGATTTCGCTCACCTCAAAAAGGAGCGCCTTCACGCTTGTTTCCACCATTCAGGAGGAAGTCCACAGATATTCCGTAGCGTATCACCATGCAAAGAATAAAAAATCGGGCATCTCGACCACCCTCACGAATATCGAGGGGATCGGCGAGGCGAGAGCAAAGACCCTGCTCAGGCATTTCAAGACGGTAAAAGCCATTTCTCAGGCGAGTGAAGAAGAAATACAGGCCGTCAAAGGTATGAGCAAGGCGTCCGCACACGCGGTCTATGAAGCGTTTCATTCTGAATAAAAGCGCTTGATTTTCAAGGAGAAACACAGATGTTTGTTGATATTGCAAAGATAAAGATAAAGGGCGGAAACGGCGGCAACGGAGCCGTCAGCTTCCGCAGAGAAAAATATGTGGCCGCAGGCGGACCCGACGGCGGCGACGGCGGCAGGGGAGGAAACGTTGTTTTTAAGGTGAATGACAATCTTTCCACTCTCGCCGATTTCAGATATAAGAGAAAATACACCGCCCCCAACGGGCAGGACGGCTCCGGCGGCAGAAAAAACGGCAGGAAGGGCGAAGATCTGATCATATATGTGCCCAAAGGCACGATAATCAGAGAGGCAGAGAGCGGAGCGGTAATGGCGGATATGTCATCCGACGAGCCTTTCATAGCTGCAAAGGGCGGCAGAGGCGGCTGGGGCAACCCTCATTTCGCCACGCCGACAAGGCAGGTGCCGAGATTTGCCAAAGAGGGCACTCCCGGCGAGGAATGGGAGGTTTCTCTCGAGCTTAAACTCCTTGCCGATGTGGGTCTGCTCGGCTTTCCGAATGTTGGCAAATCCACCCTTGTATCCGTTGTCAGTGAAGCAAAGCCCATAATCGCGAATTATCATTTCACCACCATAACCCCCGTGCTCGGTGTGGTCTCGATGGGCGAGGGCAATTCATTCGTTATGGCGGATATCCCCGGTCTGATAGAGGGCGCGGGCGACGGCGTAGGCCTCGGCCATGAATTCCTGCGCCATGTTGACAGATGCCGTATGCTCGTTCATATTCTTGACGCGGCGGGCAGCGAGGGCAGGGACCCTATAGATGATTTCAATATCATCAACAGAGAGCTCGAAAAATTCGATCCGGAGCTCGCAAAGCGGCCTCAGATAGTGGTAGCGAATAAAATCGATCTCGCCGAAGACGGGCAGGTCGAAAAGCTCCGCAAATATTTTGAGGAGCGCGGATATGAGTTTTACACGATGTGCGCCCCGATCCTCGAAGGCACCCGGGAGCTTGTCAACGCCATCTGGAATAAACTCGGCACTCTGCCCCCGATAAAGCAGTATGAGACCGAGTCGATACCGCTCGAAATGTTTGAAAAAACGGATGACAAAGGTTTCACGATAACCGTCAGAGACAATGTTTATTTCGTTGAGGCTCCGTGGCTGCTCAAAATACTTCAGAGATGCGATCTCGATGATTATGAGTCGCTTCAGTATTTCCAGCGGGTGCTTTTATCGAGCGGAATAATCGACGCCCTTCATGAAAAAGGGATCAATGAGGGCGACACGGTTTCGATATACGATCTCGAATTTGATTTTGTGAATTAAGGTGATAATTTGCCAAGCCCTTCATCATACAGCCCGCTGGCGCTTGCCTTTCTCGGAGATACGGTGTTTGACCTGCTTGTGAGAAAAGAACTGCTCGGCAGCGCAAACAGACCGGTCAAAGATCTGCATAATCTCGCCGCGTCAAAAGTCTGCGCGGCGGCTCAGGCGGCTGCGGTCAAAAAAATCCTCCCCCTGCTCGATGATGAGGAGGCGGAGGTATTCAAAAGAGGCAGAAACGCGCATCCCGGCAGCGTTCCCAAAAACCAATCGGTATCCGATTATCATTACGCGACGGGCCTTGAGGCGCTTTTCGGATGGCTGTATCTCTCGGGCAACACCGGGAGAATACAATATCTCTACAATATCATTGCTCAGGGCGGTGAAGAGAATGAAAAAACCGGATAAAGCGGATTTATTGAACGGTGCTAAGCAGGCTTGTATCTGGATAATCGGATGTCTGCTCTATTCTACGGCGGTCAACGGATTCGCCCTGCCCAATTCCATAGCTCAGAGCGGTATGACGGGCGCCTCGGTCATTTTGCATAAGCTTTTTGATTGGCCGATAGGCCTTGTGGGATTCGCTTTGAATATCCCTCTGCTTGTGCTTATGTTCTTTTTCATAAGCAGGGCAAGTCTGCTCAAAACGCTTATCGTTTCGGGAATCCTCTCCGTCGCGCTCGATCTGATGACCTATCTCTTTGATAATTTCATCCCCGTATATGAGGGCAACCCGATCCTCGCGGCTCTGATTTGCGGAGTGCTTCAGGGGGCGGGTCTCGGTATGATAATGACTACCGACGCCACAAGTGGCGGCACCGATATTATCGGAAGGCTCGTCCATAAGCTATTCCCTTATATCACCGTGGGCAGAGTGGTTATGGCGGCGGATGCTCTTATCGTCATCGCTTATATGCTCGTTTTCAGGAGCTTTGACAGCGGCCTTTACGCCATCATAGTCGCCTTCGTTTCAACGAGAGTGATAGACTCTCTGCTTTACGGTATGGGCAACGGCAAAATGCTGATGATCTTTTCCGATAAGGCTAATGAAATAGCCGAGGCGATCATTTCTTCATCGAGGCGCGGAGTCTCGATCATACCGGCGACGGGCGCGTATTCAAAGGAAGAGAAAAATATGCTTATATGCGTCGCGAGGAAGAATGAGATCAGCGGTCTGCTCAAAACCGTAAAATCTATTGATGACGAAACTTTCATCATCGTCAGCGAGGCAAATGAGGTGCTCGGCAAAGGATTTAAGCGGACGATATGAATATTTCTTGACAATTCCCATCCGTTTTTATATAATTATCGGGATAATAATTCTCATGCGAAAAGAGGTAAATATATGTCAGGCCATTCCAAATGGAGCACTATCAAACGCAAAAAAGAAAAGACCGATAACGCGAGAGCGAAGGTCTTTACAAAGATAGGCAGAGAGATCGCCGTGGTTGTCCGCGAGGGCGGACCCGACCCGAGCTCAAACTCAAAGCTCAAAGATGTAATCGCCAAGGCAAAGGCAAACAACGTGCCCAATGATAATATTGACAGGATCATCAAAAAGGCCGCGGGCGAGCAGGGCGGAGCCAATTACGAAAATATCGTTTATGAAGGCTATGGGCCCAAGGGAGTCGCCGTCATAGTCGAGGCGCTTACCGATAACAGAAACAGGACCGCCGGCGATGTGCGCCACTATTTTGATAAATTCGGCGGAAATATGGGTCAGAACGGCTCGGTTTCATTCCTTTTCAATAAACAGGGCGTTATCCTTATCGAGGCTGAGGGTGTAGATGAGGAGAAGCTTATGGAGGATGCTCTCGAGGCGGGCGCGGTCGATTTCCTCACCGATGACGGGATCTATGAGATCCGTACCGACCCATACGATTGCGGAGCCATCAGCGAGGCTCTTGCCGCGAAGGGCTACAAATTCCTTTCAGCCGAGGCGGCATATATCCCCTCCACCTATGTCACCCTCACCGAGCAGGAAGATATGATAAATATGAATAAAATGCTCGATATGTTTGATGATAACGATGATATCCAGGGTGTGTGGCATAACTGGGAAAATACCGACGACGCAGAATAATTTTCAGATCATTCTTCCCCCGATTCGCTCGGGGGAATTTTTATGCCCGGATATCATCGCCGCTCCTTGACAAAATATATACAATCGTATATAATGCACCCCGTCAGTTCGAAACCATCCTGACGTAAAACAAAACTAAGGAGACAATTTAAGATGAAAAACAAAAACAGGTTCATTGCCGTATCCGCAGTGATCGCGGCTCTTTATGCCGGGCTTTTTTATGCCCAGAGTCTTCTCCTGCCCGGGACGGCGACCATGGCTGTCCAGTTCAGGGCGGCCGAGGTGCTGAATGTGTTGGCGCTGTTTACCCCTGCCGCGATACCGGGTCTTACGATCGGCTGTATCATTTCAAATCTTTACAGCATCGGCTCGGGCCTTCCCCTCGATATGATATTCGGCTCATTGGCAACTCTCGGAGCCACGACCTGCATGTGGTTTTTGAGAAAGGTCAAAGTCGGCTCCTACCCTCTGCCCGCAATGCTTATGCCGGCAATATGGAACGGGCTCATCATCGGCTGGGAAATCGAATTTTTCTTTATCGAAGGCAAATTTGAATGGCTCGGTTTTCTCACTCAGGGAGGGCTTGTTGCCCTCGGAGAGGTCGGGGTCATGCTCACCCTCGGCACCGCTCTCTATTATGTGATCGTAAAGAGAAATCTCGGCGAACGGCTTTTCGGAAACGATAAAATTCAATAAATACGACAAACCGCGGCGATGTTAATTTCGCCGCGGTTTTTGAAATATCTTAAAAAGTTGATTTATAATGATCTTTGTGATATAATATCATTATAACAAATACCAATGTTCAGGGAGGAAATGAAAAATGTTTGATTTTATCATGACGGCTTTTGACGGAATTGCGGATGTTATATCCTCATTCTTTGTAAGCATTCTGTTTTTTTTATTCAATTAAAATCCGATACCGTGACAGACGAAGCACCCGCCTTCTTTGCGGGTGCTTCATTTTATTATCCGGAATTCCGGCGATTTTTTGAAAAATCTGAAATATTAAGTTCAGATTAAGGTTTTGGATGTAATATGCACTCAAATAAAACGGCAAGCCGATTGGGCGGCAGGCTGTAAGGAGGTATTTTTATGAAAAAAACGACAATGAAAATCGCAGCTTTGATCCTTTCTCTCATAATGACGGTGATATGCGCCGCACCTGCCGCGTTTGCCGCCGATACGCAGGCAGTCGAAAGCGATTCCGTTATCACATTCACCGAATCTGCCGCTTCCGTTACCTCGGGCAGCCCGGAGGGAGTTTCCGTGAGCGGCACCGATGTAAAAATCACCGCCGCCGGCGCTTATAAATTCACAGGCTCGTGTTCAAGCGGAACAATAACGGTCAAGAAAAATGTGACCGGAGTCACACTTATACTCGACGGGCTTACGCTCGGCGCGACCGCGACCGCTCCCATTACCTGCAATAAAGGCAGTCAAGTGACGATCTTCGCCGCAGACGGCTCCGTCAACACCCTGTCGGATGATGAATATAATAATGATGATATCTACACCGACGCCGACGCTTATCCTGATATTGAGAATGCCGTGATCAAATGCAAAGACGGCTCGAATGTAACTCTTTGCGGCACAGGCACTCTGAATATTGATTCCTACGGCAAAAACGGGATCAAGGGCGGATATGATCTTTATGAAGAGGATTCCGACGGCAATGTTACGGATACTCTGCTTTCAACAGCTTCACTCACGATAAAGGATTTGACCCTCAATGTCACAGCCAATGTGAATGACGGGATAAAATCCGACAAAGAGCTCAATATCTTATCGGGCAACATCACGGTTTCAGCCGCCGATGACGGAATAAAGAGCGATTACACTCTCAATATCGGCGCCGAAGGAACAGACGGGCCTTCCGTTACCGTCTCAAAGAGCAATGAAGGCATAGAGGCGGCGACATTAAATGTATATTCCGGCAATATCACCGTCAACGCGACGGATGACGGCATAAACGCCGCAAACAGCGACCTGACAAATTATTCATTCTCATATAATCAATACGGCGGTTTTGTTTATGTTAACTGCCAAAACGGCGACGGCGTTGATTCCAACGGCTCGGTAAATCTTGCCGGCGGCACTCTTGAGGTGTTCTCCCCCTCACAGGGCGACGGCGATCCCATTGATTCGGATAAAGGTATCGTGCTCGGCGGAGCAACCGTTCTCGCGGTAGGGCATAACGCAATGATGCAGAGCATTACTGCATCGACCCCCTATGTGGTATTCGGTGCATCGTCATCCGGTATGGGTGCAGGAGGAATGGGCCCGGGCAGAAACAGTGTAAACTCCGTGTCAAGCGAAACCGAAGCTTTCGGATTCGGAAACAGCGGAACAACGCTTGTGAAGGCGGGCAACACGATAGCGGTCAAGGATTCATCGGGTAATACATTATATTCGTCAACCGCGGTGCGTGACGCAAGCTATGTTTTATTTGCAAGCCCTTCGCTCAAATCGGACTCAAGCTACACGCTTTATTCCGGCTCAAGCTCCGTCGCGACCTCATCGGCAGGCAGCGCCTCGTCCGGAGGAAATCAGGGAGGTTTTCCCGGCCAGCAGGGCGGCAACGATTTTCCCGGCTCCCCCGACAACACAAACAATACGGACACCGCTGAAAACACAGACAGTTCAAGCGCGTTTTCGGGAATCCTGTCATTCTTCGGCAATGTGATCTCGTGGTTTTCACGCATTGTCAATTGGATCGTCGGTTTGTTTGCGTAAATGCGGCGAAACAGCATAGGGGCATAATTCAAGCCTGTCAGTTCAGCGAACTGACAGGCTGTTCTTTATTCAGTCTTTTCTCGGCATTTTTATATTGACATTGCGGGGCACATTATCCTCACACATCTTTTGGAGCCTTTCGTAATTTTCCTTCGGGATCACGGGGTTGCCCTTTGAAAAGCTCGGAATGATCTCGTTTTCGGGATTTTTGGGATCGGTCGTGCGCGTGTCGTTTCTCCATTTATCGCGCTCTTCTTTATTCCTGAGATTGGGGACAGCCATGGGCTTGCCGCCCTCAAGAGCGCTGAAATATCCGAAAAGACCGGGCAGGAACATATCCATCGCCTCATATACATCTATCACATCGGCGTTTTTGTTGCCTCTGATCCTCTGCACCATATTATACATAATGTAGTAATCTGATCCGCCGTGATAATATTCCGCGGTTCTTTTGCTCAGATCGTCATCGGTATCGTATTCAACGGCCTGATTGCCGGCATTCTCACCGTCATATTTATCAACATTCAGATACATGCTCTGAGTGCTGTTTTTGGTCTTGTCATCCTCTCTCGCGCTCTCTGCTCTGCCCTTAGAGCCGTAAACACAATACCAGAGCGAATTCTTTGAGGGGCCTACGCCGTGAAGGCTCTTGAGCAGCGCGCCGCTCTCAAGGGTCACCATCTCAACGGCAAATCCGCCTGCCTTGGCGCCCATTCTCCACATTCTGTCATTGAACGGGCCTTCGAATCCCGTTACGCTGACCGGCCTTTCGCCCGCGATATGGATCAGAGGACCGAGCGAATGAGTGCAGTAATAGAAGGCGGACATCGTGTTTCTCCAGTGGTTTTCGTCGCCGCGGGTGAGAAAATGCCAGCCGTCCTCGCAGTTATGCATATATTCGCCCTCGCCGTATTCAAATTTACCGAGAACGCCCTCGCGATAAAGCTTTCTCATCGTCTTCGGAGCGGGCATAAAGCAGCTGTTTTCGCCGTAAACATAAATTTTGCCCGTTTCCTCAATGGTTTCTATGAGCTCGACCGCTTCTTTCATATTCTGGCAGGGGAGAAGCTCCGATAAAACGTGCTTGCCCGCGCGCATCGCTTTGATCGCAAACGGTGTATGCTCATTTGCATAGTTTGCGAGAACGACCGCCTCAAAATCGCATTTGAGGAATTCGTCATAATCCGTGAAATACTTGATCTTATCTTCGCCGAATTGCTTTTTCATCTTGTCGAGAGCGGGCTCGAAGCTGTCGCAGATCGCGATAAGCTCAGCGTTATCCGACGCCTCGCAATATCTCATCATATCGCTGCCTCTGCCTGCGCCGACCACGCCGAATTTAACTTTCTCAGCCTTGGATTTGCGCACGATATTTTTGTAGAATGTGCCGTCCTCATAATACATTTCAATGCTGTCTATGTCTCTCTCTTCAAGCACATCTTGCCAGCGCTCTTCCATGCCTATATCGTATTCAACGGGCTTGAAGCCGGCGTTGATATAGCCGGTGACGGCGGCCTTGCGCCATTCATCGGTGGTGAGCTGAATATGATGAAGGTCAAACTGTGAAAGATGCTTCAGCGCTATCATCGTGAGATATTTTGAGAGACCCTTGCCCCTGAAATCATCCCTTATGGCTACCATGTGAACATCGCCTGCGTTATTTTCTTTCATCACAAAAGCGGTCACGGTGCCGATATGCTCGCCGTTATAATCGAGGAAGAATACGTCTCTCTCGGGGTCTATATCCTCCTCGGCGGCTATTGCGCTACCGAAGCCGCTGTAGCCGTCATGCCCGTCGCCGACAAGCCCGTTGCGGCAGATCTCGACCCAGGCGTCTCTGTCTGCGACGGTTTTATAATTTGAAACCGAGTATCCTTCAGGAAGCTCGTATTCTTTTATCGGAGATCCGGGAAACCAATACATTTTTAATTGAGCCATAGTTTAACCTCGCTTTTAATGGATTTGAGCAACGCTCCGTGGAAATTATATCACTCAAAAAAATGTATTTCAATATTCACGCCCGATTTTTCTTGCCAAGTTTACAATTAAATGATATTATCTAACCGTAAGGAGGAGAGGCGTATGATTAACTGCCCGAATTGCGGAGCGGGAATGTATTTTGATATTAAATCCCAACTGCTTCGCTGCGGCTCGTGCGACGCAAAAATGCCGGTGGCGGATTATAAAAAAGATATTGAAGCCGAGGAGCATACATACGAAAATACCGTCTGTATCTGCAAATCCTGCGGGGCGCAGCTTATGGCTCCCGGCGAGCAGGCTACGGCATTCTGCCCGTACTGCGGTAATCAGTCGATGATCCCGTCAAGGATAAAAGCCTTCAAAACCAACAAGATCATACCCTTCAAAAAGACCCGGGAGGATATAGAGAAAAGCTTTGAAAACTACACTAAGCATAAGCTTTTTCTTCCGAAGGATTATAAAGAAAACAGCGGCACCGATTCTTTCAGAGGGGTGTATATTCCCCATTACAATTACAAGGTGAATTTTGAGCCCGGCACCTTTGAAACCTTTGCCCATCATGATTTCAATGAGGGAAACAAGAGCCATCATGTCACCTATATGAATGAGGTCACGACTCCGGGCGGATACGCTCAGGATATAGTGAGAGACGCTTCCGAAGCGTTTGACGACAGCTTTGCCGCTGCGATAGCGCCCTATTCTCATTCCGAAGCCGTGACATTCAGAGAGGGATATATCGGTGATTTTTATGCCGATATCCCGAGCGTCGGAGAGGACGCTTATTCCGATGAGGTGATGCAGGAGGCGGTTGACGAGCTTAAAGAAAAAATCACCGGAGCCTGCGCAAAAAAAGAGATGGAGCATGATTTTGATAATAAAAAGCTCGCTTTGAGGGTCAGACCCGATTCGGCGAGAGCCGACCTCTACCCCGTATGGTTTATGACCAGGAAAATGAAGCGCGGCAGAGTGGCTTATGCCGTAGCGAACGGGCAGACGGGAAAAATCGCAATGGATCTCCCCGTCAGCAAAGGCAGATTTTTCCTTACCGCCGCGGCTCTCACTCTCGCCTTTTTTATCCTGACTTCCATTGCCTTCGGATTTATGATGCCCGGCACTTTATCGGGGATATGCAGCATTTTGCTCGCTGTTTCATTTGTGATACTCTGCGTTTCGGGCTACAAGATCCGCAAGCGCGAAAGTATGAGATCATCCGTCAAACAGGAGGGGCCGAAACTCCCCGATGTCAAGCCGAAGCTTGAAAAGTTTAAAAAAGGGGTCTCAACATCTACCATCGTCATATCTGCGCTTATAATCGTAAGGTGCATTCCGATTTTCAGATCGCTTAATTTTTCCGCGAGGATCCCGGTCATACTGTGTATAGTCGGCCTTATAACGGGTGCAATCGCCTTCGTTGCCCTGATCTCTCTTACCGGGTCGGACGGCTCCTTCGGAAAGCTGATCGTAAACGGGGTGTTGAGCATCGTATTCCTTGCCGCCTGCCTGATACTCAATATCAGAAAACCGTTTCAGGATTATTATTACATAGGCGCGGCGTTTATTTCGCAAGCGCTCGTTATCATAAACTGCCTGAGCGTTATCGGGCTGTTTGACAGGCTTTGCACCCACCCAGCGCCCGATTTCTTCAGCAGAAAGGGGGCGGCTCAGGATGATTAAAAGAATTGCGGCTGTCATGATTCTCGCGATCCTGCTCCCTTCGGCCTTTACGCTTTCTGCCGGCGCGGACGGCGGATATGAAATCATAATTGAAGATTCCGCCGGGCTTTTTTCGCAGGAGCAGACCGTAATGCTCACGGAGCAGCTCCGTGAGGTTTTGACTTACGGTAACGCCGCGGTTGTGACTATGGATAAACACAGCTACGAGAGCACCGACTCCCTCGCGAGAAACAGATATTCATGGATGTTCGGTCGGGAATCCGGTGTGATGTTCGTCATAGATATGTATCTGAGGAATATCTATATTTACTGCGACGGTGAAATACACAGAGTCATCAATACGCGGCGGGCAAATGAGATAACGGATAACACCTATCGCCTTGCCTCACAGGGCAAATACTACGAATGCGTGAGCGAAAGCTATAAGCAGATCATCACTCTGCTTGAGGGCGGCAGGATCTTCACCCCGATGAAATATGTCGCTTATTTTTTCATTTCCCTCGGACTTGCGCTGATGATATGTATTATAGTCGTTATGGTGCAGAGGCGTCTTCCGAAGCTGCTGAAAGATAAAAACGGGAATGAGATCGACGGCGTTAAAACCGAGCTTCCGCTGTCGGTAAAAACTCATTTTCTCGCCGATAAGGTCACCGTAAAATCCTCCGGAGGAGGCTCGGGCTCGCGCGGCGGCGGAGGCGGAGGCGGCGGAGGTCACGGAGGCGGCGGAGGCCACGGCTTCTGATAACGTGATTTTAACTTACTGTGAATTATTCCGCTTATTCATTGACTTTGTTCCCCGTTTATTGTATAAATAACGGGAATAACCGAAACGAGGAAAACAAAATGTCTTTCAAAAGTCTGATATCCGGGATCCCCGATATCAAGGATATGGATGTCGATAAAGAAAAAGAGAATATACTCGAGTTTTGCGAAATAGGCAGGGATATACTCACTCACCCGAGATATGAAGAAATGAAGGAGTATAATCATCACGGCGATGTAAGCTGCCATTTTCACACCCTCTTTGTGGCTTATATCACATACAAGACCTGCCTTCATACCGATTGCAACACCGTCGAAGCCACCCGCGCGGCGATGCTCCATGATTTTTATCTTTATAATTGGCATATCGTCAAGCACGATGAGCTTCACGCCTTTTATCATCCGAAAGAAGCGCTGAAAAACGCCGAGCATTATTTCGGCAGGCTCTCGGATTTGCAGAGAGATATGATCCTCGCCCACATGTGGCCGATGCATCTCACGCCTCCCCGCTCAGCGGAGGGAATGATCCTCACCGCGGCGGATAAAATCTGCGCAAGCTTTGATTTTATGAAGGTGAGTGAAAAGTTTATACCCATCTACAACAAAATCAATGAGGTGGTGAGCGGGTATGAAAATAATTAACTTCACGGTCAATTATTTCCTTATTTTCATTCTTTTCAGCGTTGTCGGCTGGATCTATGAAACGGTCATGTATGCCTTTCGCGATAAAACGGCGGTCAAGAGGGGGTTCCTTTTCGGACCTCTTTGCCCGATTTACGGCTCCGGCGTTGTGATAAGCTCGCTCGTTTTGTATGGCAGGATCTCGGATTATTTTGCCCGATTCGGCGATATCAAGCATTTTATCGCCCTGTTTTTCATAGGTATGACGCTCTGCACCGTGCTCGAATATATAACGAGCTATGTGCTTGAGAAGGCGTTTCATACCAGGTGGTGGGATTATTCATACAAGACCTTTCAGATAAAGGGCAGAATATGTATGACCAGCTCTCTCGGCTTCGGCCTCGGGATAGCCGTGCTCATAAAGTATGTTTTGCCATACGTATTCTATGTGCTCAACGATGTGATCCCCGCGGCTCCCAAATACATAACCGCATTCGTTATCTATTCCGTTTTGATAGTGGATGTCGCCCTCACCATACAGAGCCTTAAAGATGTTGTCAAAGCGCTCAAAGAGGTCGAGCAATATGCGGTTGACAGATCGCAATACGGTATCGACAAGGCTCACGATAAGATTTCCGTTATCATAGAGCCTGTAAAAGCCGTGCCCGGCGAGATCGGCGACAGAATGCGCAGCAACGAGCAGATAGAGGCTCTTATTGAAAAACTCAGCGGAAACAATTCTCTTCTCAACAGGGCAAGGCACTATTTCCCGATGTTCAAGAGCGATAAATATCAGGAGGCAATAGACCTCATCTTCCCCAAAGCGGATGAAGAGGAGCTGAGGAAGAAAAAAGAGAAAAAGAAAAAAATCAGATCGGGCAAGCCCGTAAACCTCGATGAGGAAGAATAGAGATAAAAGGAGAACCCGCACCTTTCGGTGCGGGTTCTCTGAGGAGTTGTATATAAAGGGGTAGGAGTTGTCAATACTTAATGCCGAGCAGATCGTTCACGCTGATTTTAAGCACCTCGGCGAAGGCTTTTAATTCGTAGTCATTTACACCGCGAATCTGACCTTCTATCTTTGAAAGCCCTGAAGCATTGAGATCAATGCCCTTTTCTCTGAGTGCAAACAATAACTCAAACTGCTTCATCTCAAGCTCTTTACGCCTGATTTCGATTTTTGCGCCTACGATGTTTTTATCGCCGAGCGCCTGTTTTCTTATTCTCATAATAACCTCCGGGGTTTTATTAAATTGCTTTGAAATGCAACTTTTTTCCCTGAATGGCATCCTATGGCCTGATTGTAACACATAAATTCGCCGTTTGCAAGTGTTTTTTCAAATTTTTCAGCATTTTTAATCATTTATTCATTTTTAATTCCTTTTTCGCCGAATATGCCCCGATTCTGCGCGGCTTGATAAAAATTTACATATAACATATTGAATTGTTATTTTCTCTATTATAT
The DNA here is from genome assembly GCA_947166625.1 of uncultured Clostridia bacterium. GTDB lineage: Bacteria > Bacillota > Clostridia > Oscillospirales > Acutalibacteraceae > CAG-177. The sequence continues at coordinate 18,340 of CAMVEX010000021.1, forward strand.
AATAAAAAAGAATATGTTTGACGGAGGCGCTTTATGAGCAGCTTTGATGTTAAAAGAAATCTTACCATGCTGACCGATTTTTATGAAATAACAATGGCAAACGGATATTTCAAACACGGCCACAGGGATACCACCGCGTTTTTTGATATGTTTTTCAGAAGCATTCCCGATAAAGGCGGCTTTGCGATCATGGCGGGAGTGGAACAGCTCGCGGAGTATCTTAAAAATCTCAAATTCTCATCGGAGGATATAGATTACCTTCGTTCAAGAGGATTCGGAGAGGAATTCCTCGATTATCTGGCGAATTTTCATTTTGATTGCGATGTATGGGCTGTCCCGGAGGGCACGCCGATATTCCCGGGCGAGCCGATAGTCAAGGTGAGGGGCCCCGTGATACAGGCGCAGTTTATAGAGACTATGGTGCTGCTCTGCATCAATCATCAGAGCCTCATCGCCACAAAAGCAAACAGGATCGTCAGGGCGGCGCAGGGCAGAGCCATTATGGAGTTCGGCTCACGCAGAGCCCAGGGATGGGACGGCGCGATTTACGGCGCGAGAGCCGCCTGCATCGGCGGCTGCGTTGGCACCGCCTGCACCATAAGCGATCAGGCGTTCGGTACACCCGCTCTGGGTACTATGGCCCATTCATGGGTCCAGCTTTTTGACAGCGAGTATGAGGCTTTTAAGGCATACGCGCTTGAATATCCCGATGCCTGCACCCTGCTGGTCGATACATATAATGTTTTGAAGAGCGGCATCCCCAATGCAATTAAATGCTTTGATGAGGTGCTCAAGCCCATGGGCAAGCGCCCGAAAGGCGTCAGGATCGACAGCGGAGATATAGCTTATCTCTCACGCAAGGCGCGAAAAATGCTCGATGACGCCGGATATCCGGATTGCACGATAGTCGCCTCAAATTCGCTCGATGAATATATCATCAGGGATATGCTGCTGCAAGATGCTAAGATCGATTCTTTCGGAGTGGGCGAGAGGCTCATCACTTCATCCTCAAGCCCTGTTTTCGGCGGTGTTTACAAGCTTGTCGCCGTTGAGAAAGGCGGGGAAATAATACCCAAAATCAAAATCAGTGAGAATGTTGCCAAGATCACGACCCCCGGCGATAAAAAGGTTTACAGGATTTATGATAAAGAAACCGGCAAAGCCGAGGCCGATCTCATAGCGTTTACGGATGAAATCATTGATTTTTCCGAGCCTCTCACTCTGTTTGACCCCAATTTCACATGGAAGAAAAAGACTTTTGAAAATTACACTGTCCGCGAGCTCCTTGAGCCGATATTCGCGGGCGGAGAATGCCTCTACAAATTCAAAACTCTCGATGAAACCAAAAAATATTGCCGCGAGCAGATGAATACGCTCTGGGACGAAGTGCTCAGATTTGAAAATCCTCATAACTACTATGTCGATCTTTCCGATAAGCTGTGGCAGAAGAAACACGATATGATCGAAGAAAACAGAAGTATATGATTTTTTACCAAATTCACGGCTTTGTAAGGCGGGCGCTCATAAAAACGGGGCTGTTTTTTGAGAATCTCATATTTGACGCCTGCGGCGGCAAACGGGCAAAACACTGCTTTGACAGAATGCCCTATGTGAAGCCCGTCGGCTCGGATGTTGTGATCCTGCGTGAAAACGGATATTCGACCGATATAGCCAAAACGGATAAAAACGGCAATGTTGCAGACGGTGAATTCAGGATTCTCTCAACCTCCGATTTTCATCTTGAGGATGATTATAAGATAAATAATAAGACCCTCGGCTTGTTTGCGAGGCAGATCGCCGACGCGCACCCCGATCTCGTTGTGATAACGGGCGATGTCGTTCAGACAAAATATCAGCAGATCGATGCGATAAGATTTGCCCGTATGATGGAAAAGATCGGAGTTTACTGGACCATTGTATTCGGCAATCACGAGGTGAGAGAAGAAAAGGGCATTTATAAATGGATGCTCGCGAGGAGCGTTTCCTCTTATCCTCATTGCCTTTGTAAAATCGGCCCCGATGATCTTTACGGCTACGCAAACCATACGATAAATATTTTCGGGCGCGGTGATAAGCTCAGAGAAACGCTGTTTTTCTTTGATTCCGGCAGGGATATCCGCGATAATTACCGTGCGGATTACGCTGTTCCCGCAGATATGCAGGGCTATGATTTTCTCAAACGAGAGCAGATAGAATTTTACGAAAACGAGCTTAAAAGGCTTAAAGATATTTACGGAATGCCGAGCTCGATAATGTTTATGCATATCCCGCTGTGTGAATATGCGGAAGTTTACGATGACGACGGCGAGGGCGGATTTATTCCCGGCAAAAATGCCGAAATTCTTTACGGCTGTCAATATGAAAGCGTCGGCTGTTCGCCGTTTAACAGCGGAATGTTTGATTCGATACTCCGTATGGGCAGCACCCGGGCTGTATTCGCCGGGCACGACCATATCAATAACTGGTGCGCTCTCTTCAAAGGCGTTTATCTCGTCTATTCGCTCTCGGCCGATTATAAGCTCTATCATCTCGGCAACAGATTCGGGATGGACGAAAAAGACTGGCTCCAGGGAGTTACCCTGACGGATATTCTGCCCGACGGCGGGCTCAGATTCACACCGAGCTATAACAGCAGATATATTGAAAATGTTTCCTCAAATAAGGAGGCTTAAAATGGAAAATAACAAACTCAAAAAGGAGTCCGTATTTTCGCGGTTTTTTAAGGGCAATTCATATTGCTGGCTCTCGATGCTCTGCACCGCGGCGATAATGATGCTCGTCTTTTATTGCTATAATCTCTTCCCGTTCGGTGAGACTACGATACTCAGAATGGATCTGTATCATCAATACGGGCCTCTTTTTGCCGAATTATATGACAGGGTGATGAATCTCAAGAGCTTCATTTATTCCTGGAATACCGGGCTCGGTTCGCCGTTCCTCGGCAATTATTTCAATTATCTTTCAAGCCCTACCGCGTTTATCATCCTCATTCTCGGCCATAAGAATATGCCCGAGGCGATCGCCGGTATGATCCTCGTCAAAGCGGCTCTCTCGGCGGCTTCGTTCACCTACTTTTTGAAAAAATCGCAGGGAAGGCGCGATTTTTCCACGGCTGCCTTCGGTGTGCTTTACGCCATGTGCGGTTATTTTGTGGCGTATTACTGGAATGTAATGTGGCTGGACGCCATGGTTTTCTTCCCTCTTGTGATGTACGGCATCGAGAGGATCATAAATAAAAGAAAGCCCTCCGTCTATATCGCTTTCCTTACGCTCACCCTTCTGACAAACTACTATATGGGGTATATGGTCTGCATATTCTCCGTGATATATTTCATCGTCTATTTCTTCTCAAATTACGAATTCGGCTCTTTTGCGCAGGATGCTCAGTTCTGTTATGATTCCGAGCATAATAAAAAATACACGGCCTCGGCGAAGCTCAAATCCAATATCTTGCTTCGCAGCGGCTTTACCTTCGCGTTTTCATCCCTCGCGGCGGGGTGCCTTGCCGCGGTATCGCTGATACCCGTGTATCTGATACTCCGCTCCTGCTCGGCAACATCCGGCTCAATGCCCGAAAACTACCGCTCATATTTTTCGGTGTTTGATTTCCTTGCGAATCATCTCGCCTCCGTTGACCCGACCATAAGGAGCAGCGGCGAGGATGTAATGCCCAATGTCTATTGCGGGATCGGGACTCTGATACTTGTTCCGCTGTATATTTTCTCAAAGAGGATTTCGCTCAAAGAAAAGATAGGCAGCGTATTCACTCTCGGACTGATGTTTTTCAGCTTCAATCTGAATTATCTCAACTATATATGGCACGGCTTCCATTTTCCCAACGATCTGCCCTACAGATTTTCGTTTATGTATTGCTTCCTCCTGCTTCTTATGGCATATAAGGCATACAAAAACCTGAATGAATATACCGGCAAACAGATCCTCGGGGTCGGCACGGCGCTGGTTTTCGCGGTGATTCTGATACAAAAGATCGGTTCCAAAAATGTCGAGGATATCACGGTGCTCCTCAGCGTCATATTCACCGTAACATACTGCCTTATCTTCTATCTGCTCAAGGATATCAAAAAGCAGAAATCCGCGATCGCGGTCATCCTGCTCTGCTGTGTGATTGCGGAAATCGCCTGCTCCAATACCGACAGATATGTTATGAATCAGATAAAGCATACCTATACGGGCGATTATGATTCCTTCTGCGAGCTGAAATCAACGCTCGATGAGAAGGAGGAGGGCAAGTTTTACCGTATGGAGCTCACTTATAACAGAGCCCGTATGGATCCCGCGTGGTACGGCTACAACGGTATCTCCACCTTCTCCTCGATGGCTTATGAAAAAATGTCAAATATGCAGAGCAATCTCGGCCTCTACTCCAATTTTATCAACAGCTACACATATTATGTCCAGACCCCGGTCTATAATATGATGAATTCGCTCAAATATGTGGTCGATAACGATCCCAAGGTAACTATTACCGAGGATTATCTCAAAAAAGTTGCGGGAAACAGCAAATTCACGGCTTATGAAAATCAGTATTATCTGCCCATCGCCTTTGCCGTTGACAGCGAAATTAAAGAATGGTATGCGGGATATACAAATCCCTTCTCCGTCCAGAGCGAATGGTTTGATTTCGCGACGGGAGTCAGCGATGTGTTTGAAAAAATAGAGATAGATCCCACAAGCGTCAAATACTTCAATATGAATGAAATCACCGCAGGCTTCGATACGGGAGATATGTATTTTGAAAAGAGCGGAGCAGGCGAAGGCGAGCTTGATTTTGATATTACCTGCCCCGAGGAAAGGCACTGCTACATCTTTGTCGATTCCGACAGTTTTGACAGCATAGTGATCTCCAGGGCGGACGGCGGCGCCGTTACCCAGGAAACCGATGAGCCATATATCTACGATCTCGGTATTATCGGCCCCGAAGAGGCGGTCGAAATACAAATAACCGTTCCCGAGGACGGTGACGATTACGGATATATGAATTTCTATCCGTATTATGTGAATGAAGAAAAGCTGGATGAGGGCTATGAGATCCTCAAAAAATCCTCAATGAAAGTCAAATCGTTTGATGAAACAAAGATCACCGGCAGCATCAAAGCGGACAGGGATATGGTGATGTTTACCTCGATCCCCTATGATGAGGGCTGGCATGTAAAGATCGACGGCAAAGAAATTTCAAAGGATGATTACATCGCCCTTCAGGATGCTTATCTCTGCTTCAATCTGCCCAAGGGCGAGCATGAGATAGAGCTGAGCTTCACCCAGAGAGGTCTGCTCATCGGCGCGGCGATTTCGGGCGCGACCGTTATCCTGCTTATCGCGGCGGCAATTTTCTTCAGCATCCTTCGCAAAAAGCGCTCCGCAAAATATGCGGCAATGTGTGAAAAAGCCGAGAGCAATTATCAGCATGAGCTCCTGCTCGCCGAGAGGGCTAAATTCACCTCTTTTGATTATGACGATATTGATCTGAGCGAGCTTGATATGACAGAGCTTACGGGCTCGCCGGAAGTCCCCGTTCCCGAATCGGAGATACGCAGCGAAGAGCCTGCGGATACCGAGAATGATGAAGCTCAGCCCGCCGAAGCGGGATCCGGAACGGAAGATGACGGCGAAGATACACCCGATACCCCGGACGACGGATCGTCAGATCCTGCCGAAGAGGACGGAGCCGAAGAAGAAAAAGAAGATCCCGAGACAAAATCCGAATAAATTTCCAAAAGTCTGACCCTCCGCATTGAGCGGAGGGTCAATTATGTGTTATCAGATTTTTTAATCGACCGTAACGGTGCCGTCCTCGGCGACGGAAATCTTCATTCCGTCCTTGACATAATCAAGGAATTCCTGACCGAGGCAGTCAACGGTCACCATCGGCTTATCCGTCCATACGGCGGATAAAACCGCTCCTGCCGCCGCAAGGGAATCAATATGCTCCGAAAAGAGCATACATGCGGGCGCTTTGCCCATTGCATTCGCGCAATAAAGCACCATGCCGCCGGTGGTGGAGCCGATGGTCTGCGGCAGGCAGAGAGCCTTGCCGAGCATGGGCTTGCCGAAAAGATCCTTATTATTCTGATCATCGCATTCCGTCTGTTTGTATTTGTTGCCGATTATCGGGAAATCTCCGAATTGGAGAGCGCCCTGGAAGGAGGCGAGTGTGTTGAAACCGCCGTGAGAAACGAGAGCGGGAGCCTCGCAGACTCCGGCTACTACGGGACGACCTTTGAACTGTTTCATTTTACGATACCTCCCTTTGTCGTAATGATATCGAGAATCTCGGCGCTTGTGCAATATCTTGAGGTAGTGTAGGTCCTGAGCTTGTTGGAATTGGTGATCACGTTCTTCTTTTTGCAAAGCGGATTATTCATATACATCAGCGGGCAGATATAGCTGAGGACAACGCCCGTTTCTTTTAATTTTGCGCAGTTCGGAGTTTTTTCAAACGCTTCTATAACTCCGGGAGCAGCAGTGAAAACCGTGGGAACGCTGACTTTGGACAGACCGTTTTTCTTGAGATTTGCGCTGACGTTTTCGGTCCATTCGTTGAGCTGGGCAAGCGAGAGATGCGGGCAGCCCACAAAGCAAAGCTGCGCTGGCGCATTCTTATCCTTCCACATTACGGGATAATTGTTTTTAACTCCCTCAAGCTCGGCGTCATCTATAACATAAACCTTTGCGCCTTCGGCGATAAGAGACTCTCCCTGTTCAACGGCTTCGGGGGTGAGATTCTCTATATGATACAGACCGACCGCGCCGTTTGAGGCGGTTGCCGCGCCGAAATCCTTGAGATAAGCGCAGGTATCTCCGTCAAGCTCGGTGCCTATCCACTTATCAAGCCCTTTGATATAGGGGACGTCTTCCATCACCTTCATGCCGATTGCCGAGCCGAGGATCTGCGCCTCGGGCTTTTTATCCGTCTTTACTTCAACGATCCATGTGGCTTTTCTGCCTTCATCGGTAAGCAGACCGAATGAGGGAACATAGCCGGCTATTGAGCCGAAAAGCTCTATTATACCGGAGTTTCTGTTGCAGCGTGCGCCGAGAACGGAATTGGCGTAAACGACCGCCGAGGATTCTGCCCACGAAAGCACATCGCCCTTCCGGGGCTTGTTGCCTACCTCATCCATATAGCAGGTGCAGGTGTAGGAATCATCGTCAATAAGCCCTAAATCCCTGAGCTGCTTATCGTAGCTGTCCTGCATGGAATACATGAACTTCTTAAATACGAAATTCTCAAGGAAGCTTGCGGGAACATTCGGATCGAGAGGCTTGGGGTCAACTGAAAATTTCTGGCCCGATACCGCCGCCGCGCGGATGAGGGTATCCATCAGGTCATAAACGGGCTTCATTACCTTGAGACCGAAGCTCGTTACAAGGTGTCCGCGGTCACCGGTTACGGGGACGAGCTTATCGGCTCCGAATGCTTCGCCGTACATAATCAGGGTCTTCATTACCTTGGCGACGGTTTCACCCTTTGAGCCGTTAAGCAGGGCTTCCTGCTCGGGGGTAAGAGTCATTTTGTAATTCATTCTACCAGTCCTTCCGATATAATATATGTTTGGATTATGAATCGCTTGCAATACCGAGCTTTGAGAAAAGCATCATAATGGGGATCAGCTCAAGACGGCCCGCCAGCATATTGAATGAGAGCACGATCTTTGATAGATATGAAAAATCGCTGAAATTTCCCGCAGGGCCGACAAGGGCGAAGCCCGGGCCTACATTGTTTATGCAGGTGAATACGGATGTGAGCGTAGTGGTGAGATCAAATCCGTCGAGCGCGACGATTATGACTGACAGAGCGACTATCATCATAAACATGGCAAAATAACCCGTGATACCGCTGACAATGGTCTCATCCAGAGTGCGCCCGTTCATCTTGATCGTTTCCACCCGTCTCGGATTCGCCGCTTTGCGAACGGATCTGAGGCTGTTTTTAATAAGCACGGCAGTTCTTTGAACCTTCAGACCGCCGCCCGTCGAGCCGGTGCATCCGCCGATAAACATCAGCACAAGAAGCACGGCTTTTGTAATGCTCGGCCACAAATCGTAATCTACAGAGGAAAATCCGGTGGTCGATATAATGGAAGTGACCTGGAAAAAGGCGTATCTGACAGATTCGCCGAAGGGGTGCCTTGTGACGGTGAGGTCGAGCGTGATTATAAATGTTGCCGCGGCGATTATCCCGAGATACCAACGCATCTCCTCATCCTTCAGGGCGGATCTCCATTGCTTGATAAGGAGCAGATAATACAGGTTGAAATTCAGGCCGAAAAGCAGCATGAATATTGAGATTATCACTTCCGCCGCAGGATTCTGATAGCCCTCTATGCTGTTGTTCATCACGGAGAAGCCGCCTGTGCCAGCCGTGCCGAATGCGCTTATCACGCTGTCAAAGAGCGGCAGCCCGACGATTTTAAGCAGTATTATGAGCAAAACCGTCATGCCGATATAGATCCCGTAAAGGATTCTCGCCGTGACCGTCACCTTTGAAACGAGCTTGCCTACAACAGGCCCCGGGACCTCCGCTTTCATAATATGGATCGAGGAGCCTTCGCTCCTGGGTATGACTGCAAGAACAAATACGAGTATTCCCATACCGCCGATAAAATGTGTAAAGCTTCGCCAGAAAAGAATGCATCTCGGCAGAGATTCGATATCGGAGAGTATGGTCGAGCCCGTGGTGGTGAAACCCGAAACGGTTTCAAAAAAAGCGTCTATGTAGTTGGATACGGAGCCGCTTATGAACATCGGCAGAGCGCCGAAGGCGGACATAAGCAGCCACGCGAGGCCTACTATCATGTAGCCCTCTTTGGAATAGAGATTGTTTTTCTTCGGTTTCCTTTTGTAAAGGATCGCGCCGACTGCGGCGACAATGCCTATCGTTATCAGGAAGCTTACTATCTGTTTCTCGCGGTAGATCAATCCGACCGCCACAGGCAGAAACATAAGCGCCGCTTCTATCAGCAGGATTATTCCGAGATAGTGGGCGACTTTTCTGTAATTCAAATCAAATCACCCTTCTCTGAATATATCGGTGATGCGCTTAAGGCTTTTGCCAGCGTTGATGACTATGATGCTATCTCCGCCCTTTATGCAGTCGTCACCGTTCGGAAAAATAATTCTGCCGTTTCTTATAATGCAGCCCACCAGAAGATTCTGCCTCAGATCAAGATCCTTAAACGGCTCGTCATCGTGAGCCCAGTTGAGAGGAATGAGGAATTCCGCGGCCTCTATCTTTCCGCCGACAAGCTTGTAGAGGGTCTGTATATTCATATTGTCAACCGAATTTTCGAGAGCCCTGACATAGCTTGTGACGAGATTGCTCGCGACGGTCTGCGGAGATACAAGCGTTTCAACGCCGATGTTGTTGAGGATCGAATATGAGTGGCGGTCAACCTTTGCGATAACCTTCTCCACATTTCTGCTCTCGGCATAGAGAGAAACGATGATATTCTCCTCGTCAATGCCCGTCAGAGCCACGAGCGCATCCTGATTTTCTATATTTTGCTCTTCGAGAATATCCTGATCCGTGCCGTCGCCGTGAATCACCGTTACATCTGATAATTCGTCGGTCAGCTCATTGCATTTCTGAAGATCGGAATCAATAAGAGTAATGTTTCTGCCGGTGTCTGAGAGCAGTTCGCTCAGGTAGAAGCCGATCTTGCCGCCGCCGATTATCATAACGTTTTTGATGCGGTGTTTATAAACTCCCACCTGCTTGAGGAATGAGGAGATTTCGCTTCTTTTGCCGGTGATATTTATCGAATCCTCGGGCATCAGTTCAAAGTTACCGTCGGGAATGGAAACCGTCCCGTTGCGCTGAACGGCGCAGATAATGACATTTGCCCTTATCTTTTTTCTCACATCCGAAACCTTCATATTGCAGAGAGGATTTTCTTTATGAAGGACTATCCTCGCGATTTCGACTTTGCTGTTTGCGAAGGTGTCGAGATTTGCGACCGACGGGAAACGGATGATTCTCGAGATTTCGTTTGCCGTTTCATATTCGGGATTAACGGTCATATTTATACCGATCTTTTCTCTGAGAAACTGCCCCTGAGTGGCATAGACCGGATTCCTTACTCTGGCAATGGTGGTTTCGGTGCCGAGTTTTTTTGCAAAGGTGCAGCAGAGGATGTTAAGCTCATCCGAAGCTGTGGTGGCAATGAGCAGCTTGGCTTTATCTGCTCCCGCCTCTTTGAGCACGTCAACTGTCGAGCCGTTGCCGCAGATGCCCATTACATCATATTGCTCCACCATGGCTGTCACCCTGTCTGAATTGATGTCAACCACAACTATATCGTGCCCTTCGCTGCAAAGCTGAGAGGTCAGCGTAGAGCCGAATTTACCCTGACCTACGATGATTATATACATAAGCAAAGACCTTTCGGGATTTTTGAAATACGCCCTGATAAATGATTACGCCTGCTCACGGGCTTCGGCGCTTTTTTCATCCTGCTCCGTCTGTTTCCATTTTTTGAGCAGGAATATGAGAGGAATAATTGCGAGGACAGCGACCGCCGCCGCGGCAAGGAATATGTGCGGAGGAGGTACGTTCACTATCTCGGCGTAATCATTCGTATAAGTTTTATTCGCAAAAGTCTCCGTTACGGCGGAGCCTACCGCGGGACCGATAATCATGGGGATCATGACGATAAATATCATTCTGACGCCCTGGAATGATCCCGCTTTATCTTCGGGAGTGAAATCACGAACGGCGGCGGAGATGAGAATCGTCATCAGCCCCTGACCCGCGAGCACCACCACGGCGCAGATGGCAAATGTGACAAGTGTTTTCGCAAAGAATGCCGAAACAAGACCTGCGGTCAGCAGAAATACGGAGGGAATGGAAAACGGAGCGCGTCCGTGCTTATCCATGAGCGATCCCATAAGGATCGCCGCCGCTATTACTCCTCCGACAACGAGCACGGCGAGAATAGCGATGCCCGGAGTGATATTCAGATTGCCGAAATCAAGACCTATCTGATGCTGTACGTAAATGAAAAGATATGGCATAAATATCTGCAGCGCCACGCTCAGAATTCCGTAGCAGGCGAGGGAGAGATAGAGCGCTCCGTGAGTTCTGATGACCGACGGGCGGAATCCGTAGATGAGTTCGCTGAAAAACTTTGTGTTTTTCTTCTCTCCGCTCAATGAATCCTTTACCGTAAATAAGCCTATTATACCGCAAACGGTCACAAGGAGCCCGAGGCCTATGAAACAGGCGGGGTAGCCGAATGAGCTTGCGAGCACTCCGAAAGCCACCGTGACTATGACCATGGCGAGCACGGGGAGCGTTGCGAGCATTCCTTCGGTTTTTGCTCTGTTGGATGTATCGGTTATATCGGTGATCCAGGCGTTAAACGCGGCGTCATTACTTGTGGAGCCCATGAAGGTCATAAGGCAGTCCATAAAGATAACCACCGCGACCGTTGCCGAGAGCGCGGCTACGGCGTCAATGCCGAGTATTCTGCCGATATTTTCTCTCGAAATAAAAGCGAAAGCCATCACCGTGAAGCCCCAGGCGATGTATCCGCCGCAGATAAATACCTTCCTGCGGTTGAGTTTATCGCTCAGAGTGCCCATTATCAGAGTCGTCGCAACGGCTACTATCGAGCTTGCCGCAACCATGTGGGCTATATCTTTGGAAGAACCGCCGATCACATTGAAAAGGAAGGTGTTGAAATAATTGTTTTCAACCGCCCACGCGACCTGCCCCATAAATCCGAAAAGGATAATGTTGAATATCGCGGCTTTGCCGAGCTTGGATGCTTTATTCATACTTCCACCCCATTATTTCCTGAGTTTTTTGATGAAATACGCAAGTGCGCCTGCGGAAACGAGAGCCGAAATTCCGTAACCTGCCGCGTGGAAAGCCATGCTCTCTCTGTCGGTTATCTTTTTGAATATCGGGCCGAGGCTTTCGCTCTTGAGACCGAATTCTTTGAAATGCCTCAGCTCCTGCCTGAATCTGAGAGGGTTTCTCTCGCTGAGCTCAACATATCTTACACAGCTGTGGCAGCCGTCTGTATATGCTCTGAATCCGGCTGTCTTATGCTGGGCGAGGAAGATCCCGTCCACAAAACCGGAGAAATCATTCAGATGGTCATGACCGAAAAACGCCGCTTTTACTCCGCCGGCGCGTTTCCACGCGTCAAACTGCCCGCTGTTGTAATCGGGGGCTGCGGGTCCTTCGCCGAGATAGCCGACGGTACCCCTCGCTTTCACATAGTGAGTGCCTTTTCTTTTACCGAATCCCTCGACGCTCCAGGGCAGCTCGGGGAGTTTTGCCTTGCGCAGCAGTTTGTATTCTTCGGGAACGGGTATATGCTGAAAGATATATGACGGCATCGGATTTCCGCCGTTCAGTTCTTTAAGCGCCGCGGATTCTTTCTCAAACCATTCTATCTGATCCTCATGCACCCAGTCATAGACGGATATATTTGGGTCGTCGCAGAGATTGTTTGAATCAAGAAACCACAGGCAGGCGAGGGGCTTTTTGCCGTCATGCGAATAGATAAGCTCCCTATAGTCCGCCTTGCCGGGCACGCCGTCGCATCTCATTGTCATATTCTCGATCTCGCCGTAGGCCTTGATCACCTCGGCGTCACAGCCGGCGTCATGCTCGTGGTTGCCCATGATCGCGCATACGGGAATATTCCGAGAGAGGATGGGCGCGCATATATCCTTTACGCCGCGCTTGAATCCTTCGGGGTCATCCTTGCAGTTTGCGGTGTTGAAAGTATCTCCGAGCAAAACGCACAGGTCGGGTCTGTACATATCGAGAGCGGCATTCATCAGCTTTTGCATATCTTTGAATTTTGCGGAATCCGCATAGTCAAAGTATTCGTGAAGGTCTCCGAACAGAAGTATTCCGAATCTTCCGTTTGAATTGAATTTAAGCATTTTTTCACTTCCCCGCGATCAGTATTGAAAGCATATAAAAATTCACCTTATTATAGCACACCGCAAAGGCATATTCAATAATAAAATAATGCTTGTTAAATATTGCGCCGTGTGATATTATTACGGCAACAAATCGGAGAGATGTTTGAAATGAAGAGAATAATCAATTATGAAATCGGGCAGGAATATGACTCCCTCAAAATTTTTACATATCTGAAATATAAAAAAGGCTTCTCCACAAAGCTTATCCGCACTCTTAAAAATACCGAAAGCGGTATAATTCTCAACGGCTCACCGGCGAGAACGGTCGATCTGATAAAGCCGGGCGATGTCCTGACCGTTTCCGTTCCGGAGGACGGCGCCGCTCCCGAGCCTGTGAAAAGCGAGCTTGAGATAATCTATGAGGATGAAGATATCCTCATTGTGAATAAATCCCCTTACACGGCAATGCATCCGACCCATAATCATCAGGGAGATACGCTTGCCAACGCGGTCGCTGCGCATCTCCGGGATTCGGGAAAATCGGGCGTGTTCAGAGCGGTCGGCAGGCTCGATAAGGGCACATCGGGGATAGTGGTCTGCGCCCTGAATTCTCTCGCGGCGGCAAAGCTGAACGGCAAGGTAAAAAAGATATATTTCGCGCTCGTAAAAGGCGATCCCGGTGAGAGCGGGACTGTAGATGTGCCCATTTACAGACCAGACCCGATGAAAACCCTGCGCGCCTGCTCATACGAGCTCGGCAAAGAGAGCGCCGTAACTCATTGGGAAAAAATAAAGGACGGCAGCGGCTGCTCTTTGATAAAGCTCGAGCTTGAAACGGGGCGTACCCACCAGATACGGGTCCACATGGCTTATATCGGGCATCCGCTTGCGGGAGACTCATATTACGGAGATTTCAGACCGGAATACGGTCATCAGCTTCTTCACTGCGGAGAAGCCCGGCTTATTCACCCGGTTTCCGATGAAAAAATGATCTTCAAAACCGGTATCCCCGCCGAATTTGAAAAATGTCTGGCAGAAAGTGAATAAAAATACATAATTATTTGTTTTTTCTTGACTTTAATACGCGAAAAATGTATAATGCATAATTGTCAAAAGGGAATTGCCGGCGATTTTATATGCCCGGCATTATCCGTATTCAGAAATATGCGAAATGATTCGCAGAGAATTTCAGGAGGTTTCGTTATGAAAAAGTTTGTAAAAATCATTGCGGTTATTATGGCTCTTGCTCTCGCACTCGGCTGCCTTGCCGCCTGCGGCTCAAAGACAGAGGAAGAAAATACCGCTCCGAGCGAATCCGACAGTGCTGTAACTGCGGCGGCTGTCAAAGTTATTGATATTCCGCTTACCGAGGAAGAATATGCTTTCGGTGTTTCAAAAGAGCAACCTGAGCTTCTTGCACAGCTCAACGAGTACATCGCAAAAATCAAGGCTGACGGCACTCTTGATAAAATAATGAACGCCTATTTCGGTGACGGAGAGTCAAATCCCGGCGTAGCATCCGCCGCGGAGGATGCTTCAAAGGATCAGTTAGTCATAGCGACCAACGCGGAGTTTCCTCCTTTTGAGCAGATTGACGGCGAGCTTTATTTCGGAATTGATATTGATATAATGAACGGTTTTGCCCAGAGCATCGGCAAAGAGCTTGTTATCAAAAATATCGACTTTGACTCGGTTCTCACTACCGTTGATGCCGGATATGCCGATATAGCCGCTTCCGGACTCACCAAAAACGAGGCGAGAGAGGAATACGTCGCATTCAGTGATTCCTATTACAATGCGTCACAGCTCATCATCACAAAAGGTGATGATACAACGTTTGATGAATGCAAGACAGTCGAAGATATGGAAAAAGTTTTGAAAGCTTTTACTTCCTCCACCGTCATCGGCTCGCAAAACGGCACCACAGGGAAGCTCTATGTTGAGGGTGACGAAGATTTCGGATTTGACGGTCTTTCCGCAAAGAGCGTAGGCTATGCGAACGGAGCTCTCGCAGTTCAGGATATGCTTAACGGTAATATTGATTTTGTTATCATTGATGAAGCGCCCGCTAAAGCAATATCCTCCAATTTTAACTCTATGGCATAAGCAGTTTCAAAATTATCCGCCGGGAGGGGCTCTCCTCTCCCGGCTTGCTTTTATTAAGGAGTAAATCGAATGTCTCAAAATATATGGGAAATAAAGTGGACCAAATTCTGGACATCATTCATTGAGCGCGGAGCGTATCATAAAGTGATCGAAGGTCTGGAACATACGGTGATAATTGCGGTTGCGGGTCTGATGATCGGCATCTTACTGGGTACTTTAATAGCTGTAATTAAGGTTGTTCCGGGCAAGAATCCGGTAATGGGATTTCTTAAAAAAATCTGCAATCTTTATGTCAATTTCTTTCGCGGAACTCCGATGGTCGTTCAACTCCTTCTCGGGTATTATGTTCTGTTTCCGCTTATAGGTATCAAGATGTCGTCGCTCATGGTTTGTGTCGTAATCTTCGGCATGAATTCGGCCGCTTATGTTTCGGAAATTATGCGAGGCGGATTGCTTTCGGTTAATTTCGGGCAAACCGAAGCTGGACGGGCGCTCGGACTCAGTTACCCCGTCACAATGATGAGAATTGTTGTTCCTCAGGCAGTAAAAAATATCCTTCCCACTTTGGGAAATGAATTTATCACTTTGATAAAAGAGACTTCAATAGTTTCATTTGTCGGCGCAATAGACCTGTGCCAGGCGTTCAGAAATATCGGCGCAAGCAACTATGAATTTATGGTGCCTTATCTTGTGATGGCGGTCATATACATAGTTTTGGTGCTGTTCATCACTTACCTTATCAAAATAACGGAAAGGAGGCTGCGTGCAAGTGACAAGCGCTGAATCAAATAATCTTTACGCTGCCTCCCACAGCGATGACATAATCAACGCCAAGGGAATATACAAAAACTTCGGTGAAAATGTCAAGGTGCTCAAGGGGATAAGCTGCGAGATAAAGAGAGGAGAAAGAGTCGTTATCATAGGCCCCTCCGGCTCGGGCAAAAGCACTTTTCTTCGCTGCCTGAACCTTTTGGAAGAGCCCACTTACGGCGAGGTATGGCTTGAGGATAAACTCGTCACTCCCGTTGATCCCTATCTCCATAAGGATGTCATCGAGCTTTCAAAAACCTACTGCAAGCTCCGAAACGAATATAAACCCGGGATTATCGGCGAATCCGAAGAAGAGATCAAAGAAAAGATCATAGCGGATATCAAAAAGAGAGATCTGCTTCACGAGAAGCACGAGGGCAAAGCGTATAAAGCGCTGATGAAAAAGATATATGATGAGAATTATATCAATATAAATCTCGCAAGGCAAAAGGTCGGTATGGTCTTTCAGCAGTTCAATCTTTTTGAGAATCTGACGGTTATGGATAATATCACCCTCGCCCCGATGAAGCTGCTTAAAATGAGCAAAGAGGATGCAGTAAAAAAAGCGACCGATCTGCTCACGAGAATCGGCCTTGCCGATAAAGCAAACGCTTATCCCGTCCAGCTTTCGGGCGGCCAGAAGCAGAGGATCGCCATCGTCAGGGCGCTCGCGATGGATCCCGATGTCCTGCTGTTTGATGAGCCCACGAGCGCGCTTGACCCCGAGATGGTCGGCGAAGTCCTCGATGTTATGAAGGAGCTTGCCGAATCCGGTATGACCATGGTGGTCGTCACCCACGAAATGGGCTTTGCCAGAGAGGTCGCTTCGCGTGTGCTGTTTATCGACGAGGGAGTTATAATGGAAGAAAACACTCCCGATAAATTCTTCGGAGATCCTCAGAATCCGAGGCTCAGAGATTTTCTGTCAAAAGTTCTTTGATTAAATCAACATCATTGAAGGGAGAATTTTTATGCTGTCTGCGATCGCATCGGTAATCAGAAATGTTATGGTCGTCATTATGACCGTTGTAACCTTCATCGCGCCTTTTTCTCACAAAAAAGAATCCAAAATCGAGCGAAAAAATGAGAATTGCAAAGCCGCTTTCGCCGCGATTTCCGATACTCATCTGAAAGATAATTTCATCCGCCTCGGTATGTTTGAATTCGGCTTGCAGGATCTGGATCAGGCGAAGGATAAACTTGATGCCTTCATCGTAAACGGTGATATTACGGATCACGGCTATCCCGAGCATTGGCAGGCCTTTACCGATACCCTGCTCAAATACGATGTTTCCGATAACAATATCATGGTGCTCGGCAACCACGATACCTGGGGCGGCGACCGCACCTATGAATATACAAAATCCAATTTTATCAAATATTCCAAAGAGGCCACCGGCAGAGATATAGATGATGTTTATTTCACGGCAGATATATGCGGATATCCCGTGATCGTATTCGGCTCGCAGGCGGATCATACCGGCCCCACTTTTTACAGAGATCAGCTTGACTGGTTTGCCGAAGAGATGGCAAAGGCGGCTGAGAAGGGGCTCCCGATTTTCGTATTCTGCCATCAGCCGTTCAACGGCACCCACGGCCTGCCCTATAACTGGGAGCTTGAAAAAGACGCCGATCCAGATGACGGCGGCATTGGCGAATCATCTGATGAAATTCTCGAAATTTGCAATAGGTATAAAAATGTAGTCTTTATCAGCGGCCATGTTCATGCCGGGCTGAGCACCGCGGATGACAAAACGAATTATTCAAGCGTCGAAAAAGTCGGCAATGTCACCTCCGTAAACCTGCCGAGCTATGAGTATTTTGATTTTATGAGAGGCGGCCATTTGTTTAACGGCACCGGTTATATCTTTGAGGTCTATGATAATGAGATCCTGCTCAGAGCGAGGAATTTTGCTACCGGCACCTGGCTTGAAAAATATGATTATGTTATTGAGATAACGGAATAAAGGGAAAACGGAGAAAATAAAAATGACAGATGTGCAAAAGAAAGAGCTGATTAAAAGTCAGCAGGGGGAGCTTGACGCCGTGCTTATGTATAAAGCGCTGGCAAAGGCGGTCAAATCCCCGCATGATGCGGAAACCTTCAACAGACTCGCCGCGGAAGAAGGCGGCCCCGCGGTTATTTTTAAGGAATACACCGGAGAAACGCTGCGGCCCCAAAAGACTCTTGCGACCCTGCTTCCCGTTCTTTACAGGATCATCGGCAAAAAGAGGCTTTATCCTATAATAGCCAAGTTTGAGTATGATGCCGCGAAAAATTACGAACACCTTATATCGGATTTTCCGAAGGTGGAAAGCGTCAAAAATGACGAAACACGCCACGGAGACACGGTCAACTCACTTCTGAAATAACCGCCGAACATCCGGCGAAGTATAACAGAATGATCACTCGATCATGTCGAAAGAATTTGAAAAAGTGCGTTGACCATATAGCAAAATATAACAGAACGATCACCCGATCATGTCGAAAGAATTTGAAGAATCGTATTGACTATGTAGCTAAATACAGCAGAATTATCACCTCAAAGGCTGTCACCCGACAGCCTTTTTTATATACACCCGTTACCGATTACAAAAGGTAACTGTGCCTCATACAGTGGATGAGTAATCAGTTGATATGTGCATTTATAGTCGCCCCTACGGGCTCTAATATTTGCAAATAATCAGATTTGCACAGTGAAAAATTATGTATCACTTTTGGGTTGAATCACATTTATCTTATTTAATCGGTACAGGTGTAAATGAATAAACGGGATCAGTTAGCAGCCGAAACAACTGTAGCGGGCAAAGAGCGGCTTGTTTCTTCCGGATCATAATAAACCGAATCCCATTCCGTTGCAGTAAACTTGTAGTTTTTATAATTACCTGTTTTTACCCACATAGCCGGTCTTACATAATGCGGCACGGAAAGATCGGTTCCGTTAGCCCCTATTGAGGAAGCAAAGGTGTCAACAACACAAAATCTGTTTGTCTCTCCTCCGACACTTCTAAGCCACCACATACAGCTCCTGTACTCATCGGATGAATCGCTGTCAATATAACGGTATGTTTTCTGCGCATAAGGAGTCGGCTCGCATATTCTGATTTTTCTGTCTGTGAGATAATCTGTAACTTCATCGGCGGAAAGCAAAAACACATAGTCATCGGTGTCGTTCCCGCCATCTGTCCCGAATTCGGGGTTGTCGGAGTTAATTATGTGTGAAAG
Organism: uncultured Clostridia bacterium; assembly: GCA_947166625.1. Lineage (GTDB taxonomy): Bacteria > Bacillota > Clostridia > Oscillospirales > Acutalibacteraceae > CAG-177. Next base: position 37,388 of record CAMVEX010000021.1, read on the forward strand.
AATTATGTTTTGTCTCTCATTATCTGAGAATGCAGTCAAATAGAATTCATTATTCAGCCGGTCTCTCAGTTTTGAGTTTTCCCAAGTGACGGCAGTTTCGCTCCATTCTTCGGTATTAAAGTATTTTTCTTCAAGGGCATATCTGCTGAGCAAAAGCAGTTTGTCATCTTCTTTGGCAATAACTATCCATTCTATAGACTCGGTATCGGACAAATCCGTGTCAATATTGTATTTTCCGAATTGAATAACGCTTCCGACAGGAATATCTTTTTGAAATGAGCAACCGGAAAATCCAATAACGGTAAAGAACATTATCAACAGCGAAACAAGCTTCCTCATAAGGCCCTCCGAAACAGTAATGTTATTTAATCGGTAAAAGATATACTTGAATAAATCGCCGCAACTGCCCCCTCAGAAACATCGTCGCCCCTACTGGGTCAGATACTTGAAAACAGCTGGGATTTACGAGATTTTCAATTGTTCCCGGGAATTCGGTTTTATTTTGTGATGTCGATTTTTTTGGCGCCGTCCCTGATATAAAGGATTCCGCTGATTACGGCAAACAGAGCGGTGATTCCCAAAAGAATGTTACAGCATATCACAAATTTTCCGTTGCTGCTTACGGGCTCACTGTGAAATGCGAGCGCCGCGATAATTGCCGTAGAAAAAATCATCTGACTTGCAGTTTTGATTTTTCCGGGTAAGCTTGCTGCTATAACTATACCTTGAGATGATGCGACAAGGCGCATCGAGGTCACCAAAAATTCCCTTGTGAGGATAATCATGGGGATCCAGATGTTGCAGATATCAAGCTCCATGAAAGCAAGCAACGCGGCGGTCGTCAGCATCTTATCCGCAAGCGGGTCGCAAAGCTTGCCGAATACGGTGATTTGATTTGTTTTTCTGGCAATTTTTCCATCAAGATAATCTGTGACAGAGGCTGCGAGAAAAATTACTGCGGCTGCCAAAAAATGATATGGAAATTTCAAAGTCATGGCACATAAAAAAACAGGGACAAGTATGATACGCAATACCGTGAGTTTATTAGGCAAATTCATTTAAGTTTTCCTCCGAAAATACCGATTTTTTGAGCTGATTATACCGGATCTTTCTCTCTCAATGAGACCATTTTACATCCGGATAAGCGGAATGTTCAATGGATTCCCGGTCAATGACTTTGCAGGGCTCATTTATTTTGAATGTGTAGATGTTCCCGTAGTCTTTGTTGGCGGCAATTTTCATTTTTCCTTCGCCGGTGTTATATACGGCGCTCCACAAAGCGACCACATTCCACCGATGTTTATCATGCTTATAATCCGGTTTCACATGCGAAAGCAGTTTCATGGCGTCAAGCTCGGTCATCAAGCCGTCTTTTGCCCGCAGGACACTTTTGACCGTTTCTCTTTATCGCTTCATAGTAGCATATAAGTTTACGATTGTAAAGTGATGTTTGCCGTTTTGCGGCAAGCGACGAAAACATCGAAGCCGATACGGGATATGTCAGCGTCAGTTCATATACGCCGTTCCGTTCTTCCGTCACTTCGCAGCTTAATGCGTCGGGAAGGAAACCGATAACGGCAGATTCGGTCTGGAGGATGGGGGTCATAGGATCACCTACTTGTTATTGAAAAAACTAATTGTATATGTTAGAATTAATTGAAGATAAAATGAAAAGAAAAATTCATTATGAACAAGAATCTACCTGAAGATATGCTTAAAAACGCACTTATTTATGCGGATGATTGTTTTGACGCTGGTAAGGTAAATGGTGTAGAGTATAAAATTCTTGAGGCCATTGATGACTTATCACGTGAAGAACAACTCCTTATTTATGGTCAAGTGTTAGAGTTTATAGAAAGAATGAAAGCAAAGGTAAAAAATATGAATGGCTTTTCTAATAATCCAGATTATATTATACCATTAGAATGGTTTAAGTACGGTCTTGAAATTGACGATGATTATATTATTAAATTCATGATGTATTGGGTTGCATTTAATTGGTTTTATTCGGATGGAGTTTTAGAAGATAGAAAAGCGTTAGAACTATACTGTGATAAAAACCTTGAAAAGCTTAAAAAATTTGATGCCTTTGGAAATAAGGCATGCAAAGTTCTTATGGAAAAAGCTGTAGGAAAAGGAAATAACAGTCCAAGTTATCATCAGAGAGAACTATTAAGAGATTTAAAAGCAAGAGATGTTAAAGCGCTTTTTCTCACAATGTATCAAATAAGATGTAATCTGTTTCATGGTTCAAAAAAAAATAGGTAACGAAAGAGATCAAAACCTTGTTAGAGCTTCAGCTGTTCTTCTTGAGGGTTATCTAAAAGTTATTTTAGATATAAGCGATGATTAGAGTGTCCTCCACCTCGGCACAATTTCAATCCTGCTGACGGACCCTGTCCAAGAGATTGTGTTTGAGCCCGGCTGCAGCAAAGGGAACTCGGTGAATGCAATCTGATTATTGCAGAGCGTCGAGCCTTTATAAGCCGACATAAATTCCGAGTCGAGTTCGATATATGATGAAATGCTGTTTATTTTATATGCCTTGCTGTTTATGGTAAGCGTGACAGTCCCGCTTCCCGTAATCTTAATATACGGCTGCGATTCATAGTTTTCGGGATTGGTAATGCTTCCGGATGAAGTCATAGTAATTGTGTTCTGCCCGGCGAAGGGATACATGAACGGTTTGCAGTTGAAAACCAGCCTCGCCTGACCGACGTTGCTCATGGTCGATGGCTTTTTCCTTGCCACCCGAATCATTGTATCTGTAAAGGTGGACCGGCAGGGACGCGACTGCTTCCGAAAGTATTCTCACGCAGGCGTAAACCGCCGTCATCTGCATAGCTGTCTGTTCAGTTACATTTTTGCCTGATGAGGAGTATCCCATGAAAAAAGAATACCCGGAACCGGCTGTGCGGTTCGCGGGCTTGTCGCGCGATCTGAATTTTGAAAATATGCCCATAGGTGCTTACTCCTTGTTATTAGTTATTAGTATTAGTCTTTTGATAATGATACAATTGACAATTTAGTAAGAAAAATGATATATTCAATTAAATTTTAATTGGGGTGAATATAATGGCAATAATTAATTGTCCTGAATGTGGAGGAAAAGTTTCAGATCTTGCCGAAACATGTCCGCATTGCGGGTATAAAGTGAATTCATTCAATCAAGTCTTTGCTCAGGATTCTTTAAATTCCCAGGTTTCAGCAACTAAATCAAAGAAGAAAAAAGGCAAAAATAAAATCGTTCCTATCATTATTACAATGATAGTGCTTTTCGTTGTTCTTATTGCCATCGTTGTTTCTATTATGCTTAAAACAAATTCCCAGGCGTCATATAATAAGGCGGTTGAGTATGAGAATACAGGTGATTTTGAATCAGCTGTTAGTATGTATAAAAAGGTTATTTTCATTGATCCTAATTATAAAAATGCACAAGCAAGAATTACCGAAATTAATAATATAATGATTGAATACAAAGAAGAAGCGGAAAGCCTTAATAGCCGTATTGCTTCTTTAGCTGGCATATTAAAATATAAACAATCTGAATTAGATTCTTTAAAAGATGAATATGATAGGCTTCCATATGGTGCAAAAAAGATGGTCACCAACTATTCTATATTGGAAAACGTGTATGATATGCCTACTGAATATGAAGAATGGGCGTGTATTGTTTGCAGAGTTTTGAAAAACCGTCTGAAGAACCCCGATAGTTTAAAAATAGTATCAATCAATTTTGCTTTAAATGAAAATGAGCCACCTTCAAGTGTTCAGCACTGTGTTTTTTATTTAACTTACACAGGTCAAAATGCATTTGGAGGAAACGTAAAACAATCCTGTTATGTTCCTTTTATTACTGAAACCAAAAAGATTTATATGGAAGAGCTTTTTTCCTTTGACGAAGAAGGAGAGGTTACTTACCTCTTATTTAAATACTATCAAAATGCAAAATCCAATATAATTGAGCTTGATCCAGATAGAATAATGCACTTAATTGATTTATATTGATTTGATGCTCGTGGTTAATCTTTTATAGCCCTATTAAACATAAAAATACAAAGCCCTTTGTCTTTTGACGGAGGGTTTTTGCTTTTTCGTTAACTTTTAGTCAAGCTTGATTATAAAGCCGTGTGCTTTTTCGTATTCTTCCGAGAAAATTTTCTTTGTTCTTGCGTTGATGTTTGAAATCCGGTTTTTGCGCACGAAGCCATTGAAATATAAGGGAAAGAGAAATCCTACCCTGATTCTATCAAAATCAGAGTAGGATTATGGCGGAGAGAGCGATTTCAAGCTCGAACGTTTTGCAGGAGCGTCAAGTTCTTTGATATCAACCTGCTTGGTGCTGTTATTAAAATTCATGTTTATGAGAATGTAATCATCATAAATAACCACACTGTTCAGGAATCTGTCAACAACAAGTCTTCTTCCTTCTGATGAATCATAATCAACTTTTCTGAAACTCATAATGAAGAATCGAATTTCATCTTCAGAGAATATCGTTGCCTTTATTTCTTCTTTGGCTATGCTGATTTCAAGATTACTCTTTGTTGCTTCCAAATCTGTGAGACGCTGTTTTGTAGATTCCGTAACAATGCCTGCCTGGATGGCATCCACCATATTCTTTATGCCCTTTTCGGTTTCGGCAAGCTCTTTACGTAAAACTGCCAGCTCGCTGCTTTCTTCCTTTTGTGCAAGATAAGCCCGCTTTGCGAATTCATCAACAAAAGCGTCATCAAATACGGCTTTTTTAATCTCCGATATTACTAACTCTTCGATACGGTCTTTTCTTATGGATTTGTGTTTTGATTTACAAGTCTTTTTCTTTTTTGAATTAACACAGCGGTAGTAATTATATGTTTTCCCTTTTGAAGCGCTTGTGCCGCATTCGCCGACCATATATGTTTTACAGCATCCGCAGAAAAGCTTTGTTGTAAGTATATATCCGTCGTCTCCGCGTTTGGCTGCCGGTGCTTTCTTATTCTTAGCAAGCTGTTCCTGAACTCTGTTAAATAAATCCTTGGGAACAATTGCCGGAATGCCGTCGGGAATGATTGTTTCATTATAACGGTATTCGCCGATATATTTACGATTGTGCAGTGTGCGTGTAATGAAATTGATATCCGGTTTCAGGGAAAGTCCTTTCTCCGAATAATACTGACTTATCTCTTTTATGGTCTTTCCGCAGTCATATTGTTTGAAAATATCAAGCACAATGGGAGCGTTTACAGGATCAATCTCATAACTCTGCTCGGGTCCTAACTTGTATCCGAATGTCATCGTGCCGCCGTTGAATTTGCACTTTAATGCATTTTCCGTTAGTCCGCGTTTAACTTTGACCGAAAGCTCTGCCGAATAGTATTCCGCCATACCTTCAAGCACCGATTCAAGCAGAATTCCGTCGGGTCCGTCGGCTATGTTTTCGGTAGCGGAAACAACTTTGATTCCGTTCTTTTTGAGCTGATTTTTATAATGTGCACTGTCATAGCGGTTACGGGCAAATCTGTCGAGCTTCCATACCAGAACTATTTCAAATTTACCCTTTGCGCTGTCCTTTATCATACGCTGAAAATCGGGACGGTTATCATTCGTTGCGGTATGAGCGCGGTCAATATAGTTTTCAATTATTGTAATGCCGTTCTTTTCGGCATAAGCTTTGCATTCTCTTAACTGTCCTTCAATGGATTCTTCACGTTGATTATCGGAAGAATACCGGGCATAAATTACACCGTTCATCATTTCACCTGATTTCTTTAACAATCATATTAATCCCGTCATATAAATGGGAATATATGTTATTCCGTCTTCAATTTTCAAATCTTTCGTGTAAACAATATATTTGCTGTTTAATTTTATATTATACTTTTCTTTGAAATAATCAAACGATTTGTGGTTTCTGTAGCTTGATGATTTAACTTCAATCGGAACAAGCCGTTTGCCTTTTACGGTAAGAAAATCAATTTCATATCGTTTCTCGGATTTGTTGCCAGGAGCAGTATAATAAAATTCATGAAAATATAATTCGTGTTCGTTGACTCTGAGCATTTGAGAAACGATATTTTCAAATATCATACCTTGATTTATATCCAGATTATCGATAATCAGGGCGCGATATAATTTATCTGCATTTTCTCCGCTTGTTTGTAGAATATAAGTTACAAGCAAGCCCGTGTCACCCATAAACATTTTAAACTTGCTTCTGTCTGCATACAGTTCAAGCGCAACTTCGGGCTTGGTTACATTTATACAATTATTGACAATCATTGACTCGTTAAGAAAGTCTATGGCATTACCGTAACTGCGTGTTCTTGCGTTTTCGTCAATTGTTGCCAAACGAAAAACAGAATTATGATTTGACAATTGATCCGGCAGTGATTTGAAAACCGCGGAAGCGTTATCGCCGTCATCTGTATCGTGCTTTTTCAAGTCCTGTATATACAGTTTGAGAATATTTCTCTTTACCCTGTCAATTTCTCGGAAATTTTTTCCGGAAACATATGCTTCAACCGCCTGCGGCATACCGCCTACTGCCATATATGATCTGAACTGTTGCATTATCTTGCGGTGAATATCCTGACCCAATGGTTTTTTATTATTAAATGCTTCTTTTATCGCATCATAATAAACATAGTTATTGTTTGCCCACAGAAACTCTTCAAAATCCATAGGAAACATTTTTATGCTTTCTTCTTCTGACGGGATAAGAATATCTTTAACATTTTTGTTTATGGAAATAAGCGAACCGGTTTCAATATAATCATATCTACCGTCTTTTACCAGTTGTTTTATTGCCTGCCTTGCCTTTGGAAACAATTGCACTTCATCAAAAATGATAAGCGACTCTCTCGGTTTCAGCGTCTTACCGCAAATCAAAAACAGATTTCTGAAAAAAGTATCAAGATTACCAATGTTTTCAAAGTTATCTTTAAGTGCTTTTTCCGCCAGTGAAAAATCTATGATAATATAGCTTTTGTATTCTTTTTTGGCAAACTCTTCCGCCACTGTGCTTTTGCCGACTCGTCTTGCTCCTTCAATTAATAAAGCGGATGAACCGGCAGACTCTTCTTTCCAGTTTTTTAAATCGTCATATATTTTTCTTTTGAACATCTTTTTCACCCTGTTTGATAATACCATAAATATATGTGTATTTCAAGTATAATCTTCCGAAATTACGAATTATTTTATTTTGTAACTGCACGATATTACAATATCTGAATCAAATGTTTTTCACTAATATCACAATTTGAATGGTATTGCGAACGCAAATTTTAACGTTTGTATTATCGTTCGTTTTGTTCTTTTTTGTGAATGGTATTCTTTTTGTCGCATTTTTGCAACTTTTCGGATTGCGGGAATCTGTTTTGTTGCATTTTTGCAGCATAGCCGTTTTTTCGGCGGGTTAACTGTATAATTATAAAGGGAAGAGAAAAAACATATTTTTATATGATTATCACTTTTGCATTTTGCCTTGAATGACCGGCAGGAATATGCTATGATTTATATATCATTTTTCAGGAAGAATGCTTATAATGATAATTGAAGTCAAAGATAAATCGCTGTTGCCAATGTGCCTGAATATTATTCAAAAAAGTTTTACGACTGTTGCCGAGGAATTTAATCTTACGGAAGAAAGCTGTCCCGGTCACACTGCATTTATGAAACTTGAAAAACTGCAGAATTCTTTTGAGTCCGGCAACCGGATGTTTCTGTGTTATTCCGGTTCCGTTCCTGTCGGCTTTTTCTCACTCAAGAAGATTGATTCCGACACATATGAATTGGACCATCTTGCAGTGTTGCCTGAATATCGGCATAACGGGATAGGTAAAGAGTTGTTGAATTATGCAGAAAACGCCGTTAAAGAGCAAAACGGAAAAACGATTAAAATCGGAATAATAGAGGAAAATACTACGCTCAAAAACTGGTATATAAAAAACGGATTTATTCA
>CAMVEX010000022.1 GCA_947166625.1 uncultured Clostridia bacterium
GTTCTGTATGAGTTTTCAATTACTTCTTCTGTTGCACTTGATAGTATAATTCACCGCAGTATATAAAAAGAGCCACTCATCTGAGTGGCTCTTTTACGCTTAAAAATCAAAATATTTTTCCCTGTGTCTTTTCAGCCTGTTATTGAGTGCGATCAGAAGCTCTTTTGCCTCCTGCTTTTCTTCCTGTGTTCCGGTGGCATACTGCCTCATAAGCCTGCCTTCCTCAAAGCAAAGCTCATCGTGGAGCGGGAAGTATTCCTTGAGAAGGAAGCATCCGTATCTCACAAATCTCTTTTCGCCTACAAGCCTGAATTCCTTGCTGATGGTATCGACCGCAACGGAATAGAAATCCTTGATCGAGGAAATAAGGGCTTCTCTTTCATTCTCGTGAGAAAATACGATGGTCGAGCATATAAACGCGTTTCTGTTGTGAAAGAGCGATGAATGGCTGTCGGTGCTTCCGACTATCGGGTATCTGATGCCTTTTGCTCTGTCCTCATAATATTTGATCGTCTGGAAACCGTTTTGCTCATAATAGTTTTCTCCGCCGAGCACCTCAAAGGCGTCAAAAAACTTATTTTCTGTTATGTAATCAACGAATACTTCGGGCACATGATACACGTCGTTTATCCAGTAGGGGTGGGGGAATATTCCGAGGCCGCCCGCCTTGCGGATTTCATCATATATCCATTTACATATCGCCGCCTGTATGGGATTTATGTCTGAAGGAGTGTTCATCCGGGCGGCAAGTGAGCGGATCATTTCTCTCCATTCCTCAAGGGGCATTACCTCGGGGCATTCACCGTTAAGCGAGCGGTATTTTTTATCGGTGCCGTGCTCCTCGATTGCTTCGCCTTCCGTGAGGGCATTTATTGAATATACCCCTCCGAAATTGACGGTATGGAAATCCGGCTTGATACCGTCAACCGACGGCATGTGGACCTCTTCGCCGGGAATTATCGTGAGCCCGATAGGCAGATCTTTATAATAATCTATCGCTTCAAGTGAGGGATAATATTCCTTATGATCCGATATTACCGTGAAATCAAGACCGTGAGCTCTGTAGTTTGCGCTGACAACTTTTGAATTCTGATTGCCGTCCGAGCCTGTCGTATGCATGTGAAGATCCCCTCTGAAAGGGTATCTGCCTGCCAGATCTTCATCCACGCAATATACGCAAAGCTGTAAAATCTCTTTATCGGGATTTTTTTCTTTTGCAAAGCGGATGAAATACATCTGCTCCGATTCAAAGGTATGAGTGAATGTAAAGCCGCCTTCGTCATCGCATTTAACGCTTAAATATTGATAATCGCCGGACGGATATATGGCGGCCTCGCCCTGATCGAGAGCGCAGATAAACAGATCATATTCTTTGCCCGGCTCAAATATGACCCTGCCTCCGAGCGGCCTTATACGGATTTCTGCGGGCTTGCCCTTGACAAGCACCTTGGGAAAAATATCATAATCATAAAGCTCTTTTTTTATCGGAAATATCATCGCTTAAACCTCCATTAAAAACAGCAGGGAGCGTTTGCTTCTCCCTGCGTGATTTTGTCAATTTGTCTTAGCCGATTGTGCGGCGGAATCCTCGTTATAAGCGTTAACTTCTCTGGCCATTGCCTCGCGTCTTTCAAACAGCTCAAGATACATTTTTTCTTTCTTTGCGCCGTTAAGATCATAGAAGAGCTTTGGAACGATGGAAATTATGCTTGTGATTACGGGCAGTATCGTGCACATCCAGAAGAGTGAATATTCCGTCTTTTCGGATTGGCCGCCGAAGCCCGCGCCTTCAACATAGCCGACCTTATGAAGTATGGCGGCTTTTATGGTGTTGCCGAATGTGTTGATAAGCTTTCTCGGAAGTTCCTTCGCAACGCCGGTGAGCCCTTCGTTTCTGTAGCCGTTTTTCCATTCGCCGTAGTCAATGGATTCGTTTCTCATCTCTTCGGGGATGACCGATCTGATTCCCCAGAAGAACATCCATATCGTTTCTCTTATCATAAATGCGGGTATCATGGCTCCGAGTTTTTTGTAGTTCTTGTTTATGGAGCCTATGAGGAATACTCCGACCATCAGGAAATCGCTGATGTGAGAGCCGAATATCCAAAGGGTCTTTGTCGAGAATCTTTCTCTTGCCCAGGGTACATAAGAGTATGAAATCGGAGAAACTATCGCGCCGGGAATGCCGACGATCGTTGACATCGTGGCAAGCCCGAGAACATTTATGTAGTAGTAGTTTACGCCGGAGCCTATGCTGAATGCTCCGAGGAATTCAGAGAGGGTGATGAGCAGCAGCGGTTTGTTGGTAAGAATCGATTTGAAGCTCGCCTTTATGCTCGGCTTATCGAGAGTCTGATTTACTCTCTCTTTGGCGATGAAGGCGAAGGCTATCGCGAATGCGCCGCTTACAATGCTGCAAAATACGCCTGCGGAAACATAGAGGGTGGGCATCTTGATTTTAAGCTTGTTGTGGTTTACAAGGTCGATGAGAATCCCCATTATGATGCTCGGCCCGTTCTCAACGAAGCCCGAGAGCAGATTCGCCTCGGTGATGAGCCTCGTCCTGTCAATGATATTGGGGGTTATGGTCGCCAGCATGCCCGTCCTCGCTATTGATTTCATAGAATCCGCAAGGTTTTGCACGAGGCTGAATATCATGAAGAAAGCTAACTTTCCTACATCATATTTCCCCATCCCGCCTATAGTCAGCGGCATCGACCAGTAGAGAGTGTAAAGCACAAGACCGGGGATCGCGTAAATTATAAGCCAGGGTTTGAATTTACCCCATCTTGTCCTCGTCTTATCAACTATCGCGGCAAGGAAAACATCGTTTATCATATCCCATAAGCCGACAACAAAGCTGACTACTCCCTGAAAACGCAGGCCGACCTTGACTATATCGGTCACGAAAATGTCGCTGTATTTGTTGATGTTAAAAGATTGAGCTATGTCATACAGAATGTAGGCGACGGTTTCTTTTGTGCCTACATACCGCCGGTCCTTATGAGCGGCTGCCGATTCCTGCGGCTGCTGTATTTCTGCTGCCTGAGCGGTGTTGGCTTCCATTGAACATCCCCCTTATGAGAGAATTTGACCTAATTTACCTTTTGATTATATCATTTGCAGGTTGTTTTTTCAATAAAATAAATATTTTTGTTCAAATTGTATTCAAAGTCTATCCATAATTGTGCAAATATACAACCGTCTGAATTGATTTTAATAATTGACTTGAATTTTTAATGATGATATAATAATTTCGCTATATTATATACCGAAAGGAGACTTTTCAATGGGTCTTATTCAGGCAGCAGCAGGCGCGGTCGGCGGAGTCCTTGCCGATCAGTGGAAGGAATTCTTTTATTGTGAATCGCTCGATAAAGAAGTCCTTATGACAAAGGGTCAGAAGCGCATCTCTTCACGTTCATCAAACACAAAAGGAAATGATAATATCATTTCAAACGGCTCCGGCATTGCGGTGGCCGACGGTCAGTGCATGATAATCGTTGAGCAGGGCAAGGTTGTCGATCTTTGCGCCGAGCCCGGCGAATACACTTACAAAACCGACCTGGAGCCCTCAATTTTTACCGGCAATCTCAAAAAGTCGATCGTCGATACCTTCAAGGTCATCGGCAAGAGATTCACTTACGGCGGAGATACCGGCACAGATCAGAGAATATATTATTTCAACACCAAAGAGATCATTGATAATAAATTCGGCACTCCGAATCCCGTTCCCTTCAGAGTGGTTGACAGAAACATCGGCCTTGATATCGATGTTTCCGTTCGCTGCAGCGGCGTATTCTCATATAAGATCGTCGATCCTCTCCTCTTCTATAAGAATGTAATGGGCAATGTTGAGAGAGAATTTACAAGGGACGAAATCGACGGCCAGCTTAAGACCGAATTCATCAGCGCTCTTCAGCCCGCTTTCGGCGCTATCAGCGAGCTTGAGATCAGACCCAATCAGATAGTTACTCACACCGCCGAGCTTGAAAAGGCCATGAATGATGCTCTTTCAAGCAAGTGGGGCGAGCTCAGAGGTCTTGAGGTCGTTTCCGTAGCTATGGGTACAGTTACTCTGCCCGAAGAGGATCAGGAGGTTATCAAGCAGGCTCAGAGAGCGGCTATCAACAGAGATCCCCGTATGGCAGGCGCGACCCAGATCCAGGCTCAGGCAGACGCTATGAGGACTGCCGCGGGCAATACCGCAGGCGCAATGACCGGCTTTATGGGCATGGGCTTCGCTCAGAATGCGGGCGGAGCAAACAGCGCTGCAAATCTTTTCGGCGTTGCTCAGCAGGAAGAAGCGGCAAAGGCTGCTCAGGCTGCCGCTGCGAATGCCTGGAAATGTGAATGCGGTGCGGATGCGACCGGAAACTTCTGCCCGAATTGCGGCAAGGCAAAGCCCGCTCCGGCTCCTGCAAACGGCTGGAAATGCGAATGCGGAGCTGTCGCCACCGGTAAATTCTGCCCCGAGTGCGGCAAACCCAAACCGGCGGATGCCGAAGGTTGGACCTGTACAAAATGCGGTGCGGTCAATAAGGGCAAATTCTGTGCCGAATGCGGAGCTTCAAAGCCCGCAGGAGCACCTCTCTATAAATGCGATAAATGCGGCTGGGAGCCCGAAGATCCCCACAATCCTCCCAAGTTCTGCCCCGAGTGCGGAGATGCTTTTGATTCCAATGATGTTCAGTAATTCAAGGAGATTTTGATTTATGGCGCAGCTTCATGAGTATGAGTGCCCTAAATGCGGCGGTGCTCTTGAATTCAATTCCGCTATACAAAAATTAAAATGTCCGTATTGCGATTCCGAATATGAGATTTCCGAATTTGAGGCGGTTGATTCCGCCCTCGATCAGACTGAAAATGAGCAGGACAGCGTAGATCACGCCGATGGAGCAGATTCCGAGGATTCCGCTTCCGGGCTTGTTTCTTATGTGTGCAAATCCTGCGGCGGCGAAATAGTAGGGGATTCTACCCTTGCCTCCTCCGCCTGCCCGTTTTGCGGCAATCCCGTTGTTATGATGGGTCAGCTCAGCGGCAGTCTCAAGCCCGATTATATCATTCCTTTTAAGCTCGATAAAAAGGCGGCGAAGGAAGCGCTCAAAAAACATTTAGAGGGCAAAAAACTGCTCCCGAAAGTATTCAAAAACGAAAATCATATTGACGAGATAAAAGGCCTTTATGTTCCGTTCTGGTTTTTTGATACGGATGTTTACGCCGATATAGTTTTCAAAGCGGATAAGACCTCTCTCAGAGAAGACAATGAGAATTCATACAGAGATGTTGCCCACTATTCTCTTTCGAGAAAAGGCAATATGAGCTTTGAGAATGTCCCCGTTGACGCTTCTCAGGCTATGGATGACGCTCTTATGGAGTCTATCGAGCCTTATGATTTTGCGGATGCAAAAAAATTCAGCACCGCTTATCTCGCAGGCTATGCGGCGGATAAATTCGATATTGAATCAAGCTCCTGCCTGCCCAGAGCAAAAGACAGGATCTCTCTCTCCGTTGCCGGCGCCGTCAAAAATTCCATAACGGGCTATGAGAATGTCACTTTGGAAAATGCCGATTTCGAATATTCCGATACTTTTGCTAAATACGCCCTCTGTCCGGTGTGGCTGCTTAATACAAGCTGGAATAATGAAAAATTCACTTTTGCCATGAACGGGCAGACCGGCAGATTCGTAGGCAATCTGCCGGTAGATAAAGGCGCGTTAAAGAAGTATTTCTTTACCGTTGCGGGTATATCCGCGCTCATCGTTTACCTCTTTATCAATTTCTTTTTGGGTTAAGGGGGCGATATGATGAAAATATTTACTTCATTTTTGCTTATAGCGGCTTTGCTCGCGTTTGTGTTTTCATTTTCCGTTACCGTTTTTGCCGATTATGAAACCGACGGCGGTTATGAGGAAATTCAGATTTACGGCAGTGAATCAGACGGCGATTATGCAAAAAACGAAAAAAGCGTAAAGATCTTTGATCTCAAAAATCTGCTTATCTCACTTGCCGTCGGCGCACTGATAGGATTAATTGTTGTTTCCGTTATGAAGAGCAAGCTTAAATCGGTCCACAGGAGAGACACCGCCTCCAACTATGCATTGAGCCTCAATTCCGTGATCGAAAAAAGCGATGATACCTATCTCTCTACGGATACATATACTACGCCTAAAGCAAAGCCTCCGGAGCAATGATCCGATTATCCGGGTTCGTTTATTCGAGCCCGGAATTAGTTTTTTACAAGTTAAAACAATTATTTTGATCACCACGAAGAATGTGAGGAATTTTATATGAGTGAAAAAATCAAACAGACTGCCGGCAGAGATCAGCTCGGCGAATTCGCGCCGCTGTTTGCTCATCTCAATGATGATGTTCTTTTCGGCGAAGTATGGAATGACGGGGCGATAGATATCAAAACAAGATGTATCATTACCGTGGTGTCGCTTATGTCATCGGGTATAACGGATTCTTCTTTGTCTTATCATCTTCAGAATGCGAAATCACACGGTGTTTCAAAAGAAGAGATCGCCTCGATAATCACCCATTGCGCAATGTATGCCGGCTGGCCCAAGGCGTGGGCTGTATTTCGGCTCGCGAAAGATGTCTGGAACGAAAAAGGGGATGAATTGACCGATAAAGACAGATATCAGAATACTCTGTTTTTCCCGATCGGTGAGGTGAATCCTTACGGAAAATACTTTGTCGGTACCAGCTATCTTGCTCCCGTTTCGGCAGAGCAGGTCCCCGTTTTTAATGTTACTTTTGAGCCCGGGTGCCGCAACAACTGGCATATTCACCACGCTGAATCCGGCGGAGGTCAGATCCTTATCTGCGTCGGCGGCAGGGGATATTACAGAGAATGGGACAAGGACCCGGTTGAATTGACTCCGGGCAAGGTGGTCAATATTCCCGCAGGTGTCAAGCATTGGCACGGAGCGGCTCCCGATTCATGGTTTTCACATCTTGCCGTCGAAGTCCCCGGCGAGGGATGCTCTGCGGAGTGGCTCGAAGCGGTTGACGATGAAGAATATTCAAGCCTTAAATGAGAGGCAGGTCGGGTGATTTTATGGAGATCGAGAAAAAATGGCTTGTTAAGCGCGAAAATATCCCGTATGATCTGTCCTCTCTCAAAAGCTGTGAAATAGAGCAGTATTATCTATCTTTTGATCCGACGGTAAGGCTTCGCAAAATAGATAATGCCGGATGCGTTCTTACGGTCAAATCAAAAGTTTCCGCCGTTTCTCGGAATGAATTTGAGTTTCCCGTTGATTTATCGGTATATGATGAGAATTCTGATAAAATCTGCGGCAGAGTGATCAAAAAACGCAGATATTTCGCTCCCGCGGGCGGCGGAATAACTTATGAGATAGATATATTTTCGGGCGAGCTCGAAGGGCTCTGCTATGTTGAGGCAGAGTTTCCCGATGAGGGATCCTGCCTTTCATTTTCCATGCCGTCGTGGGCTTTAGCCGATGTAACCGATTCCCCGGGATATTCAAACGGCGACCTTGCAAAATTCGGTATGCCACATATCCGATAATTTTTTGAATTATTATGTCGTTTTTTTGATTTAGGTATTCACATTTTCAAAATTGCGGCTATAATATTATTCGTTGGAACTTATTTATATGTTCCGGAAAGAAGGTATTTTATGATAAACGGAAAAATCGGCTGCGCTGTCATCGGTTACGGCGGTATGGGCGGCTGGCACACAAGAAAGATCAGAGATGAAATGAGCGAATATGCCGAGCTTGTCGGTATATATGATATAGACCCCGAAAGGGGAAAGGCGGCTGAAGAAAACGGCATCAAATCATTCTCAAGCCGTGAGAAACTGCTCGCGGATGAAAGAATAGACCTTGTTACCGTAGCGACTCCCAATGATTATCATAAAGAGATCGTCATAGCCGCTCTTGAGGCGGGCAAGAATGCCATCAGTGAAAAACCCGTTGCTATGAACAGCGGCGAGCTTGAGGATATGATAGCGGCGGCAAACCGCTGCGGCAAGCTCTTTACCGTTCATCAAAACAGAAGGTGGGATGAAGATTATCTCACCATGAAAAAAATCCTTGATGATAACACTCTCGGTAAAGTTTTCCGTATCGAGTCAAGAGTTCAGGGCTCAAGAGGCGTTCCCGGTGATTGGCGCAATCAGCCCGAGCACGGCGGCGGTATGGTGCTTGATTGGGGGATACATCTTCTCGATCAGGCGCTTATGATGACTTTGCCCCGTAAGTTAAAAAGCGTCTATGCCGAGCTTACCAATGTCACAAATGAAAAATGCGACGACGGTTTCAGAACTACTCTGATTTTTGATGACGGTCTGTCTTTTTATGTTGAGGTCACCACCAGCAATTTCATTGAGCTTCCGCTCTGGTATATGCTGGGCGAAAACGGCTCTGCCGTTATCAATGATTGGAGCTGTAACGGTGAGATCGTTATGGTTTCTGATTGGGAAAACAGAGAAGCCGTGCCTATCGTCGCCGGCGCCGGTATCACCAAGACAATGGCTCCCCGTACCGATGATACCATCAAAAAATATCCGCTTCCCGTTCAGAAAGCGGATTGGGGCGAGTATTATAAGAATATTTTTGCTTATCTCAGAGGCGAGGCGGATATAATCGTTACCCACGATCAGCAGCGCCGCCTTATGAAGCTTGTTGAGGCGATTTTTGAATCCGGTAAAACAAATAAGGTCATTGAATTTGAAGATTTTGATTTTTAAGGTGATAAAATGCTTTTAAGAAGAATAATGGGCATTCTGTGTATTCCCGTCGCTGTTTTTACTCTTGTGAGCGGAGTTTCATTTATTTCCAAGGATAAGCAGATGTCGCTTGATGAAAAGATCGCAAAAGAAACTCAGGAGGATTTCACTCCCGTATTCAGATTTGCCGTTGCGTCAGACGTACATATCTCCGTGTCGGATAATACCAACGCAGAGCGCCTTGCGAAGCTCTTTGAGACAGCTTATAATTACAGCGATAATCACGCTTCATATAATTCGCTCGATGCGCTCGTTCTTTGCGGCGACAACTGTGACAGAGGCGAAGACGCGGAGTATGAGATACTCAACCGCGTGATAAAAGAAAATATCCGTGAAGATACCGAGTTTATCAGCGTTATGGGAAACCACGAATTCGCCGCTACCGGCCTCGACGGTTATGAGCGCAATATGGGCGAAGACCGTGATAAGCACGTTGTTGTCAAGGGCTTTCATTTTATCGGAATGTCACCGAATCCCACCGACACCTGGCACACTCCGGATCAGCTGTTCTGGCTTGCCAAAGAGCTCAGAAAGGCAGAGAAGGACGCTCCCGATAAGCCCATTTTCACCATGCAGCACGGGCATATCTGGAATACCGTCTATGTCAGCAGGAGCTGGTACACTCAGATGTCTCTCTTTGTCCACATGGTTTATTCGCAATATCCGCAGGTAGTGAATTTTTCGGGTCATTCACACGGCCCAGTCAATAATCCCATAAATATTTGGCAGAATAATTATACTCAGCTCGGTGCGGGCACTCTCAATTATTTTGAGATGGAGAGAGATATCGGCGATGAAACCGTGCCAGAGGGCAGCCGAAACGCCGCGCAATATCTCATCGTTGAGGTCGATGCTCAAAACAGAGTCCGTATTCAGCCTTTCAATATTCTCACCGGCGAATTCTTCAAAACTCCCGCCAATAATGACAGCGAAGATAAGCAGCTTATCTGGCAGATAGATGATGTATTCGATACCTCAAATTACGCATACACATCATCAAGGAAAAAGACGGCAAGCGCTCCTCGGTTTGATAAAGAAGCGTCCGTCAGCGTTTCTTCCGTTTCCGAAAATTCCGCTCAGATCACCTTCCCGCAGGCTGAAGACGATGTCTGTGTTTACGGTTACAGGATCACCGTTTCGGAGAAGTCAAATCCCAAAAAAGCAGTGTTGACAAAAGAAATTTACTCAGGCTATTATTTTGAGCCGATGCCCGAAACTCTGAGCTGGACCGCCGAAGGTCTCACCTGCGGCGCAGACTACACGGTCAGCGTCGTTCCTCTTAATGTCTGGCTTCAGGCAGGCGATCCGATTGCCGCCGATTTTACGGCGGGTGCATAAAACGATCATATAACAACACAGAGACCTGCCGTTTTGGCAGGTCTCCGATTTTTACTCATCACAGCTTTTGATTACTTTTTCCGCGAGTTCTTTTAATTGCTCACGTGTTTCGAGGGCACCGATTTCTCTGCGAAATGACGCCGCTCCTCTCATACCCTTTATGTACCAGCCGGCGTGTTTTCTCGCTTCGCGCATACCGACATATTCGCCTTTGTATTCGCAAAGCAGTTCGATATGTTTCAGCATTACCGACATTCTTTCTTCGATCGGCGGATCGGGCGGCATGGTTCCCGTTTCAAAATATTCATTGATATTTTTGAATATCCACGGCCTGCCGAGGGCGCCTCTTCCGATCATCACATGATCGCAGCCGGTGTATTCATACATATATCGGGCAGATTCTCCGTCTGTGATGTCACCGTTACCCGTTACGGGTATTTTCACTGCTTTTTTTACTTCTTTGATAATATCATAGTTAACCGGAGGAGCATACATCTGCCGTCTTGTCCTGCCGTGTACCGTGATCGCGGCTGCCCCAGCGCTCTCAAGCATACGCGCAAGCTCAACGGCATTTATACAGTTTTCATCCCAACCGGATCTTATTTTGCAGGTGACGGGAATGCCCACACTTTTTACGCAAGTCTCCGCAATTTTTGCGGCAAGCTCGGGCTCCTTCATCAGCGCCGCTCCGCCGCCGTGACCCGCTACCTTCGGAGCGGGGCAGCCCATATTTATATCGACTGCAATGCATCCCGTCTGCTCCGCTGCTTTCGCTGCCAAAGCGAGCGTATCGGGCTCACAGCCGAAAATCTGAATTGAAGCGGGCATTTCCTTTTCGCCGATCTTCATCAGGAATCCGGATTTTCTGTCTCCCATCGTAAGGCCCTTCGCGCTTATCATCTCGCTTGTGACATAAGAAGCGCCGTAAGATATGCATATTTCTCTGAAGGCTCTGTCTGTTATTCCCGCCATAGGTGCGAGAGCGGCGCGCCCTTTTAACTCCGTGTTGCCTAATTTCATTTTGATCACCGAATGAATAATATCATTTATTTTTGAATTTATCAATATTTTTAAGGCTGATTTAAGGTAAGTATATTAAAGTTTAATCACGGCAGGCAGCAATCAAATTACCTTCATCTTATCTTTCCTCTATACACCGCAAAGATACTCCGTTGTGATAAGCAGCGGAGTATCGCTTTTATGCTTCGGTAAAAAATTGTAATTATTTTGTAATTATTTTGTAAAAAATCTTGATTTATTGATTCAATAATGCTATAGTATGTGGGTAAAAGTGTGTTTTACTGGAGGAAAATCAGATGACTAAGAAGATTATTTCGTTGCTCCTTGCGCTCCTTATGTTCGCATCGATCCCCATGGGCGCTTATGCAGCCAAAGCAAAGGCAGATGCCGCTGTTGAAACTACCGAGGCTCCTGCCGAGGAATCGGGCAGCGCGTTGGATACCGTTGCTAAGATGTGGGTTTTTGTTACATTTGCAAATCCCAAGGTTCCTCATTGCTGGATCTATATTGTCAATCAGACCGATAAGCCTCTCAAGGTTTGCGATGATTATTATATCAAGCCTCACGGTGATTTCTCAATGGGCGCCTTCAAGCCCAGAGGGACTGACGGCCCCGGTATATATTTCAATCTTGAAAGACATTGGATCAAGCCCGAGACTTACGGCAGAGCATTTTGTATGTCCACCAATGTTTCGCGCAGAGAAATGGAAAGAGTTTCAAATTCTCTTAAACGCCACGATGTCTGGAACTGGGGTATGAACTGCTGCTATTTTGCAACCAGTATCTGGAATATTTGCTCCCCCAGAAAGCTCCTCTATATCATCTCCCCTTATTTTATGTGTGCTCAGATGCTTATTTGGGGCGCTCGCAGACCCAACTTCACAATTCCCAAGATGACCAACGCGGCCAATTGCTACAAGTATCATTCCGACGGCATTACTCAGTGCTGCTGGAGAGCTACGATCACTAATACAGGTGTATGATTTTTTACGGGCGGTTTATCCGCCCGTTTATTTTTTGGTATAAAAAACTTGCAGAGATTTTTCTCTGCAAGTTTTGAGTTTATGTTATTGATTTATGCCACAGCTTTCCACAGACCGTGGAGGTTGCAGTATTCATAAGCGGCAATCGCTTTTTCTCCGTCGGCAAGGATGAATTCCGCCTTCGGGGCGTCTCCGGGCTTGAGATCGCATTTGTGATAGCCCTTGTTTGTTTCGAGAATGATAAACTGAATGTAGTGAGCGTCAAGCATCGGGTGCTCGGCGGAACCTACGCAGACCGTTACTTTGCCGCCGTCAACTGCAATCACGGGCACGTGCTTTTCAATCGCACCGTCTGTCGTGTTCGGAGTGAGCTCGGCCATCGCCTCGCCGCAGCACATCGGGGTGCAGGGGCCTTTTTCGGTAAGGAAGGTTACAAAATTACCGCATTTTGCGCATTTATAAAATAACATCTGTTATCTCCTTAATCAATAATTGGCGGCGTTTACCTCAAAGTAGCTCTGAGGATGAGCGCATACCGGGCAAATCTCGGGAGCTTTTGTGCCGATCACGATATGTCCGCAGTTGCGGCATTCCCAGATCTTGACCTCGCTCTTTTCAAATACCTGCTTTGTCTCTACATTTTTGAGAAGCGCTCTGTAGCGTTCTTCATGATGCTTTTCTATTGCGGCAACTCCGCGGAATTTTTCGGCAAGCTCGGGGAAACCTTCTGCCTCAGCTGTCTTGGCGAAATCTTCATACATATCGGTCCACTCGAAGTTTTCTCCGTCAGCGGCGGCGGCGAGATTTTCCGCGGTCGAGCCTATGCCGCAGAGCTCTTTGAACCACATTTTTGCGTGCTCTTTCTCATTATCGGCTGTCTTGAGGAAAAGGGCGGCTATCTGCTCATATCCTTCCTTCTTTGCCTTGGAAGCAAAATATGTGTATTTGTTTCTTGCCTGTGATTCGCCGGCAAAAGCAGCCTGGAGATTCTTTTCGGTCTGTGTTCCCTCATAGGGATTTGATTTTAATTCGCTGAAGCAATCCTTCTGTCCGCATTTCGGGCAGGTTTCGGGTGCGGAGTCGCCTTCGTGGACATATCCGCAGATTTTGCAAATGTACTTTTTCATGATGATCCTCCTGTTTTTGAAAACTCTTGTTATTCGGTTTTTCCAATACTCTAATTATAAATAATTCGGTATTTTTGTCAATACTTTACCTTAAAATATCTGTTGACAGGATTTCGCGCAGCGAGTTTATGACGATCGCCCCGGTTTTTTCAAGCCTCTGCCTGCTGTCGTGTCCCGATGCCAGCAGCACACAGTCTGCGCCCGTCTGTTTTGCAAGCTCATAATCGTGCTCAAGGTCTCCGAAAGCCAGCGCTTTTCCGCAGCCGTTTCTGTCAAGATAATCAACGGCTCTTTCGATTTTTGAACTTGCGTAATAGTCGTCTGCTCCGAGTATTTCGTCAAAATAACCGCTGACTCCGTATTTCTCCGTGTTCGCTCTGAGCACGGAATTATTAGAAGATGAGACGATTATCTGCTTCGCGCCTTGCCGTCTGAAATAATCGAGCAGTTCTTCTGCCCCGTCCGAAAGCTTCACTTCATTGAGATGCCTTATATATCCCTCGTTAAAATCTTTTATTATTTCCTCATAATCATATTTTTCAAGATCGAATACCTTTTCATAGAATTTTTTGATCGGTACTCCTATTACCTCACGGTATCTGTCCATATCTATATTTTTAAGACCTCTTTTTGTCAGCATATCGTTTACGCTGTCAAGGCAGGCGTTCACATCATCAAGCAGTGTTCCGTTCCAATCCCAGATAATACAGCTGTATTTCATTATTTCACCTCTTTGCAATTATACATTGAAAACATTTTTAATTCAATACCTCTTATTTTTATTTACAATTATAATCGGTTGTGGTATTATTGGTATCGGCAAGGCAGGTGTTTTATTTGAAAAGACAAAGCGGAATTTTAATGCATATTTCTTCGCTTTACGGTGATTATTCAATAGGCAGTTTCGGAAAAAACGCTCTCAGATTTATTGATTTTTTGAAGGATAACGGCTTTTCCGTCTGGCAGGTGCTCCCTTTTACGGTTGCGGATGAGCATAATTCCCCGTATAAATCCGTATCCGCCTTCGGCGGGAATCCCTATTTTGTCGATCTTGAAAAGCTTTTTGAAGAAGGGCTTCTTACCGAAACGGAGTTAAAAGGCGCCGCCCAGAAGTCTCCGTGGGCTTGTGAATTTGAGAGGCTCTCAAAGGAGAGACTGCCGCTTCTGAAAAAAGCATATTCAAGATTCAAAGACATTGATTCTGTCGATAAATTTATGTCTGAGCATCCCCATATCGAGGAATTCTGCCGCTTTATGACCCTCAGAGAGCAGAATGGTAATAAAATGTGGCAGGAATGGACCGAGAACGAAATTACCGATCGCGATACCCTCGGTATGTGGCGTTTCATTCAGTATGAATTCTACACCCAGTGGGCTCAGGTCAAAAATTATGCTGCAAAAAAAGGCGTCAGCATAATCGGCGATATTCCCATTTATGTCAGCGATGACAGTTGCGATGTCAGAGAAAATCCCGCGCTCTTTAAGGTGAATTCAAAAGGCTATCCCGAAAAAGTCGCAGGAGTGCCGCCCGATTATTTTGCAGCGGACGGTCAGCTTTGGGGCAACCCTCTCTATGATTGGGATGCTATGAAAGCCGATGATTTCAAATGGTGGCGCGAGAGGATGAAACACACCCTCGAAATGTTTGACGGTGTGCGGATAGATCATTTCAGAGCCATAGAATCATATTGGGCTGTTGATTCGTCTGAAAAAACCGCCAAAAACGGCAAATGGCTGAAAGGCCCCGGTATGGATTTTGTCAATGCGATACGCGAGGGTAATGAGGATAAAATCATTATTGCCGAAGACCTCGGCGATATTACCGACGATGTGCGCCGCCTCGTCAATGAAAGCGGATTCCCCGGTATGCGTATTTTACAGTTTGCTTTCCTTGACGGCTCCGACAGCATTCATTTGCCACATAATTACATAAAGAATTCCGTCGCTTATACAGGCACTCACGATAACAACACCATCTTCGGTTACCTCTGGGAATGCAGCGATGACGAGAGGCGCAGAATGCTTGAATATTGCAATTTTACGGGTGATGACTGGGGCAAAGCTTCGCCCTGGCTTATCAGAAGCATATTTGCCTCGGTGAGCGATCTTGCGATCATACCCATACAGGATTTCCTGATGTACGGCTCGGATACAAGGATCAACAAGCCCGGTATCGCGCAGGGCAACTGGAGCTACCGTGTCACGGAGGATCAGCTTATGAATGCAGACAGAGAATTCTTCAAAAATCTTAACAGGATATACAAGAGATATTGATATGAGTTTTTTTGATTTCAGCGAAAAAATACTGTCGGCGGCAGATAAAGCGCAGGCAGCGGCGGCTCCTTATTTTGACGGACTTGATGAAATATATGAATATAATCAGCAAAAGGTGCTTTCCGCTTTTATCAAAAACGGAGTGACCGAACCGGATTTCGGTGTAACTACCGGTTACGGTTACGGAGACAGAGGCAGGGATAAGCTCGAGAAAATTTATGCGGATGTTTTCGGAGCGGAGGATGCGATAGTCCGCCACAGTTTTGTCAGCGGAACTCATACGCTCTCTGTCGCGCTCTTCGGCATTTTAAGACCGGGCGATACCATGCTCTGCGTTACCGGGACTCCTTATGATACCATTCACGGAGTTATCGGTATTTCGGGCTCCGGTATGGGGTCGCTTAAAGATTTCGGTGTAAAATACGAGCAGGTCGATCTCAATGCCGAGGGTAAACCCGATCTCGCCGCTATCGAAGCCGCGCTTGAGATCAATCCCAAAATGGTTTACATTCAGCGCTCGAGAGGCTATACCTTAAGACCCAGCCTTTCCGTTGCTCAGATTGCCGAGATTGCCTCTCTCGTCCATTCCGGGAGCGACGCCGTTGTAATGGTAGATAACTGTTACGGAGAGTTTGTTGAAAAAACGGAGCCTACACAAGCGGGCGCCGACCTGATGGCCGGCTCTCTGATCAAAAATCCCGGCGGCGGTATAGCCCGCACCGGCGGATATATAGCGGGCAGAGCCGATCTTGTTGAGCTCTGCTCATACAGAGCCACTACACCTGGTCTCGGTAAAGAGGTCGGATGCACAAACGGCGTGAATCGTGATATGTATATGGGATTTTTCAACGCTCCCACCGCCGTCAACGCCTCTCTTAAAACCGCGGTGTTTGCGTCCGCTCTTTTTGAAAATTTCGGGTTCGATGTTTCTCCGCGCAGCTTTGAGGAGCGTCACGATATTATTCAGACTGTCTGCCTTCGCGACAGTGAGCGTCTTTGTGAATTCTGCAAAGGCATTCAGGCTGGGTCGCCCGTGGATTCTTTTGTCACGCCCGAGCCTGCTCCGATGCCGGGATATGATAATGATGTAATTATGGCGGCGGGTACTTTTATTATGGGAGCCTCTATCGAGCTTTCGGCTGATGCTCCTTTGAGGGAGCCCTTTGCCGTATGGATGCAGGGCGGTCTTAATTATCCCTCCGGCAAAGCGGCGGTCATGTCTGCCGCGCAGATGCTTGATAAGGCGGGTTTGCTTTAATGAAATATAACTATGACGGTATAAAAAGAGAAACGCTTTTTCTCGCTGCGGATAACCGCTTCAGAAATTCAAAAGCGTTTTATGAAGAGCACAAAGAGGAGCTGAAATCCGGATTGATCGTTCCAATGCGTCAGATCGCCGCCGAAACAGTTCAGGATCTTTTGAAACTCGATCCTCTGATGGTTTCCGTTCCCACCAAAATGGTCTCAAGATTTCGCAGAGATACCAGATACACAAAGGATAAAAGCCTTTACAGAGAAAATCTCTGGATAATGTTTATGCGTGATAAGCATACCTGGCGCGGCTATCCCGCATTCTGGTTTGAGGTCGGTCCCGGCGGCTATTCTATGGGAGTCGGCTTTTACGGCACCGAATCCGGGCAGACTGCGCTCTTTCGCAAATATTTAAGAGAGCGTACCGCCGAATTTTTGAAAGCCGCGAAAAAATGCGAAAGCATAGGGGCATATATTTACGGCAGTGAATATAAAAAGATGCCGGAGGGCTGTCCCGCAGGGCTTGAGAATTATTATGCCCATAAGGATTTCGGATATATCAAAGAAAGCGACCGGGTCGATGATCTCGCCGACGAGCGGATAATTGAAATAATCAAAAACACTTATAAAGCTTTTTCTCCGATGTTTAAGTTTATGCTTGAATTATCCGACGAATACTATTCGGATAATGATGAATAATAAATGCTGTTGACCGGAAGGAGAATATTATGAATTATTCACATTTCAAAAGCGGAAGCGATATCAGAGGCTATGCGCTCGGCAATGAAAGCGATCCGCTCTATATGAGCGATGAAATGATAATGCGTTGTACCGCGGCTTTTCTCTCGTTTTTGAAAGACGAAAAGCAGATTGATTCTCCCGTTATATCCGTCGGTCACGATTGCCGCCTTTCGGCAGAGAGGATCTCCGGAGCGGTTATCAAAACTCTGCTGTCTTACGGAGTGAAAGTGATTGACTGCGGTCTTTGCTCAACTCCCGCAATGTTTATGACTACCGTTATGCTCGATTGTGACGCCGCAATCCAGATCACTGCAAGCCACCATCCCAAAGACAGAAACGGTCTAAAATTCTTTACCCGCGGCGGAGGTCTTGATTCTGCCGATATTGAGTATATTCTCAAAATTGCCGGTGAATCGGATTCATATTCCGGCAACGGCGGCGGAGAATGCGAAAAAAGAGATTTTCTCCGTGAATACTCAGCTCTGCTAAGAGATATGATAATCAACGGCGTTGGCAGGGGAGATAAGCCTCTTGCCGGGCTTAAAATCACCGTGGATGCCGGCAACGGGGTAGGCGGATTCTACGCTTATGATGTTTTGAAGCCTCTTGGCGCCGATATTTCAGGTTCGGTTTATCTTGAGCCCGACGGCAATTTTCCGAATCACGCGCCGAATCCCGAAAATGCCGAAGCGATGAAATGCATTACCGATGCGGTGACAGCATCGGATTCTGATTTCGGTATTATATTTGATACAGATGTTGACAGAGCCGCCTGCGTCGGAAAGGGCGGTTATCCCGTCAACAGAAACCGACTTGTTGCTCTTGCCGCCGCCGTAGCGCTTGAATCACATCCGGGCGGTACCGTCGTTACGGATTCGGTTACATCTGACGGCCTTGCCGAATTTATTAAAAAAATCGGCGGCAAGCATCTCAGATTCAAGCGCGGATACCGCAATGTGATAAATAAGCAGACAGAGCTCTGCAAAAGCGGTATTGATTGCCCCCTCGCCATAGAAACCTCGGGTCACGCCGCTTTCAGCGATAATTATTTTCTTGATGACGGCGCGTATCTTATCACAAGGCTTATCATAAAAGCTGCGGAGCTTTCAGGCAAAGGCCTTTCGCTTGAATCTTTGATTTCGGAGCTGGATGAACCAATAGAGGAAAAGGAGCTCAGATTTTCGATTTTGAGCGAAGATTTCAGAGCCGAAGGGCAAGCTCTCATTGATTATTTTTCTGATAACGTTAAAGAATGCCCGGGGCTTACTCCCGCAAATGACAATTACGAGGGTATCCGCGTTAACTGTAAAGACGGAAACGGCTGGTTTTTGCTCAGACTCAGCGTTCATGACCCCATCGCCGTGCTGAATTCCGAAAGCGGCGAGCAGGGCGGTGTGTTAAAGATTTGCAGGCAGGTGCTCGATATTTTCAAAAAGGCGCCGAATGCCGATAAATTCGATTTATCTTCATTGGAAAAATTTGCGGGGTGATGATATGATATATAAGATAATGTCATTCTTTTTGACTCTTTTCCTCTCTCTTGGTATCATTCCGCCTCTCTCTGAGGTCACTTCGGTGAATCCCGCCGATGATCCCGTCACATCGGTAAGTGAAGAATTCACGATAATGACCTATAATGTAAAAGTCAGCGGCGTCGGCAAATACAAGCCAGAAACTCGATCGGAATATGTCATTGATACCGTGATGAAAAATTATCCCGATTCCATCGGCTTTCAGGAGGTCAGCGAGGATTGGTCTTCGTGGCTCAAAGAAGGGCTTGACGGATATGATTTCCGCGGAGAAGCCCGCAACTCAGACGGTACCGGTGAAGCGAGCCCCGTTTTCTTCAGAGCGGATAAGTATGAATGCGTTGATTATGATACATTCTGGCTTTCCGAAACTCCCGATACTCCTTCAAAAGGTTGGGACGCCATGTATAACAGGGTTTGCACCTATGTGATACTTAAAGAAAAATCAACCGGTTTTACTTATGCCCATTTTAATGCTCATTTTGATCATATCGGCTCTCAGGCGAGGAATGAATCCGTTTCTCTTATCACCTCTGTCATAG
The DNA here is from genome assembly GCA_947166625.1 of uncultured Clostridia bacterium. GTDB lineage: Bacteria > Bacillota > Clostridia > Oscillospirales > Acutalibacteraceae > CAG-177. The sequence continues at coordinate 19,570 of CAMVEX010000022.1, forward strand.
CCCGCCTTTGCCCCGATATTCCCGTTGTATTTACCGGCGATCTGAATGATGAAGAGGGCAGCATAATGTATGGCAGAATTCTTGACAGCGGATTGAAGGATATCAAATATGAGGCGTCTGATTCTGCCGATATGGGTACTTTTCACGGTTATTCAAAGATTACCGAAGCGTCAAGAAAGAAGCCGATCGATTTTGTTTTTGCAAACGCTTATTGTAAATCGGCTTCAAGCTACGAAGTCTTGACCGAAAAATATAACGGCATTTATTCATCCGATCATCATCCGGTCAAAACGGTGATCACACTTTCAAATTAAGGGGTAACGCTTATGTACAGAATTATGTCGCTCAATGTCCTTTGCTGGGGAAGCGGAGAAAACGAAATTGAAAACAGGATCCCGCTTGTGATCAGAATGATAAAAGAGACCGCTCCTTCATCTTTCGGGGTTCAGGAGGCTCATAAGCAGTGGATAGACGCTCTGACCGAAGCCCTTCCCGAATATGATTATGTCGGCTGCGGCAGAGAAGACGGTAAAGAAGAAGGCGAATACGCCGCCGTATTTTACCTTAAGGATAAGTTTACAGCTTCGGACAGCGGAAATTTCTGGATTTCCGAAACCCCCGATATTCCCTCAAAAGGATGGGATTCCGCCTGCACAAGAGTCGCGACCTTTGTAAAATTGACCGATAAAGAAACCGGCGATTGTTACATTCATATAAATACTCATCTCGATCATGTAGGAGTAATTGCGCAGATAAACGGCGCCGAAATGATAAAAAACAAGGCGGCGTCCTTCGGCGGTCTTCCCGTTGTCGCAACCGGAGATTTCAATGTGCCTCAGGGCTCGGATTGTTATAAGACCATGATCAGCGGCAATATGGCGGATGCGAGGTCGCTCGCCCCGGATTCCGATGATTGCTATACCTTCCATTGGTTTAAGCCCGAAGAATACCATGATATAATAGATTTTATATTCGTCGATAAAAATACCGTAGAGCCCGTTAATTTCAAGGTCGTCAATAAAAAATATGACGGCAGATTTTATTCCGATCATTTTGCCGTATATACGGATGTGAAATTAAAATAACACCGCAGGGGGTGAGTGAATGGCAGAGAATAAAGCCGGCTTGAATGCCGCGAAATATGATAAATTCAATTATATTGTCGGCAGTAAGTCCGAGATAGTTACCTTTTTGGTAGGTGCGGTGCTTCTCCTTGTTTCATTTATTCCCGTTCTTGCGGCTTTTCCGAGGGATATATTAAGGCTTTTCTGCGCCGTGCTTTGCAGTTATCCTATTATCATTGATGCTTTTTACGGCATCAAAAAGAAAAAAATCGTAAAATCCCTTCTGCTGATAATTACTATTGTTGCCGCTATGTTCATAGGCAGGTTTCTTCAGGCGGCGGCTGTTTCCGTGCTTTTCAGGGTTTATGATTTTCTCGACGACGCTCTCAGAAAAAAATGCGAAATGAAAATTTCCTCATTTGAGAGAGCTGTCGCGGAAAACGGCCACCTCGTCAGAGATGACGGCGGATTTGAGTTTATCGAATCCGATAAGATCCTTCCCTGAATGCAGCTTGCAGTTTTATCCAATGAGATATTACCCGTTGATGCTCTCATTACAGACGGCGAGTCATCGTTTGATTACTCGTTGATCACGGGTGAAATGATGCCCTGTAAATTATCATCCGGCGATAAAGTGTATTCGGGTGCCGTTAATAAGGGCGGTACGGTTTATTATACCGCCGTCTCCCCGCAGGCCGACTCCCTCGCTTCAAGGATAAATAAAGCCTTAAAATCATCCGCCGATAAAAAGACCGTTGCCGAGAAAAAAATCAGCAGATTCTCCGCGGTGTTTACTTTTGCGGGCGTTGCCGCAGCGCTCCTCGTTGCTTTGACAGGCTCTTTAGTCACCAAAGATCCTCTTGATTGGGTCCACAGAGGGCTTGTTATCCTCGCCGCTTCCTGCCCGTCGGTACTGCTGCTCGGCGCATTTTGCTCTGTTAAATCCTCTCTGTCGGCAGGCGCTTCAAAAGGAATAGTTTTTTCAGATCCAGATACTCTTCTTTTGTCGGGATCCTGCAAAAGCGTCTGTGTAAACGACAGTGAAATGCTTATGACCGATAAGGTCGTTACGGGTAATATCTATGCCTGCGACGGTTATACGGAGAGCGATATACTGAATTTTGCAGCTCTCTGTCTGAAAAACCGTGAATCTGATGAAGCAAAAGCCGCCAAAGCGTCAGCGGGCTCCATTGATTATTCCGCGATAACCGAATCTTATGAAAAAGACGGCGCTTTTTTTGCCGTGACGCCTTCGGGGATTCTCTCTTTCGCCCGGCGCGGCAGAGAAGAAAATCAGAATGGGAGCGAGGCTGAATTGCCCGATTACCCGTTCTCGGTCGCTCTTGACGGAAAAGTTATCGGCTGCATTGATTTTGTCAGAGAAATCAAAAAATCAACCGTCAGAGCGGTTGAATTACTCAGAAGCCTCGGAATTTTGGATGTTTATTCACCCGGTATTAAAACAGGCATTATTTCCGATAAACCGTCTGAAACTCATACGGCGGATAAAAATATCAAGCGTGATAAAAAAGCCTGTATTTCCTGCGGAGATTTTGCAAACGCCGATAAGGATGATGTTACAATTTGCGCAGGTCCCGATGAGGCAGGCAAAACAAAAGCTTCCGTGTTTATAATAGCGAAAGATCTGATGAAAGCCGCCGATATGTTTATCCTTTCGGATAAAATGAAAAAGGCTTTTACTGCCTGCATTGTCTTTGCTCTGCTTGCCAAGGTTACGGTGATGATTTTGGGCTTGTTGGGAATTGTTCAGGTGTGGCTTTCAGGATGCGCTGATATCGCGGCGCTGATTGTATGCTTTATCTGCCGTTTATCGCTTATAAAGCGTAATTGATTTATTTGAGGTATCAAATGGAAAAATTCTTGCTTTATATAAACGCCTGTGCGCGTAAAGATTCGAGAACGGCACAGCTTGCCGACGCCCTTATTTCAAAAATGAAAATGCCTTATGAAGAGCTAAGGCTTTATGAAATTGATTTTCCCGAAACAGACGAAAAATTTCTGAATTTGCGTGACAGTTTAACTGAAAACGGTGATTTTCAAAATCCCTTATTTGACCTTGCCCGCCGTTTTTCGCAAGCCGAATGTATTGTGATATCAGCTCCTTACTGGGATTTATCTTTCCCGGCTGTATTAAAGCAATATCTTGAGCAGATAAATGTTGTCGGAATCACATTCAAATACAGTGATTCCGGCGTTCCCGTAGGCCTTTGCAGGGCAAAGAAACTATGCTATGTGACCACTGCGGGCGGAAATTTTGTGCCCGATGATTTCGGATTCGGCTATGTCAAGGCGCTGGCTCAGAATTTTTACGGCATCGGTGATGTCCGGATCCTTAAAGCGACCGGTCTTGATATTGACGGCGCGGATGTTAACGGGATTATGAGATCTGCCGAAGATAAAATCGACGAATTGATTGCAGATTGAATTCATTTTTGAATATTTGAATTTATAACACACATAAAAACGCCCGCAGGGATTTCAAAATCTCTGCGGGTAAATTCGTTATCGATTATTTGAGTATTATCAGCGCAAATACCGTTATGATCATTTGTATTATCGCAAATCTGTATCTGACCTGTGAATTTGACCAGCCGAGATTTTTGCGACAGTGGTCGTGAAGAGGAGTTCGTATTTTCATCATGAATTTGATGTGAAGGAAGCGGATGACAGATACCTTTACTATGCCGAGCAGCCCGTCAAGGCAGACCATGAAGCAGAGCGGTATCACAAGCAGAGCATTCCCGGTTTTCATTATCATGATCGCGAGGAAAAATCCGAGCGCTCTTGATCCCGCGTCTCCCATCATCATTGAGCTCGGCTCCGAATTAAACCAGATGTAGGGGAGTAAAGTGAGTATCATTATCGCTGCAAGAAGCGGCTGATTCATATCGCCTTTATTGATTATTATTGCCGCGGCTGCACCCGAGAATGAAAGCATGGCGAGGATCGATGAAAATCCGTCTATTCCGTCGCTGCAGTTGACCGCGTTGATGAGCAGCCACACAAGCGCTGCGCCGAGGATGATATAGATAACGGGATGAACATGGATACCGAATCCGAAAAAGCTGATGTTCAGCAGGGATTTGTTAAAATAAACGAATGTTGCCGATGCCCCGGCGGAAACAAACAGATCGATAACGGCTTTTTTATATTCGCCCCAGGGCTTCTCGGAACGGTCATCGAGATAGCCCGAAAGCATCTCAATAAACATCAGTGCGTAATAAATGATGTATTCGAGGCTGATTTTTACAAAAAGCAGAGAAGAAATAATGAATGCGATCACAAAAATAATGCCTGCGCCCCTGATCTTTCCGGCAGACTTCTTTCCGTCAACGGCAAATTCTCTGCCCTGATCTTTCGGTAGTTTGCCCGAGAATAATTTCAGCAGAACGGCACATAAAAGCGGAGCAAACAATGCTCCGGCGGCATAAATGATCTTGGTGTTGTCAATCAGTGAGGTCAGCATCTGAAATCCTCCGTAAAATTACTGCAATTAGAATATCACAAGAGGGGAATAATTTCAAGTATTTATATTATAATCTCAGATTGACTATTTCGTAAATGTGTAGTAAAATATATTAAAAATAGGGGGCGTTTATGTGAAAAAATTCTTATCTTTGCTTCTTTGCGCTGTTTTTTTGTTCGGCTTTTGCGCCTGCGGTGATTCCGATATAGATCCCGATAAATATGTCGGTGAGGCTCAGATGACCCGTTTTAAGGCTCTTTTTACTACCGAGCTTGATCTTTATTCAAATGTGTTTGCGCTCTCTACCCTCGATGCCGATAAAGATAAATCATTTGATTATAAAGGGGAAAAATGGGCGCTCGTAAAATCAGCGTCCTACAGTTCTTACAAGAAGCTTTCCGAGGTCGTCGGCGCCGCATTCATCTCCGAATCGGCTGATAAATTACTTAAAGAGTATGATTTTTACGCCGATATTGACGGTAAATTCTGCATCAAAACCGGCAGTATCAAAAAATCAGATTCCGATAAACCGGAGCTTGATATCTCAAAGCAGCCAAAGCTTGTCTCTTCGTCTGCCGATGAATGTGTTATCCGTTATTATGTCAAGGTCGGCAAACTGAATAAATCCGTCAATGTCAGATTTGTAAAGCAAAACGGAAGCTATAAACTGAGCGAATTTGTCAATATTTGATTTTCGGGAGGATATATGAATAATCTGAAGACTGAATGGTTTGATAAAGCAGATCGCACCTGCCCTCTGAATGACTATCCGCGCCCGCAGTTTGTGAGAAAAGATTGGATGTGCCTTAACGGCGAATATGATTACGCGATCACGGGCGATACCGAGTTGCTTCCCTCCGTCTATGAGGGTAAGATCCTTGTTCCCTTTTCGATCGAAAGCGAGCTTTCGGGTGTGGGCAGAGCGCTTCATCCGTTTGAACGCCTTTGGTATCGCAGATATTTCACTTTGGATGAAAGTTTCGCGGGCAAACGCGCTGTTCTTCATTTCGGCGCCGTTGATTGGGAATGCAAAGTGTTTATCAACGGAAAGGCCGTCGGCTCCCATACGGGCGGTTACAATCCTTTTGAATTTGATATAACCGATTTCCTTTCGGACGGCGAAAATGAGCTTATTGTCAGGGTGTTTGACCCCACCGACGCGGGCCATCAGCAGAGGGGCAAACAGATCTTAAAGCCCGTCGGCTTCTGGTACACCGCGACCTCGGGGATCTGGCAGACGGTCTGGCTTGAGCCCGTCTCCGATAACAGGATCAACAGAGTCAGGATCACTCCGGATATTGACGATAATTCGGTAAAATTTGAATTTGATGTTGTCGGGAGCGGAGATATTACCGTTTCTGTCTGTGAAGATGATAACGAAATGTTCAGCGACAAAGTCGATAAAGAATTGACCGTTAAAATCGAAAATCCCAAGCTCTGGAGCCCCGAATCACCATTCCTCTATGATGTGAAATTCTCTCTTAACGGCGGAGAGGACGAGGTTTCGTCTTACTTCGGTATGAGGAAGTTTTCAATAGTCAAGGATGATTCCGGAATCCCGAGGCTTGCTCTTAACAACAAGCCTTATTTCCAGAGGGGTCTGCTTGATCAGGGTTACTGGCCCGAGAGCCAGCTTACCGCTCCGACTGATGAAGCCATGATTTTTGATATCTCCGAAATGAAGCGCCTCGGCTTCAATATGCTCAGAAAGCATATCAAGGAGGAGCCCCTCAGATGGTATTATCATTGTGACAGGCTCGGTATGCTCGTCTGGCAGGATATGATAAGCGGCGGCAAGCCCCTGAATCTCATCTATGCCGGTGCATTTCCTAATATCAATGTCCATGTTAAAGATAATCAGTATAAAGCATTTAACCGTGACCTGCCCGAGTGGCGCGAGGAGTTTGAAAAAGAGTATAAAGAACTCATTGATAATCTTTATAACTGCGTTTCGATCTGCACCTGGGTGCCCTTTAATGAAGGCTGGGGTCAGTTTGACGCAAAGAGGATCGGCGAATGGACTAAAAAATACGATCCTTCAAGACTCGTTGATCACGCGAGCGGCTGGCACGATCAGCACGGACCAGATTTCAAAAGCGTTCATAAATATATCTTCCCTGTTCACATGCCTACATCGAGAAGGCAGGCAGGCAGGCCCTTTGTTCTCAGTGAATACGGCGGCTACAGCTGGAATATAGAGGGCCATGTATGGAATTATAAGCGTTCATTCGGTTATATTCAGTATAAGAGCGAAGAGAGTCTTTCCAAGGCCTACAGAAAGCTTCATTTCGATCAGATCATTCCTCTGATCAAAAAAGGTCTGTCGGCAACCGTTTACACCCAGGTAAGCGATGTTGAGTTTGAAGTAAACGGAATTTTCACCTATGACAGAAAAGTATTGAAAATATCCGAGGATGTCCTCAAAGAATGCAATGAAGCCATGAAATATTGAGGGGGTTTGAAATATGCCTAAAAAAATTATTTCCTGTATTCTTATCTGTATTTTGCTTTTTGCTTTTGCCTCCTGCGGCAAAAAAGAAAAAGAAGAGAAGCATTCAACGGAGCTGAAACTGCCCGATAAAAAAGTTGCCGTGCTTGTTGCTCCCGAATCACAGTATCCCGAAGATTACAGAGCGGCAAAAGCGCTTGAGGCAAAATATCCCGATAATGTTATTGTCAAAGAATATGCAGACAGCAGGGTGCTTGTAGCAGGTGACGCCGAGATCATCACTCTCTCAAAAGAGCTTGCTGCGGATGAAACCGTCGGCGCCGTTGTGTATGCGAGAGCTACTCAATTTGCTTATACGGCAATTCAGCGCGCCAAAGAGATAAATCCCTCTCTTGTTACCGTAGCTGTTGAACCGGAGCAGAGCCTTGATTATATTTATTCGATATCTGATCTTGTCATAATGGCGGACTGGATGAAATACTCAAGGCGTATCGTTGATACAGCAAAGGATATGGGAGCCGAAAAATTCGTCCTTTTCTCGTATGACAGGCATGTATCTTCAAATCCGCTTTATTCTCAGCTCAAGAAGTCGATCGCCGATGAATGCTACAATAAACGAGTGGAATTCATTTTTGAAAATTTCAAAGACCCGAACTATTCGGGCGGAGCAGATGCCGCTAAATACGATATCAGGCAGAGAATCGTAAATCTTTTTGATACAAAGCAGATCGAAGCCGGCAAGACGGCGGTGTTTTCTACCGACAGTATTGTGCAGTCAGTCCTTGTTGAGCAGGCAGCAAAGCGTTCGCTTATTTATGTAAGCCCGTCTTTCCCCACGGCATATAACGGGATTTGCGAATATTATGAAGCGGCTCTTCCCGAAGATATCAAAGATACCGCGAGCTTTATTTCCTCTTTAGGCTCGGCAATATCGGCGGATACCGACGGCAAAGGCAAATTTGCGATCTATAATTTCGCTCTCGCCGATACTTTGGTGAGAGGCGCCGTTTACAGTGCTTTCGATCTTCTGACCGGCGAAGCAGATACGGAAAATATTTTTGAAAAAGCGTCTGTGCGTCTCAAAGACGCTTCGGATAATAAAAAATTCAATGTTGATAAATACGGGCCGGCGCCAGACGGCAACGTTCTGATGTGCTATGCTCCGGATTACGAAATTATCAAGATTGAAAAAATGACCGAAAAATCAAAATAATAAGGAGAAACATCATGAAGAAGACATTATCAGTTGTTTTTGCAGTTATCTTCGCATTCTCGGCATTTGTCAGCGCTCACGCCGCTCTCGGGCTTATTCCCGAGGATAAGGTCAAAGGTTATGTCGCTGATTATATGGGTTATGATGAATCCAAAATGTCCGATTATTCCCAGAGCAAAACCACTCACAATTTTCTCGATTATTACAATGTTTCCTTTAAGTATGACGGAGTGACCTTCAAAGTCGGCATCGACGCCGCAGGTATTGTTGAAGAATACAGCTACAATGCCTCAAAAATAATAGTTCCCAAAAAAGAAAGCGGAATTATCAGCGAATATGACGCCAAAGGATATGCTCTTAAAGAAGCGTCGGTTTCTTCGTCAGACGCTGTCTTCAAATCCGAAACATTCCGCAAAAGCGGATCCGTTCCCTCATACAGCTATAATTTCCTGAGCAAAACTGCCGAATGGAATGTTGAGGTCAACGGTTATACAGGCTCGATAATTAAATCCGAACACAATGATCAGAATGTTATTATAATGTTCTTTATCAGACTGTTTGCTAAAATTGCCGCTCTTTTCGCATAAATTTTCATTATTATGGGCCGCCCGAGGGCGGCTCATTTTTTGTTTTTGTCAGATTGACATAATGGATTTTTCTATGCTAAAATATCAAAAAAGGGGAGGATATACCATGAAAAATTACGATGTTGCGGCTTTTATTTGGCCTTCATATACCGGCAGGGAGCCGAGAGCTTATCAGTTTTGGGAAAAGAGGATCGGCGAGTGGCAGTCTGTCCTGAGCGCTGAGTCTTTTTGCGATGAGCAGATTCTTCCGCGCAAACCTCTGTGGGGTACCGTTGACGAAGCAGATCCCAAGGTCATGGAGTTTCAGATAAATGAGGCGCTGCGCCACGGTGTAAATACTTTCATTTATGATTGGTATTGGTATGACCGCCGTCCCTTTCTCGAGCAATGTCTTGATGAGGGCTTTCTCGGCGCCGAAAATAATAAAAAAATGAAGTTTTATCTAATGTGGGCCAATCATAATGCAGATTATCTATGGGATAAACGCCAGCCCGATGTCGGTGAAACGATTTGGTACGGCTCTCAGCCAAAGAGCGAATTTGACAGGATTTGCCGCAGGGTAATTGACATGTATTTTGTCAGAGATAATTATTATAAAATCGACGGCTGCCCTGTATTTATGATATATGATCTGCCGAATTTTGTCAGAGGGATAGGAAGCGTTGCAAAAGCGCGTGAGGCTCTTGATGAATTCCGCGAGCTTGTCAGATCCGCGGGCTTTCCCGGGCTTCACATACAGGGCGTGATTTACAGCGAGAATGCGGTTAATATTTCGGAGCTTGATTCGGTTCGTTCCGGCTCATCGCGTGATCTTGTGAAACTGCTCGGCATTGATTCTGTCACTCATTATCAATATATCCATTTTGTCGATTTCGGCAAAAGCTATCCCGATCTTCTTAAAGATGTAGCCGCGGAGTGGGAGAGGATCCATGTGCAGTATGATGTCCCTTATTATCCTCATGTTTCGATAGGCTGGGATAATACCCCGCGATTTAATGAGGTCAGAAGACCCATCGCCCGCGACAACACCCCCGAAAATGTTAAAAAGGCTTTTGAAATGGCAAAATCATTCAGCGATAATTATAATGAAATTCCGCTGATAACGATAAATTCTTGGAATGAATGGACCGAAATGAGTTATCTTGAGCCGGATGATGTTTACGGCTACGGTTATCTTGAAGCCGTCCGAGATGTATTCGGGGCGGCAGATCCATTTATTATGAATTCCGATTAAGGTGTCTTATGAATATTTTTTTGATTTTTACATTACTGTTTTTGCTTTCCGAATTTATTATCTGCGCAGTTCGCTTTCTTTTGAGAAAAAAACAGCCGCGCACATGGGTCAGGATCACCGTTATCGTTTTCAAAGCGGTTTTTGCGATCGCTCTGGCGGCTCTCGTAATGGCCGGTCCGGTTTTTCTGCGTAAAATTCAGCCGTTTATGATGGCTATGTATGTTGCGCTGCTTGCCGATTCGGCGGCGGATCTGATTATGCTGATCATAAACGCCGTAAAAAAGGGCGAAAAGAGATTCGGGATTACTCAGATCCTGAGCTTAATATTAGGCGTTGTTTTCTTTGCCTACGGGGTGATGAATATGGAGATCGTAAAGCCTTCATATCACACTTATACATCCGAAAAACTTCAAGGTGAACACACTTTTATCTTTGCGGCAGATATTCATGTAGGCAGTGCTCAGCCTCTTTCCGTTACGGAAAAAACAATTAAAGCGATGAATGATCTCTCGCCCGATTTTATAATCCTCGGCGGGGATATTACCGATGATTACACCACGAAGGAAGAAATGTATAAAGTTTTTGAGCTTTTCGGCAGATGTGACTGCCCTGTATATTACCTTTACGGCAATCATGACAGGCAGGGTCACGCCGAGTATGCCATTGGTCATCAGTATACCCGTGAAGAATATGAAAAAGCAATGAGAGATAACGGAATTATTATTTTGAAGGATGAATTCGTCAGGATCTCCGATGATCTCATTTTGCTCGGCAGAGAGGATATTACCGAAGGCGAGTCAAGGGCAAAAGCGGAATCTCTTGTCAATCCCGATCCCGAAGCCTATCTTGTTGTCGCCGATCATCAGCCTGTAGAATTTAAAGAGAATTCAGTTATCGGTACCGATCTTCAGCTGTCGGGGCATACCCACGCGGGGCAGCTTTTCCCGCTGAGGGCTCTGTATTCTCTCATCGGTTATTGCTTCGGCGATTATGAATATGAAGGAGCTGTGATGAATGTCAGCGCCGGCGCCTGCGGCTGGAGGATGCCTCTTCGCACGGAATCTCATTGTTATTACGAGGTAATAAATCTGAAACCCGCAGGATGATATATATTGACTTTAACAGCGGATTTATGTAAAATTAACCGGGAGGTATGCCATATGAAAAAAGAATATAATTTTGATCGAATTTTAATGGAATCACAGGATTTCAACGCTCTTCTCAGCGAAAACAGGACCGATGTATATTTTGTGGCTGCCATGACCGTTGTTGCTCTTTGCAATTATAAGGATAACCCGGCAAAATGCTATGAAATGCTCGGTATGCTTAAAAACCCTGCGGACAGCGTCAGCGAATATGAAAAACAGTTTATCAAGGACAGGCTCAAAGGCAAGGAATATAAGCCGTTTTCATATTTTTCCGGCTCCTCGCCGGATAACGGATATACTCCCGGCTCGCCCATTCGTATTACCGTAAGCAGCAACCCTTATTCTTTCAACGATGAGCATTGGGCGATCCTTTGGCTTCATTCGTCCGGAGCGGACAGTGAGCGCCAGATCAAGCTCAGAGAAAAGAAAAGCACCCGCGAGTGGTTCCTCGTTGAGCAGCTTATTCTCTCCGATATCAGAGAGCCTGTAAAGGATGCCGACGGCAATACTGTTGACCCTTGGGGTTAATTTTACATTTACGGTATCGGATTTTTGTTTGAAAATAATAATTTATGATCGTTGATTGATTGGTTTTTGTGCAAAATATCTTGACATGTTTCTTGTTTCGGGTATAATATTCTTGTGCGTAAAATAAATCAGCATTGATGCGGGGAATAGGAGTATTTATGGGAAGACCAGTTACTTTTGAAAGATTGGATATGAGTCTCGAGGAATTCGGGAGACTTGTTGATATGAACCGTACCGACGCGTTCTATATTGCAGGCCTTGCGGCTGTTGCCCTCTGCAATTACCGTTATGATCCCGAAAAATGTATCAGCATGCTCAACAGGCTCAAAAATCCTCATGAGCCTATGAATGACCGAGATGTTCAGATCATTAAAGAGCGTCTTTTCGGCAAGGATTACATCCCGTTTTCCTATTTTGCCGGAGCAATACAGTTTAATAATTTCACACCGCGCAGGCCTTACACCGTTCTCGTTAAGGATAATAATTATTCCTTCTATAACGAGGGTTGGGCGGAGCTTTGGCTCCACTCTACCGGCGCTCCCGATGACAGACCGGTCCGTCTGAGACAGAGGCGCAGCACTCAGGAATGGTTTTTATCCGAGCAGATGCTTATAGCCGATATCAATCTTATCGCTGATGAAGAAGAAGAGGACGATGACGATCCCTGGGGATAATATTTATACGGCTGCTTTCACGGCAGCCGTTAAGTATATTTTATCACAGAAAGGAAATTATTATGAATTACACCATTAAAGGCAATACTTTACCCTATGTTGAAGTAACCTTAAACGAAGGCGAAAGCATTAAATGCGAAGGCGGTTCTATGAGCTGGATGTCTCCCAATCTTAAAATGGAAACCAAGGGCGGGGGAATCGGAAAGATGTTTTCCAAAGCTTTTACGGGCGAATCTATGTTTCACAATAAATATACATGCACAAGCGGAACCGGCATGATAGCCTTTGCATCTTCTTTTCCCGGTCAGATAATGGCTCTGAATATTGAACCCGGCAAAGAAGTTATCTGTCAGAAATCAGCTTTTCTTGCATCTACCGAAGGCGTTGAAAGATCCGTATTTTTCCAGAAAAAGCTCGGCGCGGGCTTCTTCGGAGGCGAAGGCTTCATTATGCAGAAGCTTACTGGCAGAGGAGTTGCATTCGTTGAAATCGACGGCTCTGTTGAAATCAAAGAGCTTGCCGCCGGCGAGCAGATCATCATTGATACCGGCTATATGGCTCTTATGGATTCGACCTGCTCCATGGATATCAAATCTGTCGGCGGGGTAAAGAATTCTCTGCTCGGCGGTGAGGGCTTATTTAATACCGTAGTGACCGGCCCCGGCAAAGTTTATTTGCAGAGTATGCCTTTTTCAAAACTCGCCGGTATGATAAGCATAAACACATCCACCTGATTTTGATATTTATATTGAAAAGCGGTGCTTTTGCACCGCTTTTATCTTTTGAGCATATCCATTTTGCTTATCAGAATTCCGTTATTTTCTATATCCACAAGCGCATATTGATAGTTATTGATGCTGCCGGGATTTAGAATATACATCCCGTCAATAAAGTCGGAGTACTGCTCGTGAGTGTGCCCGAAAAGGATCAGCGACGCTCCGCAGTATTTTCCTTCTTCGATCAGGGTATCGATCCCGTATTTCACGTGCTGCCTGTGTCCGTGGGTAAGATATACGGTTTTATCTTTGATTTTGAGCAGCTCTGCCGTATTCAATAGAGAGCCGAAATCGCAGTTTCCGCATACCATCGTGACGCTTCTTCCGTTTATTTCGGAGGACAGATCATTAAAATCATTTTCACCGTCCCCGAGAAAAACGATTTTATCCGCTTCCGGATGTTTCAGTAATACTGTTCTCAGGTTATACACATTTCCGTGTGAATCCGATAATACAAGTAGTTTCATATTTGATCCCGCTTTTCCAATAAGTCGTTAAGATAGTCCGCTGTCAAATTATTATCTGCCGTGCGGATGATATAATAACGATTTGAATATCTGTTTTTTCTCGTTTTGATTTCGCCGCTGCTGTTTACTTTGATCTCTACCGGGGAGGAAAGTTTGTAAAAGGATGTTTCTCCCTCAAATGCGAATTGCACCGCTGTAAGATCCCATGATTCTCTCAGATATGGCTTTCCGGATTTGCAAAATTCTTTATAAGCGTAACTTACGGGGTTATCTTCATCATATTCGCTGAAACCGGTCAAAATATCTTTTCCGGTTTCAAATCCGCTGAATATTATTTGATTTCTGAATTTTTCGATAAAAGACGCAAAGGCGATCGGATCTGTTTTGATATTGAATTCTTTGCCTGAGGGGAATTCTCCCGCCATCGAAACTACAGAATGAACTTTTTTATTAAACAGCGCCGTATCATATTCAATGATTTCCGCAAGATTCGTAAAGGTGCCTATGGATATGACGGTAACCGAACTGTCCGCCGATCCCTTCAGAATTTTGTGATAAAGCTCTCTGCTTTCGTCTGCCGAGCAGGCGCTGTTTTCAAATTTGCAGAATTTTTTGACAAGGGGTTTGTTGTAAACGAAACAATCGGGCAAAATCTCTCTTCCTTTGTGTTGACCGATCTTTACATCCTCATATCCGTAATAGTCGCATATCGCCCTGATGCAGCCGTTAGCGTAGGGATTTGAGGTGCAGTTGAATATCCCTTTAAGCTCAATATCATACATTTTAAGATATTTCAGCATTATCGCCAGCGCGCCTGCGTCATCGCAATCGGGACCCATATCGGTGTCAAGTATAACGGAGCGCTTTTCCTTGCAGAGAGGGGAATACGGGCTTTCGTTTATTATCTCTTCTGCCTTTGACGAGCGTACTGCATAAAGCACCGTCCATATTACAAGCCCTGCGATGAGAAGGATCGCCGCGGCAGGCAGCAGATACTTATACGGAATGTATTCATAAATTTTATTTCCGAGTACGGTGTAAAGAATTACCCTCGGCGCGATTCCGAGCAAAGACAGACCAATATATTTCAAAAACGGAGTCCTGAGCGAGCCGAGAAATACGGAATTCAGGTCAACGGGAAACAGAATGATTCTGGTTATTACTATTCCCGCGTTTTCGTATTTGTCATAAATATTCAATATCTTGTCGCCGTATTTGCTGTCCCGTATTTTCTTTTTTACAAAATTGCCTCCGAGAATGATCCCGAGAAGATACGAAACAGAGAATTCGAGTATGATCCCGGTAAAATTTATGATCAGCGCTTTCCAGGTGCCAAGAGCCATACCCACCGCTATATAAAGCAGCGAGGCGGGTATGACGAATGTGACGCCCTTTACCATATAAACACCCAGCACGGCGGCAATCGCCGTAATCGAAGAGGAGGCGTTGCTCATCAGCCGCTCGATATTTATATGTCTCAGATCGTTGTATTTCCAGATGATCAAAACCGTAATGGCAACGGTTATTATTATCCTTATTGCCAGCGCAAAACCGTGGCGTATCTTTACAGCGGATTGTTTCATTTTCGATTCCTCCTCGAAGATAATACAATACTGAATGTAAATAATCAAGAAAATACTTGAAAAAATTTTTAATTGTGTTATAGTATAACAAGTGTGTTTTCAGAAAGGAGGTTACGGATATGATTACCGGAAAAGAGAGATTTCAGCGTTTTCTCGGCGGAATAGTTTTTGACCGGGCATATAAATATATCAAAAAGGATCCATCCGGTAATATCGTAAAGCTGATCGATTTCGGTCAGAAGCTCATGGGAAGCAATTTCCCTGTTAAAAATTACGATGCCTTCAGGAATGCCGTCCGTGACCCCGAAAATGTATGGAATAAATTTGCTCTGTCTGTGATCAGAGAATGTGACGGAGATTATCTCAAAAAGATGCTCCTCGCTCTCGGTATAGGAGCCGGTATTAACGGCACCAAAACCGTGCGCGCCAACAGAGAAAAGTATAAGTGCAATATTCCTTTTCTTATTCTGTTCGATCCCACAAGCGCCTGCAATATGAAATGCAAGGGCTGCTGGTCTGCTGAATACGGCCATAAATCAAATCTTTCTCTTGATGAAATGCGCAGTATCGTCAGCCAGGGGACTAAACTCGGAACTCATGTCTATATGCTTACCGGCGGCGAGCCGCTTATCCGTAAGGATGATATATTCACTCTTTGCGAAGAGAATCCGAATTGTATGTTCCTCTGCTACACCAATGCCACTCTCATAGACGATGCCTTTTGCCTTAAAATGAAAGAGCTCGGCAATTTAACCGTTGCCGTCAGTATTGAGGGCAACGAGCAGAGCAACGATGAGAGAAGGGGTAGCGGCGCTTATTCAAAAAGCATGGCGGCTATCGACCTGCTCCGTTCACACGGGCTGATATTCGGTATTTCCGTTTGCTATACGAGCGAAAATATCCCCTATGTCACAAGCGATGAGTTTATGGATCTGATGGTCGATAAAGGTGTCAGATTCGCGTTTTATTTCAACTATATGCCTGTCGGCAAGAGCGCCGTTCCGTCGCTTATTCCAAAGCCGGATCAAAGAGCGTTTATGTATTTGTGGCTCAAAAAAGTCAGAAATTCAAAGACCGGAAAGCCTCTGTTCTTTATGGATTTCCAGGATGATGCCGAGTATGTCGGCGGATGTATTGCCGGCGGCAGGAATTATTTCCACATAAATTCAGAGGGCGATATGGAGCCGTGCGTCTTTATTCATTTTGCCGATTCCAATATCCGTAAAAACACCTTGCTCGAGGGCCTTAAAAATCCGCTCTTTATGGCTTATTATCATAATCAGCCGTTTAATGATAATCATTTAAGACCTTGCCCGATGCTCGAAAATCCCGAATATATCAAAAAAATCATCGCGGATACCAAGGCGGCGTCCACCGATCTTGTAGAGAAAGAAAGCGCAGAAGAGCTTGCGGCAAAGACGGAGAAATTTGCCGAGGAATGGGCGCCTGTAGCAGATAAACTCTGGAAGGAAAACAGGCATCCGAACCCCAAAACCCAGTATTACCGCGATACCCCGGAAGCCAAGAGCCATAAGTGAGTTTTTGAAAATTCAGTAATTACTCATTACTCATTACTAATTATCAATTAAATAACAGGGGTGCTGACTCTTTGTCGGCTGAGATTATACCCTCATACCTGATCCCGATAATGCGGGCGTAGGAATCAAGTCTGAGTATCAGCGCCCGGTGTATTTTTATGCCGGGCGCGGTTATTTCGGCAAGCACCTTTAATAAGAAAGGATGATTTTATGTCAGAAAACACAGTGAAAACCCAAAGCTTCAAAAAAACGATCGTTTTGACCGAGAGCGCAATTATGCTCGCTCTGTCCGCGGCTCTCTTCACGGTGAGCGAATTCATTCCCTGGCCTGCATGGATCCAGGGCGGCGGAGTTTCTCTTTTTGCTTCGGTCCCGCTCATTGTTCTCTCTTACAGACGAGGCGTCAAATACGCTTTGCCCGCGGCGTTTTTACTCTCTGTATTTGAGCTTGTGATGGGCCTGAGCAATTTCGCGTGGGTAAAAGGCCCCGTATCTTATGTGATGGTAGCCCTGTTTGATTACATTTTAGCTTTCTCGTCCTTCGGCCTCGGCGGAATGTTCAGGCGCTGTAAAGGAAATGTTACCATTCAGCTTGTTGCAGGCTGTATTATCACAAATCTCATCAGATTTGTCTGCCATTTTATCAGCGGTGTAACCGTCTGGAGCGAATATACTCAGAATAACGGCGGATTTACCAATTTTGATTCGCTTATTCACGGCATCAATAAAGCGTCGCTGCTTTATTCGGTCACTTATAACGGCGGCTATATGCTTCCCGAAACGATTATCGCCGTGATAGGCTGTGTCGCTATCGGAATTTTCCTCAAAAAAGAGCTTATCAAATTCATTCCTCAGAATGAAGAATAATTAAAAAACAGCATATATATCGCTTGAATTATGCTCCCTGCTGTGTTACTATTATAAAAACACAACAGGGGGTTTCTTATGCCTAAACGAAAAGATTACATCAGTTGGGATGAATATTTTATGGGCATCGCCATGCTTTCATCCTACAGGAGCAAAGACCCTAATACCCGTGTGGGCGCCTGCATCGTAAATGATAAAAACCGCATTATGTCAATGGGATATAACGGCTTCCCCATGGGATGCAGTGACGATGAGTTCCCGTGGGATCGAAGCGGCGACGATTACGATACAAAATATCCTTATGTTTGCCACGCGGAGCTTAACGCGATTCTGAACGCCAGAGGCACCAATCTTGAAGGCTGCAAGATTTATGTAGCCCTTTTTCCCTGTAATGAGTGCGCCAAGGCGATCATTCAGTGCGGTATCAGAGAGGTCGTTTATCTCTCAGATAAATATGACAAAACCCCTATGAATATGGCTTCAAAGCGGATGTTTGATGCGGCTGGAGTAAAATATACTCAGCTTCATATTGCAAACAGTAAGCTTGTTATTGATTTTAATTCAGATAATATTTAAGGAGTGAAACTATGTTAGCTAAAACACCACCCATGGGATTTAACACCTGGAATACCTTCGGCGAAAATATCAATGAGACCGTGATCAAAGAAATGGCAGATGCAATGGTTGAGAAGGGTCTGCTTGAGGTGGGCTACAATTATCTTGTCATTGACGATTGCTGGAGCGAAAAAGAACGCGATCCCGTTACCGGAAAGATCATTCCCGACCATATCAAATTCCCCAACGGAATGAAAGCAGTCAGCGATTATGTTCATTCAAAAGGTCTTAAATTCGGTATGTATTCCTGCGCCGGTACACGCACCTGCGCCGATTATCCGGGCTCATTTGATCACGAATTCCTTGATGCCGAAACTTTTGCCGAGTACGGCGCCGACTTCCTTAAATATGATTATTGCTACAGACCTGCTCATCATCACGGCGATCTGCTTTACAGAAAGATGGGCATGGCCCTTAAAGCCTGCGGCAGAGAGATCCTTTTCTCCGCCTGCAACTGGGGATGCGACGATGTTTATCATTGGATCCGCTCCACCGGCGCTCATATGTATCGCTCCACGGGCGATATCAACGATTCATTCGTTTCAATGAAAGATATCGCATTCAGCCAGATTGAGAATTACGCTTTTTCGGCTCCCGGCTGTTTCAATGATATAGATATGCTCACTATCGGTATGTACGGTAAAGGCAATGTCGGCTCATCCGGCTGCAACGATACCGATTATAAAACTCAGTTTGCAATCTGGTGTATGTATTCCGCTCCGCTTATGCTCGGCGGTGACATCCGCACATTCAGCGATGATATTCTTGCCCTTGTCAAAAATAAAGACCTCCTGCGCATAAATCAGGATGAAGAGGCAAGGCCCGCTTTTGCCGTTGACAGTTCCCTTGAGCGCAACGCCGACGGAGATAATATCTACAAAGCCCGCCGCGAAAACCGTATGGTATTCGTTAAACTGCTTTCGGACAATGAAATCGCCGTTCTTTTTGCAAACTTTGATGAATGCGAGAGAAAGATTGATTTCTATTTTGAAGATGCGGGTATTCCCGTCGCCTCCGGTTACGGCCTTGAGATGCGCGAAGTCTTTACCGGTGAAAATCTCGGTGTTAAAAAAGATTTTATGTCAAGAGTAATAGCTCCTCACGATTGCGAATGCTTTATCTGCAAGCTCTCCAAATAATATGGAAGAATTGCTTTGTGTTTCCTGCGAAAAACCGCTGACAAAAGATGACATCGGTTTTCATAAAAAAATGGTAAACCGCGGCGCAGAGGAATTTATGTGTATAGATTGCCTTTGTGATTATTTCGGGATTTCACGCGAAAAAGCGGATGAACTTATAGCAAGATTTAAGAGCATGGGCTGCTCTATGTTTAATTAGAAAGGTGAGTGCCAGATATGGCTTTATGTAATGTGATTTCACACAGAGGTGCCAACAAATACGCCCCTCAGAATACTATGCCCGCATTCAAAAAATCTATTGAAATCGGTATTGACGGCTTCGAGACCGATGTCCATTTTTCGAGTGACGGTCATATAGTTATCTGCCATAATTATACCGTTGACGAAACCTCAAACGGTATGGGAAATGTTTCCGATATGACTCTGGAGCGTCTTCGTGAGCTTGATTTCGGGTCATATTTCTCCGATGAATTCAAAGGAACTCAGCTTCCGACCCTCGAAGAATTCCTCGAGCTTTGTAAGGATGATTCCGTCAAGGTCATGAATATCGAGATAAAAGAGCCCAAAGACGGCAAAAAGGATATAGCGGATAAGACGATAGAAATCGTAAAAGAATTCGGACTTTTTGATAAACTCCTTATCTCAAGCTTTGATCCCGAGATCATAATCCGCTGTAAAGAGGTCGATCCCGAATGCAAGACGGGCTTCCTCTACAGCCCGGACAGAAAAATAACATATACCAAAATGATCCTCGGTTATGTTGATTATGCCAAAGAGATAGGCGCTGATTATCTTCATCCTCATTATTCGCTCGTAAATGCGAAATATGTTGAAAAACTTCACGAAAACGGCATCGGCGTCAATCCCTGGACCGTTGATGATAAAGACACCGCCGTTAAACTTCTCTCTTACGGAGTTGACGGTATCATCACCAATGTCCCCGATGTTATGAATAAGATCATTGCCGATTATGAGGCGGAGATCTGATTATATTTGCCGTTTCAACAAGTAATTAACCTATTAATTATCTTGTATATTGCTCGTCTGAAAAGCAACCTATATAAAGTATCAGATTAAAAATCAGTGAAATAAAGAACGAATAACCACCCGTTAGCGGGTGGTTATGATTTTTACATTATTCAATTATAAGATCGTCCGTTTTCCTTTTCGGGACATAATGATTTCCTTTGTCATCCCTGTAATATGCGGTTGATTCACCTTGCTCAATATCTTCGATTATTATATTTTCCGCGGGTTTGCCCAGGGCTATTACAAGTTCGATGATATATCTCTCTTTATCAAGACCGTACATTTCAAAAAGGCTGTCTCTGTCAACGCTGCCGAGCATACATCCGCCGTATCCCATTTCGGCCGCGCTGAGCAGAATCGTCTGAGCCGCTATTCCCGAATCAAATTTAAGGTCATCCGCTATGGTCTTATCGCAAAGTATGATGATATATGCGGCAGGCCTCATTCCTTCGGGAGGGGTTCCCTTACCCTTCAGCAGACCTGCAAATTTCAATGCGGAGAATACTTTTTCGCATTCATCCCGATCAAATACGAGCTTGTATTTGAGCGCTTGCAGATTCACCGTTGATGGAGTATATCTCGCCGTATCTATCATCAGATAAAGTTCATCTTTTCCTATTCTTACATTCTCATTAAATTTTCTGTATGATCTGCTTTTGATAACCAAATCTTTAAACATAAAATTCACCTCAAAGATTATTATACCCGATTGTGCTTTCTTTTCAATAGCTATCTTGAATTAAAACTCACATTGTGTTATCATAGTTAAAAATATTCCGGCAGGTGATTGATTATGAAAAATCCGGCAGGGTGTTACAGATCCGGTAAATTTATAATGAGAAGAAAGCAGCTTTTTAATTCGTCAAACGGTCTTTCGTGCGAAAAAGTCAACTGCGTCGCTTTTGACGGCGAAAAAAGGCTGATTGCAGGCACGCACGGCGGTCTGTTTATTTTGAAAGGCGATTCTTTCGCGCCATATTTTGAAAAGAGATTAAAGGGGAGCATATCCTCCGTAAAAGCGGATTCAAATATTGTTTATGTTTCATCCGGCAGTGACCTTTTTTCGATTTCTTCCGGCAAACTGAAGCTGATCCGTTCTTTTGACAGTGAAATCGTCGATATTGCCTTTTCCGGTGACAGAGCTTGGGTGCTTACCCGTTTGAATCTTGTTTGCTTTGATAAGACGTTTACAAAGATAATAATTGATCGCGAAGTAGAGGGCGGCGAAAGCAGATGCCTTGCCGTCAACGAAAAAGAGATTTATGTGGTCACCCAGGATTATTTAAGCCTTATTCACGGGAAGAGAATGGAATGGAAAAACATTATTCCGAAATTCTCACGTATCCCGGATAAAAATATAAATTCCCTTGATTTTGACGAAAACGGATTTCTTTGGATGGGCACTCAGAGCGGAGCGGTCATTTATGATACCGCGTCACGCTGGATAGATTCATCCGAAATGAAATGCCTGCCCTCAAATACCGTCTTCAAAACCGTATGGGACAAGGTCGGAGGAACTTATTTTGCAACCGATGTCGGCGTAGCTTATTTAGACAGCGGCAAAACAAAATATTTTTCCGCCGACAGATGGGTGCCCGATAATAAAATCAATGATATAGCTGTCAGCGATGACGGTATGCTCGTTTATGCGGCGACGGATCATGGCATCAGCCTGATAAAATCGGAACATACCACTCTTTCCGAAAAAGCGGATTATTTTGAAGAGATAATGGAAAAATATCATATCCGCAGGGGATTCACCGCTGTCAGAGAGATTGACGGGTATGATATAAAATCGGGGAGAGTGCATATCAGCGATAATGACGGGCTTTGGACTGCCTGTTATGTTGCCGCCGAATCATTCCGCTATTCCGTAACGGGTGATAAAAACGCTCTTGCCAAAGCCAAGAGGGGAATGAAGGCAATGCTTTTCCTTGCCGAAGTCTCCGGGATCCCGGGCTTTATTGCCAGAGCGGTCAGATATCCAGGCGAAAAGAATTTCGGCGACGGCGACCGTGAATGGCATCTTTCGCCGGACGGCAAGTGTGAATGGAAGGGCGAAACTTCAAGCGATGAAATTACGGGCCACTTTTTCGGCCTGAGCATATATTACGATCTCTGCGCCGATAAAGCCGAAAAGAATAAAATCAAAAAAACTCTTTGCAAAACTCTTGACTATATCGTTTCAAATAATTACCGCCTGATCGATGCAGACGGTCTGCCCACCACTTGGGCTTGCTGGGATCCCATGGCACTCAACTATGATGAAAGATGGTTCAGCGAGAGGGGAGTGAATTCCCTTGAATTCCTCGGCTATCTTAAAGTCTGCGCACATATTTCGGGCGAAGACAGGTATAATATACTTTATGATAAATTCATCAAGGAATATCACTATCCGCTGAATATCATGAGGCATAAAATTAAGGACGCTCATCTCTGTCATATTGATGATAATCTTGCTTTCCTTGCTTCGCTCACTCTTTTAAGACTTGAAGAGAACGAGTCGATCCGCTCCGCCGTTCTTTTCGGAATGGAAGATCACTGGGAATATGAAAGGACCGAAAGACAGCCGATGTTTGCCTTTATCCACGCCGCGGCGACGGGCAGGGATGACGATGTGTGCGAAGGCATTAGAACTCTGCGCGAGATCCCTTACGATCTTATTCACTACCGTATGGAAAATTCAAAACGCAAAGACCTCGTTTATGACACCGAGCAGGAGGAATGGCACGAGAATGCTCAGATAAAATTTGCCCTGCCTTATGACGAAATGAATGTTGACCGCCCCGATGCCGGCGCATTCCGCCTTGATAATCACGCCGGAGGAGCGCAGGAGCCTACCGTCTATCTGCTTCCGTACTGGATCGGCAGATATTACGGTATCATCGGCGAGGATTAAAATAAGTCTTGATTTGGCAAAAAGTTTATTTTTCTTAATTCAGCGCAATATAATCAAAATAATTATTGACAAAACAGATTCTTTTTGATATTATATATTGCGCTGTGAAAAAAGGGCCATTAGCTCAGTTGGTTAGAGCACTCGGCTCATAACCGAATGGTCCGGGGTTCGAGTCCCTGATGGCCCACCATTCGCAGGGGTATAGCTCAGTTGGTAGAGCAGCGGTCTCCAAAACCGCGTGCCGAGGGTTCAAGTCCTTCTGCCCCTGCCAAAGAAAGGCGTTGCGTGTGCGGCGCCTTTTATTTATTATATTTTCAATTGTTCATAGGAGTGTCTTTTGTGAAAAAGAAAAAAGTATTATTCGGCATTTTTGTTTTCGCCTTATCAGTTATAATTTCAGGGTCAGTTTTGGCATTTGCCGATGTTAATAATACCGGATTTTCAGCCGACAGTTTAAGCTCTGAAATTAAAATAGAAAAAGGGGAGGATAATGTTGAAAGCAGAATCAAAGATACTTTGGCTTCTGTGTATAACAGAATAATTTTCAGTATAGATGATATTTTTGGTAAAATATCTGCTGATAATCCGTATTTTAACCTTAGCGCGGGCGGACAGGGCATTGAGCTGAAATTAAGTGATAAAGCATTAACCGGATCAAAAACTACATATCAATGGTATTCATGCAGCGATCTTAAGAAAAACAACGCGAAAGCTATAGAAGGAGCAACTTCAAGCTCATACACTACACCTGATTTTGATAAGCCTGAAATCAGATATTATTATTGTTTAGTTAAAACACCGTTCAGCGCAGTGAAAACCCGAGTTTATCAAGCAGCATATACAGGCATTCCGGTTGTCAGTATAGAAACTCCCGACGGAAAAGTAATATCAAACCATAACAGCTGGCTGGAAGGTGCAACTATTACAATAGACGGCAACGGAACAGATTATGATTCTCTTGAAAAAACTACAATAAGAATTAAAGGCAGAGGCAACAGCACTTGGATTTGGCCTACTGCAAAAAAGCCATATACATTAAAGTTAGAAAACTCCGCCAAAGTTCTCGGAATGGGTAAGAATAAGACTTGGGCGCTTATGGCAAATTTCAGAGATAAATCTTTGCTACGGAACTGGTTTGCTTCGGAACTTGAAAGAACTGTATTTGCGCGTGATAATATGTGGAAAACAGAATTTGTCTGCGTAGATCTAATACTTAACGGTCAGTATCATGGTAACTATAACATTGCAACTACAATAAAAATAGGCAGCAAAAGAATTGATATACCTGACATTTCGGATATTCTTTCGGGAGAATTGAAAGATACAAATAAAGACGGCGTAATTAATTATGATGACGGTGGATTTATTGTTGAATTGAACAGATTTAAGAATGAGCCTTATAATTTTACAACATCAAGAAATATTATTTTCAGTTTGAAAGACCCGGATCTGGATAATCCCAATGACGGTAATTTGGATATAGTAAAATATATAGCGTCGTATATTCAAAGCGTAGAAGACGTTATTTATTCCGATAACTTTGCAGATGAAGAAACCGGTTATGCGTCATACATAGACGTTGATTCTTTTGTTGATTGGTATATAATGGAGGAGCTTTCTAAGAATCATGACGGTGTCTTTGACCTTTCAACGTATATGTATTATAATCCGAAAGATAAATTGCTGCATATGGCGCCGGTTTGGGATAATGACATAGCTTACGGCAATTACATGGGAGAATTAGCAAAAACTGAGAACTTCCACGTTAAGGCAGGTTGGTATGTGCGTTTGTTCC
>CAMVEX010000023.1 GCA_947166625.1 uncultured Clostridia bacterium
AGCGGGTGGTTGTCTGTTTCGTGCGTCCCGCACTCAACTGGCTAAAGCCATTAATCAAAAACCGCAGAGCATTGAGCCCTGCGGTTTTATTGAATAATGTTTTATTTGGATTTGGAGAACTTCCTCTGGAAGAATTTTACACATTCGACTATCGGGATTATCGAGAACGCGAGGCCGAGAGAAATGGCGTAAGCTTTGGCGTCAAGATGAGCGAAGCCGAAAAGATTCGCAAAGAACGGGACCTCTATGACGGCGGTGGTGAGAATAAGAGAAGCCGTCATGGCGATATAAAGAGGAATATTGTGGCTCTTCTTTGCCATCATTCCGATAACGGAGGATCTCTGCGAGCGCATATTGAAGGAGTGGAAAATCTCACACATGGACATCGTGAAGAACGCCATTGTCATTCCCTCATCGCAATCGACGATGTTTCTGAACACCCAGGTGCCGGTTTCAAGAAATTCACCGATATAGAAGGCGATGACGGTGAGGATAGTGACCATAATTCCCTGATACATACAGTCGATCCCGAGGCCGCCCGCAAAAATTCCGTCATTCTTGCCGCGCGGATTTCTTCTCATAATATCCACCTCGGGTTTTTCGAGACCGAGGGCGAGAGCGGGGAATGAGTCCGTAACAAGATTGATAAAGAGGAGATGGGTTGCCGAAAGAATATTGAAATTCATTATGGAAGCGAAGAATATCGACAGCACCTCGGAAAGGTTGGAGCCGAGAAGGAACTGGATAGCCTTCCTGATATTATCATAAATCCTTCTGCCTTCTCCGACAGCGGAAACGATGGTGGCGAAGTTATCATCCGCGAGCACCATATCGGCAACGTTTTTGGTAACATCCGTGCCGGTGATGCCCATACCTACGCCGATATCGGCGGATTTGATAGAGGGAGCGTCATTTACGCCATCACCCGTCATAGCGGTGACATAGCCCTTATTTTGCCAGGCGTTGACGATCCTGGTCTTGTGCTCGGGCTGAACACGGGCATATACGTGAACGGTCTCAACTATCTTTTCAAACTCTTCATCGGTATATTTATCGAGGTCGGCGCCCATCATTGCCTTATCGTCGCCGGTAAGGATACCGAGCTCTCTCGCAATGGCGCTGGCTGTATTGATATGGTCGCCGGTGATCATTATGGGAGTGATACCAGCCGTGCGGCATTCCTCAATAGCCGCCTTGACCTCGGGTCTGATGGGATCTATCATTCCGACAAGGCCGACAAAGATCATATCATTCTCACATTTTTCGGGTGTGGGATCACTGACTTCGGAGGGATAGGTCTTATAAGCGCAGGCAAAAACTCTGAGAGCTCTGTTGCCCATCTCGGCATTTTCTGCCATTATCTCTTTGATTATATCATCGGTAAGAGGAACGATTTTACCGTCTTTGAGGGCGGATTTGCACTTTTTGAGCACTTCATCGGGAGCGCCCTTGGTGTATTGGGTGATCTCGCCGTTTACCATATGGATGGTGCTCATCATTTTTCTGCCGGAATCAAACGGAATTTCGCCTGTCCTCGGGAACTGCTCGACAAGCTGCTTCTTGGCCAGACCTTTTTTGGAGGCGAAGTTTATGAGAGCGACTTCATCGGGCTCGCCGGTCTGGGTGCCGTCTTCATTAACCTCGGCATTGGTGCAAAGCGCCATGGCGCGCGCCAAAAGATCTTCATCATCGGAATACTGATCGACAACGGTCATTACATTCTGGGTGAGCGTGCCGGTCTTATCCGAACAGATTATCTGAGTACAGCCGAGCGTTTCGACCGCGGTCATTTTGCGTATTATTGCATTCCGCTTTGACATATTTGTGACGCCTATGGCAAGCACTATAGTCATAACGGCGACAAGGCCTTCGGGGATAGCCGCAACGGCAAGAGCTATGGCGGTGATAAAGCTTTCAAGCGCAAGGTTAAGGAATGAGGGCTTGTCGGCTACCATGAAATACTTGGTGATTATATCAAACGCGAATATGAAAACGCAGACGCCGACAACGATCTTGGTAAGGATCTTTGAGAGCTGCTCGAGCTTGATTTCAAGGGGAGTTTTGCCGTCTTCCGCAAGGGAGATTGCATTGGCGATCTTGCCCATTTCGGTATCCATACCGGTTGCGGTGACAACGGCTTTGCCTCTGCCGAAAACAAGGGTGGAGCCCATATAAGCCATATTTTTACGGTCGCCGAGGGTGATGTCATCGCCTTTTTCGAGCATAAGAGCATCGACAAGCTTATTTACCGGGACGGATTCGCCGGTAAGGGCAGCTTCCTCTATCTTCATGCTGTTGCATTCGATGATACGGCAATCTGCGGGGATCGAATCGCCCGCTTCAAGAGAAATGACATCGCCGACAACGAGATCTTCGCTCTTTATCTGAACGAGCTTGCCGTCTCTGAATGTTTTTGTCATGGAGGCAGACATTTCCTGAAGGGCTTCTATCGCCTTCTCTGCCTTACTCTCCTGCACGACGCCGAGAACAGCGTTTACGATAACGACAAAAAGGATGATAAATGTATCGGTGGGTATGGTAAACTTAAAGCTGCCGGTCGAAAACATATCGGTCACGGCGTTTACCGCGGCGGCAACAAGAAGGATGATTATCATGGGATCCTTCATCTGGTCAAAGAAACGCTTGATCAGCGATTCCTTTTCGGCTTCTTTGAGCTTGTTTTTACCGTTTTCGAGAATGCGCTTTTCCGCCTCGGCGGATGTCAGGCCCTCTTCGCTCGACTTCAAATCTTCAAAAACGGTGTTTGTGTCTTCAAGATAATACTTCATCAGCAACACTCCATTCGTTTTACTTACATAAAAGACCTCTAACATAGCCGTAACTATGTTAAAGGTCTTGCTCGCATTTCACACGAAACGCCCCTGACGCCAGCCGCATTAACCCGCGGCGGTTGTTGACTTCAGGATTGTAAGCTACTCCCCTCTAACGAGGTTTTTTATTGTTGTTATTTTACTATATGCAGAGGGGTTTGTCAATTATTTTTTATAAAGGTGTATATTTCGGTTTTACCGCTTCCGAGCAGGTCAAACGACTCGCTTCCGAGGTCTTCCGACCCTTCAAAAGCATAGCCCTGCGGCGGCGCGACCATTCCGCTCGCGCCCTCGGGAGCCGTGACTTCAAGGCTGACCTTATCTCCGGATCTCTCCCATTTTACGCTCAACCTGCCGCACGGGGCGTCATAGAAAGCCTCGGCTGATCCGAGCGCATCGATAATGTCGGGTCTGATGACAAACGCATTCGAGGAAAGGTTTTGAGGATTTATCCTTATTCCGGCGACACGCTGGATAAACCAGCTCGAAATATCGCCGAAGAAATGATGATTGAGCGAATCGGACCAATCGTAATCCTCATCGGTGATAAACGATTCGGGGAGCGAAGTCTCGCCGCGGCGCACAAACATACCGTATGAAGGATAATCCTCTCTCGTTATCATTTTGTACGCAAGGTTTCCGAGGCCCAGATCGGAGAG
This sequence comes from uncultured Clostridia bacterium, assembly GCA_947166625.1. Classification (GTDB taxonomy): domain Bacteria; phylum Bacillota; class Clostridia; order Oscillospirales; family Acutalibacteraceae; genus CAG-177. The sequence continues at coordinate 3,491 of CAMVEX010000023.1, forward strand.
GACGTGAAAGATCACCCTCAGGCCCATCATTCCGCAGTCAATGCGGTCGCCCGATTCGTGAACGATGCTCTCGAGCACCCTGCCCGCCGCCTGTTTTTCGCTCTCATCAAAAATGCCGTAATAAATACAGATCGCCTGAGCAGTCTGGCATCTCGGCCTGACCGTAAATGTATCGAAATCAATAAATTCTTTTCTAACCGATTCTCTGAGCGATTCTTTGAGCGAAGCGGCAAATTTTCTCTGCATCTCGAGCCCGAGAGCGCCGAAAAGCATCTCGCTCTTATACGCGATATAGCACGATATGACGCTGCTCGTGAGAATGACGGGGGCAACGGGGTCGCCCGCTCCCCTGCCCGGCTGGAGCCAATCGCCGAGGCCGTATGAAATAAGACCCTTTTCATCTCTGAGCTTTGTGAGATAATTCAGATAAAGGAAGAGAGAATCGGAGCATTCGCGGGCAGGCTCGATATCGCCGCGCAGCCTGTAAATCTGCCAGCAGAGCTCACTGAGCACATTATCCCACGCGGGACCGTTCCCCCATTCAAAACCCCATCCGCCGGTGGGGACAATCCCCGGCAGAGAGCCGTCTTTACGCTGGGCTTTGCAGATATTTCTGAGCCATTCTCTGTAACTCTTTTCGGGGGTGAGATTGAGAAGAACATGCTCCGCCGAGACCGCGGCATCGCCGGTCCACCCGTTTTTTTCGCGGAACGGGCAATCGGTGGGAAAATACCAGAAATTGGAAAGATCGCTGTTTCTGACGATTTCGCCGAGCTTATTCATAATTTCATCCGAGCATCTGAAGCCGCCGTTTTCCTTAAGATCGGAATGGGCTCTGAGCATTACGAGGGTATCATCTTTTATCTGATCATCATCAAGCCCGAATATGACGGCATATCTGAAGCCGAAATAGCAAAACGACGGAATGAATTCTTCGCTGCCGCCCCTGCAAATATAATAAATCGTCTGGCCGTAGCCGTCGGGATAAAACGAGCCGGCATTATTATATGACGGCAGCCCTTCGAGAGTTTTCAGCTCGCAAAACTGAATGAATATCTCCTGCCCCGGTCTTGAATCGATTTTAAGCTTGCAGACGCCGGAGGTATTTATGCCGAAATCATACATCACGCCCGTTTTTTCGCGCCCGTTAAACTTGAACTGAGTATCCGCGCGCATATTTTCACGGTTATTGAATCGGGGATCGAGCTTTGTTTTCTTGATCTCAACCGCTTTTATTTCTTTTTCGACAAGGATGGGAGCGGCGTCGCAAAGCCTGCGCTCGCCCCTCGGAGTATCTGCTTTTTTGACCTCGCTCCACCCCGAATCGTCAAATCCGGGCAGATCCCAGCCGGGGATCTCCGCCCTCGCATCATAAAAGCATCCGCTTCTCAAATCGTCAAAAATTATCGGGGACGGATGAGTTTTGAACCGGGAACCGATGTCGATCGTATCTTCGCCGTTTTCATCGGATGAAGTCAGAGCCAGGGCAAAGCAGGGAACATTTCTGAATATCGCCTTATCAAAATCCCACACTCCGCCGCCGGGAGCATTCTGCATACCGTTGCCGAGGATAAGGCCGACGCAGATATTCCCGCCGTTTTTCGCATGGGAAGAAATATCATATTCATCAAAATAAACGATGTCGTCCGGATTGGAGATATATGGGGCAAGAAGCCCTTTTGTGACCATTTCACCGTTTATGAATAAATCATAAAAGCCCAGACCGGACACGGTGATCTTATACTTTTTATCCGCATCGGTCTTGAATTCCGTGCGCAGATAAGGAGCGGAAATGTGTTTTTCATAAGTGTTGAATTCATCCGTTGCCTTGTAAAATATAAGTTTATCAAGCATTGAAATCACCTCACGGAAATTCTACCAAATAATGAGCGAATAATCAATAAAAATATTGAAACGGCAATAACGCTGTGTTAATATTGGAGAAAAGGAGCTGATGATAAATGTCAATACCGAGAAGCGAATACCCCAACCCTCAATTTGAAAGAAAAAACTGGCTCAATCTTAACGGCGAATGGGATTTTGAATTCGATTTCGGAAACTCACTCGGCCAGGCGGATATACTCACGCGCGAGAGCTGGAGCAAAAAGATAACCGTACCGTTTTGCCCCGAGAGCGATCTTTCGGGAATAAACTATAAGGATTTCATCCCGGCAGTATGGTACAGGAGAAGCTTTGAAATAAAGCCCGAACAGCTTGACGGGCGAATTTTCATCTGCTTCGGCGCCGTGGATTATATCGCGACGGTTTATATCAACGGGAAAGAGGCGGGCACCCACAAGGGCGGCTACACCCCCTTCAGATTTGATATAACGGAGCTTGCCGCCGCAGGCGAAAACACGGTGATCGTCAACGCGGTGGATAATATACATTCTCCGCTGCAGCCAAACGGCAAACAGTCGCGGCTTCTGTATTCACACGGATGCGATTACACGAGAACAACGGGTATCTGGCAGACGGTTTATCTTGAATTCACGCCGAAAAACTACATCCGCAATTTCAGGATCACACCCGACGCGGAGAATTCAAGCGTTACGATAAGCGCCGAGCTCTGCGGCAAGGGCGAATTCAGTGCCGAGGCGTATTATGAGGGCAAAGAAGTCGGAAAGCTTGAAAAAAAGGCGGATTCGGTAATTTCCGGCGAAATAAAGCTCTCGGAAAAGCATCTGTGGGAGCCAGGCAAAGGAATTCTCTATGACCTCTGCTTGAAATTCGGCGGGGATGATGTCAAATCATACTTCGGACTGAGAGATATTTCGATAGACGGATATAAATTCAACATAAACGGAAGGAGCGTTTTTCAGAGGCTTGTGCTCGATCAGGGATTTTATCCCGACGGGATCTATACCGCTCCCGACGACGTCGCTCTTGAAAACGACATCAGGCTCTCAATGGCGGCGGGATTCAACGGCGCAAGGCTTCATCAGAAAGTATTTGAGCCGAGATTCCTCTATCACTGCGACCGTCTCGGCTACCTCGTATGGGGCGAATACGCAAGCTGGGGTCTGGATTACAGCAACCCCGGCGCATCGGACGCCTTCCTCGCGGAATGGATAAATGAGATAGAGAGAGATTACAATCATCCCTCGATAATAGGCTGGTGTCCGTTTAACGAAACCTGGAATTATGAGGGCAGAGAGCAGAGAGACGAGCTGCTCGAAACAGTTTATAATATAACGAAGGCGCTCGATAAGACAAGGCCATGCATCGACACGAGCGGCAACTATCACGTTGTGACCGATATATGGGATACTCATGACTATGAGCAGGATGTAGAAATTTTCAGAAAACGCTACGATGATTTTATGAACGGTGCAGAGCTGTATGACCCCGTAAACGAGAGATGTGACGCCGAATATTCCGGAGGGATTTTCTTCATCAGCGAATACGGCGGGATCAGATGGTCGGTCGATAACAAGCTTGAAAACGCCTGGGGATACGGCAACGGGCCCAAAACCGAGGAGGAATTCTTCGCAAGATACAAGGGGCTGACGGATACCCTGCTCGACAATAAGAAGATGTTCGGATTCTGTTACACTCAGCTGACGGATGTTGAGCAGGAGCAAAACGGAGTTTACACCTATTCAAGGCAGGAAAAATTCGATATAAAGAAATTCTATGATATAAACTCACGCAAGGCCGCGATAGAAGACTGATTCAGTTTCCCATACAAACAGACGGAAAAATCCGCTGAACTCACCGTTCAGCGGATTGATTTATTTAACCGATGATTCAGAAAAGCCTGAATATATCCGAAAAGCCCTTGCCCTTGAGGATCCTGAAGAGGAATTCGGAAAGCCTTTCCATTGCGCCGGCAAGCGCGTCATTAGCCTTATCTTTCACTATATCGGCGGGTGACTGCTTATCGGAAACTCCGTTTGCCTTATTGACGCATTTTTCGAGATTTGCCTTTGCGTTTTCAAACGCTTCGGTATCGACAACGGTATTGTTCAGCTGAGCCTCCATCTGAGCCACGGCGGAATCAAACTCCGCTCTGTCTGCCTCGCTCAGCTTTGAGGTATCCATCGCCTTGATCGAAGGAAGCCTGTTCATTATGCCCTTGCTGTTTCTCGCCTCGTTAAACTGAGGGTATTTATCGGGGTAGGAGTCAACGGTCTTGAATTCACCGTCTGTCAGAAGGCAGATGGCGAGCTTCATGATGACATCGTTGCTGCCCGTGCTCTCGTGATTCTGATTATGAAAATAGAAGGTGTTGTCGGGGATGAAGCCCGCTCCGGCGTCAACTATACGGTATTTGTCGATATATTTATCGCCGAGCGCCGGGGTATAATCATCGGGCAGAACACCGTCAACCGGCATACTGTAAGCGCCCATTGAGGTGGAATCGAGCTGGATGATACCGTCGCCGTTCAGTTTCTTCCACGAATCGGCTATGGGATAAAGATGGACATTGTAATCGCAGATGTCGAAAACTTCAACGCCGTAGGTATCCATCTGATAACGGATATTGTCAAATCTGTTGAGCTGAGCCTGATGGAAGGCGTCGGTCTGAGCCTTGATATAGGCATCCTCGGGATCGTCGAGATATTTTGCCGCCGCGGCGGGATAATTGCCCGAGGGAACAAGCGCCCACATCGTGGTTATATATTTGAGATAGGGGTCTATGAGAGTATCTACCGCTCTGTCGAGAATATCATTGAGCACCTTGTTGGGAAGGATCCTGAGGATCACGGTGATAAGGTTGCCGAGCCACGGAGTATCGCCGCCCTTTACGAGGGTGGGGATCATCTCTCTGTAAAGAGCCTCGTCATCGTCGATTATGCCGTGCTCATAGATATCGCCGAGAAGCACGGTGCCGTCTATGGCGGGAACGATATAGATCATTCTGTCGATATATCTGCCGAGATCCTTATGCCTTGCGAGAAGGTTATTGGCAAGCGAGCCGCCCTGGCTGATGGGGATGATATTCGCCTTGCCGGTGGGCGAAGCATTTGCCGCTTTGACAATAAGATCATAAAGCTCATCGGCGATTTCGTCAATATTTCCGAATGAGCAATAAGAGAAATAGTAAAGATGCTCTTCGCCGACTATATCCGCATAATCATTGAGAGGAATCTGATCGTAAATCCAATCTTTTTCTTCCTGAGTAAGGGTCGCGACATTGTCGGTGTATTTATCGGCTTTTACATTTTTGATAATTTTGCCCTGATTGTCACACATGACCTTGCCCGCGAGCACGGAGCCGAGAGTTTCGGCAACATTCCTGGCGAGGATATGGCCGAAATCATGCTGTGTGAAAAGGGTGAGAAGCAGAGGACCGAGGCATTTTTTGAGAGCGGTCTTTACTATATCCGAGGTGGAATCAAGGAAAAACGGCATCTCATACTCCTTGCCCTCGGAATTGAGCGCAACGGTGCCGTCGTCGTTATAAAGGCGGGTTTTTGACTGGAAAACACCCGGAATGACGACCGCATTGCTCGTTTCTTCGGGATCTACATCCGGATTTGTAAGGTAGGGATAAAGCCCGTTTTTCGCCACATCGCCTTCACTGACGGCGGAAACTTTGCCGTCACCTGCCGCGGCGGGAGCGTCATCGGCATATACGACGGCGGCGAAGGATGACAGACCGATAATGAGAGCAAGCATTATCGCGATAACTTTTGATAAACCGTTTTTCATTTGACCTCTTCCTTTCGATAATATGACTTGATTTTAACACATCAAATCCGAAAACTCAATGATTTCGGCAATTCTTTTTCAAATTCGGAGATTTATTCCCATAACGGTACCGCCGAAGGCTTTAACGATGATTTTGAAACCGTTTCTCTCATAAAACCTTATCGCCTCTCTGTTTCCCGAGCCGACGGTCAGCATTACGGCGGGGACGCCTTTATCTTTGAGGTGGGAAAGCAGAGTACGGATCAGCTCGGTGCCGAATCCCGAGCCGGTATAGCCGGGCCTTATATCAATATGCAGATGAGCGGGGTATTTCTTTGAAAACAGGCGCAGGGCAAACTGCTCCGCGGCTATCTCCGCCTTTTCTCTGCCGGCATTTTCCCTTGCAATTTTAAGATAAGGTTTACTGTTTTTTCTGTAATTGCGGTAATTTTCGGCGCAGAGCGTGTAACCGACCGCCTCATCATCTTCATTCACAAGCACAAAGCAGTTGCCCGGCTCACATTCGATATAGTAGTTGCAATAGCAATTCAGAATATAAGTCCCGACGCGCTTATCGGTGGGAGCATCATCGGGTCCCGTTACAAGGCAGACATCCCTGACGCCGGATCTGTATTTATCATCATATCTGCAAATTTTCATATCATCACCGGTTAAATTATGTACTGTGAAATCAAAAATGTCAATAAAAAAGTAAAAACGGCAGGCGCGATGCCTGCCGTTGTGAAATTAAGAATCGGATCTTATCAATACATTCCGCCGCCCTGAGCCATTGCCGCAGCCGCAGCCGCGTCTGCCTTGGGATCGGGGATATCGGTTACAAGGCTCTCGGTGGTGAGCACCATAGCCGCTACGGAAGCCGCATTCTGGATAGCGCTTCTGGTGACCTTGGTGGGGTCAAGGATGCCGGCTTTTGCCATATCGGTATATTTATCATTGGCGAAATCGTAGCCGTAGCCGACCTTCTTTGAGGTATAGATGGCGTTTACGATAACGCTGCCTTCAAGACCCGCGTTCGCGGCTATCTGACGGATGGGCTCCTCGATCGCCTTGAGGACGATGCAGATACCTGTCTTTTCATCTGCGTCATCGGTATTTGCGAGCAGATCTTTGACCGCGTTTGCGGTATTGAGCAGAGCTACACCGCCGCCTGCTACACAGCCTTCTTCAACTGCCGCTTTGGTTGCCGCGAGTGCATCCTCTATACGGAGCTTCTTCTCTTTCATCTCGACCTCGGTAGCTGCGCCGACCTTGATGACCGCTACGCCGCCTGCGAGCTTCGCGAGACGCTCCTGAAGCTTCTCTTTATCAAATTCGCTTGTTGTATTCTCAAGCTGGCTTCTTATCATATTGACTCTCGCGGCGATATCCTTCTTGGAACCCGCACCGTCAACGATAATGGTATTCTCTTTGCTGATCTTGACCTGGCGTGCCTTGCCGAGCTGTGAGATCTGGGTATCTTTAAGCTCAAGACCGAGGTCGGAGGTGATGACCTCGCCGCCTGTAAGAGCAGCTATATCCTGGAGCATTTCTTTCCTTCTGTCGCCGAAGCCGGGAGCCTTGACGCAAACGCAGGTGAATACTCCGCGGAGCTTGTTGACAAGGATGGTCGAAAGAGCTTCGCCCTCAACATCCTCGGCTATGATAACGAGCTTGCCGCCGGCATGCATAGTCTGCTCGAGAAGAGGAAGAATATCCTGAACATTTGAGATCTTTTTATCTGTGATGAGGATATTAGCGTCATCAATGACGGCTTCCATCTTATCGGTATCGGTCACCATATAGGGTGAGATATAGCCACGGTCAAATTCCATACCTTCAACGACTTCGCACTCTGTGGTGGCAATCTTGGATTCTTCAACGGTGATAACGCCGTCTGCGGTGACCTTTTCCATAGCCTCGGCGATAAACTTGCCGACCTCTTCATCACCGGATGAGATCGTGCCGACTCTCGCTATATCCTTGGAGCCTGCAACGGGCTTTGAATTCTTTTTGAGCTGAGCCACTACGGTATCGACAGCCTTTGCGATACCCTTCTTGACCGCCATCGGATTTGCGCCGGCGGCAACATTCTTGAGACCCTCTCTGATAAGAGCCTGAGCGAGGAGCGTGGCGGTGGTGGTGCCGTCGCCCGCGACATCGTTGGTCTTTGTGGAAACTTCTTTTACGAGCTGAGCGCCCATATTCTCAAAGGGCTCTTCGAGCTCAACTTCTTTGGCGATGGTGACGCCGTCGTTTGTGATGAGCGGAGCGCCGTATTTTTTATCGAGGACAACATTTCTGCCCTTGGGTCCGAGTGTGATCTTAACTGTATCGGCGAGCTTATCAACGCCTGCCTGGAGAGCCTTGCGGGCCTCTTCGCCGTAAATAATCTGTTTAGCCATTATATTTTCCTCCTGAAATTATTTATTCTCTACTATTGCAAGGATGTCGCTCTGACGGACGATATTGTATTCATCTTTGCCGAGCTTGACTTCCGTGCCCGAATATTTGCCTGCTATGACCTTATCGCCGACCTTGACATACATCTTGACCTCTTTGCCGTCCACAAGACCGCCGGGGCCTACCGCGACGACTTCGGCGATCTGCGGCTTCTCCTGAGCGGAAGCGGCGAGAATGATACCGCCGGCGCTTTTTTCTTCGATCTCGACAGATTTGAGCACTACTCTGTCTGCAAGGGGTTTAAGTTTCATATTTATTACCTCCGAAATTATGAATTACAATCTTTTGGCACTCTTTATCGTCGAGTGCTAATTCGTATTTTAGCACTAATATCCGAAAAATCAAGTGTTTTTTCAAAAGTTTACAATTATGTCATAATTCGCGGCGTTGATTGACTTTGTATTCGCTCAATGGTAAAATTCAGAATGGTAAAATCATAATTTTATGAGGCAATTCACGCATGGATAAATTTAGATCTGCTGCCGAAAAACTTGAAAAATTCAATTCCTCGGGTTGCTACAGTATATTGCTGTTTGCGGCAGCCTGCGTTTTTATGATAATCGACCGCGAGGTGATCGGAGTATATGCCCTCGCCGCAATAGTTTCTTTCACGCTCATTGTCAGCGATGATTTGCTGCCCGGTCTTGAGGGTCTGCTCGTGATATGCTGCTTTGCGATACGCTGCAAAAATTCCGGACCCGAATTTTTTGCCCTCTGGCCGCTCGGGATCCCCACAGCCGTTTTCTTTATATCAAGATTCATCGTATATAGGCCCAAACTTCGCCGTCTCTCTTTCCTGCCGGGAATGGCAGCGGTTTCAGCCGCAATTCTGCTTGGCGGAGCGGGAATAATCTATTGGAAATCTTATTTTTCGCCCACCTCGCTGTTTTATATGTTTTCGCTCGGCGCTGGAATGATGCTTCTTGTTTCATATATCGCGACATACTTAAATCCCGAAAGAGGATATGATTTTGCGCACAGATTCAGCATGATACACATCACCCCCATATTCACCTTATGCTTTGCTCTGTTTCAGGAATACGCCTCGCGTTTTGATGAATTCTCTCAAAATTTCAGTGTGATCCCCTTCCAATGGAGAAATAACGCCGCGACGATACTCATGATGTGTATGCCCTTTGCGTTTTATCTCGCCGCCGGCAAATATAGCAGGACTTTTATCGGTCTGCTCGATTACATCGCGATCTTATTCACCGGCTCAAGGGGCGGGCTGATATTCGGCACGGCTGAAATAATCATCTGCCTGACGCTGATGCTCATCATCGACAGAAAGCACAGAAAATACAATCTCATCACAATAGGGGTCTGCGCTCTGGCGGTGATCCTCGCGAGCAGGATCCTTGTGGAAATAATCAGCTACACGATCCAGAGAATGCTTGACCCGGACGAGAATTCCATAAGGATACGGCTTATGGAACGCGGCATCGAGGATTTCAAAGCCAATCCGCTCTTTGGCAGAGGGATCGGATATATGGGCAACAGAGATATTCATCACAGCGCAAAGCACACTCTGTGCTGGTATCACTGCTCCGTGATCCAGGTGATCGCATCTATGGGCATCACAGGCGTCGCCGCCTATACCTTCCTCAACATTCAGAGGATACGCTGCTTTATCAAAAACATATCATTCTTTTCGCTGATACTCTTTACGGCTTTTATCGGGCTCGAAATGATGTCGCTCGTAAACCCGGGCGTATTCGCCCCGTTCCCCTATCTGATGTTTGCAACGATATATTTTGCCGCCATGGAATGCTGCGGAAAAAGCGGAAAATCTCTTAAAGAAATGATGAAAGGCGCCGAAAATGAAAGTATTGATAATCGGTAACGATCTGACATCCGAAATGATCGGATATCTGCCCCGTCTCGCCAAAGAGTCCGGCAAGGAGCTGTTGCTCGCGAATCTGGCCCTCAAAAACTGCTCGATAGAGAGGCATTACAGAAACTATACGGACGAGGCTGAGGTTTATACATACGAAACTTATCTGCCGGGAATCACGGGAAAAATGAGCCCGGACGGGATCGCGCTCCACGAGGCGGTCGAGGATGACGATTGGGATCTGATATGCTTCATTCAGAATCCGTCTCTCGGCGGAGTGAGAGAGAGCTACAAGCCTTATCTCGATGAGCTGGCGGCGTATTGCTCGCTGATGCATCCCGAGGCGAGGCTCGCTCTGGCGGAGCCCTGGGCTTATGAAAGCGGATTCGCATCAGCGGAATTTGAAAAAGCATACGGCTCTGACAGCGGCGAAATGTATCAAAAGATCGTCAGCTCCTGCGTCTCGGCTGCGGGCGAAGCGGAAATCGGCGAAATAATAAAAATCGGCTCCGCGTGGAATGCCGCTCACGGAGCCGACCCGGATATTCTTTTGACAAAGGACGGGGTAACTCCCAATGAAGCGGGCCGCTTCCTCTCCTCGCTATGTATTTATAAATCGGTATTCGGCGAAATGCCGGAAGAATATAAACCCGATGAAATAAACGAAACCACGGCGGAATTCCTGCGCGTTTGCGCGGAAAATATCGGATGAGGTGAAAGGAAATGATATTTGCAAATCACGCACATCTTTATCCCCGTGAAATACGGGACAATGCCGATTCCGCCGCTCTGGAGGAATTCCTCGACGAGACGGGAATAGACAGGGCGGTCGCTTTCGCTCCCTTCGCTCACAGGCTGAAGGAGGGCAACTTTGCTCAGCATCAAAACGAATGGCTTTACAGAGAGATAAAGGATAAGCCGAGATTTACCGGTTTCGGTACGGTGGATTTTGAAAACGACCCCGCCGACGAAGTCAAGAGGATAGTTTCGCTCGGATTCAAAGGAATAAAAATGCACCCTCAGGCGCAGGAATTCAGAATAGATTCCCCCGAGGCATTCAAGGTGTATGAAGCGGCGCAGAAATACGGGCTTTTTATCTCATTCCACACCGGGGTCCACTGGCACAGACTCAGGGATAACCGGGTATTGTTGTTTGACGAGGTCGCGTGGAATTTCCCGGATCTTAAATTCTCTCTCGAGCATATCGGCGGATGGCATTTCTTTAATGAGGCGCTCGCGGTCATGGTAAACAACGGCAGAGGCGAAACGGATACCGTTTTTGCGGGCTGGACGACGATCCGCGATAAATACGGGCCGGGCAACTGGTCTTTGACCGATGAACAGCTTGAAACCGTGATTTTGCAGACGGGGGAAGACAGAAGCATATTCGGGATCGACTTCCCGTTTTGCAAAAAGGAAGATATAATATGGGATATAGAGAGGATCCGCAGGCTCAACATCGGCGAAGAATGCAAAGAGAAAATACTCGGATCGACTCTGATGAAAATACTTGATATAAAAGAATAATACGCCGCCGAAATATTTTTAATAAAAACCGTGAGGAAAACATTCCGGGCTTCGTTTAAGAGATGAAAAGGAGTGAACGGACTATGAAAAAGAAACTTATCGGATTTTTCTCGGTTATCACGGCAATTATCATCATTACCGCTGCGTTTACCGCCTGCGGAAACAGCAAAAGCTCAATGGATGAGGCTGTTTATTACGGCAAAGGCAACAAATCCTTCGGATATGATTACGCCGCAAACTCAGCCGCGCTCGAAGAAAGCACTCAATCATACAGCGAAGACTCGCCGGCAAAAACAAGCGGCAAAAGCCAAACAGGGCTTAATATTGAAGACGCACAGACAAGAAAAATTATCAGAAACGCTTCTCTCGATATCGAAACAAAAAAATTCGATGAATTCATCGCTCTGCTTGACAAAACGGTAAATGAATTCAAAGGCTATACGGAAAGCTCCGAGATTTACGGCAACTCCTACTACGGCAGCGGAAACAGGAGCGCAAATCTCAGATACAGGATCCCCGCGGATTCGCTTGACGGATTTATCGGCAAAATCGGAGATATGGGCAACATAACCTCAAAGAGCGTGACCGCCACCGATATAACCGCGAATTATACCGATATTCAGGCTCGCATCGATTCGCTTGAAGCAGAGAGAAAGGCTCTGCTCGCCATCCTCGAAAAAGCCGATAAAATTTCGGATATAATTCAGGTTCAGGATAAGATCACTCAGGTGAACGCAGACCTTGACAGCTACAAGAGATCGATAAAGAATTATGACAGCTTGATCGAATATTCCGAGGTCGAGATCGCGGTAAACGAGGTCGAGAGGGAAAGATTGGCGGTTGAAAACCCCGGATTTTTCACTCAGCTCAAAGAAAAACTCTCCGAGAATCTTTTCGGCATCGGCAGAGGATTCCGCTCGTTTGCGATATGGTTTATTTCTTCCATACCCTATATGCTCATAATCGCGGCAGCGGCGGCAATCATCATACTGCCCGTTAAAAAGGTAGTGAAAAACAGACGGAGCCGCAAGGCGGCAAAAAATGCCTCCCCGGACGAAAACGGCGGAGAAGGCAAATAAAAAATTTAAAAGCATTTAAAAGGGGCTATCGCAGACTTAAAGCGATAGCCCCAAATCATAAAATATCGAAAAATATAATAATCACATGATATCCATCACGAATAAAAACAAAATATCAAAACGGATAGTGATGAAATGCGCCTTGTGCTTTGATGCGTTCACAAAATACATTTAGCATCAAAATACATCATTTCAAATTATTTTACTGCATTTCTATATTTACAGATTGATTTTTCAATAATTGTATTGTATTATTTACTGGAATTTCAGTATTGAAAGCGAGTTGAAATGATTTGCCGGTAATAAGTGTCATTATCCCAATATATAACAGTGAACAACATATAGAAAAATGTCTTAAAAGCGTTGCAGATCAAGAGTATCAGAATTTTGAAGTATTGATGATCGATGACGGTTCAACTGATTGCACGGCAGAAATATGCAAACACTTCGCTAACATCGACAACAGATTTAAGTACTTTTACAAAGAAAACGGCGGTGTATCATCAGCAAGGAACTTTGGATTATCCCATGCTAACGGAGAGTATATTGCTTTTATTGATTCTGACGATTTTGTTAATTGCGATTATCTTCAAGCGCTTGCAAATCCGCTTAATGACCACAGTTATTCAATTGTACAAAGCGGAATCCGGCTTATACGTAATGGCACAGAATCTGTGTTGTTGCCTCCTGCAATCACTTCGATAAGTGGCATAAAATACATTGAGTTGGTTTTGAAAAGAGAAATACAAATATTCCTGTTTCAATCTCCTACCTCTAAATTATACAGCAGAAAGCTGCTTGTTGACAGTGGTGCATCTTTCAACGAAAAAATCAGTATTTCAGAAGATTGTCTATTCAATACCGAACTTCTTAATTATGTAACAGACAATATCTGTTTTATCAACTACGCAGGGATATAACTATTTGCAGGACAATTCAACATTGACAAGAAAAAAGGCAAATTTTGAAAAAACATTGCAATCGATTGAAGTCGGTATAAAAACATCGGCAATAAGAAATGATCTGATCAAAAAGCATATGCTTCAAAACGATCTTGAGGTAAAAAAAGGATTTTCACAGGCAATATGCATAATATATCTTTCAAATGCGCATCAAATAGAAACCGGTCACTTCACAAACGATGAAAAGGAAAAACTCTATAGCACATATTTTTCAGCAATGAATTATCCGATTTTGCCTTCTGTAAACGAATACAAAGGAACTGACAGAACAATAATAGAAGAAAGTTTTAACAAAAAGCGCAGAAGCATCAGCAGAATTTACCAATTACGTGAGAAAAAAAGCAAAGTCAAAAAAGTGCTTCATTTGAGGTAAGCTATGAAAAAGAGCAAAATACTGTTTGTAACGCAATATATGCTTATTGGCGGCATTGAAAAATCCTTAATCAACTTATGCCAAAGTCTTGATCCGGATAAATTTGATATAAGCGTATTAATTTTGGCAGTAGGAAAAGGAATAAGCGATGAACTGCCAGATTATGTGGATAAGATATTTGTTAATCGAAATAAAACAATCAGTTTCAAAAAACAATACAGCAAATTTTGGAGCAAACACTATGATAGAACAGTTAGCCGAACTTTCAATAACAAATACCCTGTTTGTTTAAGATTGCTTTTGTACAAAATACTGTGTTTTGAAGCAGCTATGTATAGAAGATATATAAAATCTTTATTCGCACAAAAAGAATATGATGTTTGCGTGGGATATCTACAGGGCGAAGCATCTGATATAGCCGTCAACTGCATAAATTCAAAAAAGCATTTTTTATTCTATCACAGCGGTAAAATAAGTGAATTCATCAATGATAAAGCTTACTATGACAAAGCAGATAGGATTATTGCTGTTTCGCAATTAGTAAGAGAAAACTTAATTTCAAAGAAACATCTACCAAAAGACAAAGTCTTGGTAATGCATAACATCTACAATCAAAAAAGTATAATCGAAAAAAGTACTGAAAAATGCGAATTAGATGATATAAGCACTCTAAAGCTTTTAACTGTAGGTCGCATCTCGAGCGAAAAAGGTATTCTACAAGCAGTTAAAAGCGGAAAACAGTTAAAAGATTTAGGTTTTAATTTCAAATGGTTTTTTGTCGGGCCTGATAATAACAATCATTTAGAAACTTGTTTGAAGTTTGTAAAAGATAATAAGCTTGAACAAAATATTGTTTTTACAGGAGCAAAAGCCAATCCGTTCCCATATATACGATCAGCAGATATATATATACAACCTTCAGAGTTTGAAGCGCTTCCGGGAACTGTCGCCGAAGCAATGATTCTTGGCAAGCCCATTATTTCAACAAGAACATATGGCGGTTTAGAACTTTTGGAAGATGGTACAAACGGTCTTATTTGCGGCTTTGAGCCTGAAGAAATAACGGCTGCAATTCAAAAACTGCTTACTGATAATGATTTAAGGAATAAAATCTCCCAAAACGCAAAATATTCATCTAAAAATTTTGATTGCGAAATTGAAAAATATATCGATTTGTTCACATGTAAATGATATACAACTGTTACTAACTCCGTTTCATTCCGCCAATATTTCTACTGTTTTAATTTCTCAACGCTATTGCCAATCACTGACACAGTAAAAACTTACTTTAAACATTATCTGTTCTTGAAAATTTCTAAAAAATCGTAACATAATATCAATATTTCTCTGGATTAGCTCTGCGATTAAACTCTATTTTAAGCCAACAACCGGACAGCACATCTTTGCTGTCCGGTTGGATTTTGTTACTAATGAATTGTATTCATATAACCACAAATGCTTTTCAGGATTCTTACGGGGCAAATACTTTTTCGGGCAGGGCGTTGAACAGGGCTCTGAACCAGGCGATTATTCTCTTGAAAAAGCCCGAATTGACCGTTATTGTGAAGCTGCCCTGAGCAGATGTGCCGTCGGAATTCTCAACGGTCGAGCCGTCTGAGGAAACCGCTTTAACCGTAAAGGTACGGGTCTGAGTCATCTCGCCGAGATCGTGATTGATATAGGCGGAGCCGTTTTTGATGATGTTGCCGTTTTCGTCGCAGAGAACTATTCTCGCGCCGTCGGGAAGGTTTTGTGCGGACGCTCTGACGGTGACCTTGGTCCTGTAATCAACGGTACCGCTCCCCGGTATTTTGAGAACAACTGCGGTGACGGCGGGCTCATCGGGAGTTTCGGGCTCATCCTGATTCGCAAGCTCATAGGGGATATTGTGAGCGGCGGCGTATTCTACGGCGTAGCTGCCTTCATCCGCTTTGATTTTGAGAGAAGCGCAGTTTGAAAACGCATCGTGAGCTATCTGAGTGACCGAAGCGGGAATATATACCTCGCCGAGCGACGAACACCCGGAAAATGCACTGCCTATCTGAGTAACGCTGCCGGGTATGGTGACCTTTGAGAGCGATTTACAGTTTGTGAACGCGTCATCCGATACTGCGGTAACGCCGTCTTCAAAAATGACCTCTTTCACTCCGCTCGCGTAAAACGCCGCGGTAAAATCGGTTACGCCGGCGGGGATCGTGACAGTCCCCAGAGCGCTGCAATTAAGGAAGGCGTTTTCGCCTATGTTCTTGAGAGATGACGGGAAAACGACCGATTCAAGCTTGGTGCAGTTTGAAAAAGCGGCTTTGCCGATGCTCTGAGTTCCCTCCGGGATGATGACCGATTTAAGAGCGCCGAATGCGAAAGCGCCGCTGAGTATCTCTGTGACCCCGTCGGGTACGCTGTAAGCTCCGTTATCGGGGATATTGCCCAGAGCGTGCTGAATGAACGATTTGCCGTCTTTACTCAGGAGGCTTCCGCCCGACTGGATAAAAGAAGGATTGCCCTGCGCCACATAAAATCCCGTCAGCGAGCGGCAGCCGAAAAAGGCATCTTCGCCGATCGAGGCGAGGGTTGAAGGAAGATAAACCTCCTCAAGGGTGTTGTTTCTGATGAACGCCCTGTCTCCGACCGAAGCAACTCCCTCGGGGATATTCACTATCACGAGCGAGCAGTTTTTGAAGCACTCCTCGGGTATTGCCGAAAGCTTATCGGGCAGAGTGATATCCGAAAGATCGGTACAATCCGAAAACGCGCTTTCACCGAGTTTTACGGTATCTGCACCGGAAGCAAATTCAACCGATTTGACGCCGACGCAATTCTGAAAAGCCGAATTGCCGACAGTCTTTACGCCCGAAGGAATCTTGACCTCGGGACCTATCTCGGAATAATTTTTGAAAGCGGACTGTCTTATCTCGATAACGGGCTTGCCGTCGATCTCTTCGGGAATTATGAGGCTGCCGCCGAAAGTGTTTGAAACACCCGTGACAACATATCCCGAAGAATCGGATTTGAGATTGTAGAGTATTCCGTCATATTCAACGGCGAATGCGTTAAAAACGAATATGCCGGAGGCAATTATGAGAAGCGAAAAAACGAGTGCTCCGAACTTCTTGAAATTTTTCATTATCGACTCCCCTTTTGATATGGTCTGATATTACGGCTCTCTGTCAAAGAATTCAACGCGAACGGTGCTGAAGGGCACATTGAATCTGATATTTTCAACGGTATCGCCGGTATGAGTACCCTCGGTTTTGACGGCGACGGTGGAATCCCTGACGACCTTGCCCCGGGCGTTATATGCCTTGTAGCCGATCACGAGATTTTTGCGGGCGGATCCGAGATAGATTAGTTTCACATCTAGATAGCCGTAAGCGCTGCTCGCGAAGCTTTCATCATCAAATCTGATATTGTTTATCTCGCCGTAATTTGTGCCGTCGGAGTAATAATTCTGAAGCACAAACTCGACATCGGCGATTTTATACCCGACATTCCCGTTTTCTTTTTGCGTTTGCGAAACCGAACCGGCGGGAGAAGAAGCGGACGAAGCATCGCTGTTACCTGCCTGCGAAGAGCCGGTTTCTTCAGAATCGCTCTCGCTTGCCGCGCCGCTGTTTCCGGAGAAGGGATCTATCATCGAATGGATTTCGGTAACGGTCACCTTTTCGGTCTCGGGCGGTTTCTCTCCGCAGGAGGCGAATAACGCAACCATCATCGCGGTAGTAAGAAAAGCCGCCGTAATTCTCATAAAATATCTCATAATTCATCAACCTGCCAATCAAATTTTGTAAGCCTGCCCTTTGTCAAAAGCTCCGGATAATTCCACTGCCGAAGCACCTCATAGACGCCGACCGCGACGCTGTTTGAGAGATTAAGACTGCGGGCATCGGAATTATTTATCATCGGTATCCTGACACACCGCTCCGGATTTTCATAAAGAAGCTCCTCGGGAAGGCCTGCCGTTTCTTTGCCGAAAACTATATAACACCCGTCGGGATAGGAAATATCCGAATGAATCCGGGTGGCTTTGGTGGAAAAATAATAGAATTCACCGCCGGAATTCTCAGAAAAGAATTCTTCAAGAGAATCATAATAGGTGATATCGAGCAAATGCCAGTAGTCAAGCCCCGCTCTTTTAAGCTTCGCGTCATCAATCTTGAAGCCCATCGGGCCGACAAGATGAAGACGGCACCCGGTAGCGGCGCAGGTGCGCGCAATGTTGCCGGTATTTTGCGGGATCTGAGGCTCAACAAGGACTATATTAAGCTGTGCCATAAATGCCTCTCAGGAATTATATTTACTCATAGCGGCGTCGATTTCGCCGTTTACCATCATTTCAACCGCTCCGACGGCATTCTCTGCCGCCTGCCTCATCAGCTTGGCTTCATCGGAGCCGAATGATGAAAGCACCCAATCCGCAAGATCATAATCGGGATGGGGCTTTTTGCCTACGCCGAGTTTGATACGCGGGAAATTGTCGGAATTGAGGTGGTAAATTATGCTCTTGATGCCGTTGTGACCGCCGTCCGTTCCCTTTCTCCTGATACGGAGTTTGCCGCAGTCAAGAGAAATATCATCAAAGACCACGATGATATTTTCGGCGGGGATCTTATAAAAAGACGCCGCCTCGCGGATGCTCTGACCGCTCTCATTCATAAAGGTCTGAGGCTTGAGAATAAGGCACTTATGCCCGTTTATCTCTACGAGAGCCGTAACGGCTTTGAATTTGATTTTATTCACCTTGAAACCGTATTTCGCGGCAAGCATATCAATAAAAACAAAACCGCTGTTGTGCCTGGTGGATTCATATTTTGCCCCGGGATTACCGAGCCCCGCGATGATGAATTCTGGAGCGCCCGAAGCCGGTTTGCTTCTGCGGAAAAACATCATTCAGCCACCCGGACAGCAGTCACTTCGCCGACCATATCCTCCTGCGACGGGTCACCGGCAGCGCTTGCGCAGAGAAGATTTATCTCGCAGGAATGAACGAGCTTTTCAACATCGGGGTAAGAGATATCTTCATCGTGCATAAGAACATTGAGCGAGATCGCTCCCTGACCGCCCTCCTGAATCTGAATCATGGTCGATTCAAGCGATTTGCTGATATAGAGATCATCATCGGGAATATTCTTGATTTCTATTCCGGTGATGACGACGGGCGATTCGGAATTATTTTTGATCTCGACAAGCTGATTGAGTGAAAGCCACTGCTCGGGAGTATCAATGAAATTCTGAGCCGTGTCTTTATCCATACCGTAGTTTTGAACGAATATGTCTTTATATCTCAGTTTATCTCTGTTTACCATCTGAAAGATCTGATTGTATTCATTGAAATCGCTGAACTTCGCCTCAACGGAAACGGTTTCAAATTCGGGCTTGCGTTTTTCCGATCTCTTTCCGGTCAATTTGAAAAGACCGAATATCGCGCCGCAGACGATACCTGCCGCGAGCATTATCAAAAGAAGCGTCTTGATTGATTTTTTCATGGAATGCGCTCTCCTTAGCCAAAATTATCCGACTGTATTATCTCACAAAATCGCAAAAAAAACAATAGATAATGAAATTATTAACTTTAATTTAATAATTGTCCCCGCCGATTTTCATTGACAAAACAGAGCTGTTATTATAAAATACCAAAAGGAATAATCTCAAAGAGGATCATATATGACAAAACTGCTCGGATACTTCAAAGGAATGAGAATAAAAGGTCTCCTCGCTCCGCTTCTCAAAATGTCGGAGGCGGGGCTTGAGCTGCTGGTGCCGCTGATAATCGCTCAGATAATAGATCTCGGGATCTCTCAGAATAACAGGCAGATCATTTACACGAGAGGATTGCAGCTTGTGATCACGGGGCTTATCGGGCTGAGCGTTTCGGTGACCGCGCAGTATTTTTCGGCATACACCGCGGTTTCGTTTGTGAAGCGGATACAGCATATATGCTATGAAAAGATACAGCGGATGTCTTTCACACAGCATAACGAGATAGGCACGTCCACTCTGATAACAAGGCTCACCGGCGATATGGACAGCATAAGAAACGGAGTGAATCTGACTTTAAGGCTTCTGCTCCGCTCGCCGGTAGTGGTCATAGGTGCCTGCATAATGGCATTCAGGGTAGATAAACAGGCCGCCGCCGTATTCATAGGCGCGGTGCCCCTGCTGGCGCTTGTGATTTTTGCCGTAATGATAATAACGATACCGAAAAACAGGCATATCCGCTCGGCGGTTGACGGCGCTCTTACAACAGTAAGAGAGAGCGTAACGGGCGCAAGAGTTTTGCGGGCGTTCGGGATAGAGAAAAATCAGGCGGATGAATTCACGGCAAAAAACGAAATACTCACCCGCCTGCAGGAAAGGACGGGAAGGATCTCCGCCCTGCTCAATCCGCTGACCTGCCTTATAGTCAACACGGCATCCGCCTGCCTTATCTGGATAGGGGCAAAGCGTGTGGACGCGGGCATAATCTCGTGCGGAGCGGTAGTCGCCCTTTACAGCTATATGTCTCAGATACTCGTCGAGCTGATAAAGCTCGCGAATCTGATAATCACTCTCACAAAATCCTTCGCCTGCGCAGACAGGGTGGCTTCTCTGCTCGAAACGCCGGATGAAGAGATCCCGGAATCCGCTCCCGATAAAGAGAGCGGCGCTTACATTGAATTTGACAATGTTTCATTCACATATAAGGGAGCCGGAGCGCCCGCTTTGAAGGATATTTCTTTCAGCGTAAACAGAGGCGAGCGGATCGGCATCATCGGAGCAACGGGTTCGGGAAAATCAACGCTTATGAATCTTCTTGCAGGATTTTACCGGCCGACTCGGGGTCATATTTACATCGAAGGCAAGGATATAAATTCATACGGCAGAGAAGAGCTCGCAAAAAAGATCGGCTTCGTTGAGCAAAAAAGCGTTATCTTCGGAGGGACGGTAAGGAGCAATCTGACTCTCGGAAACGAAAACGCCGGAGACGAAGAGATAACCGCCGCCCTCAAAGCGGCGCAGGCCGATGATTTCGTTGCGCAAAAAGAAAACGGGATCGACACGGTAACGGAGCAAAACGGCAGGAATTTTTCCGGAGGCCAGAGGCAGAGGCTGTCTGTTGCAAGGGCGCTGCTTAAAAATCCCGATATTCTTATACTTGACGACGCATCCAGCGCACTCGACTACCTGACGGATTCAAAGATGAGGAAGGCTCTCTCGGGTCTTGACTGCCGGGCGATATTCACCGTTTCACAGCGCACCGGGTCGATACTCGACTGCGATAAAATAATACTGCTTGAGGACGGAGAGGCCGCCGCAGGCACTCACGATGAGCTGCTCAAAAATAACGAAGAATACCGCGAAATCCACCTTTCACAGTTTGAGGAGGATGACGCAGTATGAAAAATATGAAAAAAGGCACTCTCTCAAAAATTCTGAAATACACCTCAAAATACAATGCGCTTATCCTCATTTCGCTCATTCTTTCGACGGTCTGCGTGGCCTGCAACCTTTATATCCCCGTGCTCGCAGGCAGAGCGATAGATTCGATCGGCGTCGAGGGCAAAACCGACACACACACTTTGATATTCAACCTCTGCGCCATCCTCATTTCGGCGGGAATATCCGCTCTGTTTCAATGGATAGTAAACAATCTGAATAACTCCGTGACATACAGAGCGGTAAGAGATATAAGAAACGACGCGATAAACAAGCTCTGCTCTGTGCCCGTTTCTTATCTCGACACCCACACTGCGGGCGATACGGTAAGCAGGGTGATCGCGGACGCGGATAATTTCGCAGAAGGTCTGCTTATGGGCTTCACGCAGTTTTTTACCGGGATACTCACCATTATCGGCACTCTCGGCTTTATGATAAGGATCAGCCCGAAAATAACGCCCGTCGTCGCCCTTCTCACTCCGCTCTCGCTTTTTGTCGCCTCATTCGTTGCCAAAAGAACTCACAAGATGTTCCTTGCGCAGTCGCGGGCAAGAGGCAAGCAGACGGCTCATATCGACGAGACGGTGGCAAATCACAATGTGATAGCCGCTTATGCCGCTCAGGACAGAGCAATAGAGCTCTTTGACGAAATAAGCGAGGAGCTCGCGCAGGCGTCGCTAAAAGCGATATTTTTCTCATCGCTCACCAACCCCACAACGAGATTTGTCAACAGCGTTATATACGCAGGAGTCGCTCTCATAGGCGGTCTTGCGGCGCTTTCGGGAGGCTCCGTCACGGTAGGCGCCCTCACCGCGTTCCTCAACTATTCGGGTCAATACGCAAAACCGTTCAACGAAATCTCGGGAGTTATCACCGAGCTTCAGAATTCACTTGCCTGCGCCGAAAGGATATTTGAGCTGATAGAATCCGAAAGCGAAACGCCCGATCCTCCGGAAGCGGTCAACAGGAAGGATATAGGCGACCGCATCACCCTTGAAAATGTTGAATTCTCATACACTCCGGGCATGGAACTTATAAAAGATCTCGATCTCGAGGTAAGTCACGGGCAGCAGATAGCGATAGTCGGCCCGACGGGCAGCGGCAAATCGACGATAATCAATCTGCTTATGCGCTTCTATGATGTAAACGACGGCAGGATCGCGATAGACAATGTGGATATAAGAGACATCACCCGCTCATCCCTGCGCTCCGGATACGGTATGGTGCTTCAGGAAACCTGGATAAAAACCGCCTCGGTCGCCGAGAATATCGCCCTCGGCAAGCCCGGAGCGACAAGAGCCGAGATAATCGAAGCCGCGAAATCCGCTCACGCCCATTCATTCATAAAGAGGCTGCCTCAGGGCTATGACACGGTCATTTCAGACGATATGTCCGGGCTCTCGCAGGGACAGAAGCAGCTGCTGTGTATCTCAAGGGTAATGCTCTCGCTGCCGCCCGCTCTTATCCTCGACGAAGCTACATCCTCCATCGACACCCGCACGGAGCTCAAAATAAGGAGCGCTTTCGCGCGCATGACAAAGGGCAGGACAAGCTTCATAGTGGCTCACAGGCTGTCAACAATAAAGCACTCCGATGTGATACTTGTGCTCAAAGACGGCAAGATAATCGAGCAGGGCTCACACAAAGAACTGATGAGCAGACACGGATTTTACGAGACCCTCTATAACAGCAGAATTTCATAGTTTTCAACCGATGACCGCAGGCTTCGGCTTGCGGTTATTTTATGCCCGCGCACTTGACTTTTAACAGGGAAAAATATATAATACCAACGATTATGTTAAAATGGAGGCAAATATGGGTTACACAATAGGTCAAAAACTTATCAAAAGCCATCTGACCGAGGGTGAAATGATCCCCGGGAAAGAAATAGGGATCAAAATAGACCAGACGCTCACTCAGGACGCCACCGGCACAATGGCTTATCTTGAATTTGAGGCGATGGGGATCGAGAGAGTCAAAACCGAGTTATCGGTGGCTTACATCGACCACAACACCCTTCAGACGGGATTTGAAAACGCGGACGATCACAGATTCATCCAGTCCGTCGCAAAAAAGAGAGGGCTTCTCTTCTCAAAACCGGGCAACGGGATCTGCCATCAGCTTCATCTTGAAAGATTCGGAAAACCCGGAAAGACCTTGATAGGCTCGGATTCACACACCCCCACGGGCGGCGGGATCGGTATGCTCGCAATAGGCGCGGGCGGCCTTGACGTAGCGGTCGCCATGGGCGGAGGGACATATTATACGACAATGCCCAAAATGACGCTTGTGCGCCTGAGCGGCAAGCTTTCGCCCTGGGTAAGCGCCAAGGATATAATCCTTGAGGTGCTCCGCATAATGAGCGTAAAGGGCGGCGTGGGCAAAATCATCGAATACGGCGGCGAGGGAGTAAAAACTCTTTCCGTTCCCGAGAGAGCGACCATCACAAACATGGGCGCGGAGCTCGGAGCCACGACTTCCGTATTCCCCTCCGATGAGATCACAAGAGCTTTCCTCAAGGCTCAGGGCAGAGAGGATGACTGGACGGAGCTTTCAAGTGACCCCGACGCCGAATATGACGAGATAATCGACATAGACCTTTCGGCTCTCGAGCCTGCGGCGGCAATGCCCCACATGCCCGACAGAGTTAAAAGCGTTAAGGATATAGGCAAAATCAGGATCGACCAGGTATGCATAGGCTCCTGCACTAACTCATCCCTTATGGATATGCTCAAGGTAGCGGCGATACTCAAGGGCAAAAAGGTCGCCCCGAATGTTTCGCTGACAATTTCTCCGGGCTCGATGCAGGTACTCAATATGCTCTCTCTCAACGGAGCGCTTTCAGATATACTCTCAGCCGGCGCAAGGCTTCTTGAATGCGCCTGCGGGCCGTGCATAGGAATGGGTCAGTCGCCCAATTCCGCCGGTGTTTCGCTCAGGACCTTCAACAGAAACTTTGAGGGGCGCTCGGGCACCGCTGACGCGGGGATTTACCTTGTCAGCCCCGAAACCGCCGCGGCTTCGGCTATCACCGGATTCCTCACGGATCCGAGAGAGCTCGGCGAAATGCCCGAGATAACAATGCCGGATTCCTTCATCATCAACGATAATATGATCGAGAAGCCCATCAACGAAAAAGACGCGGACTGCGTTGAAATCGTTTACGGCCCCAACATCAAGCCCTTCCCCTCAAGCACAAGCCTGCCCGAGGATATCGAGGCGCCCGCGATCCTCAAGGTCGGAGACAATATCACAACCGATCACATCATGCCTGCCGGCGCGAAGATACTTCCCTACCGCTCAAATATTCCCTATCTCTCAAACTTCTGCTTCAGGCAGTGTGACGAGCATTTTGCCGAGAGATGCAAGCAGGCGGGCAAAGGCTTCATCATAGGCGGAGCGAACTACGGCCAGGGCTCGTCGAGAGAGCACGCCGCTCTTGTTCCTCTCTATCTCGGGATAAAGGCGGTCATCACGAAATCGTTTGCGAGAATCCACATGGCAAACCTTGTGAACGCGGGAATAATGCCATTTACCTTCGCAGATCCCGGCGATTATGACAGAATTGATACCGATGATATTCTGGCTCTCGAGGGCATCCGCTCAAAGATCGAAAACGGTGATGAAGTTACGCTTAAAAACATTACCAAGGGCGAGGAATACAAGCTCTGCTACGATTATTCTCAGAGGCAGAAGGCGATGATCCTCGCAGGCGGTCTTCTCAACTACACCAAAGAACAACACAATTAAGGGGGAATCAATATGACTCAGGAACAGCTTAACAGCGCCGTGGAGAGATTCAAGGCGCTTGTAACGGAACAGAACAAAAGAAGCGAAAAAATCAAGCAGCAGGGCGATTTCATAGACTTTGACAAGCTTGATAAGCTCACGATAGGCGTTTGCGGCGGCGACGGCATAGGCCCCATCATCACCGCGGAGAGCGCAAGGGTGCTTGCATTCCTGCTCAAGGATGAAGTAGAGAGCGGCAAGATAGAATTCAAGACCATTGACGGGCTCACCATCGAAAACAGAGTTAAGGTAAACAAGGCTATCCCCGACGACGTAATGGAGCAGCTCAAGCAGTGCCCCGTTATCCTCAAAGGGCCCACTACCACTCCGCAGGCGGGCGACCCCTGGCCCAATATCGAGAGCGCCAATGTCGCAATGAGAAAGGCTCTCGACCTCTTTGCAAACGTAAGACCCGTCAAGATCCCCGAGGAGGGAATCGACTGGACCTTCTTCCGTGAAAACACGGAGGGCGCCTATGCGGTAGGCTCAAAGGGCATCAACATCACGGACGACCTCGCCATGGATTTTGTTGTAACTACAACTGAAGGAACGGAGAGGATAGCACGCCTTGCCTACGAATACGCGCGCAAAAACGGCAAAGACAGAGTATCTATCATCCAGAAGGCGAATATCATCAAGACGACCGACGGCAAATTCCTCAATCTCGCCAAAAATATAGGAAAAGAATATCCTGAGATCACCACCGATGAATGGTATATCGACATCACTACTGCAAAGCTCATCGACCCCAAGCGCCGCAAGGATTTCAAGGTGTTTGTGCTCCCCAATCTCTACGGCGATATAATCACCGATGAGGCAGCGGAATTCATGGGCGGCGTAGGCACCGCGGGCAGCGCCAACATCGGCAAAAAATACGCCATGTTTGAGGCTATCCACGGCTCGGCTCCCAGGATGATAAAAGAGGGCAGAGGCAAATACGCAGACCCCGCTTCGATGCTCAGAGCGTCTGTAATGCTCCTCTCTCACATCGGCAAGCAGGCTCAGGCGGATAAACTCGAGAGAGCGCTCGATATCTGCATGTATGAAGAAAAGAAAATGCATATCACCGGCAGAGAGGACGGTTGCACCTGCGAAGACTTCGGAAACTATGTAATGGAGACTCTCTCCCGACTCGATTAAGGATTTAAGGTGAACAAAATGAAAAAACTCACGGCAGTTTTACTGTCTCTTATCTTTACGCTTTCGCTTGCCCTGCCGGCGTTTGCGGAATCTCTCCCCGGCTCATACAGCTCGGCAGAGAAAGGATATATCACTTCGGTCAAAAAGCAGGGCGATTTCGGCACCTGCGGAGCTTTCGCGGCAGTCGCCTGCCTTGAAAGCGACTATATAATGCAGGGCTACGGCACAAAGGACGATACCGATTTTTCCGAAGCGTTTCTTTACTGGTTCAGCGTAAAGTCGGCGTGGAAGGATAAAAACTCCGGCTATTACGGCGACGGGCAGAATCTCGAAGGCGATACCTTCAATGTGGGTCTTAACGATTGGGATATAGAATCCTCTCTCAAGACCGATACCGGCATCGCTTATGAATATGACTTCCCTTACAGCCCCTACTCGGCGAAGTTTATGGGAAATTACAGCGAATTACAGAGGATCGCTTCGGGCTGCAATGTCAGGATCAAGGATATAGTTGAGCTTGATCCCGAAAACAGAAACGCCGTAAAGAAGCAGATATTTGAACACGGCGCCGTTTCCGTCGCTTTCAATTCGAGCAAATACTACAAGGGCGACAACGGCACTGTAGCTCAAAACAGTTTTTCGCTCATACCTAACCACGCGGTCGCCATAGTCGGCTGGGATGATAACTTCAAGGCCGAGGGCAGATTCAGCAAGCTTGTGATGAAAAAAGCGGGCGCCTGGCTCTGCAAAAACAGCTGGGGACCGGAATGGGGCGATAAAGGATATTTCTGGCTCCCCTACTCCGACCCGACTATCGACACGATCACCGGATTTTCGGTCAGCGTAAACGAAAACTGCGACAGCAAATATTCCTATAACGGTTATACCTCATACTTCCGCGGATTGGAAAATCCCACTCTGGGCGCAAACAAATTCACCGCCGCCGTTGACGGCAGTGTAACCAAAGTGGCATTTTATGTTTACAAGGGCACCGATATAGATATTAAAATCTGCGCCGATAACGGAGACAACATTCCCGATTCGGGCGAAGTGCTCGCCACATTCTCAGGCCATTATGACAGCGGCGGATACTATACCGAGCCGCTCAGCGAGCCCTTTGACGTCGCGAGGGGCGACAGTTTCTTTATCGTCGCGAATTACTCGACCAAATGTCCGCTTGAAAACGCCTACTCAGAGATCACCCACGATGAGCCCGGCCGCTCTTACTATTTTGTTGACGGCAAGTGGTACGACACCGGTGATGACGATGTTGCGGGCGACTGCGCGCTTGAAGCGGTGATCACGGCGGATCACGAATACGGCGAGAGCATACACAAGGACCCCACCTGCACCACTGTCGGCTATGATATGCAGGTATGCGCCCACTGCGGAAAGAGCGTGAGATCAAACATCCCCGCAAAAGGCCACACCTACGGCGAATGGGAGTATTATATCAGAATCGGCACCGCGGATGTTTATATCAGGACCTGCTCCGAATGTAAAAACATTGACTTCAAATGCATTGACAAGGACGGTAACGAGATAAGCCTTGAGCAGGCGGAGGAAGACAGAGCGAATGCCGGATTCTTCAGCTCGTTCTACACCAATTTTGTTTCGGCAATCAATTCCTTCATGCAGTTTATCCGTGACTTCTTTATGTCCGGTTACATAAGGTTTATCGAGCGTCTGATCCCCGATATCTACTGATAAGAAAATTTATGAGGCTTGCGGAATTGACCGCAAGCCTCTGATTTTTACTGCCCTTTGTCGATCTCGAGCAAACCTGTATTTTCGTTAAAGAATAAATATTGAGGATATTGAGAATATGTTCCCGTATCAGCCTGAGAGCCGCTGTAAAGCAGAGTGTTGATAAATTCATCCACGGAGCTGTCGGATTTGCTGTGGGTATAATGCCTTATAAACCAGGTCTGATCGGGGAACATACATTTTCCGGCGTCGATATTTTCGCCGGGTGAAATATACTTTTTATCCGCCGAATTCAGATAAGCCGAATCGAGCTTTTTGCCGTGAGGCGCGCAGACGGCGCCGAATGATGAATAACGGGTATCTATGACCATATCGCTCTCATTGACCCACGAATCCGTCATAAACATCGCGTTATAGCCGCAGCGGGCAATGACATAGAGTTTTGCGCTCTCATCAATTTCTCTGAGAGTCTGCTCTTTATACGGGCGTATTTCGGTATCAAACCGCTCTACCTTCTCTTTTAGCCCGCTTCTGTCGGTCGGATCATCGGCGTAAACGGTATTGAATACATAATCGTATGCCTCATCGGCCTTTTCATCCGGCACCATGGACCATATACTCAGCCATCCGCCGAAAAGAGGAAGTATCGCTGTGCCGAGCCTTTCCATACCGATTTTATCAGACATACGGTTGACAAGGCGGCAGGCAAGCGAGGTTATCCTCGTATAGTAGAGGAAATCAAAGAGAAAATCGAGAAGTTTCTCATTATCGGAAAATTCGACAGCCGCTTTGAGATAGCTTGTGAGCGCCTTATCGCGGAATACGAGATTGCCCGTAAACAGATCGCCGGTGTAAGCTTCGCCGAATACGCCTGTGGTATTAAACGCCCAGCTCTTGATTTTAGAGGTGCCGAAAAGGCGGGCGTAGGTCATAAGCACCACTCCGCCGTAACTGTGCGCCTCGGCGACTATTTGATCGGCTCCGGAGCATTCAAGCACATAGTCGATAAAATTGGCAAGCCCTTCGGCAGTTTCGATGGGGCTTATGCGCCAGTCATAGACATAGCTGAGCCTTGAAGATTTCGTGATGCTTTCCGCGGGAGGATAAGACCATCTCACTCCCGATTTATCGGGGACCTCTCCGTCGGGGTCGAGCATAATGGGCTTAAAAAGCTCATCAACAACGGGGAAAACCTTATCGGCAAAGCGCTGATAATTATGGGTTATCAGCAGGGCTCCGAGGGCGGGAAGCGCCTTTTTGACCGCTTCTTTGATCGCATCGCCCGACGGGGGCCAGGCAGGCTCTGAATCGGGGTCTGACGGATCGACATATACGGTCGAGCCCATAAAGCCGTGGATGAAAATATAGGGGCAGTCCTGTGCGACATCCGGCGACTGCGCGAAGGCGGGCGAGAGGGGCATCAGGCATAATACGGCGCTGAGAATTACCGCCGCGGCTCTGCGAATGCTTTTCATGATAGTTCCTCCGGAAAAGGTTTTTATTATTTACGGATCAATAATAACAAATCCGCCGCCCAAAATCAACCTCCAATGCGAAACGGCTTTCCCGTAATTGTCAAAATTGCCTTAAAATTCAGGCTTTTTTAATCAAATTTAACACAAATGATGATTGACAATTACAGACGGCAATAATATAATAATTCCAATGTATTAACGGGTGGTAGTACTTTATGAAAAAATCTGTAAGCGTGTTGCTGATAATGTTGCTCACATTCAGCTTTATTCTTGCTTCGTGCTCGGACGAAAAAGAGACTTATATACAAAATACATCCGACGGCGCTCTCAGCAGAGCGCTGACTTCACTGACGGATATTACCGATGAAAGCACCATGGCAGAGAGCTACACAAGCGAAAGCTCAGCCGCCGAATCATCATCCTCATCTGCCTTTGAAACAAGCACTCAGGTGGCAAGCGCAACTGTGACTCAGGCGCGGACCGAGCCGACGACGGCGGGCACCACAATATCCGTCACTACAAGCACCAGAATGCGGCTCAAAGACAGGCTCACCAAAAACAGGCAGACCACGGCGTCTCAGACATCATCGGCGGCTCCGAAGCCGATCCTTCACGG
The DNA here is from genome assembly GCA_947166625.1 of uncultured Clostridia bacterium. GTDB lineage: Bacteria > Bacillota > Clostridia > Oscillospirales > Acutalibacteraceae > CAG-177. The sequence goes on from CAMVEX010000023.1 coordinate 33,503, forward strand.
CAGCGCATTTTTTGACGACGCGGTGTTTGTGGGCGACAGCGTGACGCTCGGGCTCTCAAACTATGTGAGCAACGAGCGCGCCGCAGGCAGAGAATGCCTCGGCAAGGCGCAGTTCCTCTGCTCGGGCAGCATGAGCTACTCAAATTCACGCGGAGCGGTAGGCGCAAAAAATACCATTCACCCCAAGTATAACGGTAAAGAAGTTCTCATAGAGGACGGGATCAAACTCTGCGGGGCCAAGAAGGTATTTATCATGCTCGGCATGAACGATTTTTCCGCATATAATCTCGATTTTATCAAAAACAATATCAGAGACACTCTCGATAAGATAATAGCAAAAAACCCCGTGGTGACCATCTATATCGAATCGGTGACCCCCATCGCTCAGGGCAAAGAGCACGGCAAATTCACAAACGCGGGAGTTGACGCATTCAACGATGTGCTCAAAGGATTCTGCAAAGAATACGGGCTTCAATATGTTGACGTCAATTCTCATCTCAAAGATTCCGCAGGCTGTTTCAAAGCCGAATATTGCGGAGATAACGGCACAAACGGAATGGGGATCCACATGAATCCCGCCGGAAGCAAGGCGTGGATCGATTTCCTCATAAACAATTTCTGAATACAGGGTAATACCCGATAACCGGAGGACAGCATGGTATTTTCAAGCTTGATTTTTATGTTTGCATTTTTACCTGCCGTCCTTCTTATTTATTACATTCTTCCGAAAAAATTCAGGAATATATTCCTGCTCATCGCAGACCTTTTCTTTTACGGCTGGGGTGAGCCGATACTTGTTTTACTGATGATCTTTTCCATAGTGATAAACTATGCGGCAGGGCTTCTGATAGGCAAAACAGACGATAAAAAAAGGAAAAAAGCGATACTTATCATATCCGTAATAATCGACCTGGGTATGCTCGCATTCTTCAAATACACGGGATTCATTACGGAAAACTTAAAAATCATACTCCCCTTCCTCAACATCAAGGTGCTTGAGATACCGCTGCCAATCGGCATTTCATTCTACACCTTCCAGATAATGTCTTACACGATAGACGTTTACAGGGGCGACACCGAAGTACAGAATAATCTGATTTCCTTCGGCACCTATGTCTCTCTCTTCCCTCAGCTCATAGCGGGGCCGATAGTCCGCTACAGAGATGTTGACACTCAGCTGAGCGAAAGGCGCGAAAACCTTGACCAGTTTGCGCGCGGAGTGAGGCTGTTTATGCTCGGCCTTGCCAAAAAGGTGCTTTTTGCAAACCCGATGGGCCTGCTGTGGGATACGATGAGAGAAACGCAGGGCAGAGGTGCGATAGCCTCCTGGATCGGGATCATAGCCTACTCGCTTCAGATCTATTATGATTTCAGCGGGTATTCGGATATGGCGAGGGGTCTGGGCAATATGTTCGGATTTGAATTCCTCAAAAACTTCGATTATCCGTATATTTCAAAGAATATCACGGAATTCTGGAGAAGATGGCATATCTCGCTCGGCACCTGGTTCAGAGAATATGTGTATATTCCGCTCGGCGGCAACCGCAAGGGCAAGGCGAGGCAGATAATAAATCTGCTCATCGTCTGGATGCTCACCGGCTTCTGGCACGGAGCAAGCTGGAACTTCCTGCTCTGGGGTCTTTATTTCGGAATAATCCTTATTCTCGAAAAACTGTTTCTTCTTAAAATTCTCGATAAACTGCCGAAATTCATCTCGCATATTTATGCGCTGGTGCTCATTATTTTCGGCTGGGCTCTATTCTACTATTCCGACGATGTCGGCGGATTCAAGGCTCTCGCGGAATTCATCCCCTCTCTGTTTACGGGAGGATTCATTTCGGATGACGCTTTGCATATCTCGGTTTCATATCTGCCGATGCTTGCGGCGGGGCTTATAGCTTCCACGCCTGTCATCCGCAAGATATACGATAAGCTCAAATGTAAAATCAATCATTTTGAAATACTTGAAGCCGCGGCAATTATCATACTGCTGATAATCTGCACCGCAAGCCTTGTCAACAACGCCTACAATCCGTTTATCTATTTCAAATTTTAATCTATGAAAAACAAATTCGGTACAAAATTGATAATATGCGTTTTCACGGCATTCATCTTTGTTATGGGTCTGCTGTATATTTTCATGCCCAAAAACGAATTTTCCGAAACGGAAAAACGCTATCTTGCGACCGCGCCGAAGCTCAGCTTTTCATCTGTCAAAGACGGGAGCTTCTCAAAGGGATTTGAGAATTTTCTCGCGGATCAGACCCCTATGCGCACATTCTTTGTGAGCGTAAACGCTTATTTTGAACTTATCAAGGGCAACAACGGCTCAAACGGCGTATATCTCGGCAAAGACGGCACGCTGATCGAAAAGCCTTTTGACAGAGATAACAGGCTCGATATAAATATCGGCAGGATCGCGGCTTTTGCAAAAGAAACGGGGCTTCGCTCCTCCGTAGTCGCAGTGCCCTCAAAGGGGTATGTCTGCTCCGATAAGCTGCCGAAAAACGCCATGGATTACCTTGACGGGCAATACAGCGAAAAAATAAAAAGCGCTCTGCCCGGCAATATAAAATATATTGACCTGACGACCGAATTCAAAAATTCACCCGACAGAGACAGATATTTTTACAGGACCGACCATCACTGGACGAGCGAGGGCGCCTTCGCGGCGTATCGGGCGATTTCACGCGATCTCTTTTTGCCCGTAAGCTCCGTAATGCATACCGTTCCTTCAAAAGATAATTATAAAATCGAAACCGTCAAAGGCTTTTACGGCACATCTTACGCCAAGGCCTGCTACACGCTGACAAAGCCGGATGATGTTGAATTATGGCTCGATAAAGAGACTCTCGGAAAAGCGAAAGTGACGATAATCGACGGCAAAGACGAAATAAGTTCCGGCAGTATGTTTTTCAGAAACCATCTGTCGGAGGGCGATAAATATCTCACATTCCTTGACGGAAACCATCCGCTTGTCAAAATCGAAACCGGGAACGAAGGGGCAAATCTGCTTTTGATAAAGGATTCCTTCGCCCACTGCATAGCGCCGTTTCTCGCCCGCGATTACGCAAATATAATTATGATTGATCTGAGATATTATAAATCCAATGTAAGGCAGCTTATTGAGGAAGAAGATATAAATGAAATGATGTTCCTCTACAGTATCGAAAACCTTGCGACAAGCAGAGATATTCTGTTTTGATTATGAAGCTGACAAAAGATATAAAGCTGATAGAATACACCCGGGCGCAGGAGGCGGCTAACTGCTTCACTCACGCGCTCGGTTCCGCTTTTGCCCTATGCGCTCTTTATATGTGCCTGATAAAAGTCCGGAGCGAGGGCGCACGGTTTATTTTTTCCGCCTGCGTTTACTGCTCGGCATTCATCCTCGTCTATACCGCATCCGCGCTGTATCACGGCCTGCCGAGGGGCGAAGCAAAAAAGTTTTTCCGCTTATTCGATCATATTGCGATTCCCTTGCTTTTGGCGGGCACGGCAACTCCCTGCGCCCTGATAACCCTTTATCGGATAAGCCCCGCGCACGGCATCGCGGTATTTTGCACCGGCTGGTTTTGCGCGGCTTTCGGAATAATCACAAAGCTCTTTTTCTTCAATAACGAAAAACTGAAAATTATTTGCATGGCGGTATATTTCATCGGCGGAGCGGCAATGCTTTTCAGCGCCGTTCCACGCCTCGGAAGCATTGACAAAACCGGATTTGCACTGCTTTGCGCCGGATGCGCGGCATACACGGCGGGCGCCGTATTTTGCAAGCTCGGTATCAAACGTCCTTGGCTCCACACGGTATTTCATATTTTTGTGCTGGCGGGGAGCATTTTGCATTTTTATGTGATTTACAGCTACATATTTTAAGGTGAGCGCGATTTGCACTCACCTTCTTTTTATAACTTCGTATATTTTTATGAAAGCTGCCGCGGCAAGAATCAGAATAAACAGAGCGTAAGCCGCCGCATTAGTTTTGCTGTATTACGGTTTAATATCTACATTTGGTAACAAGCCGAACAATCCGCGGAAGAAGGCGATAATAATATCAAAGAAACTGTTTTTTACCTTGACCTCACAGTTAGCAGTCAGATCGTTTCCGTCGCCGTCCTTTTGAACATTTCCGTTGCCGTCAACCACCTTTATGGTATATGTTTGGCTTGCAGTCATTGTGCCGACATTATGGCTGATTTTAGCATTATCACCGGAAGAAATTTTTGTGTTGCCATCATAAAGAGCAAGCACATAGCCGTCCGGAATTCCTGTAGCTGTTGCCGTGATTGTAACATTTGACTTGTAATCAACAGTTGCTGATGATCTGACATTGAGTTTTGCCGAAGATGTCGGATTGACGGGCTCGGCAGGGGCTTCCTCGCCGAGGAAATGGATAGTTGCATTGAGAAGATCATCATTACCTTCTAAAATTATGGTACCGTTAATTTCTGTTGTGTTCCATTCTTCTTCAGACCCGTCATAATAAACATCTGTCAGACCGGTGCATCCGTTAAATGCATTGTTCTCTATAACATATACCTTATTTGAAATCTTTACACTTTTAAGATCGGTACATTCGTAGAAAGCATAAGCGCCAATTCCCGAGGCATTTGGGATACTTATACTTGTTAAACCGGTGCAACCACGAAATGCGCTAGAGCCAATTACATATTTGATGCTTTCCGGGATATTGATGTTTGTTAATCCTGCACAATTATAAAATGCACCGCTTTCAATTCCTATAACACTACCATCATCAGGAATAATACTATTTTTACAACCTAAAATCAGACGTTTTTCTTCTGTTTCGATTAAACAGTTTCCCGAAGAATGATATACAGTGTTTTTATCATTTACGACTATTATCTCAAGCCCGGCACTACATCCCTTAAAAGCATCAATACCAATATTAGTAACGCTATTTCCAATTTTCAGTTCTGAAAGACCGACACAACCATTAAATGCATAGTTTTCAATACTTATGACGCCATTGCCAATTTCAGCACTTGCTAACGCAGAACAATTGTAAAATGCCCATTGTCCGATGCTTGTAACACTGTCCGGGATCGTTATACTCGTCAGCGCAGTGCAGTCAGAGAATGCACTATCACCGATACTTGTAACACAATTCGGAATTGTAATATCACATAACGAAGTACAGCGAAAAAAAGCTATGCGTCCAATGCTTGTGACGCCATTATTAATTATCACAGTTTTTATTGAATCATTATAAGAAGACCACGGTGAAGAGTTGCTAAAAGAATCCATCTCCCCTGTTCCGCTGATAGTCAGCGTTCGGGTACTTGCGTCATAACTCCATGTCAGATTTTCGCCACAGGTACCGCTTGTGGCATCTTCAGCATTTACGACAGTGGTCAAAATCTGCGTAAAGCCACTGCCACCTATACCCACAGAGCCTAAGAGTAGAATGATGCAGAGAATAACGGAAATTGCGTGTTTAAATTTTGACATAAAATTCCCTCCAAAATTAAAAAGTGCGCAGCCGAAGCTACGCACCGAAAAACGCATAGCTCCAATTGCTGCGACACAACATTCGACAACTTATACAAGAATGTGAATGAGAGCTTGCATTTTTACCGAAATAAAAATACAAACTTGCATAAATTGCCGTTTATTCTGTTGTGTCGCAAAAACAGTATAACATAAAAGAAGTATATAAATCAATCTGTTTTATAAACTTTCCTAAAGATTTTTATTGGTTATTTTCGCTTAATTTACAGCTACATATTTTAAGGTGAGCGCGATTTGCACTCACCTTCTTTTTATAACTTCGTATATTTTTATGAAAGCTGCCGCAGCAAGAATCAGGATAAACAGAGCGTAAGCCGCCGCCGACTCTCTGAATAAAGCCAAAAAGAACAAATCGCTAAGCAGTATAAGCAGGCCGAGGAAAATGACGCCCGTACCTGCCGACGCCGAATCTTTATCCGCGCTTTTGATTTTGACCGCAAATCCGATGATGATAAGTAAAGCGGACACCGCCGCAACAAGCACCACTCTAACTCCCCCTTTCGGAAAAATCGTCAAATATCATAAGCGCTCTGCTTCTCTTTCTGACGCTGACAGGCAGTTCGCTTGAATCCTTGAGGATCACTCCGTCCTTATCAAAGCATGATATATAATTCATATTGACCGCAAAGCTTTTATGGGTTATGACAAAATCCTCCTGCGGAAGAAGCTTTATAAATTCGCTCAGCTTGCCGACGATTTCGGTTTCGGAGCCGTCCGAAGTATGGATCACAAGGTGCCTGTTGTAGCTTTCTACATAAATTATATCCTCCGGCGCAACAATTACCCTTCTGCTTCTCCATTTAAGAGTAATAAATCCGTCCATTTTAACATTCCTCCTCAAAATTTGTAAAAAAATAAACATCCCCGTAAAACGGAGATGTCAATAATCACCTGCACTTTGTCGCCTTTCGGGGGCAATACGGCGGGCATAAAGAATTCTCCGATTACAAATCGCAAAATAATTTGATCTGTTGATTCGTCTGTAAAGATCGGAATACTTTGTCATTATGCTCACCCCTTCGGAATTAAATTCGGTGAGTTGAATATATCAGCATTGCACAAATTTGTCAATGCTTTTTTGTGGAAACTGCAAAAGTGTTGAATTAAAGTGCATAATTGTTATTTATGAATTATAAACGCCTTATCAGCACGCAAAAAATCCGATTTTGTCCACAGTAAAACTTTTTTCACAACCCCGACGAATGCAAAATGATATAATTGATTTAGGCATCCCGTTCCCCGAAATTAAAAATCACTTGAATTCGGGGAACAGACGGAGTATATTCATATCAAGGCAAAGGATGAATTCACGGCGGGAAGGAGATTTATCATGAGTTTTATCAAAAAAATCGGCGTATATATGATCATTACGGCGATGCTCGCTCCCCTTCTGCTCAGCGGTTGCGCCCGCGAAAAATCATTCGCAGAGACAAGCGGAAACGAAGAGGTCAAAAAAATCTTTTCCGGATACCGGTTTCCGGGCGATATAGTTGACAGGCTCGGCATAGAATACGATCACAAGCCCGATACAAAAGGGCTTGAAAAAGTCACCGGGGAAACCGAAGAGGATGATTCCTATTCCGTCAACTATCTTAACAAGAAAGGCAAAACGGTCTATACCTTTTATGAGAATTCGACCGAGCCCCGCTTTAATTTTTACACAAAAGACAAAGACGGAAACGATATTACCGCAACATATTATCTGGACAGCGGAGACGGCATTACGGGCGTAAAAGCAACCGGAAACGATTACGATATAAGCATTTATTATGACGAAAACGGCAAGAGAGAATGTTATTCAAATCAGTATGACCCGGATGATAAAATGATATTTGTCTCCTGCAACGAAAAGGATTCCGAATGGCAGATCGAATCGGCGGGCTGGTTTGACGACGAGGGCTATGTAAGCTACAGCGGCTGGTATGATATAGATAATAAATGGCAGGATTGGTTTGAGCACCGGTATGAGAAAGAGGAAAAAATAAAAACGACCGATGTATCGGAGCTTTATGATGTGATCCCCTTCGTTTTCCGCGCCGGCAAACACACCTTGAGTTATACAGAGGAGAACGGCAAACGCGAATGGTATATGACCTTCGGGATCATAGTCCAATTCGATAATATGGAGTCGGCGGAAGATTTCGCCGCGAAATACAAAACCGCAGAGCCCCATTACAGTGATATTGACGGCGAAACGCCCGAAATCATAATAGAAGATGTGACCCTGAAATTCTCGGAGAAATTTGAAGACTTTGCCGAATTTGCAAAGCGGGAGTTCAACGACGATTACTCCCATGTAATAAATCTTGATGAGAATTACGAGATTACGGCTTTCGGCACGGGCGACGTGCAGTTTTATTAAACGATGAGCCGATTATAAAATATCCTGTTTATGTTGACATTATAAATCATGACTGTAACATCAAGAAGATTTTTCAGTCAAAAAACGGTTTTAACGGAAAGAAAAGTGTTGCAACTCACGGCGGGATATGGTTAAATAATAGCGTACAACAGCAAAAATGCTGAAAACCGATCAAGGAGACTTAAATTATGTCAACCGTTAAAAAAATCATAGCGATCATCCTTTGCCTCACCGTATTCACAGGCATATTCTCAACCGTATCATACGCTCTGCCAGGAGCCGCCGAAAGCGCCGTTCAGGCAGAAACCAAAGAAGAACCCGCGGAAGAAACTCCCGATGTTCCCGTTACATTTTTCGGCTGGTTTGAGCTCAGCCCCACGATGGCAAGGATATTTGACGCATTCCCCGTGCTTCTTATTGTTGCCGCTCCGTTCCTTGCGATCGCAGAAATCCCCTATGTTATCAAAGATATATTCAGCTCTATCGGATCAAGATTTGCCGATTAAGCAAAACCGAATCAAATCAAATGCTGTCTGTCCAATGGGCAGGCAGTTTTTATATATCGGGTATATTTAATGTATAATTTCCGATCGGATCTATGGTATAATTATGTAAATTTGAAAAAAATTCCGTTAGATTTGCAATTTTAGCCGACTGCCTTATGAAGGGACATACCGAATATAGCAGAAAGGGGGCGAGGTTATCAAAAACACAAAGGACTGCAATACTATTCTCAAAGAATGTTATGCACAGTACAGAATAAAACTGTTTTATTACTGCCTCGCCCGGCTTGACGGCGCAAGGGAAGACGCAGATGACTGCGTTCAGGATTCCTTCCTGGTGCTGCAGCAAAAACTGAATTCAAGAGAAGTAATAGAAAACCCGAGGGCGTTCCTCTACCGCACGGCGGATAATTTCGTCAAGCGGCGCAAGCCGAATATAACTGCATCGCAATTAAACTCGCCGCAGGCGAATATAACTGAAAAAATCCTTGTCTTTTGACAAGGATTTTTCGTGGTGGTCGTTACAGGACTTGAACCTGTGACCTCCCGCACGTCAAGCTGTTATCAAGTATCTAACAACCTATATTTTTCAACGTTTTCTAGTATTATGTCTGCATTTAATGTCTGCATTTTAAGCAAATTTTTTGTTAATTATCAATAATAGTCACCTATTTAGATGATTGATTCCTTTAATGAAATCTTGAAAAATCTTTAGCAAGGTACTTATCATATTTTTCTTTACGATATTCTTGCTTTTTGCCTGTCTTAGGATTCTTTCTATTTCCATTAAACCAAATACTGCGTTTACCTATGTTTTTGCCAGTCTTATTAGTAACGCATTCAGACAGAAACTCTTCTGAAGACATAATCCACATCGATTTGAGTCGTTCTGAATAAAACACAAAATAGAAATTGGGAGTTAGTTCGTGTTCAATACAAGAAAACAAAGCCGCATCACCATCATTAACTACAGCTGACCTTGCCTTAATCTGAATCTCTATAAAAGTACCATCAGCCTTCTTTATCACACAATCTACTCCGTGGTCATCAACAAGCGGGGTATAACAATCGAGATTTTCCATAAGCATCTTGCCAATAAGATAGTATTCCATTCTTTTGCCAAAGCCAGCTGTATGTCTAAAAGATATGCTCATAATATAAATCTATCCTCTCTCATCAAAATTTGTCTGCATAATTTGTCTGCATTTTAATCATTTTTGATGCGTTTTATGCTATTTTTCACTACCAAGAAAATGCCGATAAAAGTAAAGAAATCCCTTATTTCAAGGGATTTCCAATGGTGGTCGTTACAGGACTTGAACCTGTGACCTCCCGCACGTCAAGCGGATGCGCTACCAGCTGCGCTAAACGACCTTATTAAATCAAAAGCGAGCCAAAGCTCGCCCACGCACCCACAAAACTGAACAAAGGAAAATGGTAAGGAAACAGTAAAGGAAAGGGAGAGAAGAAGAATTGGTCAAGCCCTCGACCTATTAGTATTGCCAAGCTGAACATATCACTATGCTTACACATGCAACCTATCAACCTCATAGTCCATGAGGGGTCTTACTGGCTTACGCCATGGGATATCTTATCTTGAAGGCGGCTTCA
>CAMVEX010000024.1 GCA_947166625.1 uncultured Clostridia bacterium
TGACGATGTTCCGCGGCTTTAGTTTTCCGTGAAAACCAATACTGTTTTACGAATATCCGCCCAATGCCTGTGAGCTTTTAACTTTAATGAGATTTGATATCAGATACCCGTATAGTATTCTGAAAGGCTTCGGGTAAGAGCGCGGCAGATCCCTTCATACATATAGCGCTCATATTCCTCTTTTCTGTCCACGCTGAGAGAAACTCCGGATGAGCCGGTGATATCCGGGAAGCTTTTATGACCCGAGCCGCTTACTCTTATGGGGTCGTCATCCCCGTATCCTTTGCCCCTGAGCTCTTCAAGCTGATTTCTTATCTCTTCACATTCGGAGTAAGTTTCGCTTACGAGATATGAGAGCAGGTATATGGATTCGCCTCCGGAGACGGATGAACTGAATTCGCTCAGGATACGGCAGTTTTCCTCCCAGGTGAGGACTCTGGAAAACTCTTCGCCGATGGTAAATGAAGGATTCTTTCCGCTTTCATCGGGAGTGTAAAGGCGGTTGATCTCGGCAAAGACATCCATCATATCCAAAACGTCTGCGCGCATATTTTCGTATTCTTTTATGAGCCTGCATATCCCGGAGAGCCTGTCGGAAAGGGATTTCACCTCATTACCGAGAGCGCGGTAATCGGCAGAATCATCGGCGAGGGTGCGTGCTCTTTTTTGAAGGCTCTGAATTTTATCAAGATCAAATGAAGCGAGCATTTCGGGATATTCGCGGTTTATTTCCATCCTAAGCCCGATGTATTCGCCGAGCATTTCGGAGCTTTCTCCGCCGATCAGGGAAGAAATCGCCCTCGCGGTGCCGTAGTCATTTTTATTTATGCAGCGCAGGGCGTAGCCCGTTATAAGCGAATTTCTGAAAACAAGAAAAAGGACGAGAAGAATGATCGCAGGCACGCCGACACAGACCGCTGCAATCATTGCTTTGCGGCGGCCGCCGGAACTATCCTTTTGACGGGCTGATCCGAGCATATTCTCTCCTTTCTGCTCAACTTTGCATTATATCATATCATTCAGGAATTTGCAATTTCAAGAACTTTTTCTATCACGGTGAGATTATCCTCGCCGTCATTGAGGCCGACGGAGAAGAACGGCTTCCCCGCTCCGGCGCTGACCTTGAATCTGCCGCTGAATTTCGGCGCGAGCTTATAAACGGTTTCTTTATCGAGCTCCTCCGCCTTGAATATCACCCTTCCGCTTTCGGAAGATATTTCATACACGCCGATCTTTGCCGCCTTGAATCTGACTGTTGAGATCCTTATCAGACCGAGCACGGATGAAGGCGGCTCCCCGAAACGGTCTATCAGCTCGTCCGTAACGTCGAGAGCGTCTTCTTCGCTTCTTATATCCGCTATCCTGCGATAGATCTGCAGGCGCTGGGGCACGCTCGAAATATAATCCTCGGGGATGTGGGCGTTGATGGGCAGATCTATAAGGCAATCCTTCTCGGGCTCCTTTTGAATTTCACCCTTTTCTTCGCGAACCGCCTGCTCGAGGAGCTTGATATACATATCATATCCGACGGATTCCATCTGACCGTGCTGGCTGGCGCCGAGTATATTGCCCGCGCCTCTTAATTCGAGATCGCGCATCGCGATATGGAAGCCGGAGCCGAATTCGGTGAATTCCCTGATGGCTTCAAGGCGCTTTTCCGCTATCTCTGAGAGCTGCTTGCCTGCGGTGAAGGTAAAATAAGCGCTCGCCCTTCTTGAAGACCTGCCTACCCTGCCTCTTATCTGATGAAGCTGGGCAAGCCCCATTCTGTCTGCATTTTCTATGATGAGGGTGTTGACATTCGGCACATCGACTCCCGTTTCGATTATCGTTGTGCATACGAGAATATCTATCTCGCCGTCGAGCAGTTTTCTCCAGACCTCGCTCAGCTCCGCCTCGCTCATTTTGCCGTGACCCACGGCTACGCGCGCTTCGGGGATCGCTTTGAGTATTTCGGCGGCCTTGCGCTCGATGGTTTCGACCTTATTGTAAAGATAATAGACCTGACCGCCTCTGCGAAGCTCCTGCTCCATAGCTTCATAAAGTATCTGCGGATTATGCTCTATCACATAGGTCTGTACGGGCTGGCGGTCCTGCGGAGCCTCTTCTATGACCGCCATATCTCTGATGCCTGTCATCGCCATGTTGAGAGTCCTCGGAATTGGCGTTGCGGTGAGGGTGAGCACATCGACAGCGGGGTAGAGAGCCTTGAGTTTCTCCTTCTGAGCCACTCCGAAGCGCTGCTCCTCATCCACTATTATCAGACCCAGCCGATTGAATTTCACATCGTCCGAAATCAGCCTGTGAGTGCCGACGGCAATATCTATGCTGCCCCTTTTGATACCGAGCAGGGCGGAGTCGATATCTTTCTTTGAGCAGAATCTTGAAAGCATCGCCGCCTCGATGGGAAATCCGTCAAACCGCTTTGTTATCGTCTGATAATGCTGCAGGGCGAGTATGGTCGTCGGGACGAGGATAGCCGCCTGCATACCGTCCGCTACGCATTTGAATACGGCTCTGAGGGCGACCTCGGTCTTGCCGAAGCCGACATCTCCGCAAAGGAGTCTGTCCATGGGATACGGCTTTTCCATATCCTTTTTGATCTCTCTTATACAGCGAAGCTGATCCTCCGTCTCGGCGTATTCAAACCTTGACTCAAAATCATTTTGCATATCTATATCGGGCGAGAATGCGTGGCCTTTTATCTGCTGACGCTTTGAATAAAGCTCTATCAGCTCCTTTGCCATATCCTTTACGGAAGATCTGACCCTTGTCCTCGTCTTTTCCCATTCTCTGCCGCCGAGCTTATTGAGCTTTACGGCTCTGTCTTCGCCCGCGCCGATGTATTTTGAGACCTGATCAAGCTGCGTGACGGGCACATAGAGTATATCGCCCTTATCGTATCTTATCTTTATGTAATCTTTCAGGATCCCGTGCGTATCAAGGCCGGTTATGCCCTCAAAAACGCCGATCCCGTGAGCGGAATGGACCACATATTCGCCCCTGTGAAGCTCGGTGAGGTTGCTGAATGCGTTTTTGCTGGATTTTCTCGCCGTCTTGTGGTGAACGGCGGACGGTTTCCTGTAAGTGAATACGCAGAATGCCGAGCCGGGGTATTCAAATCCGTATGAAAGGCCGCCGGGCATGACCGAAACCTTGCCCTCGGGGAATTTATCGGGAGCGGATGAATAATAATTATTGCGGATCCCGAGATTCTCAAGATCCTGCGAGAGGGTGTCAGCCGCTTTTTCCGTGCCCGCGAGAATTACGCAGGTATAAGTGCGGTGAGCCATCCTGCCGGAAATATCCTCTTTGAGAGCGGAGAGCGAGCCGTTCCACGGAATGAGCTGCTTTGCGGTAAAGCTTATCAGCTCTTTTACCGGCGTGTCAAAGCTTCCTCTGGGCAGGTTGTCGAGATAGACCGCGCCCATATCGCCGTAGATCTTATGGATTTCAAACGGCTGCAGGGTGTATCTGTCGAGCCCTCTGCAAAGCACATTATCGTTGATCAGCCCTTTGACCGTTTCATTTTGAAGGCTGACAACGGAATTTATCTTATCTTTCACCGCGAATGATTCGCAGATAAAGAGCATATTTCCGCCGGCATAATCGAATATTCCGCCGGATTCGGGATAAATCAGCGGGAAGTATTTATCGGCGCAGTTTACCTTTATCCCGCCCCTTATTTTTTCCGCTTCGGCGGCGAGCATCTTTCCGCCCGCGCCGCGGATGCGCTTCTCTTTGATATGCTTCTCGATCAGCCCCACAAGCTGCTCGTCGGTAATGAGCACCTCTTTGGCGGGCGTTATGCGGACCGAGTCGAGAAGCTGAGTCCTGCGCTGGGTATCGAGATCGAAGCTGAAAACAGAATCGACGGTGTCGCCCCAGAATTCCACCCTGCAAGGCTCCGAAACACACGGCGGGAAGAAGTCAACTATCCCGCCTCTTACGGCGAATTGACCCGGTCCGTCAATCTGCTCGCAAAATGTATATCCGCTTTTTACCAAAGTTTCCGTCAGATAATCCGTTGTGATCTCGTCGCCGGGCGCCACGGAAACGGAATTTGCCATTAAAACGGCGGGGGGCGGAGTGAGCTGAACGGCCGCTTCCGCGGACATTACGACCGCGTCATAATCGCCCGTGAGCATTTTATCGAGCACGAGCAGGCGCTTATGCTCATATTCTCTTGAAACCGTTTCGTCAATGCGGTATGAAAAATCGCGGGCGGGGAAATGGAGCGCCTTTATGCCGAATGCGCCCAGATCGCCCACCATCCTCACTGCCTGCGCCTCATCGGGAGTCAGCACTGCGGCGCGGCGCTTGAATCCGGTGCAGAGTGAAGATATAACATGCGCTTTATGGATGTAGGCAAGGCCGGTCACGCCCAGAGGGACGCGGTTTTTGTGTATCGCGTTTACCAGCGAGCGGAATTCCGTTATGTTTTTTGAACTTTCGGTGAAACAATTCATATATCAATACCGTTTTCTTTCAATGCGCCGATCAGCCCGCCGAAATCATCGCTTGAAAACCGGTAGGCTTTCATACCGGCGAGCCTTGCGCCCTCGCAGTTTTCCTCCACATCATCCGTGAAGAAACATTCATCGGGGCGCAGGTTGAATTTTGAAAAAAGCTTTTGATAGATCTCGGGCTCGGGCTTCAGCAGGCGATAATCCGCAGAGATAAGCCAGCCGTCAAAATATTTCAGAGCAGGTATGCCCTTTTTATTCTCGTAAAAATCGAGAGAGGCGTTTGAAAGCAGATAAATGCCGTATCCCGCCGCTTTGAGGCGGATAACAAGCTCCTCTGTCTGCCTGAAGGGAGCCATATAGGGATAGAGATTCAATGTCATTTCCGCGATCTTTTCGTATGAGCGCGCGGGAATTTTATCTCCCTTGAGCCTGAGAATATCCTCTGCGGAAACCGTGCCTCTGTCCTTCTCTCTCCAGATTTCGTTTCTGAATATTTCAGAGAGGGCGATATCCGCCGTTTCTCTGTCAAACATACCGTAAAGAGTCTTTTCGGGATTATAGTCTATGAGCACTCCGCCCATATCAAACACAATATTTTTAATCATATCCGGTAAACACCTCTATGCCCGTATAGATGATATACGGGCTGTTTCAACGGCATTTTAACATATTTATTTTAATAATTCAATAAGAAAATATCATCCCCTCAGCCGGCTTTGATTCCTTGCATTTTCGGGCGGTTTATGATACGATTACAGAAGAATGAGCCGATCGCCGGGGGAATTCGGGGAGTTTTATCCGGCGCCCGGCAAAACGGATGATAATGAGGACTTAAATGCCATGAAAAACAAGCCGTTTGATTTTTATATCGAAACAAAAGAAGATCTGATAAATGCGGTTCACGAATTCGGATTCGTGCCGCTGTTTGAAAATTCGGTGCCGGGGTTTTCCGTCGCCGAGCATGTTTCTCCCAAAGCGTGGTTTTCATCTGAGGAGGGAGTATGGGAATGGAAAGGCCCCGTTATACGCGAGACGGGCTGCGCATACGGCAAGTTTTTTGAGAATAAAGCGGTTTTTATCGACAGAGAGATATTCCCCGATTTTGCGAATTACAGGCGCGACGGCTACGATTTTGACGCCGCTTATGACGACGGGCTCATTCCCTTCAAGGATAAAACTCTCTATGACCTTCTCTCGGAGCGCGCTCCGATCCTCTCAAAGCGGCTCAAGCGCGCGGGAGGATATGTCAAGGGCGGCAGGAAGGGCTTTGACACCGTCATAAACCGCCTTCAGGCTCAATGCTATGTGATAATCGGTGATTTTGTCTATGAGCTTGATAAAAACGGAAACACCTACGGCTGGGGAGTCGCGGAGTATTCCACTCCCGAAATTTTTATGGGCTCCGATTTTACGGATTCGGTCTATGCCAGAGAGCCGGAGGAATCCCGCGGGATACTGCTTGACTGTCTCAAGACCCTGCTTCCCCGCGCGGGAGAGAAAGAACTTCTCTCAATACTGAAATGATATTTATCTTAGTTATGGACTTTTATTGAGTATCGTGATAAAATATTCCAATAATTCAACACATCTGTCATGACGGGGGAAATATATGTTTGAGCAGATAATAAATGTTGACAGAATGGAGCAGGCGGTGTCGCTGTTCGGCTCTTTTGATGAGAATATCAAACTCATAGAGAAGGAATTCTCCGTGAATGTGCTGAGCCGCGGCTCGGAGCTTAAAGTGACGGGCGAAGCGGAGAATGTGGGCCTCGGTATCAGAGCCGTAAACGGTCTGCTCACGCTCATCAACCGCGGAGAATCGCTCAGCGATCAGAATGTCCGCTATGTTATCGCCATGGTAAAAGAGGGCAACGACGACAAGCTCGAAAAAATGGCGGCGGACTGTGTCTGCATATCCGCAAAGGGCAAGCCGATAAAGGCCAAAACTCTCGGCCAGAAGAAATATATAGAGAATATCCGCTCAAATACCGTTACTCTCGGGGTCGGCCCCGCGGGCACGGGCAAGACCTATCTCGCGGTCGCGATGGCGGTCACCGCGTTCAGAGCGAAGGAAATCAACAGGATAATTCTCACAAGACCCGCGGTCGAAGCGGGCGAAAAACTCGGATTTTTGCCGGGCGATCTTCAGCAGAAGGTTGATCCCTATCTCCGACCGCTCTATGACGCGCTCTTTGATATGCTCGGGGCGGAGAGCTTTCAGAAACATCAGGAGAGGGGAGATATCGAGGTCGCCCCGCTCGCCTATATGAGGGGCAGAACTCTTGATGACAGCTTCATCATCCTTGATGAGGCGCAGAATACCACAAGCGAGCAGATGAAAATGTTTCTCACCCGTCTGGGCTTCAATTCCAAGATGGTCGTTACGGGCGACATCACTCAGATAGATCTGCCCGACGGTAAGCGCTCGGGGCTCAAGGAAGCAATGGGTATTTTGAAAAACATAGACGGCATCGGCATCACAAGATTCAGCGAAAAGGATGTGGTGCGCCACCGTCTGGTACAGGATATTATCCGCGCGTATGAAAAAGTCGAAGAGGAGAAAAAGAAAAGATGAGCGCGACAGTAAGAGTAATCATCTCAAAGGATGAGAATGTCACGGTGCCGTCGGGTGTGAGGATGCTTGTTCGGCGCTGCTGCACCGCCGTGCTTGTAAATGAAGTGTTTGACGGCCCCGCAGAGGTCAGCGTTACCTTCACCGATGATGTGAGGATACGGGAGCTTAACCGTGAATACAGACACATCGACAAGGCGACGGATGTGCTCTCATTCCCCCTGGGGGAAAACGGGGTTTATGACATCAACCGCGATACGGGCGCGAAGCTTCTCGGCGACATCGTGATCTCTATCGACCACGCCGAGGCGCAGGCAGAGGAATACGGCCATTCCCTCCAGCGCGAGATAGGCTTTCTGACCGTTCATTCCATGCTTCATCTGCTCGGCTACGATCATGTGGACGGCGGGCTTGAAGAGGTCAGAATGCGCGAGAAAGAAGAGACCGTTCTCACCAAACTCGGCCTGAAAAGAAACGAAACTTATTATATGGGGAACTGACTGTGAAAAGCTTTTTGATGGGATTTGTATATGCGGGCAGGGGAGTGGCCTACTGCATCGCAAGAGAGCGGAATATGCGCATCCACCTCACTTTTACCGCTTATATGTTCGGATTTTTGACGGTGTTTGACTTCTTTAAGGTGAGCAAAACAGAATATGCGGTGCTGATTGCGCTTTGTGCGCTCGTGATGTCGCTTGAAGCGGTGAATACCGCTATAGAGAGGGCGGTCGATCAGACTTCCCGGGAAACTAGTGAGCTCGCGCGGGTCGCCAAGGATACTGCGGCGGGGGCGGTGCTCATAGCGGCTGCCGCTTCTGTGATATGCGGCATCGTCATCCTTTGGCAGCCGGATGCATTCAGGGCCATGTTTGAATATTATAAGAGTCATTTGGGGATTTTCGCGATCCTCATAATCAGCATAATTTTTTCTCTGTTCTTCATTTTTCACGGGAAAACGAGGCAGAGCAACGAAAAGAAAGCGGAGAGCGATAATAAATGACAAAGACTGTATTCACGGCGATAGTGGGTTGCCCGAATGTAGGCAAATCCTCGCTGCTCAACAGAATCCTCGGCAGTAAGGTGGCGATAGTCACCCGCAAGCCGCAGACTACAAGGACCAAAATCACCGGGGTGCTCACTCAGGGCGAAACGCAGTTTGTTTTTACCGATACTCCCGGATTTCACAGACCGAAAAACGTACTCGGTCAGAAGATGATAAGGCAGATAGGCGAGGGGATAAGCGGAATGGACGCCTGCCTTTTTGTCACGGAGCCCGAAGGGGAGCTCAAAGATGAGGAAAAGGAGCTTCTCTGCCGCCTGAAAAAAGAGAAGGCGCCCGTTGTGCTCGCGATAAATAAGCTCGATACGGTCAGGGATAAAGAGATCCTTATGAAAAAGATAATCGAGCTCACCGGTTTTTATGAGTTTGAAGCGGTCATACCGGTCTCGGCTAAAACCGGCGAAAATACCGATATTATTACGCAGGAGCTTTCAAAGCTTGCGGTCGAATCACCCCATTTCTTCCCCGACGATACTCTCACCGATCAGCCCGAGCGTGTGATCGCCGCCGAGCTTATCAGAGAAAAAATGCTGCTCCTGCTCGATAAAGAGGTGCCTCACGGGGTCGCGGTTTCGATAGAAAAAATGCGCGATCGAGCGCAGACCGATTTAATGGATGTCGAGGCGATAATCTACTGCGAAAAAGAATCTCACAAGGGAATTATCATCGGCAAAAAGGGTGAGATGCTCAAAAAAATATCAACAAGAGCAAGGCAGGATATGGAAAAATTCTTCGGCTGCCGCATAAATCTTCAATGCTGGGTCAAGGTAAAGGAAGATTGGCGTAACCGCGAGGGTCTTATCCGTAATTTCGGCCTTGATTGAGGTGGACGATGTCTATAGTGACCGACGCTCTCGTGCTTAAAGTTACCGATACCGGAGAGAGCGACAGACTTCTTTATCTTCTTACCGCGGATTACGGGGTAATAAGGGCGTTTGCAAACAGGGCGAGCAAATCAAAGAGCAATATGCAGGCCGCCTCCCAGACCCTCTGCTACGGCGAATTCAATATCTATTCCGGCAGAGATACATACACGGTAAATTCCGCCGTTGTCAAAGAGGTGTTTTTTGATCTGCGTAAAGATATACGCCTGCTCGCGCTGGGTCAGTATTTCTGCTCGCTTGCCTATGAGCTGATCCCCGAGGGGGAGCCCGCGCCCGATTCGCTGCGCGTTATCCTCAATTCTCTCTCGTTTTTGCAGAGCGGCAGGCGCTCGCCAGAATTCCTCAAGGCTGTAACGGAGCTGAAGCTCATTTCGCTTGCAGGTTACGCGCCCGATCTGTCCGGCTGCGCCGTATGCGGAGAAAGCCCGGCGGGAGAGGTGCTGTTTTCTCCCTCTCAGGGCAGATTCACCTGCAAAACCTGCTCCAAATACGGCAGGGTCATATCCCCCGGAGTGCTTACCGCGATGAAGCATATCACAATGAGCGAGCTCGGAAGGATATATTCATTCAGGCTTTCGGAGCAGGATGAAAAGCTGCTCGAAAAAATCAGCGAGGAATACTTGCTCGCACGCACGGGCAAGACCTATAAGGCGCTTGAATTCTATAAATCTGTTTCAACTTAGAGGATCACCGAATGAAACTTGTCACACCGACCGAAAACCTTCACGCCCGCCTCGGCGAATTCAAAGCCCTGAGGCTTATCTGCGAGAGCGGATTTGACGGCGTGGATTATTCTCTGTTTCACCTCAACGGCAGAGACGGGGATGATTGCGCTCTCAACAGACCCGGTTACAAAGAGCACATAAAGCGAGCGCTCGGGATAATCGGCGAATACGGCGTCACCTTTGAGCAGGCTCACGCCCCGTTCCCGAGCCAGCTCGAAAAGAATGTTGCTTATAATACGAAAATGCTTGATATTCTCAAGAGGAGCATCGAGGTGGCGGGGCTTGCGGATGCTAAGATGATAGTAATCCATCCGGCGTTTTACAAGCACCGCTCCGTAGAAAAAAATACTGCATTTTTCAATAAACTCATGCCTTATGCGAGAGATTACGGCGTTAAGATAGCCATAGAAAATGTGTGGGGATGCGACAGGCGCTCAAGGATAGTGCCCAACATAGCGGGCTCACGCTCCGACACCATGCTGAAGCTTCTCGAAGGGCTCGACCCGAGGTATTTCACCGTTTGCATCGATGTGGGGCATTGCGGGCTTGTGGGCGAAAAGCCCGAGGATATGATAAGGGCTCTCGGCGGCAAAACAGGCTGTTTTCATATTCACGATAATGACAATAAGCAGGATCTGCACAACCTGCCATACACGATAAAAATGGATTGGGATCCCATCCTTGAGGCGATAGCGGATACCGGCTATTCGGGATGCTTCACCCTTGAGGCTGACAGATTCTTTTACAATATGCCCGATGAGCTTCTGCCCGACGCAGTCCGCTTTATGAATACCGTCGGCAGGAATATGATCAAACGGATCGGAGAAATGAAGGAGCGCAATGGCTGATTTTACCTGCCCCGTGTGTAAATGCCCGCTTGCGGACGAAGGAAAGCTTTACAGATGTAAAAACAATCACTGCTTCGATAAATCAAAATACGGCTATGTCAATCTGCTTCGCTCAAATTCCTCTTCGGAAAAGAGGCACGGGGACGACAGGCTGATGGTGAGAGCGAGACGGGATTTCCTCTCAAAAGGATATTATTCGTTTCTGCTTGATGAATTATGCGAAGTGATCGAAAAATATGCCCCCGAAAACCCGTTTATGATAGACGCGGGCTGCGGCGAATGTTATTATTCTCAGGGAATACTCGGAAGGTTTCCGGGTATGACGGCGGCGGGAGCGGATATATCAAAATCCGCCCTTGAATTCGCGGGCAAAAGAGGCGTAAAATTTCCCCTCTGCGTCGCGAGTGTGTTTGATATGCCGTTTGGGGATGAATGCGCCGATGTCATACTCAACTGCTTCGCGCCGGATTCGCCGGAGGAATATTCAAGGATCCTGAAGCCGGGCGGGATTCTAATCAAGGTGGTGCCGCTCGAAAATCATCTGTTTTCTCTGAAGCAGGCGATATATGAAAGCCCCTATCCGAATGAAAAGCCGCGTGAATCGCTCGAAGGCTTCAAAACGGCGGAATTCAGACGGATCGAGCGCGAAATAAAGATAGACGGCGGCGAAGATATAATGAATCTTTTCCGCATGACCCCTTACTACTATAAGACCGGCAGAGAAGACCAGGCAAAAGCGGAGAGGCTTGAAACGCTCGTGACGAGCGCCGCTTTCGGGATAATAATCTTCAAAAAGGGTGATGAAAATGCATAAAAAATTCGCTCCGACGCCTCCTATGGGCTGGAACAGCTGGGATTGCTTCGGCAATTCCGTAAATGAAGAGCAGTTAAAGCAAAATGCGGATTATATGGCTCAGAATCTCAAAGAATACGGCTGGGAATACATAGTCTGCGATATCCAGTGGTCGGAGCCGACCGCCGACGGATTTGCCTATCATTATTATTATCCGCTTTGTATGGATGAGTATTCAAGGCTCATCCCCGCCGAAAACAGATTCCCGTCATCAGCGGGCGGCAAAGGCTTCAAGCCCATTGCGGATTATATCCATTCGCTCGGTCTGAAATTCGGAATCCATATAATGAGAGGCATTCCCCGCCAGGCCGTCCACGCGAACACGCCCATTAAATGCAAGGGCGTTACCGCGAGAGATATTGCTCTGGGCTGGTCGGTCTGCTCGTGGAATCCCGATATGTACGGCGTAGATCCCAACGCCCGCGGAGCGCAGGAATATTATGATTCGCTCTTTGAGCTTTACGCTTCGTGGGATGTCGATTATATCAAATGCGATGATATCTGCATCACCGAGGGCAGACCCGATAATCTCTATTCCGCCGAGAAAGAGATCGAGATGATACGCAAGGCGATAGATAAATGCGGCAGGCCGATGGTGCTCTCTCTTTCGCCCGGCCCCGCTATACCCGAGAAGCACGGCCATCTCGCCGCCAACGCGAATATGTGGCGCATCACCGGCGATTTCTGGGATAAATGGGAGCGCCTTCACGATATGTTTGACCGCTGCCTTACCTGGCAGGATTATGTTGAGCCGGGCGCCTGGCCCGATTGCGATATGCTCCCGATAGGGCATATCTGTATCACCGCGGAGCTCAAAGAGGGCAGATATACAAATTTCACCCACGATGAGCAGCGCACGATGATGAGCCTCTGGTGTATATTCCGTTCACCCCTTATGATAGGCGGCAATCTGCCCGATAATGATGAATTCACCCTCTCTCTGCTGACAAACGCCGATTTGATCAAAATGCTGAAAACTTCGCATTCCGCGAGGCAGACCCACAGGGACGAAAAGGACGGGCAGGGAGAGATAATCTGGCAGTCCGAAGGCGAAAATTGCTCTTATGCCGCGATTTTCAACACCTCCGACAGCGCCTGGGTAATTGATTTTGACGCCGGGGCCTCAAAGGTGTTTGATATCTGGCAGGGCGGATATATTGAATACGGCGGCTCTGCCGAGGTCGCTTCTCACGGCGTGAGATTATTCAGATTGGAGAAATAATATGGAGAGACAGCCCAATTTCAGATTGGCTAAGGAATCACCCGATCATATAATGCTGAGCATCAACGGCGACGCGAGATATACGATGACCGTCACCTGGAGAACGAGCGCCGACATCCCCGGCGGATATATCGAATATTATGAGCGCGGCGGCGAAAAATTCCGCGCTTCTGCTGTCACAAAGCCCTTTAAGAGCGATATTGCCGTTTCGCATATCCACTGGGCAAAGGCGGAGAGGCTCAAACCCGGCACGAGATATTTCTATACCTGCGGCGATGAAGCTCACCGAAGCGAAGAATATTATTTTGATACTCAGGAGGAAAATCTCACTCATTTCAGATTCCTCGCGATATCCGATCATCAGAAGGATGATGATCATTATAATCCGAGCTATGCGAAGCTCAATTCCTTCTTAAAGCAGGTGCTTGCCGAAAATCCCGATATCAGATTCATCCTTACCGCAGGGGATAATACCAACAACGGTCAGCACGAAATTCAGTGGAACGCCATGTTTGAAGGTATGGAGGGCATTATCGAGCATCTGCCCTATATGATGACCTGCGGCAATCATGACAACAGGGGATTTGAATTTTATTTCCCCGAGGAGGTCAACAGATATTACGCCGAGCCCGCCGAATTTTTCAATACTATCCTTGAATATTCATATCCCAAAAACGGGCCCGACGGCTGGCAGACCGAGAATTATTCATTTGATTACGGCAACGCGCATTTCAATGTTTTCGGAGTGAATGAGCCCGTGCTTGTCAATGAATGGGCGGCGAAGGATATCGACGCTTCAGACAAGACCTGGAAATTCGGCGCCTACCACTTCCCGATGTATTATTCCGGCCCCAATCTCTCAAATGACGACGGGCTGCCGATGATGCGCGAATGTTTGGAAAAACTGGATGTTCTTTTCAGCGGCCACGAGCATAATTTCTCAAGGAGCTTCCCCATAAGGAATGAGCAGCTTTTTAACCGTCCGTCGGAGGGTACGGTCCATTATGAGCTGGGCAACAGCAATTTCAATCCTCCCGGGACAAAAACCTGCGACAAGGTCTGGCACTGCTCGTTTTATCCTCAGGAAGAGAAGGTCGCCGCCTATGCGATAATTGAGATAGACGGCAACAAAGCGTCATTCACCACAAAGCTCAATGACGGCAGGATCGTGGATGAATGCGTAATAGATAAGGATAAGGACGAGATCATTCCCCGCAGGCTCGCTCCCGTATTCGGCCCGGGCAGGACAAGGATGATCTATAAGGGCGTCGATCCGGGACTTTGCGCCATGGATAACCCTCCCGAATGCAGAGACGATATATGGTTTATCCCTGCGGCGATCCTCGTTTCGTTTATCGGCGGCGAGGTTTGCAGAGAGAAGGATAAAGTCACTTTCAACCTCTATAACAGGAGCGCCGGATTCACTCAGGGCAGCGACAGAGCGCAGACCGATAAGGGTGAGATCGCGCTTTCCGCCCCCGTATTCAGAGGCAGAAGAGATCAGCTCTATGTCCCGCTCGATGATTTTTGCAGGGTTTTCAATATGAAATGGTCTTACGCACGCCGCAACAATTATCTCACGATCGAAACCTTCGATGAAAGCGTTCCCGTACCCCGTCAGCCGTAAATTCAGGCATAAAAAACGCAGAGCTTTGGGCGGGTATTCGTAAAACAGTATTGGTTTTCGCGGAAAACTGAAACCGCAGAACATCGTCAGATTTGCTTACCATACACAAAGTATGCTTTCGCAAACCTTCCTTGTTCTGCGGCTTATTTTTCACGAGAAAACTGCTTCGCACCTCAAAAAGATGAGATTTGTGCAGATTTGCAGGTCTTGACGACGAGGAATACTTGGCTGTATTCCGAGGAGGAATGCCTGCATAAGATGTGCAAAGATCGCTCTTTGAGGCATTACTGTTTTATGAATATCCGCCCTTTTGCTCTGCGTTTAGTGTTTATTTATCAGTTGTTAACTCCGTTGAAGCCGTTTTCTTCCTGGAATTTTGCTATTTTTTCTATTACGCTGAGAACGACCTCGAAGCCGAGACCGACCGTTTCGGGCTCAAATCTGTCGGGCATATCCCTGAAGGTGTGATAATAATATGTGAGCATCGGATTCTGAGCCGCGAAGGTTACGGATTTGATGCCTGCGCGTGTCATCGGAGTGCTGTCGCATCCGCCGACGGGGTTGTGGATACAGCCGCCCGTTTTGCTGACGATACCGAGCTCTTCAAAAGTATCCTTAAACATTTTTTCAAGATCCTTGTCAAAGCGGCACATCTGCCAGTCATCCTTGATGACCACTTCAAAATAATCTTTATCCGCGACGGAGTCGATATTGATATTCCACGCGTTTTGGGTCAGATCGTCGTTCTTATGCTCTTTGGCAAATGCCATCGACCCTCTGAGGCCTACCTCTTCGCTGCCGCAGTTGCAGTCAACGATCCGGCAGTTTTTCGGCATTTTATCGGGGTTTTCTTTGAAGTATTTTATTACTTCGTAGCTGAGGGCGATGCCCGTGGCGTTATCCATCGCGCCCCTTGAGGCGTTATTCTCATCCGGATCGTTCCAGGCGATAATGAACCAGGAACCAAGAGCGGTAATGAACGGAATGATTATCATCGCGAGATTGAAATAATAAAAGCCGGGGGTCTGAGCGATCTTAAGCGCCCACATCTGCCTGAGTTCGCCGCCGAAAATATAGATCAGAGCCATAAATATCGAGATGAGGCACATCCCGATCACGCAAACGGCGCCGAAGCCGACTTTGCCGTAGGTCGCGATAAGAGCGGCGATCGGTTTATCCTTCTTCCAATATCCGCTTTCGGAATGCTTCCAGTTCCAGCTTGTATCGGTATGGCCGGAGAGAATGATCGTGTAATCATATTTCCCGTCTTCGGGTACGAGCTCGCCGAGAGTGTTTTGAGAAATCTTCTGCTTAAAGAATTTATCAAACCATGTGCGGTAAAGGAAGCAGGAGGATACGAGCCAAAAGAGCATTACAACGGCAAGAGCCGCCATCGCATACCAAAGAGTAGAAACCTGCCTTGCTATGAATGCGCAGATGCTGAGTATCAAGCCGACATATCCTGCATAGGGCAGCCCGCCGATACCGGCTCTGGGAGCTACCGAAAATTCTTCCCTAACGGGCTTTATGTCGATTTCTTCGAGCTTTTTTGCCATGTAATCATGGAATTTTCTCTCGTTCGCGGTGCCCGGAAGCCTCGAACCTATCTCCAAAGAAGCATGCTCGACTATTTCATACGCTTCGTCCTGATATTTTTTGTATTCTTCTTTCATATTCCCCTCCGTGCTGAAAAAATATGTAATAATATTATATCATTTGCTATAAAAAAACAAGACTTTCGTATAATTTTTTTAATATTATTGACGAAAAACACATTGTATATTATAATTTACACAGAGAATTCTGCACGGATCGGAGGTGAGTCAGATGAAAAAAGCGCTGAGCGTTTTGATGAGCGGCGTTATATTGGCGGCTGTATGCTTCTGTATGCCGTATTATACCTCGGCGGAGGATTTGCAGATATATACCGCTTCGATCGAAATCGGGCCCGACGGTCACGATATACGCTATGTGGATGAAAACGGCGCCGAAATATCCGCTCCTTCCGCCTCCTCCTCTCCCAAAAAGGCAAAGCGCGCCGCCTCATCGGTTTCGATCCCGAGCTCTTATGATTCGCGCGAAACGGGCGCCGTCACAAGCGTTAAATCTCAGGGCGGCACCGGCAACTGCTGGGTTTATTCCACCACCGCCGCTCTTGAATCTGACGCGGTCGCCCGAGGATATTACGCCCTCGATTATGCCGATTTCAGCGAGGCTCATCTTGCGTGGTTTGCTCTCACTCAGACTCCCGATGAAACCGATCCGATGTACGGCGACAGATATGTCATAAATGAGTCTCCGTATGAAGCGGGAGGCAACTGGATCTATTCATCGACCGCGCTCTCCCTGCTTTCGGGCGTTGCGCTCGATTCCGATTTCAGAAGCGATACTTCGGAATTTTCCAATATGGGAAATTATCCCGAATCAGACAGAGTCAATATGGGCTCCGGTCTTATTCTCAAAAGCGCCGAGCTGCTTTCATCCGATCAGGATGTGAAATCCTGGATAATAAATCACGGCGCGGCGACAGTTTCGATCTATTACGATCAGGCTTATGAATACAGAAGCGCCTACAACTGCCCCTATAACGCCGATTCTCAGGGGAATCCTCTCGGGACCAATCACATGGTCACTATAGTCGGCTGGGACGACGATTACCCCGCGTCAAATTTCAAGGCGGCTTACAGACCCTCATCAAACGGCGCCTGGCTTATCAAAGACAGCTGGGGAGCGGGGATACATACCGGCGGCTACTACTGGCTCTCTTATGAAAACCTTCTCACGGAGGAATTCTGCGGATTTTCCGTGATGCAGAGAGGGGATATCTTCAAGCGATACAGCTACTCGGGATTTGCCACCCTCAATATGATAGGCACGGGCACCTCCACCACCTTTGCCAATGTTTATACCGCATCCGGCGGCGAAAAAATCGATACTATCTCTTATTTCACCACAAAATCGCGAAACATCATCGTCACCGCGAAGGTATATACCGGTTTAACGGGCGATTCTCCCGATTCGGGCACTCTCGCCTGCACCCAGACCGCTTCTGCCGTAAACGAAGGTTATCATACGATAAAGCTGACAGATCCCGTACCTCTGACGACGGGTCAGAAGTTTTCCGTAGTCCTCACCTATCAGACAACGGACGGCTCGCAGGCATACGCTCCCGTTGAAGGGCTTAACAGGACCGATGACGGCTTTTATTACACGATAAAGCCGGGCCAAAGCTATTTCAACCTCGGCTCGTGGGTGGATAATACTGACGATTATCTCGCGCCCTATTATCTCGGCAACTGGAATATAAAGGTCTATACCTCGTGCAGCCACTCATACGAATCGACCGTTGTCGCGCCCACCTGCGTGAATGACGGCTACACTCTCTACACCTGCTCAAAATGCGGTGACACCATGACGGGCAGCATTGTCGCGGCAACGGGGCATCATAGTTTCGGCGAATGGTCGAAATTATCGGAATCGGATCATTCAAATACCCTTGTCAGCACAAGGACCTGCTCCGAATGCGGCGAGACCCAGACCCGCGAATTTATAAAAGGCTCTAAAACAATCACCCTGCAGGAGCTCATCCGAATGATTTTTGAACGCATTTTCGCCTCCTTTACGAGTATTAAAAGAAGATAGCTTTATACCCATATCCATGCCCATTCCCCTCACCGACCGTGTGAGGGGAATTTTTAAAGGCACCCTTTACTGAATGGGTTAGGGTGCTGTACCGCATTACGGAGATGAGCGGTTAGTTGGGGCGTTCACTTATTTTCACCCGTTACCGATTGCAAGAGTGGGATTGTGCCTCATCCCGTTTATTCACTCGCACCCCTTACTGACAGATTAAGGGTAATGTGCTGCATCCCGGGGATGAAATCTGAATTTTTACCATGTAATTTTGATTATTTACAAGTATTTGACACCGTAGGGGCGGATATCATCCGCCCGCCGCAAGGATATGCGGAGCATAAAAAATCAGCAATCAGCAATGTGTAATCAACAGTTTTGGGCCGCTTCGCTCCGATTATCCGATTTATCCGCCGTCAGCCCTTATAAATCAATGCTCCGACCGTCTAAGTCATACACGCACAAAAAAGATACAGCTTCACGATTCGAAAATTCTCTCAAAAAATTCATCGAAAATTTTTTCAAAAAAATACTTGACAAACGATTTTTTCGGTGATATAGTGTTGAAAAACAAACCGATGAAGAAGAGTGAGTAGGTTTTATCCCCTTTATTTCAGAGAGCCGCGGGGGCTGTGATCGCGGCATAAAGAATAATTCCGAATGGGCTTCCGAGGGCAAGCAGAAATGATTTATCAGAGTATGTGAGACGGAGTGAGCTTCTCCGTAAACAAAGAGCAGCATATCATGTGTATGCGTTGAGTGGGTGCGTAATAGATCGCGCCAAGCAGGGTGGTACCGCAGGATAATATATTTATTCCTGTCCCGGCAAATGTCGGGGCAGGATTTTTGTTTTTTGCTCTGCAAACACGGTCCGTTAAGTTTCACGGCATCTCAAATACCGGAAACTGAAAATAAAAAATGAAACAAAAAACAACGAAAGGAAGAATCATCATGGCAAACGAAAAAATCCCTTACAAAACCTATCTTGAAGAAAACGAGATGCCCAAAGCATGGTACAATCTGCGCGCGGATATGAAAAAGAAGCCGGCTCCGTTCCTCAATCCCGGAACTCATCAGCCTATGAGCGCCGACGAGCTCGCTCCCGTATTTTGCGACGAGCTTATAAAGCAGGAGCTTGACAATGATACCGCTTATTTTGATATTCCCGATGAAATCCGCGAATTTTACAAGATGTACCGCCCGTCACCGCTTGTAAGAGCCTATTGCCTCGAAAAGAAGCTCGGCACTCCCGCAAAGATCTATTATAAATTTGAGGGCAACAACACAAGCGGCTCCCATAAGCTCAATTCGGCGATCGCTCAGGCTTATTACGCCAAAAAACAGGGGCTCAAGGGCGTTACCACAGAGACGGGTGCAGGTCAGTGGGGTACGGCTCTCTCGATGTCCTGCGCATATCTCGGGCTTGATTGCAAGGTCTATATGGTAAAGATTTCTTATGAGCAGAAGCCCTTCCGCCGCGAGGTTATGCGTACATACGGCGCGGATGTCACTCCCTCTCCCTCCGAAACCACAAATATCGGCAAAAAGATCCTCGCCGAGCATCCCGGCACCAACGGCTCCCTCGGCTGCGCTATATCCGAGGCGGTCGAGGTCGCGACCACAACTCCCAGCTACCGCTATGTTCTCGGCTCCGTTCTCAATCAGGTTTTGCTTCATCAGAGCATTATCGGCCTTGAGGCAAAGGCGGCGTTTGATAAAATCGGCGTTAAACCCGATATGATCATCGGCTGCGCGGGCGGCGGATCAAACCTCGGCGGACTTATCGCTCCCTTTATGGGCGAAAAACTCAGAGGCGAAAACGATTATGAGATCCTCGCGGTCGAGCCCGCAAGCTGCCCGAGCTTCACGAGAGGCGTTTATGCCTACGACTTCGCAGATACCGGAATGGTCTGCCCGCTCGCCAAGATGTACACCCTCGGCAGCGATTTCATTCCCTCGCCCAACCACGCGGGCGGCCTGCGCTATCACGGCATGAGTCCGATCCTTTCCGAGCTTTATGATCAGGGTCTTATGAAGGCGACAAGCGTCGGTCAGACAGAGGTATTTGAAGCGGCTGAGCTGTTTGCGAGATGTGAAGGCATCCTTCCCGCACCCGAAAGCTCTCACGCTATCAAAGCGACCATTGACGAGGCTCTCAAATGCAAAGAAACGGGCGAAGAAAAGACGATTCTCTTCGGCCTTACCGGAACGGGCTATTTTGACCTTTACGCCTATCAGAAATATAATGACGGCCTTATGGACGATTATATTCCGACCGATGAGGAGCTCGCGAAATACAGAGAGAAGCTCCCGAAGATCGACTGATTTCCATAAAAATGCGCGGACGAATTTAACTGTCGTCCGCGCTTGCGTATTTTATTAAGTTTCTGAATGAGAATTATTCCGTGAATATGAAACACCAATATACGGTCCCTTCGGGATCCGCGGCGGCGCCTACTCCGATTTTTTTATAATCCTCTCTTATCATGCCGGCGTATTTATCGCTCGCGGATTTGAGAGCGCCGGCGGCAGATGTGCCGTCCGAATACCCCTTGCAGGTGAGTTCCCACGGCTTCGACGCCGAAATGCCGAGATCCGTGAGCACCGTTGCGTAGCCGCGTTTATCGGGGCGGGTGCTTCCGAGTTTGCCGCTGTAAGCCATTTCGGTTGCCCTGACGCAGGCGGCGTTGCAGAGAGAGGGATCAAGCGTCAGCTTTTCTTTGCTCTCTGAGGTGCGGTAGCCGTTTACCGCGCTTGCGGCTGCGGCGATCTGAGCGGTATATTTCGCGTTGTTTGATTTGGCTTCGGGCAAAAGGTCGTTTGTGCTCGCCTTGAAGCCCGAATAATCATATTTGGTATATTGCTTTTTATCCGTCTGCACCTTTGAGCCGTCTGAATAAATATCATAATAGGTGCTGATGACATCGGTCTTTTTGACGCCGTATTTATAATCGGATTTTGTCTCTTTTTTCTCGATTTTTGTATCGACCACCGTCTTTTTGGTGGTGGTGACCTTCGTTACGGCCTGCGTGAGCGATTCAACGACGCTTTCGGCGGTCTCCGAAATTTTTTCGGCGGTAGTTTTTTCTTTCTCCGGCTCGGTTTCGCTTTCTTCGGGAGTCTGAGAAGCGGATTCATCCGCATGTGTTTCGGATTCCGAAGCGGTTTCGGATTCTGAGGCAGTTTCGCTTTCGGGCACGCTGGTGCGCTCGTATTCGGCCCTGAAAGCCTCTTCGTCAAATTCGGCCTTGGTGGTCGATTCTCCGCGCAGCACAAGCGAGGGAGCCTTCGCATCGCAAGAGGCAAGCATACACACAGCCGCAGCGGCGCAGGTGATGAGCGCTGTTATTTTGAATAAAATATTTTTCATTACATTCTCTCCGATCGTGGGTAACAATTACATCCGTGAATGGATGATAACATAAATGAGAGGATTAGTCAATTATGCGATAATACCGATATTGTAAATTTTTTTGTTGCATTTTATATTGACGGTCATTATAATATTATCATTGAAATTTACCGTAAGGGAGGTATGGCAATGTATAAGCTTCAGATCCCGGAGGGCTATAAGTCCGAGCTTACCCCGCGCCAGACCCAGCACGCAATCAAAAAAGTAAAGGATTTCTTTGAGAGGGATTTAGCCATCCAGCTCAATCTTACAAGGGTATCGGCTCCTCTTTTTGTCGAAAAAAATTCGGGGCTCAACGATACGCTCAACGGCGTTGAGAGGCCGGTGCGCTTTGATGTGAAGGATATAGATAACGGTGATCTCGAAATAGTTCATTCTCTCGCCAAATGGAAGAGAATGGCGCTCAATCAATACGGCTTCGGTATAGGCGAAGGCCTTTATACCGATATGAATGCGATACGTCGCGATGAGGATACCGATAATATCCACTCCGTCTTTGTGGATCAGTGGGATTGGGAAAAGCATATCGCGAAAGAAGACAGGACCGTTGAAATGCTCCATCACACCGTCAGAGCGATTTACAGAGCGCTGAGACATACCGAGAGATACATAGCCGATGATTACGCTTTCGTTCAGCGTGATTTTTTGCCGGACAGGATCTCTTTCATAACCACTCAGGAGCTTGAGGATATGTATCCAGACCTCACTCCCAAAGAGAGAGAGAACAGGATCGCCCGCGAAAAAAAGGCTGTTTTTATCGAAAAGATCGGCGGCGCTTTAAGGAGCGGCAAGATCCACGACGGCAGAGCGCCCGATTATGATGATTGGGAGCTGAACGGCGATATAGTGGTCTATTATCCCGTCCTCGATATCGCGTTTGAATTATCTTCAATGGGTATCAGAGTGGATGAGGAAGCGCTGAAAAAGCAGCTTGAGATCAGAGGATGCCCCGAGAGAGCGGAGCTTCCGTTTCACAAGGCTCTGCTTGAAGGACGCCTGCCCTATTCGATAGGCGGCGGCATAGGTCAGAGCAGGATCTGTATGTTTTTCCTTCACAAGGCGCATATAGGCGAGGTGCAGGCGAGCGTCTGGCCCGAAGCGATGATAAAAGAATGCAAAGAAAACGGCATAGAATTGCTTTAATTAACCGAAACCGGATGATCTTAAGGTCATCCGGTTGATTTTTGCCTGATATGTATTTCAGAATAATATGCAAATTTTATTTCCTTATCGGTGCGGGGCCGTAGATATTATCGCCGTCGCTCTCTTTGCAATTGTAAACAATGAGAATGATCCAGCCGATTATCGGCAGGAGAAGCCAAAGCAAATTCCATCCGCTCTTGCCAATATCGTGAAGTCTGCGAATGCAGACGGCTAATGTAGGAACAAGTATCGCAAGGGAGTAAAGAGTCTGGAAAACAGCGAAAAATCTTATCCTTTCGGAGACGAACGAAAATGCCGCGCTCGCGATAAAATTCATCAGGACTATATACCAGTATTCAGCCCTCGTTGAGCGGGATGAGAAATCAACATATTTCTTGAAAAATGAGGCGATCGCCTCGCCGAATGAGGGATTAAGCAGAGATTCGCCCGTATCCGCACTGCCGGCATTTTGCTGCTGCTGATAATGGTAATTGCCTTCGTTTACCTGACTTTGGCTCATCTGATAAGTCTGATCGTAATAGGTGCCCTGCGGCGCGGGCTCATGCACGGGCTCTGTGCTCTGCGCTCCGAAAACAGCCGCGCCTGCTCCCGCAGCGGCGCTGTCAGCCGCATTTTCGGCGTTCGGCGTTTCTGTGACGGCGTCTGAAACGACCTCACCGGCAGTTTCCTCCGGCATCGGCTGCACAGGTGTCTCCTGCTCGTTTACTGCATTGACCGGCGAACCGCAATTGGTGCAGAATTTTACTCCTTCATCGAGATTTGCTCCGCAATTGGTACAAAACATGGAATCAGCCCTCCTTGTCATTTTTAATAAGGATCTTTAATGCCTCAACGGCGGCACGGATCGCGCCGTCCGTATTTTCAACCTTGTTATCCTCAGGCATACCGTGGCCTGCAAGCTCCTGATTCCAGACGCAGTGAAAAACCGCGCCCGCTCTCAGCCGCCTCACTGCGGCGACTATAAAGAGGATTCCGCTCTCCATTTCGGATGCGAGGCACCCGCCCTTGAGCCACGCCTGCCATTTATCCTTGAGCTCATAGCCTGCGGGCATTGAATCCGGGTCATGCTGACCGTAAAATGAATCCTTTGCCTGGACCACTCCCGTATGAGAGCTGAGCCCGAGATTTGCCGCCGCCTGCCTAAGCGCAACGGTGACGTCAATATCCGCAACTGCGGGAAATTCTATGGGCATATATTCTTTTGATGTGCCGTCCATTCTTACGGCTCCGCTCGCTATCACCAGATCGCCGGGCTTGACCTGCGGCTGCATTCCCCCGCAGGTGCCGATCCTTATAAAAGTATCGACCCCGATGTGAGCGAGCTCCTCAATGCAGATCGCCGCCGAGGGAGCGCCGATGCCCGTTGAGGTCACAAGCACTTTTTCGCCGCCGAGACAGCCGGAAAAGGTGCGGAATTCACGATTAAACATGATTTCCTCCGGCTCATCGAGATATTGAGCTATAAGCTCCGTCCTGCCGGGGTCACCGGGGATTATCGCATATTTTGCGCCCTGCTCTTCGGTTAATCTGATATGATATTCCGGCTCTTTCATATTACCCCTCCGTTATCTGAAAATATATGCGAATTTCGCGGTGGATGCGAGAGAAAGGCATTCATCCGCCCCGGCGATGATGTGGTCCTCAAGCCTGATCCCCGTTTCGGCGAGGAGCCTTGAAGCGTCAAGGGTCAGTTCGATATCCGCCGCCGAGGGAGCCGCCTCGCCTCCGGGATGATTGTGGGCAAAGATCACGGACTCCGCATCGCTTTCTATAGCGGCTCTGAGCATTTCTTTTTTATCTATCACTACCCCGGTCTTATCGCCCTGCGCCAGCTTTACGCAGGCGGTTGAGCGGCCCGAAGCGTCGATACATATCATAACGAATTCTTCGTTTTCGGTATCTTTGAATAAATCCTTTACAAACGCCTGAGCCTGACCGGGCTCGCAGATCGCTTTGAGGCTTTTTGCCTCTTTGCCGCAGCGCTTTGAAATCTCGGGCAGGGTCGAGAGCAGGAGCGCGGCGCTTTCGCCGATCCCCTCTTCCTTGATAAGATCGTCATAGCCTGCTTCCGATACGCCTTTAAGCGAGCCGTATTTTTCAATAAGAGACGCGGCAAGGGCGTTTGTATCTCTGCGGGGGATCGCGTAAAACAGGATGAGTTCGAGCAGGCCCCTGTCGGGAATATGAGCGGTGCCGCCTTTGATAAACGCTTCTCTCACTCTCCTGCGATGGTCTGCGTGAGGGTATTTTTTATTTTCCATAAGCCACCCGATTCAAGTCAGTCCGCCGTCCGCGGTGATCACCTGGGCGGTAATATATCCCGAATCATCGCCGAGCAGGAAGGCGACCGCTCCCGCTATTTCGGAGGGAGTTCCGAATCTGCCCATCGGGATCTCAGAGGCAAAATCCGCCTTTTCGTCTGCGGTGAGATTATCATTCATCTTTGTATCTATCGCGCCGGGTGCCACGCAGTTGACCTGAATTCCGCTCGGCGCGAGCTCTCTGGCGAGCGCCTTTGTGAGCCCTATCACCGCCGCCTTCGTCGCTGAATAGACCGCCTCGCAGGAGGCTCCGTAAACTCCCCACATCGAAGAGATATTCACTATCTTTCCGCAGCCGTTTCTTACCATATCGGGTATCGCCGCGCGGCAGGTGTTATATACGCCTTTGAAATTTACCCCGGTGAGGGCGTCGAATTCCTCGGGCGCGGTGTCGGTGAGAAGCTTTTGAAGCGCGATGCCGGCGCAGTTTACAAGCGCCGAGAAGCCGCCGAATTTTGCGGCAGCTTCTCCGAATATTTTTTCTGTTTGCTCCGAATCGGAGACGTCGAGCCTGTAAAAGGCGCAGTCCGCCCCGATTTCATCGAGAGATTTTTTAAGCGAGTTTATCTCAGCCTCGCCGTTATGATAACAGCAGGCGACGGAATAGCCTTCCTTTGCGAGCCTCAAAGCGACCGCGCTGCCTATCCCGCCGGATGCCCCGGTAATAAATACGGCTTTTTTCATCAATTTATACCCGGAAATACTCCGCTCATATCGCCGCTGAGCATATTTGTCATATTGAGATAACCGACAGGCTCTTTGAAATATGATGCGTCAGCCGAGTAAACGATCTGGGTATATTCAAGGATCGAGGACGCCCCGTCATCAGAGACGGATTCAATTCTCTTGGGAGTGGCGCCGTTATAGTAGTAATACACGGTGCTTCCGTTTTCATTATAAATATCCACATCGTATGCTTTGCCCTGGAGCACTGCGGTAACGCTGCCCTGATAACCCGTCTGGTCGGTGGACTGCATACCGAGAGCGACCTCATTCATCATCTCTTTGTATGATTCATCGGGAAGCTCAAAATACGCCTTGATATTGGGCAGATACGCCCTGCACTTGCCGTCTTTGATATAGAGTTTGACCGTCATGCTGCCCTGTGATTTGCCTGAATTTTCGGCGTCAACGGGCATGGACATCTCCATATACATATTGTTTCCGCTCTTCGCAATCGTGACGGGCATCGTCGTAACGGAATCGCCGGTGTCGCTTCTCATTGTGAATTTGAGAGTATAAGCGTTTTTCTTGGCAAGCTGATTGAAGAATTTTTGATTTTTGCTCAGATTTTCATCGGAGCCGGAGCTGCTTGAAGCATCGCCCGGAACATAATAGACCGAGGTTGACATCTTTTCGAGATTATGGACCTCGTTGCCCATGGCGAGCGTGGCTGTCTCCGCATTCTGATCGAGATAATCCTCGGGATTCTGATTTTCAAAATTCGCGAGGAAGGATTCCTGCTCGGGGGTGAGCGAAACATCCTCATAAGCCGCGGAGGTGCCTTCGCTTCTCCGTGTCCTCGCAACCGTGCTTTCTTCTACCCTTGCCTTAACGGTCACTTCTTTACCGGCGCTGTCGGTGACGTAAAATTCGGTTTTGCCGAAGGTACCTTCTTTTGCTTTTACGGTGACGACATTGCCTTCATTGTCTTTATAGAAGTATTCAGTTTCGCCGGTGTCGTTGTTTACCGTGGCGGCAAGAGTATGCTCCTCGCCGTCTTCACCGACAACAAAAACCTCGCTGACTTTTTCAAAATCGCCGTCAGCCTCTATTTTGCGGCAGGCGGTGAAGCCGAAAATGCAGGCAAAAACGAGAATGACTGCCGTAACGTTCTTATAATTCATCAATGGAACAACTCCTTCGGAAAAGAGATTTTCTGACAACAATAGAATACAGTTTTTCAGACTGTAAATCAAGGTTGTTTTATTAAATAAATGTTGCGAAATTGTAAAAATCGGAGAAAAAGACCGCAAAAATAAATTTCCACTTGAAAAAATAATTATAATACAGTATAATACAACAGTCGAGCGTATTCGTACCCGTTAAAAAAGATAATACCATTTATGCTACTGTGGCTCAGTTGGGCGAACCGCCGAAGCACGTCCGGTGGACGATACAGCAAGGCGGTGAGGTGAAGAAACAAGGAGCAATGCGCAGCGCTTCAAGCAAGCAGGGCGACTATGTTTCTGAGGGGAGAGCAGCGCATTCGTACCAACTAAAAAAGAGAATAATATTCATGCTACTGTGGCTCAGTTGGTAGAGCAGCGCATTCGTAATGCGCAGGCCGTCGGTTCGAGTCCGACCAGTAGCTCCATGAAAAAAGCATCCTTCGGGATGCTTTTTTCAACGAAATAAATCCTTTCAGGATTTGTGAAATGCCCTTCGGGCGTAAAATACGCCTTACGGCGTGTGAAATGCCTGCGGGCGTGAGTGGATTTATTTCATTTCACTTTGCGGCTTGCCGCAAAATTTCACAATTTGTCAGAATTATTTTACATCGTGCGTAAGCCGGATATTTCACTCTTTATTGTGAGAAAGGCTTTGCTGAAAGTTGCACTTCAGAGCAATAAACACATAAAAATCCTCGTCTTTTGACGGGGGTTTTATTCTATGCCGCAGGCAGGTTTAATTTAACGCGCCCGAAAGCTCAAAAAATCAATAAATTGTATTGAAATCTGAGCTTACGGTATGATATACTGTGCTTGCGACGCAATCGAATATTTCATTTACACTACAGGTGTGTATTTTTATCTCTCGGTAAAAATGCATACTCCGCTTTTGCATACTTGTAGTGTATGAAAAGATTGCGTCGCGGCAGGGAGCTATGCGTTTTTCGTGCGCAGCTTTCGGGCTGCGCACTTTTTGTTTTTACGGAGGAATACAGTGCATTTTACAGAGGAAATTAAAAATTTTTTGATTTTTTTCAACTTTTTTGCGAAAAACGCTAACCTGTTTGATGACTTAACTGTCTAATTATATGTAGGGAAAAATAAATCACTGTGATTATCCAAATAATAGAAGGGGGTTATTGCGTGGGTCATGTTTATGCTTGCTCCGCTTTTAACGGTTTTTAGCCCGTTTTTGGCTCTGAGCCCGGTATTTAATGAGGGGCTGAGCGTATTGCTCACATATTTATCCGAGCTGTTTAATTTGGTAAATTTTTAATTTGATACCGTTGCAGCAAAAAAATATAAGCGCCTGTTATATTTTAAACAGAGCGCTTGAATAATAGGGAGGATTTATGAAAAAAATTATTCAAAAAATCATTGGCGGCGGTTTTGGTCGTCTTGATGTTATTCGGATCTGTTGCAGCAGGCGGTGAAGGATTTGCAGAGGTGCTTGAAAATTTCAGCGTTAAGGCATCTGCAGCAAGTGTTGAAGATTTGATTTATAAAATCAATGACGGAAAAGTAACTATAACGGGCTGCAAAAGCTCTGCTACAGGATCAATGGAAATACCGTCCGCAATAGAGAGCTATCCTGTCACAAGCATAGGCATTTGTGCATTCTCTTTCAGCACCGGGCTTACAAACATAACCATTCCCAACAGTGTTACAAGCATAGATTATAGTGCATTCGAACGTTGCACCGGGCTTTCAAGCATAAATGTTAACAGTAATAATCCGAATTATTCATCAAAAAACGGTGTTTTGTTTAATAAAAATGCAACAAAAATAATTTGTTATCCGAGCGGCAAATCTTCCGATTCTTATACCATTCCCAAAAGCGTCACAAGCATAGGCATTAGTGCATTCTCCGGCTGCACCGGGCTTACAAACATAACCATCCCCAACAGTGTTACAAGCATAGACATTAGTGCATTCTCCGGTTGCACCGGGCTTTCAAGCATAACAATCCCCAACAGCGTCACAAGCATAGAAATGGACGCATTCGGTGGGTGTACCGGGCTTACAAGCATAACCATTCCCAACAGTGTTACAAGCATATATTTTGGTGCATTCTCCGATTGCACCGGGCTTTCAAGCATAAATGTTAACAGCAATAATCCGAATTATTCATCAAAAAACGGTGTTTTGTTTAATAAAAATGTAACAGAAATAATTTGTTATCCAGGCGGTAAATCTTCCGCTTCTTATACCATTCCCAATAGCGTCACAAGCATAGAAATTGGCGCATTCAAGGGTTGCACCGGACTTACAAGTGTAAATATCCCCAATAGTGTAACATGCATAGGAGGTTCGGCATTTTATGGCTGCGCCGGACTTACAAGTATAAATATCCCCAATAGTGTAACAAGCATAGGGAATTCAGCATTTAGAGGTTGCACCGGGCTTACAAACATAACCATCCCCAACAGTGTTACAAGCATAGACATTAGTGCATTCAAGGGTTGCACCGGGCTTACAAGCATAACCATTCCCAACAGCGTCACAAGTATAGACGATTATGCATTCTCCGATTGCACCGGGCTTACAAACATAACCATCCCCAATGGTGTTACAAGCATAGATTATAGTGCATTCAGGGGGTGCACCGGGCTTTCAAGCATAAATGTTAACAGTAATAATCCGAATTATTCATCAAAAAACGGTGTTTTGTTTAATAAAAATGCAACAAAAATAATTTGTTATCCGAGCGGCAAATCTTCCG
>CAMVEX010000025.1 GCA_947166625.1 uncultured Clostridia bacterium
TATATAATTCTTCCGCTGACTGCCGTTCCGCCGATACTGTTTCAATGTTTCTTTTTGTCTTACGGTGGCGTGACATCCCTGGTGGTGATCCCCGAAATATTGACCGGAAATCTGCTTGGCTTTCTTAAAGATATTGCTCATTATGAAAACGCAGCCGCTCCTGCTTCTGTCGTAATGCAGATTATTTTTGTTTTTCTGTTTGCGGTTACAGCCGTTTTGATTTCGGTTTCATCATTTTTCCGGAAATCGAGGAGAAAAAACGCCGCAAGCGTCAAGCGCACGGCGAAAAGACTGTCAATGTCATTATTGGCTTTGATAATCGTCACCTCGGGTATATGCGCCTTTTCATTTTTGTTTCGACTTGATGAGTCGGTGTTCGATTATATCAAATACTGGCACATAGTTCCCGCAGACAGCGAGGCGGAAATACAGGATATTCTTGATTTTTATTCGGGAAAAACCGATGAATCCATGTATCCTGCAAACGGTTACTCCTATAAGATCGATTATCACCATGATCTGGATTCCTCCTCGATCATAACTGAGGTATATCATAACGGTGAAAGGAAAAGCGTCGGATGGGAAAATGATGACGGAAATGTTGAACTGTCAAATTCCTGGTTTACTTCATCCAAAACACTGTTTCATGAGGCGAAAGGAAGTAAGGTCGTTATCTCAACAAAAAATACAACCGGTTATCTTGTCGCCGTTCCATACTACAATGGGTTTGACGATACCTCTGCGATAAGCAAAAAGGCGCGTATATTCAGGCTGCCGCTCTCGGAAGATGTCAGTATCTACGGCACGATGTACACCAATACTTATGAGATCCTGCTTAAAAAGTAATGAAATGAGGAATGATTTTATCCGCCTTTCGGGCAAAATTCCTTTCGCCGAATGCGCAGACCGATACACGCCGCCAATTATTGCTCATCCGGTAAATGAATTCCGCATTTTTACTCTGTAATTCTGATTATTTTCAAGTATTTGACACCGTAGGGGCGGATATCATCCGCCCGCCACAAGGATATGCGGAGCATAAAAAATCAGCAATCAGCAATGTACAATCAGCAATTTTGGGCCGCTTCGCTCCGATTGTATCGCCACACCCACCCCTTCGGGGCACCCTCTCCGTTCTCGGAGAGGGCCAATGCTCCGCATATCCTTGAAAATACATGATTCAAATGATCACTCATTTATGGGATGAGGTATATTCCTCTTATCCGCTCAGTAACGAGTGTGAATGAATAAACGGGTTGCGGTGTATTTGCCTTCCGTAATCGGTAAAGGGTGACAATAAAAAGCGGGCGGATGATATCCGCCCCTACGTGATTAAGTGTTTGTAAGTTATCAAATATATGCAGTAAAAATTCAAATTTCACTATTGGGATGAGGTACATTACCCTTAATTTATCAGTAAAAGGTGTAAGTAAATAAACGGGTTGCGGCGCATTTACCTTTCGCAATCGCTGACGGGAGTACATAGAAAAACACACCCCAACCAACCGCTCACTCACGGGATGAGGCACATTCCCCTCACCCGCTCGGTAACGGGTGTAAATGAAAACGGGTGCCTATGAATATCACGGGAGGGGTTTATTTTTGAGGATCAGGGTCACTTTGTAGGTTTCGCCGTCGTTTTCGGTGGTGAATTTGCCGTCATATTTTTTGGCTATATCCTTGATGATTTTGAGGCCGAGGCCGTGTTCTTTGCCGTCTTTTTTGTCGATGTGGGGCACGGCGGCGTTTTCGGAGGTGACGGTCAGAGCGCCGTCGGAGTAATCGGCTTCGACGCAGATATTTTTGTCGTCTTCGCTCTGCTCGGCGGCTTCGATGCTGTTGTTGATAATATTAGTCAGAGCGCGGCACATATCGAATTCCTCGATCCCCGTTTTTTCGGGGATTATCGCTTTGAATACGGCCTCTATGCCCTTATCGCGGCATATTTTTGCCTTTTCGGAGATGATGGAATTCACAAGCTCGTTTTGACAATATCTTTCAAAATGGATGCTGCGAAGCTCCTGCTCCATGCTGTCAAGCATTTTTTCGGCGGTAGCCTTCGAGGAGGAGCTGCTGCTCTCCGCCATATAATTCGCGATCTCGAGCGCGTTGGCAAAATCGTGGCGCAGCTTGCGCATCTGAAGCGCGTTTTCTTCGAGGGATTTGTAATGCTCCATCATTATCCGCTCCCTGAAATCCCTTTCGCGCAGCTCTCTTTCCATTGTTTCGTTTTTGGAGATCTTATCGTAGGTGAGGAATACCATAATATCGGCTATGACGGTGAGCACCATGGCGATATTAAGCATTATCATCGAATTTTCTTTGGTGAATACCGTATGGGAATCCTGCCAGAAAACGGGGTCGAGGAAGGATTGGAACGCGTAGCAGATAACTATCTGGCTCACGGGCAGGAGCAGGAACGAATTGGTGTATTTGAAGCTGATGTGTATTTTGCCCTGATGCTTGCGGCGGAAAATGACCGCCACTCCGCAAAAGAAAATGTTGACCGCAAGCAGTATCATCAGACCGAGGCGGTCCTGCGTAAACGCGGTGGTGATGTCGGCAAAATTCGCCAGGGTCATATAGACGAGGATAAGTATTGAGCCGATTAGGATCTCTATCAGCGGGATCACGATTTTTTCCATCACCTTGCCCTCAAAAAGGATGAAGGCGGAAATCATCAGGATCGCATAAGAGGCGACCGCCATCAGCGGATTCTCGAAATTACGGGAAGCCGCCGCTAAATTCAATATGAAATCGGGGATAAAAAGAATGAGAAATGTGAGGATCTTATTATGCTTCGGCTTCAGGCAGAGCATAATCCACAGAGCGTCCGTAAATCTGTAAACGAGCTCATACACCACCATAAAGGGAGTAATCATATCATCGCCTCCAGTTTAATTGTAAACGCGCGGGGAGGATTTTTCAAGATTAAGATTTCATAGATGTATATATAAAACCGTATAAAAGGCGAAACCCGCTCTGTCAAAGGGCGGGTTTCATAGAGAATTATTGAAAAAGTGTCTGAAATATTTTTAATTATACCAGGTGCAGGTGACCTTGAGCCCGTCAACGGTGTAGGTGACATCGTGATAGATATTCTTATCCACTGCTTCGCAGAAGGCGTCTCTTATCTCTTCATCATAGAAGGTGATCGAGAATACCTCTTTGAGGCTCATGGGGTGATAGAGCTCGCTCGCGAGTTTGAAGCCGTTTACCCACCAGTGCGGGGTTTCTTCAACATTTACTATCACATCGTCGCCGTGGGAGACGGTGAGGCTCATGGGCATGAGCTCCTCATCGGTGATAACATCGTAATATGAGCCGTATTTACCCTTCTCGCGGTTGTAGATACCTACTTCGCCGCCGTTGGTGCACATATAGTTGCCCTTCCAGCACTGGATCATCCAATCCTTATCGCCGTAGCTGAATTTGAAGCGGCGGGTGCGGTAGCGATACATCGGGAGCAGATAGCAGAGTATATCATACTCAACGCAGAATCCGAAATCGCGCATCCAGCAATACATCGGGGCATAGACAAAGAGGTCATATACATTTGAGTTGAAGCCG
This sequence comes from uncultured Clostridia bacterium, assembly GCA_947166625.1. Taxonomy (GTDB): domain Bacteria; phylum Bacillota; class Clostridia; order Oscillospirales; family Acutalibacteraceae; genus CAG-177. The sequence continues at coordinate 3,571 of CAMVEX010000025.1, forward strand.
GCGCTCATCATTCCCTTTTCGCTCCTGCCGGTGCATTCTCCCGTCTCAAAATTTATCTTTATGTTGGGATGGAATATCTCTTCGGAGCCGTCGGAATAGGTGACTTTAAGCTCTATCTCGTGGATGTCTTTATATGGGATGGTGTATATCTCCGCCTTTTTGATGCCTGACATATAGGCGCCGACGAGCCAGCAGAGATTTGCCTTGGTTTCATCGCCCTGCTCGGCGAATTCATCGCGCTTTTCATACATTTCGGCTCTGAATTCAACGGGGTCGATATTCAATACCTTGCCCGCAAGCTCGGCAGGCTCGCTGACATCGGGCAGATTGGTGAGGATCTTATAAAGATCGAGCGACGAATGCTCTTTCATATAATCGCAAAGCTCGATAACATCTTCGGAAACGGAGACGTCAAAGGTCTTCGGGGTGCCGTAAAGGAAGTGGCCCGAAAGGAAATATACGGCATATCTGAGCGATTTGAGTATGGAAACAGTCGCCATGATCGGCACTCTGCCGCTGACGGTAAACTGATCGTAGAATACGCTCTTATTGAAGGAAAAGCTGCCGGGGATCCTGCCGGGTTTGGAATTATCTTCAGCGGGCTCTGCGGGGGTTTCCTGAGCGGGAGTTTCACCCTCGGCTGCGCCGCTGTTTTCGCCCTCGGCGGGCTCGGCTGTCTCATCCGTCTGAGCCTCGTCGGCTTCGGGCCCGGCGTTAAGCAGAACCGCCGGCTCCTGCGTCAGAGACTGAATTTCGGTTTCATTTTCGGTTTCGTTTTCTGTTTCGGTTTCATCGCCCTGCGCTTCTTCGGCTTCGACCTGCGTCGGGGTTCCTGCTCCGAGCATACTGCCGAAGGTCCTGATGATCGCGGAAACGGTCTCAATGCCGCCGCTCTCTTCAACCGTCTGCGAGGGCTCTTCATTTGCCTCGGTCTCGGCAAAGCCCGGGACAAATAATCCTGCCGTCATCGAAAGCACAAGCAGGATCGAGATCAATGCTTTCATCTTTTTCATAAAATCAAATTACCTCCGTAGGGGAATACGCGAGAATACATATTTGCTCCATACATTGCTTATTATACTATAAGAGAAAAGAAATGGCAATATAACAAATTCAATAAATATCACACAAAAATTTATAATTTGTTCATATAAATAACGAGAATTTACGATTATTATTCCGTTTTGTTATTGAAATGCCGCAAAGCAGGTTGTATAATTGTAAAAAACAAATCCAGGAGATAATTTATGAGCAGATACGACAGCGCTAAAGAAATCTACGCCGCACTCGGGGTCGATACCGAAGAGGCTCTTGAAAAAATGGCGGCGGTCCCCGTTTCGATCCACTGCTGGCAGGGCGACGACGTCATCGGCTTCGATTCCACCGGCTCTCTCTCGGGCGGGATCCAGACAACGGGTAACTACCCCGGCAGGGCGAGGACTCCCGACGAGCTTATGGCGGATATCGACAAGGCGTTTTCTCTTATCCCCGGCGTAAAGAAGCTGAATCTTCACGCGTCTTACGCGATCTTTGACGGCGAGCGAGCCGACAGAGACAGCATCCGCCCCGAGCATTTCAAAAAATGGGTCGATTTTGCCAAAGAGAGAGGGATCGGCCTCGATTTCAACCCCACATATTTCTCTCATCCCATGGTAAAGGATAATCTCACCCTCACATCCCCCGATGAAACGGTGAGGAAATTCTGGGTGGAGCACGGCAGGCGCTGCATCGAGATCTCGCAGTATTTTGCCGAGGAGACGGGCTTCCCCTGCCTGATGAATATCTGGATACCCGACGGCTTCAAGGATATTCCGGCAGACCGCCTCTCACCGAGGATGAGATATAAAAAATCGCTCGATGAAATCCTGAGCGTGCCCTACGATAAGAGCAAGGTATATGTTTCGGTCGAGTCAAAGGTATTCGGCATCGGCCTTGAGAGCTACACCGCGGGCTCGGCGGAATTCACCATGGCATATACCATGAAAAACGGGCTCGTTCCCCTTATGGATAACGGCCATTATCACCCCACAGAGCTGGTTTCCGATAAGATCTCATCCCTGCTCTGCTTCAATGAGAAGGTCGGGCTTCATGTCACCAGAGGCGTCAGGTGGGACAGCGACCATGTGATACTTCTTGACGACGAAACCAAAGAGATGATGAGAGAGATCGTAAGAAACGACGCCCTCGACAGAGTTTTTATCGCCACCGATTATTTTGACGCTTCCATCAACAGGATCTCGGCGTGGGTCACCGGCGTGAGAAACGTCCGCAAGGCTCTGCTCTACGCCCTGCTTGAGCCGTCAAAGGCAAAGAAGGCGCTCCAGGAAAAGGGAGATTTCACTTCTCTTATGGCGCTCGGCGAGGAAGAGAAGACCCTGCCCTTCGGCGACATCTGGAATGAATATCTCTCAAGAAACGGCATGGCGGACAGCTTCATCGCCGATATCAAAGAATACGAAGAAAAGGTATTGGTAAACAGGAAATGAAAGATATAATGCAGGCGCCGTTCCTTATCGAAATGATGCGCACCACGGCGAATATGTATCGCCTGGGCTATGACGAGAGAAACGGCGGAAACATCAGTTGGCTCCTCGATGAAAATGAGGTCGGCGAATATCTCGATCTCGGCAGCGTTATACGCACCATTGACACCGGCTTTGACGCCGCGGCGCTCAAGGGCAAAATTTTCATCGTGACCGGTACGGGCAAATATTTCAAAAATGTCGAATACGATCCCGAAACCAACCTCGGAATCATAAGAATAGCGCAGGACGGCAGGACTGCCGAGCTTCTCTGGGGCTACAAGGATGGAGGAAAATTCACGAGCGAGCTCCCCGCACACCTTATGAGCCACATCTCGCGCCTTGCGGTCGATCCCGAAAACAGGATAATAATGCACTGCCACCCCGATTACACCCTCGCGATGACCCAGGTCCACGAGGCGGATGAGCGCAAGATCACGCGCACCCTCTGGAAGCAGATGACCGAGAGCATTGTCGTTTTCCCCGAAGGGGTCGGAGTGCTTCCCTGGATGGTCTGCGGCACCAATGAGATAGGCGAGGCGACCGCCGAAAAAATGAAGGAATACAGAATAGTTCTCTGGACCCTCCACGGCATCTACGGCTGCGGCAGAGATATGGACGAGGCATTCGGGCTCATCGAAACGGTCGAGAAAGCTGCGAAGCAGTATATCCTCACAGCAAATCTGCCCAAGGCAAACGAGATCACGGATGAAAACCTGCTCGCACTCACCGAGAGATTCAGCCTCAATTACAGAAAGGATTTCCTCGACATCTGACCGGGCGAAAATTTCCGGAACGGAATCATCGCCCCCGAAATATAAATTACGATCAATTTATCCGCGTTGAAAAACGCGGATTTTTTTGTTTCACAAACGGAAAATGAGCATATTCCTCGGCAAAACATCTAAAACAAATGTAAATAAACTGTTAAAAGCAGACAAAAAATATTGACTGTCAGTCATTTTTGAGTTAGTATTACGAACGTAAATGACCAACGGTCAGTTTTTATGGCAACCGTTTGTTCGATTACTCCCCCTTGCAGATTGCATAAGGCAAATGTGCCGCAACCGGGGGTAAGCAGTTGGTCGGAGCGTGTAATTTTACGGCAACCGTAAACGAGCGGACAAGGCAAGTGTGCCGCAACCCGAAAATTCAATTAGCAATTAGCAATGAGTAATTAGCAATTTCGGGTCGCTGCGCTCCGTTTTTATATGCACCTTTTACCGATTAAATGAGGTAAGTGTATCGCATCACGCGGATGAGCGGTTGGTTGAGGTGTGCATTTATTAACGCCCTTTACCGATTAAATAAGATAAATGCTATTCATCCCGTGGATGAGAAATCGGTTATAGTGTGCAAATGATTGATTGGTCAGATAATGAGTCTCACCACGTAGCCCTCTCCAAGACCGGAGAGGGTGGCGAGGCGCAGCCGAGACGGGTGTGGCGATGTTTATATACACTATTCACCGATTAGATAAGGCAAACATACCTCACCCCGTTTTTTCGATTACTCCCTTTACTGATTAAGTAAAATAGATACTATTCATCCCGTAAGTGAAATCTGAATTTTAACTGTGTAAATTTGAATGTTTACAAGTATTTAATCACGTAGGGGCGGATATCATCCGCCCGCCAATGGGATATGCGGAGCATATGTAATCAGTAATTGCTAATTGATTCATTTACGGGATGAATCACACTTCCCTCAATTTATCAGTAATGGGTGCTGTAAAAATACACATTGCAATCAACCGCTCATTTGCCGGATGCGGTACATTCCCCTCAATTTATCAGTAAAGGGTGCATATAAATGTCCAATGTTGAAGAAAAAAAGAGCATAAAGCGCGGCAGGATCCTTGATGCGGCGTCGAGCCTGTTTATGAATAAGAGCTTCGCGTCAACGGCGGTTGACGATGTGGTGCGCATGGCGGGCGTGGCAAAGGGCACATTTTATCTTTATTTCAAGGATAAATACGATCTGCTCAATGAGATAGTCGCGCGAAAGAGCGCGGAGGTGCTGCGCGAGGGCGTGGAAAAGATGGATTCCGTTTTCAAAGACAGGCCTGTGAGCCTCACCGAGAGGGCGGTTTTCATCACGGATTTTATCGCGGATTATCTCTATTCTCACAGGGATCTGACCGCCCTGCTCAATAAAAACCTGACCTATTGCTTCAGGTATCTCACCTCGGGAGGAAACGAGGAATTTTCGGGAATCATAAATCTGTTTATTGAATATTTCAAAGCCGACGGCTATTCTGAGGAGAAGGCAAAAAAGGTCATCTACCTGATGACGGATCTTGTGGGCTCGGTCTGCTGTGACGCGGTCCTCGAAACGGGGCCGTTTACGCTTGACGAAATAAAACCCGCCCTCAGAGAGGCGGTCGCAGGCATTCTGGAGGTGAATAAAGTTGATTGACAGGCTCTCATATTTCATCGCGAAGCATCCGAAGACGATACTGCTTGTCGCCACGATACTGCTGATTCCGTCGTTTTTCGGATATATCGGCACCTTTGTGAATTATGATATAATGTCATATCTGCCCGATTCGGTGGAATCCGTGCAGGGCGAAGATATGCTCGATAAGGAATTCGGGCTCGCGGCAAACGCCTTCCTCGTCATAGACGATATGAGCGCGAAAGATGTAGTGAAGATAAAGAAAGAGATCGCCGCCGTTGACGGAGTCGCAGGCGTTACCTGGGCGGACGATATAGCGGATATAAGCATTCCTCAGAGTATGCTGCCCGACGCGCTGACGGATATATTCTACGCGAATGAGGGCAAATCGACCCTGCTGATGATCCAGTTTGAGCAGGGCTCCGCCACGACCTCAACGATGAACGCCATCAAGGAGATACGCTCGAAGCTCAATAAGCAGTGCTTCCTGAGCGGTATGTCCGCCATTATTACGGATACAAAGGATCTGAGCGATTCAGAAGCGCCGAAATACATCGTCATCGCGGTTTTGCTCGCGCTCATCGCGCTCTCATTCACAATGGATTCGTGGGTGCTCCCGCTGGTTCTGTTGACCGCTCTCGGCTACGCGGTCATATACAATCTCGGCACAAATATCTTTATGCCGAACGGCATTTCTTATATCACGCAGAGCGTCGCCGCCATTCTCCAGCTCGGAGTTACGATGGATTATTCCGTATTCCTCATGGACAGATTCAACGAGGAGCAAAAGAATACGGATGACAGAACTCAGGCGATGGCAAGGGCGGTATCCTCCACCTTTATTTCGCTCACCGGCTCGTCGCTGACGACGGTTTTCGGCTTCCTCGCACTCTGCTTTATGAGCCTCACTCTCGGGCTTGATATAGGTATAGTCATGGCGAAGGGCGTTGTGTTCGGCGTGGTCACCGTCGTGGTCGTGCTCCCCGCGTTCCTGCTCCTTTTCTACAAACCGATCTACAGATTCAGGCATAAGAGGATAATCCCGTCGTTCAGCCGCCTGAATAGATTCGTTATCAAACACCGCAAGGCGTTCGTGATAATTTTTGCCCTGCTCATCATCCCGTCATATATCGCGAAGAGCGCCGTTCCGCTTGATTATGTGGTTTCAAACGCCCTGCCGGAGCAGCTTGATTCGGTAAAGGCGCTCGGCAAGCTCAAGGGCGATTTCAATATGGCCACCACTCATTTCATCATAATAGATGAGAGCGTGCCATCGGGCAAGGTTTCGGAGATGATAAGCGAATTTGAGGATGTTGACGGAGTTTCGGGCATAATCTCGCTCAATTCATTCGTCGGCCCCGCCATCAGCGAGCAGATGCTGCCGGACGCAATAAGGGATATCTGCTTCAAAAACGGCAAACAGCTCATGATGGTAAATTCCGTTTATACCCCTTCATCCGATGAAGAAAACGCGCAGGTGGATACGCTCACCGGAATTTTGAAAAAATACGATCCCGACGGCTTCCTCACGGGCGAGGGAGCGATGTCAAAGGATCTGATAAGCATAACGGATAAGGATTTCAAGGTGACGAGCGTTATCTCGATAGCGGCGATCTTCCTGCTCATCGCGATAATTTTCAAATCCGTCTCGGTCCCCGTTCTGCTTGTCGCGGGCATTGAGCTCGCAATATTCTTAAATCTCGCGATTTCGCTCATAACGGGCGCGGATGTCTCATTCATAGCGCCGACGATAATAAGCTGCGTCCAGCTCGGAGCCACGGTCGATTATGCGATACTGATGACCACGAGATTCCGCGAGGAGCTGAATAAAGGCGTAAGCAAGACCGAAGCCATGCAGACAGCGGCGGACGCCTCGGATAAATCCATCTTCCAATCCGCTCTCGTATTTTTCAGCGCCACCTTCGGTGTTTATTGCGTGTGTAATATCGAGATAGTCAAATCCATCTGCTCCATGCTCGCGAGGGGCGCCGTCGTGAGCGGGCTTGTGATAATAGTTTTCCTGCCGGCAATGCTGACCTGCTTCGAGAGCCTTATAAACAAGACTTCTCACGCCTGGAGAAAGGCGCAGACCCCCGCCGTGCAGCCCGAAAAGGAGGGTAAGAAAAAAATGAAAAATTCATCTGTCATCAAAAAAACAGCAGCCCTCGCCACAGCGCTGGCGATGGTATTGTCTCTCGCCTCCTGCTCGGCAAAGCCGGATGAGGATGAGATAACAAAAAAGGCCGCCGAAACCCCCGCAGCCGCGCCTGTTTACACCCAAGCCCCCGGCTCCGTCTCAAAGGCGGAAACGGTCTATGTGAATATAGACAGCAGCGGAAAGACGACCGGCATTAACGTTACCGACTGGCTTCATACCGATAAAGGCAAGGTCAGGGTAGAGGATGTGAGCGATCTTAAAGATATAGAGAATATCAAGAGCGATATTTTGCCCGAAATCAGCGGCAAAAGCATTGTATGGAATATGCCCGAAACCGATATTTATTACAGCGGGACCACCGATAAAAAGCCGCCCGTCGAATTTGAGATAACTTACACTCTCGACGGCAAAAAGATCTCCCCCGATAAGCTTGCGGGCAAGAGCGGCAAGGTCGGGATAGAAGTGGTGATGAAAAACAATCTGAGCAAAAAGGTCGAGATAGACGGCAAAAAGCAGAGCGTTTATCTGCCCGTGCTCGTGGTCGGCGGATTCATCATGCCCGAGGGCGATTATTCGGGAGTTCAGGTCAAAAACGGCAGAGCGATAGGCGACGGCACCAAAGAGATAGCCGTGATGTTCGGCGTTCCCGGCCTTACGGAGAGCCTCGGTCTTAAAGAGGCGGGGCTTGAAGAGATCGGCGGCATTGAGCTCGGCTCAAAGGCAAAGGTGACCGCCGACGCCAAAGATTTCTCGCTCGGAAATATGTATTTTGCCGCCATTCCCATCAGCTCGCTCAATATAGAGCTGAATACAGGCAGTTCGGCGGATGATCTCAAATCGGTGCTGTCCGTTCTCGGCGAGGTGCAAAATACGATAGGCAATATGGATGTTGACCGCCTTATGAATCTGCTGACCTCAGGCGACGGAGCAGGCTCCCTGCTCGGCACGGTCAGCGACGCGGTCGAGCTTTATAACAGCAACAAGGCGCTGATAAACGTGATGGCGAAATACGCCTCGCCCGAAAATAACGATCAGCTCAAAAAACTGCTTGAGTTTATGACGGATTCAAACACCTCAAAGGCTCTCGGGCTTCTCTCGGATTCGAGCGTTGCAAAATTCTTTGCAGGTCTGTCGGATCTCGGCCCGGCGATGCCGCTTGCGAATTCGTTCCTCAAAGATCTTCAGGATCCCGAGGTGAAAAAGGCTCTCGATAATCTGCCCGAAACGCTTGAAAAAATAGGAAAACTCCAAAAAGCCCTCGATGACAACAGCGAAACGATAGATTATCTGATGTCATTTTTCAATGATGATACTCTCGCGGCGGTCTCAAAGATCGTCGGAATGCTCGACGAGGCCGATCTGAATTCTCTCAGGGAAAAATACGGCTCTCTGACCGAAAGCGCGGGCGAGATAGCGGAGAGGATAGAGAAATGGATAGAATTCGGCAAATCCTACCGTATTTTCAGCGACGCGCCGAAGGATATGACCGCCTCGGTATTCTTCGTCTATATGACTCCCTCGATCGGCAAAAAAGCCGCCGAAAAGCCGACGGCGACTCAGGCCTCGGGCGAGAGTCCGCTTGACGAATTCATAAAGAAATTCAAATAAAACGGCGGGGTTTTCTCCCCGTAAAAATCAGCCCATGCCGGGCGGGTCTTTGCGAATTCAGGCAGGACCCGCCCTTTTTATTTTTCAAATTGATAATATTTTAACCTGTTGTTCAAAATAACTTAAAATTTCAAGTCTATAGTTAAACCGTCAGATAAATTCGACAGGAGGCCATAAAATGTTTGATGAAAACGGAAATTATGTAGGGGAAGATAATTCCGATAACAGGCCGGAAGATAATGAAAATTATACGGCTGAAAGCTCAGAAGAAAACTCCGCGCCCGGCTTCACACAGCCCGAAACCGGCGGAGAATACTCAAATAACGCTCACTCATACGGAGCGGATGAAAATCCGATCTATACGGACTCCGAGCAGGCGCAGGCCGAAGATGTGCCCGCAGATACCGAGCCTCAGCCCGATTATGTTGAGGCGCGTCAGGTGAATGAGCCTCAGAGCGGCTATCAGAGCCAATACGGCGGCTATCAGGGTCAGGCGGGAGGTTACGCCTCTCAGACTCCTCCGCCCTATCAATCGGCGTCCGCCCCCTATTACGGATCATATAATCAGCCCCCCGTTCAGGAGCCCGAAAAGCCCAAAAAGAACGGCAAGAAGGTATTTATTTCCATAATTGCCCTTGTGCTCGTATTCGCGCTGGGAATGGGCTTTGCGTCTCTCCTCGGCAAATCAAAGCGCGGCGGTTTATCAAACGGCAAAGAATCCGTCACGGGCGATACCGCCGAGCTCACCATCGCAGACACCCCCACCGCCAAGGCAAAAAGCAGCGCAAACGGAGCTCTTACTCCGGCGCAGATAGCCGAAAAGGTCCGCGCGAGCAATGTGGGCATCGTGGTTTACAGCAGCAGGAATTCATCCTCAGCCACCGGTGAGGGCTCCGGTATAATAATGGGCGAGGACAGCACAAAGACTTATACATACATCATCACCTGTGCCCATGTGGTGGATACTGCGGGCGTCAAGGTCGCCGTACAGACCGAGGACGGTCAGTCATACGATGCGGAAATAGTCGGCTATGATATAAGGACGGATATCGGCGTTGTCAAAATCAAAAAGACGGGTCTTCAGGCGGCTGAATTCGGAAATTCCGATAAGCTCGTCATCGGCGACCCCGTTTATGCGGTCGGAAACCCCGGAGGCGTTGAATTCTTCGGCTCCTTCACCGGCGGCTTCATCTCCGCCATCAACCGCCCCGTAAGCAGCGAGATCGGCTACACGATGAAGTGCATCCAGCACGACGCCGCTATAAATCCGGGCAACTCCGGCGGAATGCTCATAAATCAATACGGCCAGGTAATAGGCATCAATTCCCAAAAGATCGCCAGCAGCAGCTATGAGGGCATGGGCTTCGCCATCCCGATAACCTCCGCCAAAGAGATCATCGACGATCTGATCCAATACAGCTACATTCCCGACAGACCCAAGCTCGGCATTACCTATTACCCCGTTTCCGCCTCCACTCAGTATTATATGATAGCGCAGTTAAAGAATCTGCCCGCAGGTACGCTCATTATCAATGAGATCTCTGCTGATTCCTCTCTTGCTCATACCAAGGCTCAGCGCTACGATATGATAATCGCCGTAAACGGCAAGGAGCTGACCACGGCGGATGTGCTTATCGGAATGATAGATAACGGCAAGGTCGGTGACAAGCTCACGCTCACTCTCTGCAGGGTAAACAGCAACTACAATGTGGAAACCTTCGATGTAGAGGCGACCCTCGTGGAAGACAGGGGAGAAACCCCCGAGACCACCACCCAGCAGGTCATAGACCCGTTTGAGTATTTCTATAACGGAGGCAGCTCAAACGGCGGTAGCAATAACCCCTTCGGCTTCGGATATTAAACCGTACAGAATCTTATCGGTTTATCCGGAGCATACCGAAACGCACCGATCGTATCAAATCATAATATATTATCCAAAAAGCCTTCCCCTTACGGGAAGGCTTTTCGGCGCAGGCAAGCGGACGTCGGTCATTTGCAAGCAGTTTTTAAAACATTCAATATCCTTTCGTTTAAAGGATTATCTTCGATAATAATTGTTTTGTTCGTTATATCTTTTTGAATTCTGAAACCGAAAGCCGACTTGAGCAGCAGAATATTATATTCGTTAACTATCAGTTCTTTATCAAGAGTAAACGAGTCATATACGCCTTTTCCCCCTGCATAAGGATTTTCAAGAAGATTGAAAAACGACATATATGCCCTGTATTTTTCGGGCACCACAGCACCGAAATACGGCAGGCGGGACAGGAATTCGTTTTCGGAATCATAGAAATAAATCCCCGTTTTGCAGAGAATTATCGCGTTTTTGCCGATCCAAATAAATCGCCCGCCAAGCGCTTTTATGACGGAAAACAGCGGGATCTGTGCATCCGTAAAGCCGTCATTGTCGGTGTAAATCTTAATATACTCACCGTATCCGGTAATCTCTTTGCCGTTTACGAGCAGTTTGCAACCGTTTATCTCATAGAGCGGCGAAACATCCGTCTTGACTTTTGACGATATATCTTCGAGCGGGGAATCGGCGTAAACAAACAATGCGCCGGAAAAAATAAAGCATATTACCAAAACCGCGGATATTATTTTTTTCATATTGATGCTCCTTTTGATTTGATTATTCGGAGAGAATGTGTTTCGGAGGGATGAATAACATTTGTCTTATCCAATTAACTGCTCGTTCGAGGGATGCCGTATTCCGTAATCGGTAAAAGGTGTATTTAAATATCAGTGTGGATTTTTCCGGCTTTTGTTGCAGATTTTTTGAAAAAACAAAAATTACGGACGGTACGGCGGATGCTTGTAAACAGTCAGATTTGCACGGTGAAGATTTATAGTTCACTCGCGGGATGCGATACATTTCCCTTCCGCAATCGTTGAATGGTGCATATAAATATCGCCACACCCGTCTTGCTCGCTTTGCTCGCAATCCACCCTCTCCGATCTTGGAGAGGGCCAATGCTTCGCATATCCTGTTGGCGGGATGCCGAAGGCGTCATCCCCTACGATGCTCCGCATATCCTGTTGGCGGGCGGATGATATCCGCCCCTACGATGGCAAATGTTTGTAAACGCTAACAATTACACAGTAAAAAAATAAATCTCACCTTTGGGATGAGACACATCGCCCTTATCTAATCGGTAACGGGTTTTATCAAATACACACCCCAACCACCCGCTCACTATTGGGATGAATCACATTTCTCTTACTTAATCGGTACAGGTGCAATCGAATAAACGGATGAGGTGCATTTGCCTCCCGCAATCGGTAACGGGTTTTATTAAATACACACCCCCACCACCCGCTCACTCACGGGATGAGGTACATTTACCTTCAGCAATCAGTAACAGGTGTAAACAAAAACACTCCCCTTACCTGCTCGGTAAGGGGAGTATATAAATATCAGGCTCGCATTTCGTCGAGGTATTCGTCGTAGGTCACCTTTTTATCGTAGCGGCTGCCGGAGGTGATGTCGATGATCCTGTCCGCGACGGTCTGGACGAACTGGTGGTCGTGAGAGGTAAAAAGGATCGTCTGCGGATATTTTATGAGCCCGTCATTGAGCGACGCAATGGATTCGAGGTCGAGGTGGTTGGTCGGCTCGTCAAAAATAAGAACATTCGCGCCGGAGAGCATCATTTTGCAGAGCATACAGCGCACCCTCTCGCCGCCCGAGAGCACCTTTGCCTTTTTGAGGGCTTCGTCTCCCGAAAACATCATTCTGCCCAGCCAGCTTCTCACATCGCTTTCAAATACGAGATTTGAATAACCTCTGAGCCAGTCGATGAGATTCTCCTCAACGCCGTCAAAAAACGCCGAATTATCGGAGGGGAAATAGGATTGCGAGGTGGTGACACCCCATTTTACCGTGCCTTCATCGGGCTCAAGCTCGCCCGCGAGGATCTTGAAGAGGGTCGTTTTTGCCACGGCATCCGTGCCCACGAAGGCGACCTTTTCTCTCGGGAGGATGGTGAATGAAACATCGTCGAGCACCTTGCGATCGCCCACCGTCTTTGTAAGACCCGTAACGGTGAGCACATCGTTGCCCACCTCCCGGTCCGGCTTGAAGCTGACGAACGGGAATCTGCGCGAGGAAACGGGCATATCGGTGAGGTCAAGGCTTTCGAGCAGCCTCTTCCTGCTGGTAGCCTGCCTTGATTTTGAGGCATTTGCGGAGAATCTTTCGATGAATTTTTTGAGCTCCTCCGCCTTTGCCTCATTCTTTTTATTCTGTTCCTTGAGCTGCCTCTGGCGAATCTGGGTATATTCATACCAGAAATCATAATTGCCGGCGTAAAGGGTGATCTTGCCGTAGTCGATATCCGCGATATGGGTGCAGATCATATTGAGAAAGTGGCGGTCGTGAGAGACGACGATTATCGTGCTTTCAAGATCCATCAGGAATTCCTCAAGCCAGCGGATCGCCTCGATATCAAGGTGGTTTGTCGGCTCGTCCATGAGCAGGATATCGGGGTTGCCGAAGAGCGCCTGAGCCAGCAGCACCTTGACCTTGAGATCATTCGGCAGCTCGCTCATCATTTTGTAATGCCATTCGTTGGTCACCCCGAGGCCGTTGAGCAGTATCTCGGCGTCGCTCTCGGCGCTCCAACCGCCCATTTCGGCGAATTCCTCCTCAAGCTCGCTCACGCGGATGCCGTCCTCCTGCGAAAAATCCTCTTTCGCATAAATGGCGTCCTTTTCATCCATAATATCGCAAAGATGCCTGTTGCCGAGCAGGACGGTGCGTATCACCTCGCAGTCATCAAACGCGAAATGATCCTGCCTGAGAACGGAAATCCTCTCGCCCGGGGTCACGATGACCTTGCCGCCCGTAGGCTCAAGCTCGCCGGAAAGGATCTTGAGAAAGGTCGATTTCCCGGCGCCGTTGGCCCCTATCAGCCCGTAGCAGTTGCCTCTGGTGAAGGTGATATCGGCGTGTTTGAAAAGGGCTTTGCCCGAATATGAAAGTTCAACATCCTGTGTAGCTATCATAACGAATCCTTAATGTTTTGTAAGAGTGATGAGGTCGATCGCGCCGACCGGGCACGCCGCGTGGCAGGCGCCGCAGCCGATACATTTTTCATAATCGACCTTTGCGCAGAAGCGGTCAATGGTGATCGCCTCGCTCGGGCAGGCCTTTACGCATTTCATGCAGCCGATACATCCTGCGGTGCATTCCTTGCGGGTCTGGGCGCCCTTATCGTGGTTTTTACAGAGCACCGCCGCCTCGGTTTCTTCGAGGGGAAGCATCTCGATAAGCCCCTTGGGGCAGGTCTTGACGCACATTTTGCACGCCTTGCATTTATGGGGGTCTATCCTGGCTATGCCGTCGCAAATGCGGATGGCGTCATATTCGCAGACCGCCATACAATCGCCGAAGCCGACGCAGCCGTAAATACATTCTTTCGGTCCGCCGAATACGAGCGAAGCCATCTTGCAGTTTTTGACTCCCTGATATTCGAGCTTGACCTGCGCGGTGCCGTTATGCCCTCTGCAAAGCACCACCGCGGCGACGGGCTTTACCGTCCCCGCTTCGACCCCGAGGATCTCGCTGATCGCCTTGGCGGCTTCATTTCCGCCTGGGTTGCAGAGCGCCGTATCCTGCGTTTCGCCTTTTGAGAGGGCGGCGGCGTAGCCGTCACAGCCCGAGAATCCGCAGGCGCCGCAGTTTGCGCCGGGGAGACATTCTCTTATTTTTTCCGCTTTTTCATCAACGGGGACCGCGAAAACCTTTGACGCGATCGAGAGCAGCAGGGCTGCCAGAGCGCCCGTGACCGCCACTATGACGACGGCGATAATTATAAGTCTTGTATCCATGATCTACCGCCTTTCTCAGTGTCCGAATATGCCGTCAACCACGCCCGCGAAGCCCTGGAATGAGAGCGAGACGAGCGCCGCCGCGACAAGCGTTATCGGCAGACCCTTGAGAGCTTTGGGAATATCGCAGCCCTCAAGCCTTTCGCGGACTCCGGCAAACATTATCATCGCCACCATGAAGCCCACGCCGCCGCCGACGGAATTGACCATCGAGGACGCAAAGCCGTAGCCGTTATCAACATTGAGAAGCACGACACCGAGCACGGCGCAGTTTGTAGTGATAAGCGGCAGATAGATGCCGAGAGCCGAATAAAGCGAGGGGATAAACTTTTTGAGAACTATCTCCACAAACTGGACCAGAGCGGCGATAACGAGGATGAATACTATCGTCTGAAGATATTCAAGACCGTTTTTCTCAAGGAGATATTTATTTATCGGGTAGGTTACGGCGGTGGCGAGAGCCATGACGAAAATGACCGCCGTGCTCATACCGACAGCGGTATTGAGCTTTTTTGAAACGCCCAGGAAGGGGCAGATACCGAGAAATTTGCAGAGAATGAAGTTTTCGGTCAATATGGCCGTTAAGAAAATACTTGCAAGCGTCATACGGCAGAGCCCTCCTTTTCAACGGATCCGGAGCCTTTGTTTTCGCACGCTTCATCCTTATTTACGAGCGCGCAGGAGGCAGCCATCGGGCATGCCGAGCAGCCGTTGAGCTCCGCTTTGGGCTTGCCCTGACGCTCCGCGAGCTTGTTTGCCGCCGCCATGACAAGGCCGAATACGAGAAATCCTCCGGGAGCCATTGTTAGCATCGCGACGGGCTGCGAAAAGATTTTGAAGCCCGTAAAGCCCGTGACTCCGAAGAGCTTTGTGAGGGAGTCGATGCCCTCGAGGAAGGTGCCCGCGCCTAAGATCTCGCGCACGGTCGCCATCACTATAAGGGCGAAGGTGAAGCCGATGCCCATTCCGAGGCCGTCAAGGAAAGAGGCGGGGACGGAATTTTTGCCCGCGAAGGCCTCCGCTCTGCCGAGGATAATGCAGTTGACGACTATCAGGGGCAGATAAACTCCGAGCGCGTCATTGAGCGCGGGGACAAACGCCTTGACAAGCATCTGAACTATCGTAACGAATGATGCGATGACTACGATGTAAGCGGGGATCCTTATCTTTGAGGGGATCACCTTGCGAAGGAGCGAAATAACGACATTTGAGCAGACGAGGACCAAAGTGGCCGCGACGCCCATACCGATCGAGTTGGTGACCGAAACAGAGACCGCGAGTGTGGGGCAGGTGCCCAGAACGAGCCTGAGAACGGGATTCTCCTTTATGATGCCCTTACTGAATTCTTTGCCGAGAGATCTTTTTTCAGCCATTTGAGCTCACCTCCCCTGAGATATTGTTATAGCAGATAAGTGCGTTGTTTACGGCGTCCGTGATGCCGGTAGAGGTCTTGGTCGCGCCCGAAACGGCGTCGATGTTTCCGCCCTTGACCCTGAGTGCGGCGGAGCCGGAAATTCCGAAGAACTGACCGAGGAAGCTCTCATTTGTCTTGAGCTTCATACCGATACTCGGCGTTTCGTCAATGGAAAGAAAGCTGAGGTTTTTGACTTTTCCGTCTTTATCGAGACCTACCATCAGCTTGATTTCGCCGTTGTAGCCGCCTTTGCCCACGGCGGTGACCGCGTAGCCGATAACATTGCCCGAGGGATCGAGCGCCTCGGCGTAGGAGCAGCCGGATCGGGTTTCATCGGTTATATCGCCGAATTTTGCGGCGTCGGGCAATACTTCCTGCATTGCCTCCTGAGTCTGCTGCTTCTCGATCTCGGCGATCCGCGGAGCGGTGATCCCGTTGGTAACGCCGAGCAGAGCGGCGGCGACGAGGCAGATGATAAACAGGGTGAGAGTGGGTATCACATAATTTTTCATGCCTGCGCCTCCTTCTTTGCCTTCTTCTCTTTTTTGGGAGTGCCGAAGGGCTTGGGAGTTGCGACCCTCTCAATGAGGGGAGAAAGTATATTCATAATAATTATTGAATATGACACGCCCTCCGGAAGCGAGCCGAAAAGGCGGATAAGGCAGGTGATAAGGCCGCAGCCGACGCCGAAAATTATCTTTCCCTTCACGCTTATCGGGCTTGTGGCGTAATCAGTCGCCATAAACACGGCGCCGAGGATAAGGCCGCCGCTCATGAGCTGATAGGCGATGTATTCGGGGCCTTCGTGCTTCACGAGCATGGCTATAACGGAAACGACGGCGACGGTGCCGATGAATGAGAGCGGGATCGCGGGGGAGATGACCTTCTTTATCAGCAGATAAACGCCGCCCAGAAGCAGGGCGAGAATGCAGGTTTCTCCGAGGCATCCGCCCCTCATTCCGAGAAACATTTCGCCGAGCGAGGGCAGTTTATCCGAGACCAGCGGAGTTGCTCCCGAGAGAGCATCGACCTTGCCGAGATTCATAAATCCCGCGCCGGGCTGAGTCCATGCGGACATCGAGCCGGAGAATGAGAGCAGCATAAAGATCCTGCCGCCGATTGCGGGGTTTACGAAATTCTGACCGATACCGCCGAAAAGCTGTTTGACTATGATGATAGCGAAGAGATCGCCGAGGATCACCATCCAGTAGGGAATGCCCGAAGGCAGGTTAAACGCGAGGAGTATCCCCGTGATAACGGCGCTGAGATCGCCTATTGTGTTGCTGCGCCTGAGGATGAATTTGCGAAACGCCCATTCGGAGATAACGCATGCCGCGACCGATACCGCCGTAACGGTGAGCGCGCGCAGGCCGAATATCACCCCGGAGGCGATAAGCGCGGGAACGAGCGCGATGATAACATCAAGCATTATTCCCCTTGTGGTGACCGACGCTCTCGCGTGAGGGGAAGCGCTGACATAGAGATTTTTGCCGTTTACCATTATTTTGACGCCTCCTCTCTGAGAATCGTTTTTGCAAGACGCATATATTGGACCAGCGGAATGCCCGCGGGGCAGGAATAAGCGCAGGAGCCGCATTCCATACAGACATTGACGCCTATCCTCTTCATCGTTTCGGTATCCTTCGCCTTGGTGGCTCTCATGATATTGGTGGGAGTGAGCGAGAGCGGGCAGGCGGCGGCGCATCTGCCGCAGTGGATGCAGTCCGTTTCTTTTTTGATGGCGGCGTCGTTTTTATCAAAAGCGAGTATGGCGTTATTCTGCTTCAAAACGGGCAGGTCGGTGCCGACTATGGCAAGGCCCATCATCGGGCCGCCGGTGATTATCTTTGCGGGCTCCGTCTTGAAGCCGCCGCAGAAATCGATTATCTCGCCTATGTTTGTGCCTATGGGCACTCTCACGTTTTTGGGCTCGGCTATTGCGGAGCCGTCAACGGTGAGCGAGCGCGAAACGAGGGGCTTGCCCGATTTGAGGTATCTTGAAATATAAGCCACGGAGGCAACGTTCATCACTACGCAGCCCACATCCGAGGGGAGCTTTCCCGGGGGGATCTTCCTGCCGGTGGCGGATTGGACCATCATCTTTTCCGCGCCCTGCGGATATTTGGATTCAAGCACCATCAGCTTCACGACGTCATCGTCATTACTGTCTTTATCCGCGATGTTTTTGAGCACCTTGAATGCCTCGGGCTTGTTATCCTCCGCGGCGATGATGACCTTTTTGAATCCGAGTATCTCTTTGAGAGTATATACGGCGGAGAGGATATTCCACGAATTATCTATACATTCGCGGTAGTCAACCGTAATATAGGGCTCGCATTCCGCGGCGTTGATAACGAGGGTGTCTATCCCCTTATCCTGCGGGAAATTGAGCTTCACATGGGTCGGGAATCCCGCGCCGCCCAGGCCGACAAGCCCGCTCGCGCGAATGGCTTTGAGGAAATCCTCGCGGGTGTCGATCTTCGGGGGCTCTATGCCCTCCCACAGACGGTCCTCGCCGTCGCTCTCGATGGTAACGGCTTTTGAAAGGATCCCGTTGGGCATCTTGATATCGCCGACCGCCTTGACCTTGCCCGATACGGAGGCGTGGATGGGAGCGCTGACGAATTTATCGGTGTCGCCTATAAGCTGACCGACCGCCACCGTGTCTCCGACCTTTACCAGCGGCTCGCAGGGAGCGCCGATATGCATCTGCATCGGGATTACGACTGTTTCCGGTGTGGGTATCCTGACCACTTCACAATCCTGAGTGTTTTTGTGATGATCCACCTTCACACCGCCTCTGACTTTCTTTACGGCTGTCAGAACTCCGCCGGGGATCTTGCTCATTTTGATCTCCTCCTGTGATAAACTGTAGGATCCGGTGTCTGAATTCAATGATCCGATTTATAAAAAAATTCCTTCTGTTTTTTAAGCGCCGGCAAAACCGCCGCAAAAATCATGCCCGTGAGTATGCCCGAAACGATGCCGAAAACGGCAAGGAACGGGGCGTAATAAAGAGTTTTGGCGCTGCCCGTGATAAACGCCGAGGTGATGAGCTGGCCGAGATTGTGGCAGAGGGCGGCAGTGACCGAAATGCCGATTATCCCGAGCCTGCCCTTCGCAAAGCGCAGCAGCAGCACCGCCGCGAGGCATGAGAGAAGCCCGCCCGAAAGGCTCATGGCTCCGGCGCTCGCCCCTCTGGTGACAAAGACGAATGCGCTTTTTACAAGCGTTACGGTGAATGCGCTCGCGCTGCCGATACAATCAGCCGCGAACATCGTGATTATATTTGCAAACCCCGGCTTTGCCCCGGGAGGCAGAAACGGCAGGGCGGGCAGCAGCCCTTCGAGAAAGCTCAGCGCGAGAGCCTGAGCGCAGAGAATGCCGCCGAGAGCCGTTTTCATGGCTGTTATTTTTATCTTCATATCAGTAGGTGACGGCGTCAAGCTCAGCCCCGGTCACGGTGATGACCGTTTTTTCGGGCAGGCAGACCGCCGTATCCCCTTTCCGATACAGTTCCCCTCTCTTGACGCAGAGCTTATCGGGGCAGTCCGATCCTTCAAATCTTATTTTGCCGTTTTCGGCAACTATAAGCACATCGGGCGCGCCCTGCGGACGGATCTCGACCCGTGAAGTCACCTCGTCGAGCCTGACGCTCTGAACAACGGAGCCGTCAACTGAGATCACCGCGGTCAGCCGCTGAACCCCGAGGCGCTGAAAAAGAATGAAACCTATCGCAGCCGCCGCGGCAGCCGCAATGATGATGATATCCGCTTTTTTAAGGAGTTTGATTTTCATTCAGCTTCTCTCGCTCCGGGCATTACGGCTTTTGTAAATCCGCCGCCCGTGATCTCTGTGGAATCCGCTATGCCGGGGGTGGTGTATATTTTATCGTTTTCGTCTATGAATACCGCTTCGCAGCCGAAGGAGCGCGCGAGAGCCATCCCTTCCTCAAGGCCCGACACAAAGCAGGCTGTCGAGAGGGCGTCGGATAATATCCCGCTGTCTGATATGACGGTCGCGCTCACAAGCCCGTTTTCCGCAGGATGACCCGTTTTGGGGTCGAGTATGTGATGATAACGCCTGCCGCCGCTCTCAAAAAATCTCTCATAGCTGCCGGAGGTCGAAACGCAGGCCTGCCCGAGGGTGAGCACCGCCGCGTATCCGCTTTGGCTCCGTGGATCTCTGATACCTACCTTGAAATCCCTTCCGCCGTAAACGAGTATGCTTCCGCCGACGCTGATGACGGCTTCTTTCGCTTTATATTTATCAAGTATCTCTTTGATCTCATCGAGGGCTATCCCCTTGCCGGCGGCTCCGAAATCGAGAACGGCGCCCTGCGGGAATTCGATATTGCCCCCGTTGATTGTTATCTTATCGGCGCCCGTGAGAGCGAGGATTTCACCGATTTTATCTTCCGGAGGGACCGACGGCTCACCGCCGAAGCCCCACAGATCGCTCAGCGCGCCGAGGGTGAAATCAAAGGCGCCGCCGCTCTTTTTGAATACATCGAGCAAAACGGAGATATATTCCCCGACCTGCTCGCTCATTTTGCCGCCGTGATTTTTATTGAGAGAATATATTTCGCTCGAGGCGCTTTGGCGCGAGAGGACCTCTGTATCGAGGGCGTTCACCCTGTTTTTTGCTTCTTCGGTTATTATATCAGCGCCGCGGGCAGTGATATTGAAATTCACAAGGGTATCCATCGCAAAAAAATCGAGGTTTTTCTTTTCGGGCAGGGCAAAAACCGCCGCCGCTGCCGCCGCGAAGATGACCGCCGCGCAGATAAGAATCGGCGCCTTTTTATTTTTCATAAGCTCACCAAGACCCAATTATCTCATTATATACATTTCATAATACACCCATTTTATAAAATATGCAATCTCTAATTCTGAAATAAATATTGATTTTTGACCCGCGTCATTTATAATGTAATTGAATACGAAATTCCGAAACGGAGGATAAGCCATGACCTACAATGTTTATATGCCCGTGCGCTGTATCAGCGGCGAAAACGCGGTGGTTGAAAATTCCGCATATCTCGCGGGGCTCGGCAAAAAATGCCTGATAGTCACGGGCAGGAGCGGAGCAAAAAGATCCGGCGCCCTTGCGGACGCCGAAACTGCGCTCAAAAAAGAGAATATCGGGTTTGAGATATATGACGGGATCGGCGAGAATCCGCTGATTTCAAGCTGCTTTGAAGCGGGTAAAAAGGCGCGCGAATGCGCGGCGGAGTTTATCCTCGGCATAGGCGGAGGCTCCGCGCAGGATGCTTCAAAGGCGGTCGCTTTTTTTGCGACCAATCCGGGCTTTGCGCCCGCTGATATTTACAGAAAAAATGAGGGGAATCCCCCTCTGCCCGTCGCCCTGATAGGCACCACCGCCGGCACGGGAAGCGAGGTCACGGCGGTCGCCGTATTGACAAACGACGAAACGGGGATAAAAAAGAGCATCAAGGGCGATGACTGCTATGCGGCGGTCTCCTACTGCGATCCGAAATACACCCGCTCGCTGCCCTATAATTTTACGGTTTCCACCGCGCTGGACGCCTTTGAGCACGCCGTCGAGGGCTTCTTTACGGAAAAATGCGAGGGCAGCGTAAGGATTTATGCCGAAAGGGCTATCCCCCAGATTTACGAATGCCTGGTCGCCCTCTCAAAGAGCGGCACGGTCGATGAGGCGCTCAGAGAGCCGCTCTATTACGGCTCCGTCCTCGCGGGGCTTGTGATAAACACCTGCGGCACCGCATTTCCCCATCCCCTCGGATATGTGCTCACCGAGAATTTCGGCACCCCTCACGGCACCGCCTGCGCGGCGTTTTTCGCCCCGTTTATCGACAGATGCGTTGAGTTTTCGCCCGTGAAAGCAGAGAAGTTTTTTGAGCTGACCGATGATATAAACACCGTGAAAAGCGTTATTTCATCGCTTGTAAAGACAGACAATGTAAAAATCTCACCGGAGCAGGCTCACGAATTCTCGCGCCGCTGGGAAAACGCGATCCCCGGCAATTTCACCGCCTCCCCCGGCAGCCTCACACGGGAAGAAGCCGAAAAACTCATAGTGTTTTGACAAAACAAAAAAGCGTGCCGATAAAACGCAGTAAAACAATTACCGACAGAGAATAAGAATGAAAGAATAAGGACGGAGAGTAAGAATGAAAGAAAAAACATCCGATCGCTCCAAAATCAAATATATACTCTTTCTTCTCAGGCCTTATTGGAAATACGGCAAGGGGTATATGCTGACGGTCATTCTTATGTCCGCTCTGCTTCAGCCGGTTTCCGCATATCTCACCGCTCTTTTGCCTCAAAAAGCGATCGACGCCGTTATGAATGATTCCCCGCGCCGCGAAGTTATTATGACGATAGCATTGTTTTCTCTTTTCATTGTTATCGTTGCCGCTTTGGAAAAGGTCATTCAGATGGCTTATACTCAGATGAATCTGGTAAAAATCAGCAACAAAATCAAAAATGACGTCAACGAAAAGGCGCTGAATACCGATTATAAATACTATGACAGCCCCGATTTTTTCGTAAGATTCACCTTTGCGCAGGAGACCTATCCCATCCACGCGCAGAATGTGATGATGTTTTTGCCCGATATTCTGCGCGGAATCGCAACCATGATCGCCATGATCGCCATCATCGTTACTGTCGGTCCCGTCCTGCTCGGTATTACCGTTTTCTTTGTAATTCTAAATGCGATTGTCGGAATACCGACAATAAAACCGACTGCCGATTATAATGTGAGCCTTACCGACGCGTGGCGGCCCCTTGACTATATAAGCAGGATGCTGATAACAAAAGAGAACGCCGCCGAACTGCGCTCCTCCGGCGCGGGGCGGAAACTCCTGCATACGATCAACGCCGCAATGGCGAATTTTCAAAAAATATATAAGCGGTATATAAAGAAAGTAGCTCCGTTCTATCTTTTGCAGGGCGCGATCTCACCCATACAGGCGGCATGCATTCTTGTATATGTGATCTTTTTTGTCATCAAGGGCGATAAATCGCAAATCGGACTTTACGCCTCTCTCACAATCGCCTCGACCGCTCTGGCAGACAGCCTGAATGACGCCGCGGGCAGTATTATGCAGATGCTTCAGTGTATCGCAAACGGCGAGAAAGTTGCTGAGTTTTTTGAAGCGAAATCGGAGATCGAGCCCATAAAAGAAGGCGCTCTTCCCGCTCCGGAAGGAAACTATGAGATCGAATTCAAAAATGTCTCTTTCGGTTATGAAAACACGGCCTTTGCCATTGAAAATCTGAATCTGCATATAAAACCCGGGCAGAGGATCGCGATCGTAGGCGAAAACGGCGCGGGCAAATCTACATTGACCAAACTGCTGTTAAGGCTTTACGATGTGAATGACGGCGCCGTGCTGATCAACGGCAGGAATATCAAAGATTATGATATTCATCAGCTCCGTCTGCATACGGGAACTGTGTTTCAGGACATCAGGATCCTTGCAATGAGCCTGCGTGATAATCTGACGGCATATCACGATGTGCCGGACGAAAAACTGCTTGAAATAATCAAAAAACTCGATCTGGAAGATATACTCAAAAAAGCGGGCGGAAACCTTGACACCATGATTTCCCGTGAATTCACCGAGGACGGCATAGCTCTTTCTGGCGGAGAAGCGCAAAAGCTGATGATCGCAAGGCTTTTCACGGGTCCGTTCGGGCTGCTGATCCTCGACGAACCCTCATCGGCTCTTGATCCGCTGGCAGAGGCCCGCCTTATGAACAACCTCCTTGATGTATCAAACACGGCGACCACAATAATGATCGCCCACCGCCTCTCCACCGTGAGAAATTTTGATATGATCTATCATATCGAAAACGGAAAGATCATTGAATGCGGCACCCACGATGAACTCATGGCAGCAAAAGGAAAATACTGCGAAATGTTTGTAAGCCAGGGAGAAAATTATAAGCAATAAATAAACAGAGTTTTATTGTCACCCGTTATCGATTGCAGGAGGTAAATGTGCCTCATCCCGCGTGTGAGTGGACGGTTGGGGTGTGTATATATTTGCACCTGCTTTCATTTACTCTCTTTTTCGTTTATTCCCTTCACCGATTGCGGAAGGTAATGTACCACATCCCGTAAATGACTGATTATTTATTGTGTGCAAATTATTGATTACATAGTCAATGGGTCTCACTCCGTAGCCCTCTCCGAGACCGGAGAGGGTGCCCCGAAGGGGCGGGTGTGGCGATCGGAAATCAGACAACAGGTAACAGATTACAGATATTACTTATCATAGTAATCAATAAAAGCTTCCCTTGGAGCATAAGGATTTTCGTCTTTGATCGCCGTAGGGGCGGATATCATCCGCCCGCGGGTTAAGGCGTGTTTTTCAAAACAATTTCTTATTTATCGCCGGTGCCGCTCTCAAACAAATACAACCGGAGCGCAGCGACCCAAAATTACTAATTATGTATGCTCCGCATATCCTTGAAAATGCACGTTTCAACCAACCTCTCATCCACGGGATGAGGCACATTTCCCTCCTGCAATCGGTAACGGGAGTAAACGAAAACGGGATGCCGTGGGGTGCGGGTCTCCGGTGGAGACCTCTGCCGCAGGCAGAAGCACCGACCGAGCCGACAGGCGAGACCTCCCCTACGATGCTCCGCATATCCTGTTGGCGGGCGGATGATATCCGCCCCTACGGTGTAAAATACTTTTAAGTTATCAAATTTATGCGGTAAGAATTTGAATTTCATCCCCGGGTTGCGGTATGTTTGCCTTATGTAATCGGTAAGGGGAGTATATAAATATCGCCACACCCGTCTTGCTCGCTATGCTCGCAATCCACCTGCCCCCTCAGAAACATAGTCGCCCTGCTTGCTTGAAGCGCTGCG
>CAMVEX010000026.1 GCA_947166625.1 uncultured Clostridia bacterium
CGACCTCCAGGGCCACAACCTGGCACTCTAACCAACTGAGCTATAACCACCATAAACGCTTTTCACGGCGCTTAAATAGTATATATTATAATAATCTGTTTGTCAAGAAAAATATAGAATTTTTTATCTCATTTCGCAAATCAAATTTAACTTTGTAAAAGTTACCGCCCCTGCCTGAGCAGGGGCGGATCTTAATTATTCAAGTTTGGTTTCTAACTGACCTATTATCAGTTGAACCAAGCGCTTGTGCCTGAGCCTGCAGTCTGAGCAATACCCTCAAATGCGGGGCTGTGAGTGGTCTTGAGGCCGATTATAGCAGCGTCATCGCTGGTAATCTGACCGTCGCCGTTTACGTCAGCCGCAACTGCAAGATAGCTTTCAAGCTCTGCAACCTTATCTTCATCAATAATCATATTGATGATGGTCTTGTCGGTACCGTCGATTCTGGCGTCACCATTAAGGTCACCGATAAGGACTGCATAGTATCTGAATGCCTGAGCGGTGTTTACTCTGCCCACGAGGTAGGAGCCGGTACCGCCGCCGTATGCGGACTGAACTGCGCCGAAGGTATTTGAAGTGCCGTTCTCAACATAGCCGGATGAAACGAATGCAGGTTTGCTTTCACCGTTTGAATCGTATGAAGGCATTGTGCCGTCCATATCGGTGAAGTTTACGCACTCTTCAAGTCCGACGATTACTTTGAATGCGTTGGATGATCCGGGAAGCGTGTAACTTGCATCAACCATTTCGCCTGCTTCCTCATCATAAATCTGGAGGATGTTGAGCGGTGAATCGTTATCCGGGTTGGGATCCTTGATTGCGCCGGGAACGATGCCCTCGGGGAATGCAAGAGCTGAAATAACGCTCTGAAGAACGCTGACAGCTTCGTCGATCTCATCCTGGAACTCTATGTCTCTGTCAACATAATTCTGATTGTAGAATTCCTGAGCAGTAGCGAGAGCCGACTGGAGGTTGTTAAGAGTATCAAGCGTGTAGCCGGTTTCTCTGTCAACGGTTTCACCGATGCCGAGAGGTCCTTCAAGGATCGCTTCGGACATTGAGATAAGCTGCTCTAACTGAGTCCAATCGGGTCTTGCGCCGAATTCATGAAGGCCGAGATAGGATTTAAGGATAGCCTTATAAGCTTCGGTAACAAGGGACTGGAGGATATGATTGTGGCTTGTCTTAGAAAGCTCAGCCTTTAGAGCAAGGCCGTATTCATAAGCGCGCTGGAATTCATCATAGGATTCAGCAGTGTAAGCAGTTACAAGGTCGTTGAAGGCGTTGTACTTCTTATTGCGTGTGCCGTTGAATTTATAAGCGCTCTCTGTGTAATCAAGAACCCAATCAAGAGTTTCTGTCTTCACGGTGTTGCTCTCGAGAGCAGCCTCGCGGTTGGCAGTTCTCCAAGAAAGGTTATCATAGTAGTCATTCAGGTGAGTGTTGAATTCTCTTGCGGTCTTTGCAAACTCGATGTAGGACTTCTGAATCTCATTCTGAACTGCCGCAGCGTCTTTAGCGCCGGGAGTGTAGGTGGTGATCGGAGTGAGGCTGATGGTAGTGCCGTCGATCGCGCCGAATGCGTTCTTGCCGTTTATCGAATTGTTAAGAAGCTTGAATGACTTTCTGGTGATCTTGTTATTTTCGCTGTCGAAGGTGATTCCGAGGCTGTCGCAGAGGTTTGTGATAGCGGTGCGGTTTGCAGCGCTGAGGCCTGCCCAAGCAGCGTCAACATCAACATCGCCCGTAAGCTTGAAGGTGTAGTTGCCGGTAGCAAGTCTTACGATCTGCTCTGTATCGGAGAGACCGAAGGTAACATCGTGGTTGCTGCCGTCTTCTTCGGTAGCGTCTGCGTAAGCGAGAGCTTCAACCACAACAGCAAGCGAATTGTTGGTTGCAAAGGGATAGGACTGGCCGTTTGTACCGGTCTTCCAAACGTTTCTGACCTGGTCAATGGTGGTATCGGCGGGGCCGATATAGCTCTCATAAGACTGACCCGATGTAGCATAGAACGGATAAGGAGTCTTCTTATCGGGCTTACCGGGAGCGCCGGTCTCAAATGTGCCGTCGCCGTCGGCGTCATACTTGCCGAGTGCGAAGAGCTGCATCTTCACGAAATACATGAGCCATGAGCCGTATGCATCGGGAAGAGTTGAGTGAGCATAGCTGTTGAAGGAATCAATGAACTCCTGAGCATCGTCTATCGCGTTGAGATAGCGATTAGCATAATAAAGCTCATAAGCTCTGAAATCTTCTCTTGCGCTGGTCCTGTAGCCGTCACCATAGACTACTTTACCCTTTGTACCGGTCTGATAGGTGCCGTTTGATTTAACAGCCTGAACGGAATTGATGTTGCTGTAAACATACTCTCTCTCGGTAACAGCTCCGTTGCCGTCGGTCGAAACGGTGTTTACGGTTTCGGTCGCGGTGCCGGTCCTGTAATTCTCTTTAACGAGGAGCTGATATGAGATACCGCTGCCGGTCATACGCTTTACATAGCTGTTATCTACATAAGCGGTTGCCGCTTCTGCGTTACTGAGCCTTGAATAAGTCTCGGGGAAATAGACCTTAAATTTCTTTGCGCCGTCTATGGTCTCCCAGTCGCTGTCTTTATTGAAGGAAGCACCGATCTTATCGGCAACATCAGCCGCTCTGCCGTCTGAATTGAAGAAGACATAACCGCTGAAGGGAGCCGCGTTGAGGTCAGCAGAGCTGGAGTCAACATAATCCTGAAGCTCCTGAAGTGTAATCTGGTTGCCGCCGAGATAGTTGGTCTTTACTGTTGTATCCCTGCTTGTGTAATAGCTGTAAGACTTAACGGTGCCGCTGAGAAGAAGCGGGAAGATAACTCCGCAGAGAGCCTCGCCGTAAGTATTGAGATGGCCGAGAAGCTTCTGGAGGAGTTCCTTGAGCGGTGTGCTGCTCGTGGAGCCAAGCAAACCGTCGAGAGTGGTAAGAGAGGTACTTGCCGAATAAACGGTTCTGCCCGATGTGGGAGTAAGCAGCGGATTGCCGCCGAATACAGTACCGAGTACACGGTCAACAAGGTTGATGAGAACTTTGGTCACGGAGTTGTTGAGCTCACCGGTGGTATTGATACCGAGGAGGCTGATGATCTTCTGAAGGTCAAGAGTGCAGAGAGATTCAAGAAGCCAGGAGTTGATAAGTCCGCCGGATCCGTCGGTAGCAACCCAGTTGGGAAGCCAGTTAATGGGGATGAGTACGAAGAGAGTCTGATCTATAAGGGTATAGAGAGCGTCTCTGATCTCACTTGCAGGGATATTGTTGATCCTGTAAGTAGCGGTACCGCTGACAGGATGATTTGCAAGCGCAGTGTTAAAGGTATTCATGGCGATATTGAACTGATCCTGCCATGTGCCCTTTGTGGAGCCGCTGAGGTTGCCGAAGGTCCTGGTGGTAACATTCCACTTACCGGCAAAGATAGGCATATAGGTCGCGCAGGCCCAGGTAAGGAACTCAAACGCGAAGACTTCAAAGTTGGTATCTGTTTCAAGCTTGTAGCCGAGGCCCTGCTCGAAATCCTGCCAGCCGGAAAGGAGATACGCGCCGAGTGAAGCGCCGATATCCATAGCGGCTCTGGGAACGGTTACAGACTTGCCGCTCTTAAGGGTGATCTGCTCTGTGTAGGGAAGAGCGGTAACGCTCGAGCCGACTCTCGGGAGATAAGTCTCGCCGACCTGAGCGGCATGATAAGCGTCAAGACGATCAAAGTAATCGTTTTCGGGGATATATTGCGCGGCAAGAGAAGCAAGCGCATAGGCGGCGACTGAGGGAATGGTGTCTGCCCACTCGGGGAAGTAGCAGCCGTCTATGAAATGGTTAAGAAGGATCTTAACGAGAGCCGCGTAAATATTCTGATTTGAGAGAACATACTTGGGTCTGATGAAGCTGGGGTTTCTGTAATCGCTCTGACCGGAGTCTGAGGTATTTACGGTAGCACCGCTGTCTTTGAAGGTGTAGTAAACGGTATCGGAGCCTTCAACGGTATGCTTGTAAACTTCATCGCCCTGATAGGTAAGATAAACGTCATCGCCGTATTTATCCACCCACTTCTCATTCATTTCTTCGGTGGTGTAGGTAAGTCCTTCGGGGACCTCAAAGCCGAAGAGCGGGAAGAGACCGGGAAGCATACGGGCAACGTCGTTAAGGAGCGACATGAAGTTATCTGTGATCTGGATGCCGCTGTAAGAGATCTTAACGAAGGTTGAAAGACCGCCGCCGTTGAAGAACCAATCAAGAAGCTTGGTGATCTTGGGAACGGGGTAGGTTTCTTCGTCAGTAGTGTATTCGATAGCGGGAGCACCGTTCGCAACGCAGAGTGATTCAATTGCGCCGACGATGGTGCCGAACATCATATCGCTCATGATAGCGGTATCGCCCTTGCCGTCATTGACGGAGGTGTCGATCCCGAGCATATCGATAAGGAGATCCTTAAGAAGATCCGAAACATATCCGCTCAGGAGCGCGTTAAGAGCGTTATTTACGAGCTGATAGAAGTTCATCGTGTAGCTCTTTACGCCTTCGCCGCGGTCAGCCTGGATGGTCCTGCCGTCGATGCTTGCTCCGCCGGGATAATCCGCTATAGCGGGAAGGAAGCCTTCTTTGCCTTCGCCGATGATGGACTTGCCGCCGTCTTCGGCAGTGGTGCCGGTGCCGCTGACAAGGAACCAGTTGATAATCTTCTGGAGGTCGTTATCAACAGTAGCGCCGGAGGGAAGGGCATCGTCAGTATTATAATCGCTGTTGATGAGTTTCTGATAGAGGAGCTTTCTGAGAGCGCCGGGAAGGTCGCTGAGATAAGCGCCTACATTGTCGATTCCCTTGATAGTGCCGTCAAGAGTGCCGAAGCTGATCGAGCCGTCTGCAATCTTGGAGAGAGTGGGGGCATTGGTGTTGAGGAATTTGATAAGACCCATGAGAACCTGAAGGTCGGTCTTGGTGGGCTTGTTCTGATCGTAATTGACATTACGGCAGATACGGTCGGAACCGTTTGAGTTCTGGTCGCCGAGGTCATCAACGTTGAGATTCTCAAGATCGCCGAGGTTGAGAAGGCCGATAACGGTACTGATAAGCCAATCGGGGATAGATGAATCAACAACTCTTTCGATATACGATTTTCCGCCGCCGGTAACGGCCTTAACGATGTTGTAAACGAAATAAAGAGCTGTGTCGATGCTGGTAAGGTCTGCCTTGAGGTAGATCTTACCGATGACGGCTACGTCCGCAACAGGCTCTTTGGAAAGGTCGAGAGCGGCGTCGTAAAGCAGGCCGTCAAGTAAATCGAGAACATAGCCCGCGCCCTGCTCCGCAGTGAATTTATACTGCTGGGCGCCGTCGGTATATTCCGCCGGATAAAGATTGGCTACTTCATAGTTGTTTGCCGATGTCTTCGCAAACGCGGAAGGAACAGCAATGGCAAAAATCATGACAGCAGCCAGCGCAAGCGCTAAAACTTGCTTTGCCTTTTTCATAAAATGCACCTCCGTAAAATTTGCCGCCTGAGCGGCGGGATACATACTTACGCTTATTATAATATGGATCCTGTGTTGTGTAAACAGTACCCAAAATTAAACTTTTTGTAACTAATTTATTAACAAACTGTTAACTTCGTCACAATGACGAAAACAGATGTTTTCTATTGTCAAAATCGAACAATAAAATCCCTTTTTCGGTTTTTTACCGAAATTTTATCCGCATTGACAAAGCATTTATGATTTGGTAATATCATAGAGAAATCAGCAGTTAAAATGCTGTAATTGAAATTAAAATTCATCACGGATCGGGCAATACTTATGAATAAGAAAAAAATCATTATTATTTCTGCCGTTCTTTTGGCCGCCGCTGCTATAATCACAGCCGTAATTCTGATTGGGCGCAATGCTGCGGGCAAATCCGATAAAGAGAATACCGCCGCCGGGACCTCCGCGCAGGAGGAGGCGAAAACATATATTTCCGCCGATCTTTATGTTTCCGATCTGTTTAAGTATTCGGGTAAATATGTTGAGGACCGCTCAGACGAAGAGGTAGAGGACATTGCCGCGATACGCCTGACAAACGGCGGAGATAAGGATTACGAATACATTGAATTCACCGTAAAAACAGCGGATGACGAATATTCATTCAAGGCGAGCGGGATCCTTGCGGGCGAAAGCGTTTTGGTTTTAAGCGCCGACAAAAAGGAAATAAACGGCGAGGGCGCGGTGGCAAGCGGAGAATGCACGGTTTTGAGCGAATACACATTCAAGCCGACAATGCTCGGGGATATGTTTGAAGTATATCAATCGGCGCCGAGCGTCACGATAAAGAATATATCCGGGCGCGAGCTGAAGGGAAAAATCTGCATTTACTATAAGAACACCGGGGAGGACGGCCTGCTCGGTGGGATCACCTACAGATTTTCAATAGATTCGCTCGGCAAGGACGAGATGCAGCAGAGGACCTCGGAGCATCTCGGAAAGGTATTGTTTATAACCTATGACGAGTAAATTTTATGACATCGCCGGGCTGAAAATACGCATTGACAGCGACCGCACGATCGGCAACTCGGACCGCTACGCCGAGTTTTATTCTCAAAGCGGAAGAGCCGATATCGAGACGGCGATAATATCCTCCCCCCTGCCGCCGAAAAACGGCGCAGGAATAAAAACGGGCGGCGACAGGATATTCTTTTATGATGAAAAAGGTAAATTAAATCTTTATTCTTACTATTACACGCCCGGCGGCGAAAAGGAATATGCCTGCAGGACGGAAAAAAACGGCAGATTCACTCTCTTTATCGACTACCCCGACGGGCTTTGGGATTCGATGATATTCAATGCTCTTAATCTGCCAGAAATACTCGCGATGAGAGGCATTTTTCTCTGCCACAGCTCGTTTATCATCCATCGCGGTGAGGCGATTCTCTTTATCGGCTCAAAGGGCGCGGGCAAATCAACTCAGGCCGCCCTCTGGGAAAAACACGCAGGCGCCAAAATCATCAACGGCGACCGCACGCTGCTTAAATTTGAGGGCGGGCGGCTCAACGCATCCGGCACCCCGTACTGCGGATCGTCAAAAATCGCGCTCAATGAATCCGCTCCCGTAAAGGCGCTGATACTGACGGGCAAAGCGGATAAAAATGAGCTAAAAAAATCGGAGGGCACGCAGGCGCTGATAAAAATAACGGAACAGCTCAGCTACGAATTCTATCAGAATACGCAGGCGGTCGAATTCGCCGCAGAAATATGCGGGAATACTCCGGTATATTCGCTTGATTGCCTCCCCGATGTATCGGCGGTAAAACTTCTTGAGGAAACATTATGGAAAATCTGAAAAAACCGGCTGAACCCGCCATAATCAAATATCTTAACGCCAAAGCGGCTCAAGCGGGCACTCCGCTGAATCTGACATTTGAGCTCACTTCAAGATGTAATTTCAGCTGTAAAATGTGTTATGTCCACTCGGAGAGCTGCAACAAAGACAAGGCTTCTGAACTCACTGCAAAACAGTGGATCGATATTGCTCAGAGCGCAAAAAACGCAGGGGCGGTTTTTATATTGCTGACCGGCGGAGAGCCGTTTGTACGCGAAGATTTTTGCGAAATCTATGAGGCGATCGCGAAGATGGGATTTGTGATCTCGCTCAACACAAATCTTTCGCTTCTCACCGATAAAATACTGGAAACACTGAAAAACTATCCTCCGCGAAGGATAAATGTTTCTCTCTACGGTATGAGCGATGAAACATATATTTCTCTTTGCGGGCTCCCCGCATTCGGGACGGTCAGAGAAAATATAACCAAACTTATCAAAAACGGTCTGCCCGTGAAAATCAATTCAAGCATAACCGGCAGAAACGAAAAAGATCTTGAAAAAATGATGGTATTCTGCGACGGGCTCGGCATACCGTACAAGGCCACGGGATATATGTTTCCGAGCGCCCGCCTCGGTATTGAGCGTGAGAGGCTTGAGCCGCGCGGAGCCGCCGAAATCAGGGCGCGCATAGACCGCCACTGCTTCACGGACGAAGATTACAATGACCGCATACGCAGGATCAGAGCCGGGATAGAGCTTGAAAAAAGCGGCGACTGCCCCGAGGAGAATGACGGAATGGACAGGATCAGATGCCGCGCGGGAAAAACAAGCGCCTGGATAGACCGGAGCGGAAACATGAGCTTTTGCGGAATGATACCCGCCGACGAGAGGCTGAATGTGACCACGCTCGGGCTTGAGAAATGCTGGCAGGCGGTGAGGGAAAAGGCCGCGGCGGTCAGGATGCCGTCAAAATGCTCCTCATGCGAATACAAGCATATATGTATCATCTGCGCCGCGTCTCAATTCTGCGAAACGGGCGGCTATGACGATCCGCCCGAGGCGATATGCGAGATCGCAAAAAACACATTGAAAGAATATGAAAAACTGAGGCGATAAATAATGAAGCTTAATTATGAATTTGTCAAGAGAGAGGTTGCCGGCGAGCAGTTTTTGGTCCCCGTCGGGAAAGCCGCGGGTATATTTGACGGCATAATCACCCTCAACGGACCGGGTGCATATATCTTTGACTGCATCCCCGAATGCGGCAGCATTGAAGAGATCGCCGACAAAATCGCCGGGGCATACGAAATCGACAGGGAAACCGCCCTTGCCGACACCCGTAAATTCTTTGATTCCCTGAATGAGGCGGGGATCAAAGCAGAATAAAACCGACCCGCAGCTCCGTTTGGATCGCTGCGGGTCTTATCATTTTGATTTTCGGATTTGATCTGCGATTTCTTTTAACCGATCACTATTGTTTCAATGCTCTCGGGCGGCATGACCGCGCCCGTAAAGAATTTGCCCGAGGAATATTTTTCACATCTGTGAGTTCCATCAGTGAGATAGATTTCATAGTTTCCGTGAGCGCCGGTAAAATCGAATTTCCGCTCTTCGCCGGTATTATTCACGATAACAAGGATAATCTGACCGCCGTCACGGAAGGCAACGCAGGCGAGGTCGCCGTTATCATCACCGATCATGGTATCGATCCTGACGGCGCCGGGTTTAATGAATCTCGAAAAATGCATAAAGGCATAATATCTGCTGTAAACCGTCAGCCCTTCATCGGTAAATTCCATAAGTCCGTCACCGTTCACGGCGGTCCAGCTCGTCCACGAAACGGCATTCATAAGCGACAGATCCTGAATGATTATATTTGCCATATACATACCGCTTCTGACCGTCTTGCTGTCTATTTTAAGCGGCAGCTCGCACCATTCGCTCATCTCGAATTTTTTATCGGGATAATCCGCTTTCATCTTTTTGCCGAATTCATCTTTAGCGGCGATATTATTATCCATCCAGTAGCTATGGCCGGAATAAGTATCGCAGAATTCCGCAAGGGCCTTATTCTCAAAGAATTTGTCGAGATACTCCCAATAATCAGAGGTGAGCTGACCGCTCTCGGGGCCGCGCAGGGCATATTTACACCCGCGCGCTTTCATGGCGACGGCAAATCTTTCGAGCAGAGCCATACATTCATCCGGGTCGAAATGGCAGCCCTCCTGCCCAACCCAATCTCCGCCCCATTTCCACTGAGGCTCATTTATCGGGGAGATCGCCGAAACGGGAATCCCTTCGCTCACAAAATGATCGGCGATCGTCAGGACATAATCGACGAACGCATCATAATTCTCGGGCGGAAGGTTGTTTTCTTTCTCTTTGAGCCCGCCTGACGCCTGACCGCTGACGGTCATCGAATAATGCGGAGAATTGCAGAAGAGGATGACCTCCTCGGCTCCGTATTCAACAGCGAGGCGCATCATTCTGACGGCGTTGGCGTCACGCGAAAAATCATATTCCCATTTTTGAGTTTTTTCATTGAAAAAGAGGAAGCTCTGAGTCCTGCGGGAGGGGTCGCCGATCCTGCAATCGGGATTATCCGCCTCTCCGCCGCCGATATTGTAGCGGTAAATTTTAAGTCCGAGACCCGTCTGCTTATCATAGAGCATACGGGCGATATTTCGTGCTGTATCTTCATCCGAAATATTCTGGCTCCACCAGGCGGAGGATGTGCCGAAACCCTCAAAGGTCTGATATTCCATAAATCTGTTCACTCCTATAGTTTGTGTTTTGCCTGCCGAAACAATTTTGAACTCGCCTATCTGAAAAAGCGAAAGCAACGCGCATATCAGCGCTTTGATCTTCAGCATTTGTCATTCTCCTTTTTCCTGTGTATCAGGGCTTTGATCAGCAAAATGATTATCACCGCCGCCGTCAGATACATAAACACCGTTTTGGCGGATGTAACACACGACGCGATCACCGCGAACGAATCCGAAGAAATGCCGTTTTTAAGCATTATTATGCTCATAATATTTTCGGCATAATCAAGCAGAGCAAGCGCCGAAGGCAAAACAAGAAGCGCAGGCAGGAGCTTTTTGCTTTTACAGAGCAAAAATATAAGGGAGACAAACAGAAGGGTGTAAAATACGGGATAGACAAAATCAAGCGGCAACTGGCGATGAAGATAGATATATCTGCCCTCATCCCCTATGGATCTGAGAAAAGCTCTCGCGGTCTCGGGGCTGTAGGCAAAATTCATATCAAAGCATCTTATGCCGCCGGTATTCGCTTCAATGGCCGGAATGAGCACTGCGTTCATAACTATACCTATCACCGCCGTCACGGCGCCGGATATGATTGCGGTAATCCCGGGGAAAAATCTTATCCTTTTCTTATTCACGGCAAATCCCTCACTGATCTCATTTTTGTATCCTTAATTTTTATATCACATTTTGAAGCGTTTCACAAGCCCATTATTCTTGACAAACGCGACGCCCGATAATAAAATGGATCCTGATACCGGAGGTGTAATATCCATGAAAGAATTCAGGCCTGTTATCAGATTTGCCGCGGCGAGCGACACCCATATACGCGATGACACAAACACAGGGGCTGAGAGAATCGGAAAAATCCTCAGATGCGCCTACGAAGCCGCAGACAGCGATAAGCATTATGACAAACTCGACGCGGTTATTTTCGCGGGCGATATAACCGACGCGGGCAGAGCCTCTCAATACAACACATTTTACAGCGCCGTGAAATCATCGCTGAGGGAAAACACAGCTCTGCTCAATATCGTGGCAAAGAGCCATGACTGCAACGAAATGGGCAAAGCTGCTCTCGGGTTCTATAAGAATCTGACCGGGCTTGATACCGATTTTGACAGAGTGATAAACGGCTTTCATTTCATCGGGATCTCAACCTGCGGCGAAGAGGGCGTTTATTACAATGAAGCGCAGCGTGAATTTCTGAAAAAATCGCTTGAAAACGCCTCGCGCGAAAATCCGGAAAAACCCGTTTTTGTGTTTCATCACGAGCACGTAAAACACACCGTTTACGGCAGCAGCGAATTTGACGGATGGGGAAACGATCATTTCAGCGATATACTGTTTCAATATCCTCAGATAATTGATTTTTCGGGGCATTCTCACTATCCCCTGAACGACCCGAGAAGCATCTGGCAGGGGGAGATAACAGCGCTGGGTACCGGAGCCTGCTTCTACGCGGAATTCACTTTTGACGGCGAGAGAAAGATCCGCCCCGAGGGATGCCGCGATATAGCGCAGTTCTGGCTCGTTGAGGCGGATGAAAATAATTCGGTGAGGCTGCGAGGGATTGACGCTCTGAGCGGAAAAACACTTAAGGAATATTTGATAGACGATCCGTGTGACAGAGGCTCTCGCAGGTTTACCCCCGCCATGCAGGAGAGCCGCGCGAAGGCGCCGTATTTTGATGAGAAAGCAAAGCCGATGCTCGAAACAGTTGACGGCAAGATACGGGTAAATGTACCCCCCGCTCATTCGGCGGACGGAGAAATAATATTTGCCTACAGGCTTACGGCATTTGACAAAAGCGGAAAAGCGATCGAAAACATCAAAATGATAAACCGTTACTGGCTGATCGAGGAGAATAAGCAAATCGTCTTTACGCTTGAAAGCGCCGATTTTTATGAAATAACCGTGACAGCCGAAAACGCTTACGGGCATAAATCAAAACCTCTGAAAATCATCGGATAAAGTGAAATATATTTGTTTGACTTTTATAAAACAATGGTATATTATTGAAAAGGAATTTCAATTGAATATGAGGAGAGGATCATATGGGTATCAAAAGCAAGATATCCGGAATGATGCACAACATTACGCATAACCCCTCTTTTACCGTCAAGGAGCAGCTCGGCTTCTCGGGCGGAATGTTCGGAAACTGTATGGGGCAGGATTGCGTCTATACCTATTCCGATAAATTCAATCGCGATTTTCAGGGCATAGACCCGAATCACCTTATCGTGATGGGCAACGCCACAAACATTCTGAGCTTTATCGTGCCGCCGATTGCGGGCGGCCTGCTCGACAGGCCCGTCAGAGAAGGGAAGATGAGCAACACCAAGAAATTCCTGCTTCTCGCTCCCCTTCCGTTTGCACTGACTTCGATGCTTCTGTTTGTGGTGCCCACGGGAAATCCGCTCAGGAATCTTATCTGGTCTTTTGTTTTGACGATCCTTTTTGAAACGGTCGATACATTCTTTGACATGTCGCTGAACACAATCTCTCTGAGAATGACCGCAAACCCGAAGGACAGAAAGAATTTTTACACCGTTTCATCCCTTGCCGCTCAGCTCGGCTCAATGCTCCCGGGCTGGATCTTACCGATAGTGATAGGCAGGGTCGAGACGGCAAACGGGCAGAAATGGGCTTATTTCTTTGTTGCTCTCGTATTTTGCCTGCTCGGTGTTTCGACCATGTACGCGCCTTATTTCACCCTGAGCGAAAAGCTCGGCACCGTCAAGGTGAATCAGACCGAAAAGATAGAATGGAACAGAAATGTGGTTTCGGCCATATTCCATAACAGACCGTTTATGGTATCTATGGCGGCGACCGTTTTTGAGACGGTGCGCCAGGTGACATACAATATGCTCCCCTACCTCTATCAGAATACCTTCGGCGACTACGGTATGAAGGCGATCATAGACGCCGTGAGCGGCGGACTTTCTTATGCGGGACTGTTTTCCGTTCCGTTTGTCGGCAACAAAGTTTCGGCGAGAAATATGCTGATAGGCAGCTACACTTATTCCGGAGTATTCTACTCCCTGGCGAGCCTGCTCGCGGTCAATTTCGATCTGAAACGGATCAGAAAGCTGAAATATGTAACGGGGATCCTCATAGGCTTATCCGGTATGCCGAATTCGGGCATGAGCGCCGCGCGCAAAATACTCGTTGCCGATTCTACGGACTATATGGAATGGTACACCGAAAAGAAGTACGGCGCGCCGATAAGAAGCGACGGAATGCTTATGGCGGTGCAGAGCATCACGGGCAAAATCAACACGCTTATCAGGACAAATATCTATAATGTTTCGCTCAGCATGATAGGCTATAAGAGCGGCAGGCAGGACGCCTCCGGCAAAGCGGTGGAAGTGATCCAGAGCGAAAGCACTCTCAAGGGAATATATCTTGTCACCACCCTCTGCGGCGTGATAGGCAATTTCATCCCCGGCTTCATTTATTTCTTTGACACCTACACCGGGAAGCGCAAAGCCGAAATCCTCGCTGAGCTCGGCGAGATGAGAGCTCAAAGAGGCGAACTTCTTGAAAAAATGAAAGAATCATAAATCACGCACTATCTGTCGGACAACGGCGGATAATAACAAATTAATCTGAAAAATCGAGGCGATCTGATGTCAAACGGCGAAACCTTGGAAAAAGCGGCTCAGGAGACTGCGGAGCAGACTGTTGAAACCGGCAAAAAATCTTTGGCCGGCAAGCTCCTGAACCTCTTTAATTCCGTAAAGCTCAACTGGAACACCCCGAAGCCCGGAGAATACACATCCATTAAGGAATTTATGTCATACTGTCTCGGCATAATGGGAGTATGCGCATTCACCTTCATCTGCAACGATACGGTCTCGTTTACCGCAGGCTATCTCTGCGGCTCCATATTTGAGATCAAGATGATGGATTTCACGATCATCACCTTCATAGCGCTCGCGGTGAAATACGCAACGCTCTATATCGAATCCATACAGATGGAGATATTTGAAAATCTCGGGCATCTTTCAAAAGAAAAGACGAGAAAATCGCTCGGCGCATTTATGATATGCGCTCTGGTAGGCGTAGGATTTTATTTCATCCCGTCAAAGCCATTTGAGGGAATCATCAAAGGTCTGCCGCAGATAATAGCGAATATTCTTGTGATCATGGGCATCGGAGGGCCGGTAAACTGGTTCCTCAGAAACAAGCTCTGCCGCAAATACGGCAGATATAAACCGTTCCTTGTTTTTTACGGAATCCCCATCACGATCATCACCTGCATAATCCCCTTTGTGCCGACCACGCTCGATTATACGGTCAAGCTTGTAGTGCTCCATTTCCTTTTTACTCTGCGCTCAAGATTCTCGGCGATATATTATGATAACCCGAAGGCTATCGTCGCGCTGATCACTCCCAACACGATAGAGAGGCAGAAATATCACTCGATAGGCGCCGTATTTCTCGGCCTGCTTCGCTCAATATTCCGCATAATCTTCCCCATCATGATAAGATACACGGGCGGCTATCTTTCGATCCGCTCATATCAGCTCTTTGTGCCCGTTCTCGCGGTGATGAGCTGCGCCATGGCATTCTTCATCATAGGGGTGAAGGAGCGCGTTGCGGTCAATGAGGATCATTCTCACAAGATAGAATTCGGCAAGAGCGCAAAAGCTCTGCTCAAAAACAAATACTTCTGGATAGTCAACATCGCCGCAGTATTCGGTCTGTGGAACGCCATTGCGGACGGAGTTATAAACTACACTCTCGTTTATTCGCTGCGCATTGAATGGATCACCGGTCTGCTTTCGATAGCGGGCATAACCTCGGTGGTGGGCAACCTTGCGATGCCCTCACTGGTAAAGAGATTTGAAAAGAGAAATATCATTCTCTGTATGCGCACCGTATGGGTGCTTGTCACCGCGGGATACCTGATAGGCCTTCATAACGGAAACAGCGTGCCGATACTCGCGTTTTTCGTATTCCTTCGCTCGGCGATCTCCGCCGGCTGCGGAGGTCTGACAGACGGCCTTAACGCGGATATTCTCGACTATCATCAATGGAAAACCGGCGAGCGCGCCGATAATATGATAGGCATTTTCTCATGGTTTACCACACCTGTTTCGACCCTGCTCGGGCTTGTAGCCCCCGCCCTGCTCAAGATATTCGGCTTCACGAGCGACTGGGATGTTCTCTTTGACAGCGCTGTTTTCAGCAAGGTAATGTACACATACGTCATTCTCGGATGCGTCGGCCTTGTGCTCTGCACGATACCGTTCATCTGGTATGACCTCACACGAGAAATGCACGATAAATGCGTGAGAGAGATAGAAGAACGCGAAAAAGCGAATCAAGAAAATTCAGACGCACAGGTGGCTGAATCCGCTGAGGAGGTGACGGTGCAATGAAAAGAGCGATCGCATTGATACTCACCTTATCGGCAGTTATCTGCTTATTCTCCTCCTGCTCATTCAACTTTGATCTGAATGCCGTCGCTGTCAAATATAAAGAAGTCAAAGGCGGGCTCGCCGTATCGGGATACACCGACAAAACGACGGTAACAGAGCTGGTTATCCCCGATGAGATAGGCGGAAAGCCGGTGGTCGCCGTCCTCGATTTCGGAGTTTGCAACGCGGAATCTCTTACAAAAATAACGATAGGCAAAAACGTTAAGGCGATCGGCACCTGGGCGTTCACCAACAATCAGCATCTCAGAGAATTCGTCGTTGACCCCGAAAATGAATATTTCACCGCCCGTGACGGGATCCTTTTTTCAAAGGATATGAGCACGCTGTATTATTACCCCAACGGCAGAAACATCAACTTTGATAAATACGGCCAGCCCGAAAAGGATGCAGACGGCGAAACGATCACGACCGTTTACGAAATACCCGACGGGGTCAGGGTCATCCGCTCAAAGGCATTTTACAAATGCTATTATGTGAATGTGATCTATTTCCCCGACAGCATTGAAAGAATAGAAGAAAAGGCTTTTCACCGCGCCGTAGCCCTTGAGAATTTCAAAATGCCGGCTGAGCTCAATTACATAGGCAAAGACGCTTTCGCTTATGACGAAAAGCTCACGGAGCTGACTATCCCCTCAAAGATAAAAGAAATCGGCGAATACGCATTCTTTAACTGCACGGGGATGAAAAAACTGACTGTCAACGCGAAAGAGAGCGATCTCACGCTCGGCACAAAATGGCAGCCGACAGAAAAAGGCAAGATCAGCGATAAATGCGAGGTCATATTCGCAAAATAACAGAGAATAACAGAAACTCACAGAGCAAAAGCTCTGTGAGTTTTGATTTTAAGGAGAAATATGATTTATTTGAGGAATCCGTTAATGATCTGCTCCTCTGCCTCCTGCTCGGTCAAGCCGAGAGTCATAAGCTTGGTGAGCTGTTCGCCCGCTATCTTGCCGATAGCCGCTTCGTGAACGAGCTGGGCGTCGATGCTGTTTGCCTCAAGCGAAGGCACCGCGAGGATTCTGCCGTTATCCATGATTATCGAATCGCATTCGGTGTGGCCGGTACAGGCGGCGTTGCCGATAACGCAGAGATCGAGTTTCTGATAGCTGCTGTCTCTCGCGACGGAGCGTGAAACCACATCCGCACCGGAATTTTCGCCGTCGAGCGTGACCTTATAGATACTCTCCGCAATCTGAACTCCGTGAGTCATAAGGCGCTCGCGGACCACGAGCTTTGAATCCCTGCCGACCTGCGCTATGGTGGTGCGCTTGGTTGAATCCACGCCTTTGATCTGCACCATTTCCATCTCCATGGTGCTGCCTTCTTCGATATAAGCCTCGGTCACGGGATTGAGGATCCTTTTTCCGTTGCCGTCACCCGAGCCGTAATGCTTTTCGACATATCTGACCTTTGAATTCTTACCGACAAAGAAGCGATGGATACCGTCATGCTCGCTGTCCTGCGAGCCGCAGTTATCAATGCCGCAACCGGCTACAATGAGCACATCGCAATCGTCACCGATGTAAAAATCGTTATAGACTGTTTCTTTGAGGCCGCTTTCGCTGAGCACTACCGGGATATGGACGCTCTCATTTTTGGTCCCGTCTTTGATCCTGATATCAATGCCGCTGACATCGGTCTTAGTCTGAATATCAATGGAGGCGGTGGTGTTTCTGCCGACGGATTTGCCGTTTGCGCGCAGATTGTATGCCCCTTCGGGAACATCGTGAAGGTCCGCTACCTCTCTGAGAA
Organism: uncultured Clostridia bacterium; assembly: GCA_947166625.1. Lineage (GTDB taxonomy): Bacteria > Bacillota > Clostridia > Oscillospirales > Acutalibacteraceae > CAG-177. The sequence continues at coordinate 17,287 of CAMVEX010000026.1, forward strand.
GCCGCATCTGAACGGCATCTATCTTATCCATTTTTGGCTCCTCCTTCCATCCTCGGGCAGACATTTGTGGCGTATCCGCTGCCGATAATGCCGGGCAGTATCTCTTCTTTGGGGCCTTTTTGAGAAAGTTTACCCTCGGCAAGTACAATGATCTCATCGGCTATGTTAAGGATCCTCTCCTGATGAGAGATGACGATAACCGTTCTGCCTGAGCTGCCTGCGCGGATCTTTTCAAAAATACGGATAAGATTCTGAAAACTCCAGAGATCGATACCCGCCTCAGGCTCATCAAAGATCGCGAGCTTGATGTCTCTTGCGAGAACAGTCGCGATTTCGATTCTTTTAAGCTCACCGCCGGAGAGCGACGCATTCACCTCGCGCTTGATATAATCCTTCGCGCAGAGCCCGACCTCGGAGAGATAGCCGCACGCCTCTGAGACGGATAAGGTCTTGCCTGCGGCGATCCTGAGCAGATCGAGGACTGTAAGCCCCTTGAATCTGACCGGCTGCTGAAACGCAAAGCCGATGCCTTTTTTTGCCCTCTCGGTGATGGAAAGACCGGTAATATCCTCGCCGTCAAAAATCAGGCTGCCGGATGTAGGGGTCTCTATGCCCGCGATAAGCTTCGCAAGAGTCGATTTGCCGCCGCCGTTGGGCCCGGTGATGACAACAAATCTGTTATCGGGCACGGTAAGGGTGATATCGTCGATGATTTCTTTATATTTTCCTTCGGACGGAGCGCCGAAAGAAATATTTTTGAGTTCAAGCATAAGCCTGCCTCCTGTCCTAAAAATAAAAAGCCCGACAATGACGGGCTTTTGGTGCCGGTGACCGGACTTGAACCGGTACGCAGTTGCCTGCGAGGGATTTTAAGTCCCTTGCGTCTGCCTATTCCGCCACACCGGCATTACAACGGATATTATAATGTTTCAAAGCTGTTTTGTCAACAATTATTATTGCTTCTTTTTATGTATTCGGCGCGAAGCTGCTCCATTCGCTCCGGGGTGTATTCATAGGTCCAGAGATTAAATATCCCCTCAAAATTCTCAAAGGTTTCGTCGGGATAAAGCTTTGTTTCTCCGGGTTTATACGGCAGAGGGACTTCGACAGTTCCGTTTGAGGCGATATGGTATTCATCCGCGATTTCAACGGCGAGCCTGTTGCTCTCCTGCCTCGGAAATTCTTCATCATATTTTATCTGAGTTACGGGAAAAAGAGCGCATTTTGCGCCTGCCCTGCGGTAAAATTCGGGCGAGGTGCCGGAATGGCCGTGATGAGAGACCTGGATCACATCGCATCTGAGAGCGCCCGGATACCTCGAAATCATCACTTTATCGCTGTAAAATGACGCGTCTCCGGGAAAGAGGATGACCGTACCCTCACACTCCGCTTTTATCACGCAGGATGTATTGTTGAAATCTTCAAACGGCGCGGGATAAACATCCTCGTGAGTGCAGAGGACGGTAAAAAGAATATTCCCGACGGCAAAGCGCATACCCGTATGTAGCTTGACCCTGCGGATCTGAGGATGCCTGCCGAGCAGATCATTGAATTCTCTCATCCCGCTCTGAACATTCATCTCCCACGAACAGCCCTGCGGATGAGCAGGGGGAAAATTATAATAGACCGCCTCGATCTCGATCTCATCATAATGATAAGCGAGAATATCATTGAATTTGCCGATATGATCCTCATGGGCATGGCTGAAAAACCAGCCCGACACCCTCGGCTTTTGCTCCCCGGAAATTTTGCGGAGGAATTCAATGATACGGATATCGTCATTCACGGAATACCAGTGGGCGCTGTCTATGACGAAAAAACTGCCGTCATCGCACCGCATGATGTAACACATCCCGCAGTCTATGAGAGAATGGTCGATCTCAAACTGCCACAGACTGCTTTGGAATTTACCGCTCTTTTTTATTTCCGTAAAGTATTCGCCGCTGAAATGATCCTCAACCGCTCTCAGGGTCTTATCAACGGGCGTAAAATAAATATGAATTAGAAAATCCCGCCTGTAATCCGCCGAAACATTTGAATCAATACACGACGAGCCGACGGGCACAAAACCCGCGCTCTCAAGTCTGCGGCGGCAGAGCTCAAATTCATCCTCGGATGAATTGTGGGAGATATACATTACTGTATCGTCGCCGCAATCGTATTTATCATCAAATGAAATATCCGGTATCAGACGGGAAATATTTTCCATAAATGCACCTATGAAATGAAATTCATCGGATTCTGGTTTTCGCCGTTGTAAATGACTTCAAAATGCAGGTGAGGTCCGCTCGAATTGCCGGTCGAGCCTACCCTGCCGATGGTCTTGCCGCCCTCGACTGCTTCGCCCATTCTTACGGTGATAGAGCCGTCAAGCATGTGGGCGTACCTTGTCTTGTATCCGTCGCCGTGGTTTATGAGCACCATATTGCCGTAGCCCGAGGAGCTTCTCTGAACTACCTCGACGGTGCCGGAGCGGGAAGCGATGACGGGGGTGCCTCTGGCGGTGCCGTTGCTGGTGCAGAGATCGACTCCCTTATGCCAGCCGCTGCTTCTCCAGCCGTAGGGAGATGATATATAGTGGCAGTGGGGAGCGGGCCAGAGGAATCCCATAGAGGACGCCTGCCCGATATACACGCCGCCGTAAGTGGTTTTGGTACCGACTACGAGGATCTCTTCGGTGGGCTCCACGAGCACTTCATCGACCGTGTAAATATCCGTCAGCACATCGTCAATGTATACATGGGTGGTCGTGACTCTCTTGCTGCCGCTCTTGCCCTCCTGGCGGACAACTCTGTAGCCGCTGTATTTTGTAATGTCGCGGGTGGTGACGGTGGGATAGGGCACATCGACCACCTCATAGGAGCTGACGCTCTTTTTGATATTTATGACGCTGTTGGAATTTATGTATGTTTCAAGGTCGGAGGCATCCCACATAACATCCTCCTCATCGCGGTAAAGACCCTGAACATAGTTTATCTCCTGAAGGAAGCCGACAACATATCCGCCCGCCTCGGCTTCTTCTTCATAAGGGGCGATAATGTTGTAAAACACCGTTTTGGCGTCTGCTTCATTTTTGACGGCGCAGATAAATCTGCCGTCAATATACACACCGCAGGCGTGGGTGAGGTTATCTGCGGAATTCTCGATCATCTTATCGGATATGGTGCGCGCGTCATTCAGCTCATCGTATGAAACTATCGCAAGCTCGTAGCCCGCATTGAGGTTGCCCGCGGCGCCGGTAGTCTGCTCGGAGGTGATACTGTTTGAGGTGAGACGGTCAACGACCATTTCCTTTGCCTCGATGAAAACGGATTCATCGCTGATATAGCCGATGCTCTCATCGTTATAGATAACTTTGAGCGCGAAGGTGACGTTTCGCCAATAGCTGAATACCGCAATGAGGATGACTGTGGCGATGACCGGCAATATGATATTGCCCGCGCTCCTGAGCAAAACAGAGTGCCTTTCAACAGCTTTCCCGATATAGTGACCGATCACGGCGGGAGTGGAAAGCGGACGGCGCAGAGATCTGATGATATTGCCCATTGAGGAACGAATCTCGCGGCCGAAGGTTTTTGCCTCCTCATTGAGGTGCTTTTTTGCCCCGCCCGTATTCATCCGTCTGCTTGTGAATGACTGCCTTACGGATTTGCGCAGCTTCACGAAGGGAACCAGCAGCAGAGCGATAAGATCCTCCAGCGAGGTGGAGATAAAGCGCGAGATAATATCGCCGAGCGTGTAAACGAAATAGTAAACACTGCTTTTTTCTTCGAGATCTATATATTCGATACGGCGCTTTTTTCTCTTTTTGACTTTTTTCTTTTTTGTATTTTTGCGCGAGGAAGCACCCGAATCCGCCGTAAAGGCGTTCAGGTCTATCATTTCATCGAGCTTGGCTGTTTTGGGCTGAGCGTTTCCGTCGCCCGACACGCTCTCGGAATTCTTAATCGCCTCCTCGACCTGCTCGGAATATCTGCGCTCTATATCGGCCTTTATAGCCTCCATTTCGCGCTCTTTGCGGCGCTCTGCATCCCTGCGCAGCATCTCCTCGCGGGTGAGGTCTCCCTGAGAGAATTCCTCGGCGATCTCCCGTGCGCTTCCGACTATCTCATCATAAACACTCTTCTGCTCGGGAGTGAGATCGGCTTCATTATTCACTTTTTTAATGCTGTCATCCATATTTACTCCGAAGCAGCAGATGCTTTAATACTCATTCATATATCTTCTCAGCGCGTCGCGCCAATCCGGCAAAAGCTCAAATCCGCCGTCTGTGAGAGATCTCTTTGATAGGCGGGAATTTTTGGGCCTTGCCGCAGGGGTCGGAAATTCATCGGATTTAACCGGTATGATTTTTGTATTCAGGCCGGCGGCGGAGATTATCTCACGCGCGAATTCGGCTCTTGAGCAGAAGCCCTCATTAGAGGCGTGATAAACGCCGTATTTTTCGCTCTCAATCATATCCGCAAGCAAGCGGGCAAGGTCAAGGGTGTAGGTCGGGGAGCCTATCTGATCATCGACTACGCTGAGCGCTTCTTTATCCTTTGCGGCGGCGAGGATCTTTTTGACAAAATTATTGCCGCCCGAGCCGTAGGTCCAGCTGATCCTGACCGTGAAAGATCCGGGGCAGTATTCTCTGACCTTCTCTTCGCCGTCTGCCTTGGTCTTGCCGTAATAATTTACGGGGGAAACGGGGCTGTCGGTTTCGTAGGGGGTATCTCCCTCACCGGAAAAAACATAATCCGTACTCGTATAGAGAAGTTTTATGCCGCAGGCTTTGCATACGCAGGCGACATTTCTCGCGCCGAGAGTGTTTACCGCGAAGCATTGAGCGCGTTCGGTCTCTGCCTTATCGACAGCCGTATATGCCGCGAGCAGCATAACGGCATCGGGCTTTAAGTTACGGATAAACTGCTGAATACCGATACGGTCGGTAATATCATATTCGGGAAGATCGGCCGGGATCACTTCGTGACCTCGTGATTTTAACACTTTGACTGCATCGGTGCCGAGCATTCCGTTTGAACCTGCAACCAGAATTTTCATAGGTGATTCCTTTCGGTATTTCATCTTGACTCGATTATTTTACCACATTTTTATATAATACTCAACATTTTTTTATTTAGGGTTGTTATCCCCTCATCCCGTGTGATATACTGTGAGGGTAAAAAGATCCCGAAAGGGGCGGTAAATTATGAAAACGGAAATTAAAGCATACGCAAAAATAAATATATTTCTCGATATCCTCCGTAAGCTTGAAAACGGATACCATTCGCTTTTTATGGTGATGCAGACGGTCGGCCTGCATGACACCGTTACGGCGGAAAAAGCGGAATCGGGGATCACTCTGTCGTGCTCCGACCCGGAAATACCCGATGACGAAAGAAACACGGCTTATAAAGCCGCGAAGCTGTTTTTTGAATATACCGGCATAAAATCCGGAGTTAAAATTCACATTGATAAAAAGATCCCCCACGAAGCGGGGCTCGCAGGCGGAAGCGCAGACGCAGCGGCGGTATTAAAAGGTATGAATGAAATATTCGGCGCAGGTCTTACTCAGGGCGAGCTTTGCTCGATAAGCTTAAAAGTCGGCAGCGATGTGCCGTTTTGCACCGTGGGCGGCACCTGCATAGTCCAGAATACCGGCGGCATAATTTCGCAGATAAAGCCGTTGAAAAAAACTCACGTAGTGCTTGTGAAGCCCGAGAGGGGCGTTTCCACGGCTCTCGCTTACGCGAAGGCGGATGAAACCCGTATTTATCACCCCGACAGCGTTAAAATCATGGATTGCTGCGAAAAGGGAGATTTTGAGGGGATATGCAGATACGCGGGGAATGTGTTTGAGCAGGTGGTCGAGGTGCCCGAAAGGGTCGAAATAAAGCGGATCATGAGGCTGAATAACGCTTCGCTCACTCAGATGAGCGGGAGCGGGCCGACCGTATTCGGGCTGTTTGAAAAAGCGGAGGACGCCCGCGCCGCCGCCCAAATGCTCACAGACGATCTCGGAAAAGTTTATATCACGGAAACTGTGTAAAAAATTTTTTAGGAGGGGTAAAATGGCTGAAATCGGTAAAAAGATGACCGGATTTTACCACGAAGTCAAAAATCACTGGAAGACTCCGCCGGAGGGAAAATATGTTCCTTACAGGGAATATAAAGATATATTCCTCGCGGTAGGCTTCAACTATTCGGGCAACAAAACTCTTGAATACATCGTTTTTGCGGCGTCGTGCTATCTGATGATGTATCATTACAAGCTGCCCTATCTCACCTATTCCGTCATCAATATAATAAATATGCCGCTGAATTATATCTGGACTATGATGACCTGGTATATCGCGGATAATCTCGGCTTTATGCCGAAGAAAAACGAGCGGAAATTCTACGGCGTTTATATGCTACTCATCGTCACGGGTATAGCGCTGATAGTATTTGACCCGTCAAGGCTCTTTGATCAGGTCGGAAGATTTGTGACATATATGAATTCGCTCGAGGGCATCAACTGCTCATCCGCATTCAAAATCCTCGGCACCCATATCCTCTGGAACGGCTGGTTCGGCGCGAGAAATATCTTTTGGCGCAAAAAGCTCATACCGAAATTCGGCAGATATAAATATTCGCTCTATTGCAATGCCATACCCAAATGCGTTATGGTAATCCTCATCGGCTGGCTTCCGTTTTATAACATTCCCGATGTTGTCACGAGGGTTTGGGTCGCCAACCTGATGTTTGCGATCTATAATCTCTTCCCGTTTGATAATTCGCTTGAGATGTGCGCTCAGAATATCAGCCCCGATGTCAGAGAACGGATTTGGGTGAGGACAATTCCGATCAAGCTCTCTCACTTTTTGAATTCCGTGGTGGCGATAGTCCTGCCCGTATTCATCGGAATGCTCAGATATAAGTGGGAAGACATCAACCTTTTCAAATATATCATACCCGGATTTTTCATATTCTGCGTGGCGGTCACCATGATTTTTGCCGGGAGGATCAAAGAGAGGATCCCTCAGCCGCCCATAGAGAAGAAGGTTTCCATCAGCTTTTGGGACGGAATGTTCGGAGTGATGAGAAACAAATACAAATGGATAAATACGATAGTGGGGCTGCTTGACGCTCTGGGCAACGGAATGCTTCCATTTGCAACGATCCTTTATCTTTATACATTCCGCCTCAGCGGCCTGATCTACAGCCTGCTCGTAGCCCTCGTATCATTCGCGGGCACACCGCCCGATTTCTTTGCGCCGTATTTCTTAAAGCGATTTTCATACAAACAGCTGATGATATTTTATCAGCTTTCAAGAGCGCTCGGCAACGCAGCCATAGTCCTGTCGCTCCTTTTGCTCGGAGACAGGGTAAATCTCTGCGGCACGATATGCGTGATAACTCTGATATTCATGGAGATGACAAAGACCATTCCCGTGACGGCGGGTCACGATATGGATATCAGAATAAACGACTACCAGATGTATCTTTCCGGCGAGAGGCTTGAGAATTTCTCGGGTGTATTCGGCTGGTTTACGGGTCCGATCACCTCATTTGTAAGCCTTATCATCCCCATTATGCTGCTTAGATACGGCTTCAACAGCAACTGGGATGTGCTCTTTATCGATTCGTCGAGGATAAAGATAATAGTCATACCCATTATCATAGACATCATCGGTTATTTTCTGATGACGATCCCATACATTTTCTGGGATTATGACGACCGCAAGCAGGCTATGGTGATGGAGGTGCTCAAAGCGCGCGAGGCGGCGACCAACGGCTCGCTCGACGGCACACACGGAGATGATGAGCCTGAAGCAATAACCGAAAATGCGCAGGAAAGCGGGGTGATCTCATGAGCAAAAAAGAGAAGAAAATCAGAGACACCACGGCAGTTTACAATGAGATCAAGCTCGACATCCCCGAAGACGAGGTGTGGACCTATCAGATAGAGGGGATGAAAGCTCCCGTGATCGGGAAATCCGTTGATAACGCAGGGAAGAAAAAAGCGCTGGTAATAATCACTCTGCTTATCGCCATTTCGCTTTCGATCTATTTTTCCGTAAGAGCCATCCACAGCGAAACATATAATTATGAGCAGACGGAAAGCGGCTGGGAATTCGTTAAATTCTCAAATCCCGGGGAGATTACGGAGCTGACCGTTGACTTCATCGATGGCGACAAAGCGAAACCCATAACCTCAATACGCGAATACACCTTTAACTGCGATGACAAGCTCACAAGCGTTACGATAGGCAAGGATGTTGAAAAAATAGACGGAAAATCCTTTTACAGCGTATGGAATCTCAGGACGATATTCGTTGACGAAGATAATAAAAACTACTGCGATATAGACGGCGTGCTTTACACGAAGGATAAAACAAAAGTAATCTGTTACCCCATAGACCACGACGCTTATCTGAGAGAAAAGGCGGGCTACAAAGAGGAAATATGGCCCGATAACGAGGCCTATGACAGCGCTTATATCGATAAAATTCAGACTTACGAATTGCCCGACACCGTCACCGAAATAGGCGAACTCGCTTTTAACTACGCGAATCTTGTCAGAATCACTTTGCCGGAAGGGCTTAAAACGATCGGCACTCTCGCCTTTTTCAAATCGACTTCGCTCGCCGAGATATTAACTGCCGGCAAAGACGGAGTTTACAAATCATTACCCGAAGGGCTCGAATATATCGGCTCCGACGCATTCTCTTACGATCAGGCGCTGACTTATATGTATATCCCTGCGAGCGTCAAATACATAGGGCACCACGCATTCTGGGATACTGTATATAAGGACGGCGGAGAGGTCAAGGGAATCGCCGAAATGAACGCAGCGCTGAGCAGCGACGAATTCAAGGCGAAAACTCAGGCGGGCGATCATTGGCTCCCGAGCTATGATTATAAACTGCTCAAAAAGACGATAGAGGTAAATTACTCCGCCGAAAGGCAGAAATAAAACGGGAATTCCGAATGAATAATCATTTGCGGGATGCGTCACATTGCCCTTACTTGATCGGTAACGGGTGTATATAAATGCACGCTAATTATATGCGCTCACTCCCGGGATGAATCATATTTCCCTTGCCCGATCGGTAAAGGGCGTATATAAAGCACGCTTATGATATGTGTTTATCCACGGGATGGATCATATTCCCCTTGCCCGATCGGTAAAGGGTGTATATAAAAACGGACAGTTGGAAAACTGTCCGTTTTTGATTTAAGGGAGAGTTAATTCTTTTCTACGCCCATGGTGACCTTTTCGCCGTTGATATCAAGCTCGGCGGTGTATGAGCCGCCCTCGCCCGCGATCATATCCGTCGCAAGCACATCGGCGCTTATCCCCTCTTTATTTGAGGTGAGTATGCCGGCAATTTTGTCGTTGCCGCCGTAATAGATCCTGATAGTGTCGGTGACCTCAAAGCCTGCCTTCTTGCGCATATCCTGGATCTTTGAGGTGAGCTCTCTGACGAAGCCTTCTTCGATCAGCCCGGGGGTAAGGTTGGTGTCAAGGATAACGGTGATCCCGTTATCGCTCTCTGCCATAAAGCCTTCTTTCTGAACGGTCTCTATCAGCAGATCCTCGGCACCGAGCGATATTTCTGAGCCGTCTATATTGAGAACTATCGCGCCGTTTGCGTCAAGATCGGCCTTTGCTTTTGA
>CAMVEX010000027.1 GCA_947166625.1 uncultured Clostridia bacterium
CATTGGTTTCACCTCTCAAATAATTTCTATCTGACAGCTGCTCATTGTTTCAAGAGCAGCTTCGTGTTTTTCGGGTGTGACCCCGGCGCAGCATTTTGGATCGACCGAAATATCCGTTTCGGGGAAATTCGCTTTGAGTATCAGAGCGTTGTTTACCACGCATATATCGGTGCAAAGACCTATGAGCTCGATCGTGAAATCATCATTCCCCGCGGCGTTGAGAATGAGCGAGGGCAATTCAACGGAGCCGAATGTATTCTTTTCGACCGTCACATAATTTTTGCCCGCGAGCGCCTTTTCGATTTCATCATTCAGCCTCCAACCGTCCGTGCCCTTTACGCAGTGAACTACGGGCAGATTTTTGCCCTCTCTCGTTTCAAGATAATTTTCAAAATGCGTGTCGAGCGTTACGAATATCCCGCCCTCAAAATTTCTTATTTTTTCAGCGGCGAAGGGTATTATATCCTGCGCTTCTTGGGTTCCGAGCGTTCCGCTTACAAAATCGTTTTGCAAATCAACGGCGATCAGAAATTTCTTCATTTGATTTTACCTATCCTGTCATAAATTTTATCGGCTTTTTCGCACCATTTTTCAAATCCATCGGGTGTTTCAGGGTAATTTCTGTAATGGATGAATATTTCGGCGGCGTTTTTGAGCGCACGTGCGGCGGCTTTAAGGGTGCTTTTGCTTATATTCTTTTTCGCAATCCCCGATATAAAAGCCCTGCCCGTATTCAATATCGCCTTTGCCGGCATCGGGCTGCCGTTTACCGCGTTGAGAATTTCATCCGAGATCATTCCGCTGCTGAATGCGTATTGGAATTCATCGGGCGTCGCGGCGTTTATAACTCCGATGAGAAGCGCGCGCAGCATGGCGAATTCTGCACCCTGGGTGCGGTTGTATTCCGTATTTATCCGCCAGAGAGAATTTCTCGATGTGTCGCCGGTTTTGAATGCTCGGTCTATTGCCGCGGCGGCGATCTTCAGCTCATAAATCGACGATGTTACGCCTTCACCGTTTATGGATTTTGTCAGACAGCCCGCGTCGCCCGAAACAATGAAATTATCGCCGACAAGCGAATGAAAATTCCTCATAAACGGCGTGCGCCCGCGTTCTGTTCTTATGACCTCGTGCTCAGGCAGAGGGACCGTCTTTATCATTTCTTCATACACCTTTTCGGCATATTCAAATGAATGGCAGGCTCCGAGACCTATTATCGCGCCGTGAGGATCGGCGCAGGGCGCAATCCAGCTTTTATATGATGCCCAGAAGGTCGAGCCGTCAAGATAATCCGCTTCATTTTTGATTTTGACATATCTCAATATCACATAAAACATATCCTCGGCGGTGAGGGGGCGGTTTTCTATCCCGTAATCATCGGGCAGAGCCGTCCTTGCGGCGGCTTCGATCCCCGAGCAGTCCGCGGTTATACGGGCGGCGGCTTCGATCTCTTCGCCTTTGTATGTGTATTTTATCCCGCTCACTCTGCCCGCCTTGTCAAATAAAAGGCTTTTGAATTTCGCCTCATACAGTATCCGGGCGCCCGCCTTTTCGGCAAGCTCGTTCATAAGCACGGTGTATTCGTGCAGATGAAGCCCGACCACATGATTCGTCTGTAATTTGGCATAAAGACAGAGCGGATCCGAATTGTAATTTTTTTCAAATTCAAATGCCCACGCCTCATCGCCCTCGACCGGGCGGGGGATGCCGAGCCTTTCAAATTCTCTCTGCTCAATGTGAAAAATATCATATTTTGTGCCGATTTTATCCTTCGGCAGGCTTTCAATCACAAGAACGGAATATCCCATCTGAGCGACCCTTCGGGCAAGATAAGCCCCGGAAGTCCCCGCACCTATGATTAAGAGATCATACTTATCCAAACTACCGCCTCCGGTTTATTTATTTTGATATTCGGTTTCGTAAAATGTTAATTGTCCCTCAATTGTTTTTTCTCTTTCGACTTTCTCTTTATAGCATATCGGGCAATTCCTGCCGCTGATGCGGTTATGAATCGTTGATTGCCATTCGTGACCTGAAGCACATTTCCACCATACTTTTTTGTTGCTTCCTCTGGTTATTTTTTGGGGTGTAAGATCGTTGTTCCTTTCATAATTCCATTCTTTTGAAAGTTCAGGCTCGGTTGTGGCAAGATCGTTATAGCCGATTTTAATCTTTTTGCCCGAACAGTAGGGACATCCGCATTTTTGACCTGTTCGTGTATTTGGAGCTGCTATCCATTCTCCTCCGCATTTCGAGCAAATCCAGCTAACTTTCTTGTTGCTTCCCGGAGCAATATGATCGGGTGATAAGCCGTCATTCTTTGCTGTATTCCACTCGGAGGCTATTTCCGGATATAGGGTTTGAAGATCATTAAAACCAGGGGAGATTTTTTGGTTTATGCAAAAAGGACAGCCGGTAGGGTGATCGGCTCTTGTGCGGTCACGGATTTGTGCTTTCCACTTGTTCCCGCATTTTCTGCATTTCCAACTTACTTTGATATTCGAAGCCGGTTTAACATTAAACGGTGTTATTGTACCGTTTGATTCTGCATCCCATTCTTCAATCAAATCCGGAAAGAGTTTACCCAATGAGTTTTCTTCAAATTCCTTTTTGTATGTTGACAGTATCTGAATTTGATCTCTTTCAACGGAAACAAAATCTTTTTCGTACGATCCAAGATACTTCAGTAATTGGACTATAGCATTATTTAAGGCCTTTTGTGATCCGTCTTTTGATGGAATTATTGTTGCATATTCAGTATTGGGTAGGGAAGGATCTCTAATTCTGAAAAGTTTAATGCTATTTGAATTACAATAATTATCTTTAGTGTTATCTTTTTTTATGCTGTTTTTATGGTAGAAAACGCCGTCATATTCGATTGCTGTATTTGCGGATGGAATAAATATGTCAAATTCCATACCGCCTAAAACAAATCTGTTTTTTGCATCTGGGAATACCTTTGATATGTAAAAAAATACAGCTTGTTGAGGAAAGGAAGTTCCAACATAGTTACAATTGGGGCAGGTTGATTTTGAAGATGTTCTGCTTGCTATGGATGATTTCCATTCGTAGCCGCAAAAAGAGCATTTCCACCAAACTGTTTTATTACTGCTGCTTGAAAAATCAGACGGTTTCATTTCGCCGTTTTTCTCAAAGTGCCATTCTTTTGCTATTTCGGGATAGTGGGTATAAAAATTGTTTTTTGATGCGCTTGTTTTTATATGACCGGCCGCCGATTTGATTCTGCTGCATTTTTTGCAACCCTTACCCGTTGTTCTGGCATATACAGATTGCTTCCATTCAAAACCGCATTTACTGCATTTCCAGTAGAATTGCTTGTTGCTGCCGAAAACGACCTTGTCCGGTGTAATATTTCCGTTTTTGTCATAATCCCATTCTTTAGCAATGTCGGGAAAAAGCGATTGTAAATCGTTAACCCCGGGATTTACTACCTTATTTGAACACGCCGGGCATCCGCTTCCCGATGATCTCGTGTTTGGAGAAGCAAGCCAAGACCAACCGCATTTTGAACATATCCAGTAAAACTGCTTGTTTGTACCGCATGGTACATCTTCCGGTCTAGTAGGATAATTTTTATTATAATCCCATTCTTTGCATAAATCCGGATGATTGAGTGCAAAGTTATTTTCTTTTACAGCGTTAGCAGTAAATTTTTTCCCTGCTGCTTTTGAACTGCAATCGGGGCAGCCTGTTTTGCTGAATGTTCTATTGGATATTGATGTTTTCCAACTTCTACCACAGTTTTTACACTTCCAAAAAACTTGTTTCCCACTGCCGTAAACTACATTTTCAGGTTTTAAATCTTTATTATTGATGTAGTCCCAATCAGCGGCGATATCCGGAAATTGAGATTTTAAATCATTAAATCCGATCAGTACTTTTTTATTTGCACAGTACGGGCACCCCGTCCCCGATACACGTTTATTAAGCGAAGCAATATAATGATGACCTTTCGGACAAATCCAGTGATATTTTTTAGATGATTTAAAATATACCTTGTCGGGAGTTTCGGTATTGTTTGAATAGTCCCATTCTTCAGCTAATGTTTTATCACAGTGGAGCAGATCATTTTTACCGGTTACCACAGTTCTTCCTGTACAAACGGGGCATTTATCGCCCCGAAATTTATGGTTAATTGTAGTCTGCCATACATGGTTACATACAGGACACCTCCACCAAGCTTTATATGTGCTTCCTGTAGAAAAACTTAGCGGAGATAGATTATTATTTAATTCGTAATCCCAAAATGACATAATATGGGAGTCTTCTTTTGTTATAAATCTGTTTTTTACCATATAACCCTGTTTCATTAAAGAGATTGGATGCTTACTTTTGTATGGATATTAACATACCGCTGATTTTTTGTCAATTTCGTTTGAAGCAAATTTGTACCTTATATATTGTATATTTTTTCATTTTTCCAAAATAAATATTTACCGTTGTAATTTTTATAATACAGGTGTATAATAAACTGTAACATCGCGTCTGTATTCATGATGCGGGTGAACACTTCTCATGCAGGTGGTTTTAAGATGAATTCAAAAACAATGCTTTACATCGGCAAGCGAATATTGCTTGCTGTTTTTACGGTGTGGGTGGTCATTACCGTCACATTTTTCGTGATGCACGCCGTGCCCGGCGGTCCTTTTGTGGGCGAGAAGGCGACTACTCCCGCCGTTCAGGCGGCTATGGAGGCAAAATACGGCCTTGATAAACCGCTTATGGAGCAGTACGGCACCTATCTCAAAGATATCGTCACCAAATTCGATTTCGGTCCGTCTCTCAAGCAGAGAGGCAGGCAGGTCATTGATATTATCTCGGACGGTATGAAGACCTCGCTCAAACTCGGCCTTATTGCAGCCGTGCTTTCGGCGATCGTAGGTATCGTTCTCGGCGCGGTCGCCGCTCTCAGGCGCAATAAGCTCATTGACAGGGTCATAATGGTTATCACCACCGCCTTTGTTTCAATGCCGTCGTTCATTATGGGCTCCCTGCTTCTGGCGCTTTTTGCCATTAAGCTCAAGATATTGCCCGCAAACGGAGCGACCCCGGCAGGTCTTATCCTCCCGATAGTTACCCTTGCCCTCTACCCGATGGCTTATATCACAAGGCTTACCCGCTCATCAATGCTCGATGTCCTCGGTCAGGATTATATCCGTACCGCAAGGGCAAAGGGAGTTTCGGGCGGCAAGATAATTTTCGGCCACGCCATGAAAAATTCCCTCATTCCCGTTCTCACTTATTTCGGGCCGATGCTCGCTTACATAGTCACAGGCTCGCTTGTCGTAGAGCAGATTTTTGCCGTCCCCGGTATCGGCAGGCAGTTTGTCAGCTCTATCACAAACAGGGATTATCCCATGATCATGGGTACCACCATAATTCTCGCGGCTCTCATAGTCATTATGAATCTCGTGACCGATATTCTTTATAAGGTCGTCGATCCGCGCATTACGCTTGAATAAGAGGAGGGGAGAGTATGAAAAAGAAAAGATTTACTTTTCATGTCGATCTCGATATGTTTAACCCCGCCTCCGAAAAAGATAAGGAATATATGGTTCAGATGCGTGAATCATCCACCTTTTTCAAAGACGGCGTAAAGCGTTTGTATAAGAATAAAATCGCCTTTGTCAGCTTTTTGGTCATAGTCATCATAGCGGTTTCAAGCATCGTTATTCCCGCTTTCTGGCCCTATTCTTATGAGAATCAGCTCGGCGTTCAGCCCGGTAAACCCGTTGACGCCTCCTACAATAACCTGAAGCCCTTTGAATACGGCAGGACTGAACAGATGAAGATTGACGGCGGAGAAAAGGTGTTTCCGCATTTGTTCGGAACCGATTCGGCAGGCAGAGACTATTTCATCCGCGTCGTTTACGGAACGAGGGTTTCTCTTGCGGTCGGTCTTTTCGCGAGTATAATCGTTTTGATCATAGGCACCCTCATAGGCTCGATTTCCGGCTATTTCGGCGGCAAGGTCGATCTGATAATTATGAGAATCGTCGATATTATCTATTCTCTGCCAGATATGCTTATGGTCATTCTGCTTTCCGCGGTGTTCAAGCTCACTCTCACCCCCGTTATCGCGGGCACTCCGCTCGAAAAGATAGGGGCGAATATCATCAGCCTGTTCCTTGTTTTCGCGCTTCTCTACTGGGTGAGTATGTCAAGGCTCATCCGCGGTCAGATCCTCTCCCTTCGCGAGCAGGAGTATGTTCTCTCAGCTCAGGCGACGGGTGCAAAAGGCAGCTGGATCATCAGGAAGCATCTCATCCCAAACTGCATCAGCGTAGTTATCATTTCAGCCGCTCTCCAGATACCCTCGGCGATATTTACCGAGAGCTATCTTTCATTCCTCGGTCTCGGAGTAAATGCTCCGATGCCCTCCCTCGGCTCTCTCGCGTCCGAGGCTCTCAACGGCCTGTCAAGCTACCCTTACAGGCTCGTTATCCCCGCGGTCGTTATTTCTCTTATCGTGCTCAGCCTCAACCTTTTCGGCGACGGTCTGCGCGATGCGTTTGATCCCAAGCTGAATAATTAAGGAGGCGGCGAATTTGACATTACTTGAAGTTAAAAATCTTCAGACTTCGTTTTTCACCGATGCCGGTGAAGTCAAAGCGGTCAATGACGTTTCGTTCTCCCTTGACCGCGGCAAGGTGCTCGGCATAGTCGGAGAATCCGGCTCGGGCAAATCCGTTACTGCATATTCCATTATGCAGATCCTCGCAGGTACCGGCAAAATCGTCGGAGGCTCTATCAAGCTCGATGGCGAAGAACTTGTCGGCGCAGGCGAAAAAAAGATGAAAACCGTCAGAGGCAACAGGATTTCTATCATTTTTCAGGATCCGATGACCTCTCTCAATCCCACATATACTATCGGCAGGCAGCTCACCGAGGCGATAATGCTCCATACGGACCGTGACAGGAAGCAGGCGTATGACCGCGCTGTCGAAATGCTCAGGCTTGTCAATATCAACGAGCCCGAAAAGCGAATGAAGCAATATCCGTTTGAGCATTCGGGCGGTATGCGCCAGAGGGTCATGATAGCCATGGCGCTTGCCTGCGAGCCGGATATCCTCATTGCCGATGAGCCCACGACCGCTCTCGATGTTACTATCCAGGCTCAGATACTCGAGCTTATGGGCTCGCTTCAAAAAGAGCTCGGTATGGCGATAATTATGATAACTCACGATCTCGGCGTTGTTGCCCAGATGTGCGATGAAGTCATAGTTATGTATGCGGGCTCGGTCTGTGAACGCGGCACTGCGGATGAGATTTTTTACAATCCCCGCCACGAATATACCAAGGGGCTTATGCGCTCCATCCCCACCGCCGATACCGCCGGCACAAAGCTTCATCCCATTACCGGCACACCCATCGACCTTCTCAATATGCCCAAGGGCTGCCCGTTTGCGCCCCGCTGTGACAACGCCATGAAAATATGCATAAATCACTGCGCCGAGCCCGAGCGGATAAATGAGAATCACATATCCTCCTGCTGGATGAATGTTAAATCTGAAATTGAGAGCGGCGAGCTCGTTCTCGAAGAGGAAGGCGGTGAGGAGAATGGCTGATAATAAGCCCATTATCGAGGTCAAGAATCTCAAAGAATATTTCAATATCAATACCGGGCTTTTCCGCTCAAAGCCCCTCAAGGCTGTCGATGATATTTCGTTTTCCATAAATAAGGGCGAGACTTTGGGTCTTGTAGGCGAATCCGGCTGCGGAAAGACCACCGTCGGCAGGACCATCCTTCATCTTTATAATCCCACCGCCGGCGAGATCTTTTATGACGGCAAGCTCATTAAATCCAAAGCCGACATCAGAGAATTCAGAAAAAAGGCGACCATGGTTTTCCAGGATCCCTATTCCTCGCTCAATCCGAGGATGACCGTTTCCGATATAATCGGCGAGCCGCTTGATGTTCATAAACTCTGCTCCTCCAAAAAAGAGAGGCAGGAGAGGATCCTCGAGCTTATGGATTATGTCGGGCTAAACAGTGAGCACGCCGCGAGATACGCCCACGAATTTTCCGGCGGTCAGAGGCAGAGGATCGGCATTGCCCGCGCCCTTGCCGTAAATCCCGATTTTATCGTCTGTGATGAGCCCGTTTCCGCGCTCGATGTTTCAATTCAGGCGCAGGTCATAAATATGTTTGATGAGCTTCAGGAAAAGCTCGGGCTCACCTATCTTTTCATAGCTCACGATCTGCTTGTCGTGAGGCATATTTCAGACCGTATCGCCGTTATGTATCTCGGTCACATGGTCGAGCTTGCCTCCGCCGGCGAGATTTACGATCATCCGCTTCATCCTTATTCAAAATCACTGCTTTCCGCCGTTCCCGTTCCGGATCCCAAGGCAGCGAGAGCCAATAAGAGGATCGTGCTCTCGGGCGATATCCCGAGCCCTCTCAATGCTCCGTCGGGCTGCCCGTTCCGCACGAGATGCGCCTATGCCTGCGACAGATGCGCCGAAAGTATGCCCGAATTCAAAGAGGTTTCACCGGGTCACTTTGTCGCCTGCCACAGAGCGGATGAAATAAACGGTTAAATGTCAATCCGTGAGGATTCACATATATTTCAATTTGCAAATAATATTTTCAGAAAGGAACGACCTAAAATGAAAATCAAAAAGATCGTCGCTGTTGTCCTCGCTCTTGTTCTCGCTGTCGGCGTACTCGCTGCCTGCGGCAATAAGAATAATGACGGCAACGGCAAATCAGATGCAGCCGATATGAAATCGATCTCCGTCTGTCTTGCTTCGGAGCCTGATACTATCGACCCCGCTCTCAACTCCGCCGTTGACGGCGCAACCCTCCTTGCTCACCTCTTCTCCGGCCTTGCAAAATGGTCGCAGGATGCCGACGGCAACCTCATCATTGTCCCCGACGCTGCCGAGGAGCTTGTTGAAGGCGTTGAAAACGAAGACGGTACCGTTACCTACACCTACACCCTCAGAGACGGCCTCAAATGGTCAGACGGCAAGGATGTAACGGCTGATGATTTCGTGTTTGCGTGGAATCGCGCCGCTTCTACCGAGCTTGCCGCCGATTACGGCTATATGTTTGAGATCGTTGACGGTTACGAAGAGATCTGGGAGATGGATGACGATGAGAATTATGTCAATCCCGATGCCAAGCTCAACGCAAAAGCCGTTGACGCAAAGACCATCGAAGTTACCATCGAAAACGCCGTGAATTACTGGAATGAGCTTCTTGCATTCCCCGTATATTTCCCCGTTCGCGAAGATGTTGTTTCAAATGAAGCATGGGCTACCGATCCCGCGTCTTATGTCTGCAACGGTATGTACACCATGAAATCCTGGGATCATAACTCCGTTATCACCCTCGAAAAGAATCCCGATCATCCCGATGCCGATGAAGTTACGATGGATACCATCAAGTTCTATCTTTCCGATGACGCCAACAACCAGCTCTCCAACTTCAAAAACGGCGAGTGGGCGCTTATCGACGATGTTCCCACCAATGAGATCGCTTCTCTTAAATCCGAATATCCCGATGAATTCTTCAATGTCGGCCAGATCGGTACTTACTATGTCTGCTGGAATATAAACGAAGAGATCCTTCCCGCCGATTCCGGGCTTACCGGTGAAGCCGCCGAGAAGGCAAAGGCTGAGATCCGCAACGCCGTTTCTCTCCTTCTTGACCGTAACTATATCATAGACGCCATCGCTCAGGGCGGTCAGCTTCCCGCTTCCTCCTTCGTCGCAATGGGTCTTACAGACGCCGACAATACAGAATTCTATAAGAATGCCGGCTCAAGTGATGAATTTGACGGTTATTTCGACACTTCGGCAGATGCTCTCGAATCAAACTTCAATTCCGCTATGGAAACCCTCAAGAAGTATTATGATTACGATGAGGCAACCAAGAAGTTCACCAACTTCCCGAGCCTTGTTTACCTCTATAATACAAGCGAAGCCCACAAGGCCATCGGCGAATACATCCAGAGCGCTCTCGCAGGCGTCGGCATTGATATGAAGATGGAAAACCAGGAGTGGAACACCTTCCTCAACACCCGTAAGAAGGGCGATTATTCCATAGCACGTAACGGCTGGCTTGCAGATTACAATGACCCCATCTGCTTCCTTGATATGTGGGTTACCGCTTCCGGTAATAACGATATCCAGTATGGTAAGGGCGATCACGCAAATCTCAAGATGTATGATCTCGACCTCACTCCCTTCGGCTATGATGTCAAGGTCGAAGACGGCACCTGGGCTGAGACTTACGATGTCCTCATTTCCACCATCAAGGGCTGCACCGATAAGGATGCCCGTTATAAGATGATGCATATAGCTGAGGATATGCTTATGGAAACCGGCTGTATCACTCCCATCTATTACTACACCGATCTCTATATGCTTGATTCCTCCGTTGAGGGCTTCTTCTCGAATCCTCTCGGCTATAAGTATTTCATGTATTGCACCTATAAAGCAGGCTGAAATACGCTTTAATATCAATTCATTACGGCAAAATGCCCGCGGAGCACTGCTTCGCGGGCTGACTTTTTGTCCGGAATTATTTTCTTGTAACTTTTACCGTATTCTGCTCTGTCCTTTTCTGCCATTCGGCTGTCTTTTTCAAGTCGTAATCACGCGGGGCGGATTCAAGCGCTTTTTTAAGCCCCGCTCCCTTTATCAATCCGCGTATTATCGCGAAGAAATATCCGGGCGCTTTCATACCTCTGATGAATTTACCGAGCAGAGAGACGATGCTCGTCTTTGCCCCCGCGCCCGCAAGGTCCGACGCCTGGATAACGGCGCTGTCAAATAAGAAATCCACGCCTTCGCCGGGCACCTCAAGCAGCGAATTTTTCAGACCCTCGTTCTTTGCAGTCATTCCGCCGTAAAGAGCGTGAAATTTGCGGTTGTATTCCCACAGAGTTTCCGGCTTCGCGTTTTTGTTTTTGATGATTGTTTCGGCGAGCAGCCTGCCTGCTTTGAGCGAAAGATCAATTCCCATACCGTTCATCGGGGTAGTCATAAAAGCGCTGTCGCCTGCTGCGGCATATCCGGGCGCTGTCATCAGAGCGAGCGGTCGGCGAACGGGTATCACCGCGCTCTGACCTCCTCTGATTATTTTGTCGCCGATACACGGATGAGCCTTTCTGAAATTCTCGGCGCATTTTTCAAATTTGCCGTCGTCGAGCGGATCTATCCTGCCTATCAGTATATCGACGCTGTCCTCGTTTATACAGCACCACGAAAGCCCCTGCTCGCGGTCGTGGCAGAGATATACCTCAAACGGCACATCGGGCATATCGCCGTCAGTTTTATTGAAATATGCCCTCTTTGCGTAAAACAGATCTCCCCGCGCCAGCTCTTTTTCTATGCCGAAATCTTCAGGCAGACTCATTCTTACGGGCGAGAATACTCCGGCGGCGTCGATCACAAGGTCCGCCTCAACGGTTTCGCCCCGTGTCTTGATTCCGCTTACGCGGTTTTCTCTGATATATGCCCCTGTGATTTCGGTTTCAAATCTGAATTTTACACCGCTCTCAGCCGCGAAATCCACAAGCTCATTTATCAGATATTTGCGCTCCATTATTTTTTGGCGGTTTTCATCCGAATAGTTTATTATTACCCGGGTTTTGTATGAAGGGCTTACGAATGCGCAGTCTCCTCTGTAACGCCAACTGTTTCCGTCGATTTCTTTACCGGTAATTTCGCTGAGCAGAGAGAAGGTGAAGCGGTCCTCCCAATCGTGACCGAGCTCTTCTCGCTTCTTTTTTTCATATACCGTGACGTCGTGCCCGGCTTTTGCGAGCAGAGCGGCCGCGACAAGCCCTCCGTGACCCGCTCCCGCAACGGCTGTTTTCATTCAGATCACCTCCGCGTTATTTCCGTTTTATTCTATCATATCAAAACCGCTTTTACAATGATGTATCTACGGTAAATGTAATTTTCTTAATTGGCAATATAACTGTTTTTATTTTTCTTCAAATGATATTTTATTTTCGCTTATTCTGTGATAACATATAATTGCAGATAAAATATATGCATTCGACGGGGTGATGTGTATGAAAAAGTTTTTAATCGTTTTAAGTGTTATAGTTTTGTTTGTGATTATTTTTTTCGGTGCGATGTTACTGTTCAAAATGAATGCCGAATCAAACCGTCCCGACCCGGTGACAGTAACAACACTCTATGACTATCCGTCGGATGATTCAGACAAAACATTAAAACACAGCTATAATTATTACGATACTTACACATACAGGACGACGACAACCGCGAAATATTCCTATACCACCCGCTATTATTATACGACAAAAAAGGTTTCTTCCGATGATCCGTATAACGCGCGTGATTTTGCGAATGAAGAGGATTTTTACGATTATTATTACGATGATTTTGCCGATTACGATGAAGCGGCGGATTACTATGACGAATGGTCCTGAAGCTGCGGTGTGTTAAATGAAAAACAAAATGTTTATGTTTATTCTGCGCATCATTATTTTCCTTACCGTGATGCTCATATCTTACTTTGTGATAAAGGATATCAGAAGAGATTTGGGTATTCCCGGCGGTGAAGGTGAAAGCGCGCAAGCGTCACAAATTTGTGAAAGCGATGCCGGTATTTACTTATTCTGATCCGGTTTGAAAAGAGGTATTTTTATGGGATTGTTCAGCAGTTTATTTGACGGCCTGTTTGATTTTGACGGCAACGGCAGTATTGATGATTTTGAGGAAATCATCGGAATGGATATGCTGTTTGATGATTATTTCGATGACGATGATGAAGATGATGATGACGATTTTGATTTGGATGATGATTTCTGAATTATAATCAAAAGCCGGAAGAGATTATAAAGTAAAGCACGGCTAATCAGCCGTGCTTATTTTTATTGATTCAATGAAATATTATTTTGCCGTCAGCGAGATATGAGTTGGCTCATGAATTTCTATAAACCAACCTTCCGGAACTTCAATTTCAGCTTCACTATTAACATCCAGAACTATAATATCACCTGTATCGATGTATTCATCATATCCTGTTTCAGCGTTCTTTTTGATTCCTTTGTACACCGAAACCTGCGTCATGTATTCTCCGATATTTTTAACATTGTATTTTCCGGCAGGAACATAATAAACGGTGAGCTTTTCTTCCATATCAGTTCCCTTGCTCATTGTAATTTCTTTTCCGTATTTTCCAGCTTTTCCTGCTACAAGTTCAAAAGAAAAACTCGTTTGTGATTCTTCTGATGAATCAGTACTTGTAGTGATGGAGTTATTTGAGGTTACTTCTGTACTATGTTTGTTGTTGTCTATGTTTTTTCCGCCGTTGTTTACAACAAATATAAAGTAAATGATCCACGCAACAGCAATAATTCCATATTTAAGAATTTTATTCATATTCTTTTTACGAAGCAAAAGAAATGAAAGCGGAGCAGGGAACATAAAAATCCATCCAAGCACCCAAAGCCAAGTTTTCCTTTTCTTTGGAGTATCATTTGTGTGCCATGTATGACCGCAGTCATTGCATATTCCCGTAGTAGCACGAATGACTTGAGTTCCTTTTTTACTTTTAGTTTCGCCAAGTTTTTCGCGTGTAAACTTTATGTTTGTACTTCCGCATTTAGGACAGCCGTTTTTATTAAGCTGTTCTTGATTTTTTTGCATTTCAGCCGTAATTTGTGATCCGCAAAACTCACAAAATTCAGTGTTGTTGATTTCAGCGCCGCAATTTGGACACTTCATGTTTTTTCTCCTTTCAAAAATAAAAAATGCGCACAGTTAGAACTGTGCGCCAAAAACGCAGCCCTAACTGTCGCCAAACAATTACACAGATATTGCAGTAATACCATATGCATATTAGAGCATGCATTTTTATCAAAACAGATAAAAACAGCATACGGCGATTACTGCATGAAATATTAACTTGTGTAATTATTTGGCAATTGCATTATATCATTCTTAAATTGGATAGTCAAGAAGTATGTATCACACTCTGAAAATGATAAGATTTATGCTTGATATCAATAAAGACAGACCGAAAAAATCGATCTGTCTTTAACAAATATAATTCTTCTGTCTATTTTTAAGTAACATAACTGTGTGAGACTGACATTACTTAGAAAATCGTATTTGATATGTTTGTTATCTCTCAGTTTCTCAAATTGTTCCTGCCGAGATATATCTGATAGACCACGGCAAAAACCTCTCTTACGGCGAACGGCAGATAACCGTTCCAAGGCGTTTTCGCGGGGTAGGGATACGCCGGGATACCGAGCCTTGCCGCTATGCGCGACGCTCTGTATTCGTGAAAATCATTTGTGATTATGATTATTTCATCGATTTCCTTTCCGCCCGAGCGCACGGCATTGATCGAGTTTTCAAAATTTTCTATGGTCGAGGTCGATTTATCCTCAATTATAAGCCTTGACGGGTCTATGCCCGAGGCGGTGAGTGAATCAAACATCGCCTGTCCCTCCGAAATATCCTCGTCCGCTCCCTGACCGCCTGAGAGAATGGCGGCGGATCCTGGGTTTTCATTGAGATATTCGAGAGCCTTGTTGATCCGCGCACGCAGGTATCTGCCGGGCTGTGTGCCGTTTACCCTGCATCCGAGTACGATAATATATTCCGTCCTTTTTTCTGTCTGCCGGCTGTATCTCATTATGTTTATCAGCGTCACCGAGCAGATGATCACGGCAAAAGCCGCCGCCGCAGCAATGATCGAAAATATTATCTTGCCCGCCGCCGACGAGAGGATCCTCGCAAAGAATGCGTTGATCTTATCAAAGAATATCGCGTAGGCGAGGAATAATGCTCCCGAGCCGAGGCCGACGATAATTCCAATGTTCTTTTCGCCCGAAACTATTACGGGGCCGATATTCATCAGAATGCAGAATGCGGATATGAGAATGAGTAAGGTCCTGATTGCAGTTTTCATGATTTCTCCGTATTTTTTGCGGGACTCCGCCTTAAAGCAAAGCCCCGCAATTTTGATTATTCAGCTTTTACGACCGGTGCGTCGGGAGCGTTTTTCTTAACGCTTTCGATTCCGTTTTTGCAGCTTGCCTTGGCTTTGTAGCCTTCGCTTACTGCGATTATCTCGCCGTTCTTTGCCTTGAGACGGAATCTGAATTCGCCGCCCTTGTCGAGATAGATCTCATATTTGGGATGCTTGAGAGCGGCATATCCCTCAACCGTCTGATCCTCGATCTCTGCGCCGCAGTTCGCGCGAACGCTCTCGATTCCGTTGAGACAGGATTTTTCGGAAGAATAAATCTCGCTTGTAGCGATTATCTCGCCGTTGCCTGCCTTGAGATCGAATTTAACTCCGCTTTTGGTTGTTTTCACTGCAAATTTGCCCATTTTCATTCCTCCAGGTTCATTTTTATTTAATGAATTCCAAATGAAACCCCATGAATTCACTTTGTTTATTTTATCACGCTCATACAAATTTGTCAAATAAATATCACAATTTGTTGAGGAATTTGTGCATTATTTTTGGATGAATTCATATTTGCCCTGGGCGAGATTGATGATGTATTTCCCGTTTTCAAGTGAATATTTCTGCTTTGAGAGCGCCTTGCCGTTTACGATGATCTTTTTGCCTGTTGCGGGCAGCAGAAGCTTAGCGGTAACGCCCTTCGGCACAGAGCATCTGTAAACAAATCCGTTCTCCGTGCTCCATTCGGATTTGATAAGACCGGAGGCCGATTTATATGACGCCTTTACGAATTTGATATTTTCCTGGCCTTCGGGCAGTTCATCTTCGCTTCTGAAATCGGGTCTCGGCTGGAGCAGGATGCTCTTGAATCCGGGCTCGCCCGGCTCAATGCCCGCCATGAAGCGATACATCCATTCGCCGACCGCGCCGTATGCGTAATGGTTAAATGAATTCATACCCACATCTCCGAAGCCTTTTGCCTTGGTGTATGAATTCCATCTCTCCCAAATCGTGGTCGCTCCCTGATCTACCGAATAGAGCCACGAAGGCTCGTTCCTCTGTAACACAAGATTATATGCCGTCTTATCCTGCCCGTATTTTGAAAGTGCGGGGCAGAGGTTGTAGGTGCCGAGGAATCCGCTCGAGAGCCTGTCGCCGTTTTCCTTTATCTGCTCGCTCAGCTCCTGCGCCACTATCGGCGCGATGTCTTTATCAAGCAGGTCAAAAGCGAGGCAGATCACTTTATCCGTCTGACTCTTTCCGACGGGCTTTCCTTTTTTGAGAAAATTCTTTTTGAAGTATGAATATGCCTTTTTCCTCAGGCTTTCATAGCGCTCCGCGTCCTTATCTTTGCCGATCGCTCTTGCGCATACGATCATAAGATCGAGGTCATGCACGAGATATGCCGATGATAAGAATTCACCCGAGCAGTAGTCGTATGCAAGCCAGTCGTTATATCTCGGCATCGGCCCTCTCATACCGTATTTTTCGATAAGGCCGTCAACATATTTTTTCATCGAGTCAAAATGCTCTTTGAGTATGCGTGTGTCGCCGAATTGAATATACATATTGTAGGGGATGATTATTCCGGCGTCTCCCCAGCCGACAGCGTCGTCTCCGGAGCAGAAATTGAGCCTCGGGTTTATATCCGCGTATCCGCCGCTTTCTCCCTGCGAATCGCGCATATCCTGCATCCATTTGAGGAAGAAGCCATATACATCGGCGTTATATGCCGCCGTCACGCTGAATGCCTGGGCGTCGCCCGTCCATCCGAGGCGCTCGTCTCTCTGCGGGCAGTCTGTCGGAACGCTCAGATAGTTGCCTCTCTGACCCCAGATTATATTTGAGATAAGTCTGTTGATTACCTTGTGAGAGGTGGTGATAGAGCCTGTTTCCTTGGTGTCGTTGCCGATGACTTCGCCGTTTATCGCAGTGATAACCACATCTTCTTTTGCGCTTATCTCGGCATATCTGAATCCGTAAAATGTGAAACGCGGTGAGAATTCAACGCTCTTTTTGTCTTTGAAAACATAGAATTCTTTTCCGAGCGCCGAGCGGAGATTTATTGTATATACTGAGCCCTCGGGGCCGTCGTTGCCCCTCTCTGTCGAGCCGGAATCATTGAGAAACTCCGCGTATCTGATTTTTAATACATTGCCTCTGACGGATGATGCCCCGATGCGCAGCCTGCCGACGATTTCCTGCCCGAGATCGACCGTCAGCTTCTGCCCTTTTTTAAGGGTGAGCGGCAGAGCGGCGTTATCCTCGCAGATGTTTACCTTACCGTAATATGTGCCGTTATATACCGTGCCGTCCGTTACCGTGAGGCGGGCGGGGGATACGCCGAGCTTTTCTCTTACCCTGATCTCCGGCCCGACAAACGGAGTGATCTCTCCCGCGTAGTCAAATATCTCAGTCTTTTGTCTGCCCCTGAGAGCCTTTTTATAAACGCTCATCGAAGCGTAAGAGGGCTCGCGGGCGTCGATATATTCGCCGTCCCATATATCGGTGAAGCGTGTTTCGCCGCCGACTGCCGAAACCCAGCTCTCATCGGTGAAAATTATCTCTTTGCCGCCGGAAACGATGCTTGCGGCGAATGCCGGTGCGTGCGAGCCGTAAGTGCCGTTGCTTATCCTTCCGGAATACCATCCGGGAGAGAGGACGGCGAGTATGCGGTTTCCGCCTTCTGTCAGATCATCGGTTATATCGTACGACATATAAAGGGTGCGCGTATTGTAATCGGTCCAGCCGGGTTTCATTTCTCCGAGCCCCGCTCTTTTGCCGTTTATGTATATGTCACAGCATCCGAGGGCGGTGAAATGCAACACCGTCTTTTCTATGCTGTCAAGCGTGAAATCTTTAACGAAATAAGGCAGGCCGTCTCCGGCGACTATATCCGTATGCTGATAAAGCTCCGGCCTTCTTCCGCCCCACGGTCCGATCGCCCCGTTAAATACCTCGTATTCTGTGGTTATGAATTTTGCGTTTTCAAATAAGTTTTTCATATTGCCTCCTTATTTTGACCCGGTGAATCGGCCGATGCCGCCTCTTTCCCCGGCTGATTTTGATGCGCTGCCGCTGCAGATCGTCTGTAACGATCTTTCTGTCTTAAACAGAATTATATATCACGGATTGTAGATTTTCAATATTTTTTGTTGTGTTTTTGCGCCGATTATGTTAAAATTATTCAAAAAAAGTGAATTACAGCGAAAGGAGAAAGTCTATGAATATTTGTAAGAAAACGGTTTCCGCCGTTCTGGCGCTCGTTATGGTATTTTCCGTTCTCTCTGTCGGAGCGTTTGCAGCGGCCACAAAAACAGAAACATTGATCGAAACGGTAAACAACAAAAGAGAGGTCAGCGTTACCCTGACCGCCGGCAACACCGCTCTCGGAGCCTCGACCGATAAGATCACCATCAAGGGCAATGCCGTCGCGTATGATTACAATACGGGATTTTTCAAAGTCAGAGTTGTTGTCAGGGATAATACAGCCTATGCCTATCTTCCCATTCTTCCGTTCTTCTATGTCAAGGTCGATAATCTCGGTATCGCGAAGCTCGATGTATGGAGCGTTATCGAAAAAGCCTCCGGCGTGACCTTCGCCGTTCTCAATTATGTAAAGAGCTATAATGAAGAGATAGACGGCAAAACCTATTTTGTTGAGGAATTTAACGACAGAGCTCAGGTAACGAGCAAATTCTGCTATATCGGCGACGATCTCAAGCTCCTTAAAGTGACCGATGCGAGAACGGGCTCGGTGCAGAATACCTATTTTGAAAATATCTCCTTTTCCGTTCCCGACAGTGAAGTGGCGGTCCCCGGCGGATTTGATCTCACTCCCTTCCTCAAGGGTCTCTTTGCCGCATTCATAGCTTCGGCATTATGATCTCAACTGCATTTTGCGAATTCAGGTGATACTATGTCAAGATTCCTCAAAATGAAAAAACTTACGGCGATTCTGCTGAGTGTAATGATGATTTTATCGCTCGGTGCCGTTACATTCGCGGCTTCTCCGGGCAAACAGTATTCTGCGTCTCTGGCTCAGGCTGTTTCTTCTCCCGATGTCGCCGGCGTCAACGATAATGCCGAGCTTAAAGAGAGCATTTATGCTCAGCTTGCAGATTGCAAGACCGAGATAGATATTTTATCCTTCGGCATCGGCTATAATAATGAGAATGCCATTGCCCTGCGGGATATGATCATTTCCGAATGGCCCGAGATCTCATTCAATCTCGCTTATGATACCTCCGGAAATGTTCAGACTTATAATTTCAGCTTTTCATCCTCGGGTAATAAAATAAGCAAGATCGGCATTAAAAACGGCTACGTTTATTCAAAGCAGGATTATGCCGCAAAGCTCGCGGCGTGTAATTCCGCGGCGGCCGAGATTACCGACGGAGTTGCTCAGAGCGGATTTTCGCAGGCTCAGCAGGTGCTCATTATCCATGACAGGCTCGCTGCCCGTGTGGCTTATGATACCGGGCTCAATGCCTATAATAATTCCGACATCACCGGCGCTCTGCTTGACGGCTTCGCCGTATGCACCGGCTATTCGTCGGCGATGAGATTCGTCCTCAATAAGATCGGTATCACCGCGACCCTCTGCTCATCCGATACTCTCAATCATGTGTGGAATGTTGTGACGGTTGACGGTCTTAAATATCATGTGGATGTCACCTGGGATGATGTCGTCCCCGATGCGCTCGGCAGAGTCCACCATAATTATCTGCTCAAATCCACCTCCTGTCTTCTCAATGATTCAGCTCATTCCGCTTCGGATTTTACCGATACTTCCCCGGTCAGCACCGCTTATGACAACTGGCTTCTGAATAATTCTCTTTCGAATGCCGTTTTTATAAACGGAAGGCTGTTTTTCATCAACAATGCCGATAAAACTCTTCGTGAGTATTTCCCAAACGGCGGAGTTTCCGTGATCAAAAATCTGAATCCCAACTGGGGCGACGGAAGCATAAGCTATATGGATAAGATTCCCGGCAGCTCGACCGATTATTCCTTTGCCCGTCTCTCGGATGACGGCGATCTGCTCCTTTATTCGGAGCCCGACGGTATTTATTCTTACAACACGGCAGACGGAACTTTTTCAAATGTTTATTCCGCTCCTTTTTCAAGGACGGCGATGATTTACGGCTTCAGCGCCGAAAACGGGAAGCTCTCGATTCAGCTCGCGAATATGACTGATCTGAGCAATATCACTTTTACATTCTCGGAATACACATATTCATCCCAGGGTGACGACCCCGGTGTTGACAATCCGGGCGGTGATAACCCGGGCGGCGACACCCCCGGCGGCGATAACCCGGGTACCAATAATCCCACCTATCCTCCCGCACCCGCTCCTGCCGTGGATATTGTCAATTACACCTCCTCCCGTTCTGTTCGCTACGATCAGACTATCGTTTTCAGAGCGAGTGCTCAGAATGTTCCCGCAGGCGCGGCGGTCTGTTTCTTCCTCAACGGAGAAAACGCCGGTCAGGCGGAGACCTTCCGTGTGACAGCACGCGGAGATTTCAGCGTTCAGGCAAAGGTGATGAAGGGCGGCGAGGTGCTCGCTTCTTCAAGAGTTGAAAAGGTGAGCTGTGACAGCGGTATTTTTTCAAGGATCGTTTCGTTCTTCCTGAAGCTTTTCGGAGCTTTGCCGGAAATAACCCAATAACTCAATAAACCCGAAAGCAGTGCGATCGCACTGCTTGGGCGGGTATTCGTAAAACGGTATTGGTTTTCACGGAAAACTAAAGCCGCGGAACATCGTCAGATTTGCTCACCATACACAAAGTATGCTTTCGCAAGCCTTCCTTGTTCTGCGGCTTATTTTTCACGAGAAAACTGCTTTGCACCTCAAAAAGATGAGATTTGTGCAGATTTGCAGGCCTTGACGACGAGGAATACTTGCTGTATTTCGAGGAGGAATGCCTGCACAAGATGTGCAAAGATCGCTTTTTGAGGCATTACTGTTTTATGAACACCCGCCCTTTCTTTGCGTTTTTGCCGAATTATATGAAAGGCCTTTGATAAATATGCGGGAAGGGGAGCGGTAAGTAACAATTTTTTAATAATTTATTTATTGATTTCAAGGCCGAAATCGTATATTATATATTGTGTAAGATAGGCTATTATTTTAAATTGACAACAAAATATTGATATATCGGGGACAAAATGAAAAAATTGAAATCTGTTATCGGTTTGATACTTGCATTCACACTGCTGTTTTCGGCGGTGCCTTTTGTATATTCCGCCTCCGGCTCATTCGCCAACAGCGATACCGAGTGTTCTTATGACGGAGTTTATTATTTCCTCGATGAGGATTCCAGGGTGTTTGCCGGTCTGCCCGGCGATACCCAAAGAAGCTATATCATAAATTTCCCCGTTGATGGGGTAGCCGCCTTTGAGGGCTTCATTTATTCATATTCCGGCAATACCGTTTATCGCACGGATATTTCCTCTCGCGTTACCGAAGCCTTTATAAGTATGTCGGCAAAAGTTGCGGATATTTCCCTTTACGGCGGCGAATTATATGTCCTCAGCGGCGGTAAAATCGTCAAATTCACTCTCTCCGGCAAGGTTATGAATTCCGTCGCGGGCAGTGGCGAAATCACCTCCATGTGGTTTGAGAGCGCGGGCTTGTTATCCTATATGACCGACGGCGAGCTCATATATACCCTTGATCTGTCGAGCGGAGAAATTTCGAGCGATGTGAATTTTTCATCCGCTTTTATCGGCGATATACCCGTTATCGAGCATTCCCATTCATCGGGTAGCTCGCAGGATGCCATCGGCTTCACCTCGCTTCAGGCGAAGTTTCCCGCAGGGTATTACTGGAATCACATGGGCTCGTCAACCAATAACCCCAACGGCGTTACGAGCAGGCCATGCAATCACAGCGCAAACGGCACAAGCTACTGCAACAGGCCTTATTTCTGGGATTCCTGCCAGTGCCACGGTTACGCCCTCCAATGCGGATACGATGTAGTCGGCTCAAACCCGATGAACTGGACTAAATATACAAGTTCCTCCGCGATCGACAGCGTTCGCGCGGGCGATGTTATCCGCCTCAATTATACAAGCAATCAGCATACCATCTATGTTCTCGCGGTTGACGGCGAAAATGTTCTTTTCACCGATTGCAACAGCTACGGCACCTGCAATATCAGGTGGGGCTATTCAAAGACCAAAACCACCCTCAAGGGTCAGTTCAGCTATCTGCTCAAATGCCCCGTCTATCTCAGCGATTATTATCCGGGCGGCGGAGGAACGGTCGAATATACCGTCAAATTCGATCTGAACGATCTCGTTGGCAAGAGCCGCGCCGTCTGCTCCGAAACGAGCCGCAAGGTCAAAAACGGTGAAAAATACGGCGAGCTTCCCGTGCCCGTGAGAGAGGGCTATGATTTCCTCGGCTGGTATTCCGCGGCAAGCGGCGGCAGCAAAGTTACGGAAAACGATACCGTCTCCACCAACACCACTCTTTACGCTCAGTGGAAGATCAAGGTCTATACCGTCTCTTTTGACGCCAATGCCGGCGGCGAGACAATTTCAAATATTCCCGCATCCCAGCAAAAAGAGCATTTTGAAACTGTCAGGCTCAACATAACCTCGAGGACCCTTACAAGGACAAATTACGAATTCAATTACTGGAATACCAGACCCGACGGCAGCGGTACACAGTATGACAAGAATAATTACAATTATTCCGCAAATGAGAGCGCGACCCTTTACGCCCAGTGGAAGGGCCAGCTCAAGAGCGTTTATTTCTACGCAAACGGAGGCTCCGTTTCTCCGAATTATAAAGATGTGAGATATTCTGAGCCTTACGGTGAGCTTCCCGTTCCCGTAAGATCCGGCTATAAATTCATCGGATGGAAAGACAGCGCGGGAAATCCCGTTGATTCATCCACGCTTATGACCTCCTCAAATACGGTCAGCCTTTACGCCGAGTGGGGAGAGATGACATATATCGTCACCTATAATCCCAACTGCGGCGGCACGGTCGGCAATCTTCCCGCGGCTCAGATCAAATATTACACTCAGAATGTCAAGATCTCATCCGCTGTGCCCACGAGATACGGTTACACCTTCTCGGGGTGGAACACTTCTCCCGACGGCAGCGGAAAGCCTTATAAAGCCGATGCGATCTATTCGGTAAACGAAGATCTTACTCTCTACGCTCTGTGGACTCCCATCGAGAGCAAAGTCAGCTTTGATTCAAACGGCGGCACTCAGACGGATACCGTCATCACCGTCAGATACGGCTCAAAATACGGCGACCTTCCCGTCACTTCACAGACCGGTAAGGATTTCACGGGCTGGTATTTTACCGAAGAAGGCGCGGATGATAAGCCCGTTACCGCCGATTCCACGGTAGAAATTGTAAAAGACACCACACTCTTTGCAAGATGGGAGAGGGCAAAATATACCGTCACCTATGCCCCGAATAATACTTTGGTTGAGGGAATGCCCTCTGATTCCTTCAGACTATACGGCCAGACGGGCTTCAAACTCGGCAGCGAGATCCCGAAGCGTGAAGGCTTCACCTTCATTGAGTGGAATACTTCGGCAGACGGCGACGGTGAATCATATCAGCCGGGTCAGAGCTATGACCGTGACGCCTCTCTTGCTCTCTATGCCGTTTGGGAGAGGGACAGATACGCCGTTTCTTACAATGCGAATTCCGGCTCGTCTGCTCCGTCCGGCGCTTTCAAGTATTATGATATCCCGCTTACTTTAAGCGAAACGCTCCCCGTAAAAACGGGCTATGATTTCGTAGGCTGGAATACTCATCCCGACGGCGGCGGTGAAACCTATCTGCCGGGAGTGGAATATACATTGAATGAGCCTCTCACCCTCTATGCTCAGTGGGATGCCTGCACCTATATCGTCAGGTTCGATCCCTCGGGCGGCAAATGCTCCGAAAAGAGCAGGGTATATACTTATAATGAAAGTTATGAGCTCCCCGATGCCAAGCGAGTCGGCTATTCATTCGCCGGTTGGTTTACCTCGCCTCAGGGCGGCAAAAAAATAAATGAATCCGATAAAATCGAAATCACTTCCGATTGTACCTTCTACGCTCGTTGGGTCGCCGAAAGCTACACCGCATCCTTCGATCCGCGCGGCGGCTCTGTTTCCGTGAGCAGCGCTTCCTTTACTTATGACAGCCCCTTCGGTGAAATGCCCGTTCCCGAAAAAACGGGATTTACTTTCGCCGGCTGGTTTGCCGATGAAGATTTTACTCAGCAGGTGACCGCCGAAACAGTAATGAAATATGC
Organism: uncultured Clostridia bacterium; assembly: GCA_947166625.1. Classification (GTDB taxonomy): domain Bacteria; phylum Bacillota; class Clostridia; order Oscillospirales; family Acutalibacteraceae; genus CAG-177. The sequence continues at coordinate 24,217 of CAMVEX010000027.1, forward strand.
CCGCGATATTTCTCTTCGCGCGGCGTGGGTGCAAAAGAGCGTCACTGTATCATTCGATCCGTGCGGCGGAAGCTGCGATACCGCATTTATTACCGTTACTCCCGGAGAGAAATACGGCGAGCTGCCCGTTCCTTCAAGGCGCGGCTTCACCTTCGGCGGCTGGTATGACGGCTCATCATCCGAAATCACGGCAGATACCGTTGTTTCCTCAGGATCGAGCCATACCCTCAAAGCCGTTTGGCTTCCCGATTCATATACCGTTACCCTTATGAATGACGGAGCCGTTTATGATACCGTGAGCGCCGTTTACGGCAGTGAATATCCCTCTCTCGGTGTTCCCTCCGGCAGCGGTGTATTCTGCGGATGGTATGATGAAAACGGAAACAGGGTCGATGAGAATTCCGTTTATTCCTTCGCTTCGGATTCCGTGCTGAATTCAAGATTTACTTCGGCTCCCGCAAGCGGTATCATCAGATTTGTTGCGGATGGCGTAACCGTCGGCGAAGTTCCCTGCGCAGATAGTATTTCGGAGCCTCCCGTTCCCGAAAAGCAGGGCTTTGAATCCCGCTGGGAGGATTATGACAGTTCCTCGGGCGGTATCGTAAACGCGGTTTATACTCCCGAAGTTTATACCGTCACTTTCAAGGCGGGTGATAAGTCCGTTGAGACTGATTTTGCCTACGGCGAAAAGATCGTTTTACCCGAATCCGTCGCAGCGGCGGGCGTGGTGATAACGGGCTGGAGCCCCGAAATCCCCGTATCAATGCCCGCTCATGATTTGACCCTCACGGCGGAGACCGAGCCCGTGACTTATTTTGCCGAGTTCATTTCGCAGGGCAGGTCTGTCGGTAAAATTCCTTATACAGTCAATGATACTTCTGTTTCGGAGCCCGATGTGATCGAAAAAACCGGCTATAACGGCAAGTGGCAGGATTATTCACTTGCGCCGGGCGGAATTACTGTATTTTCGGTCTATACCCCCGTCACATATACCGCTTATTTCAAAGCGAGCGGTAAAACCGTAGCTGCTGCATCTTTCAACGTAGAGACCGATTCATTATCCCTTCCCGCCGTCCCCGAAAAAGACGGTTACACCGGTGAATGGGAAGAATACACCGTTGTTCCTCACGATATCACCGTAAACGCGGTCTATACACCGAATACTTATTATGTGACCTTCAAGATCGCCGAAACCGAAGAGATCATCGCCGTCGTTCCCTATAGATACGGCGTAAAGTCAATAACCGAGCCTGCCGTTCCCGAAAGAGAGGGCTACAGCGGCAGCTGGTCATCCTATGCGCTCGGCGCGACCGATACCGTTTCATACGCCGTTTATAAAGAAAAGGAATATCATATCACCTTCGTATCAATGGGCAAAACCGTCGCGGTAATACCTTTCACCGTCGGTACGGCGGCTGTTGTTCCTCCGCAGGTGCCCGTTGTCAGCGGAGTTTCCGGCAGATGGGAGCCGTTCAGCCTCTCTGCCCGTGATATCACCGTAAACGCCTTGTATGATTTCCCCGAAATCGAAATCGTCAGATATGTCGAAAAACGCACGGAATCATATAAGACTACCATAACCTTTTATTCAAATGTCACCAACAAGACAGACAGCGGCAGAGTTCACTGGTTTATCAACGGCGAGGATAAAACCCCGGCCGGCTCCGCAAAGTATGTGGCAGAAAAAGCGACCTCGACCTTTACCGTTCAGGCAAAATACATAATAAACGGTGAAACGGTCAGCGAAAGCAAGGTTGAAACCGTCGTTATCAAAAACGGATTTTTTGACAGATTCATCGGATTCTTCCGTGAATTATTCAGGCGCCTTCCCGAAGTCACACAGTAAAATCAAACGACCGTCCGGTCAGCGGGCGGGTCGTAAACCAGTATTATTGGATTTTTCTAGATAATACC
>CAMVEX010000028.1 GCA_947166625.1 uncultured Clostridia bacterium
TTATTAGATTTGTAACTGTGATTCCGCGGTTGCAAGGTCGCGTGCAGCGGCTGTTAACCGGGTCGTGCACCGCCGCTGCCTGTGGCAGATGCAGGCGGTGTGCGAGCAGAAAGAAACAGGGAGCAATGCGCTGCGCTTCAAGCAAGCAGGGTGTTGTTATTTATCCTGTTTTCTCTAAATGAAAATTACTGTTGACAGCGATGGGAGGTTGTGATATATTTCAATTACAAAATGCAACATATCGTTGCGGACAGAAATGAGGCGGGATCATGAGAAGCAAAAATTCGGAATTAAAATCGCAGATTTGCAAATATATAGGCGAGTTTTACCGCGAGGAGCGGCGTTCACCATCGTTTCAGGAGATAGGCAGCCGCTTCAATATCAATAAAACCACCGCTTACCGTTATATTCTCGAGATGGACAAAGAGGGTACGGTGAAATATGACGGAAAGAATATTGAAACCTCGACAACCTCTCTCTGTTCTTCTCCCGCGAAGACCAATGCGCCTATATGCGGCAGTATCGGATGCGGCGATCCCACAAGCGAAGAGGAAAATATTCTGGAATATGTCAATCTGCCCGAGTCCATTTTCGGCACCGGTGAGATGTATATCCTCCGCGCATACGGTGATTCCATGGTCGATGCCGGAATATTGCCCGGCGTACTTGTAGTCATAGATAAAAATGCGCGGCCGCAAAAGGGCGACATAGCCGTCGTTCTCAATTCGGATAATGAAAATACGCTTAAGCAATACCGGGGCAGAAAAAACGGAAAATACATTTTTGCGTATATGAATGAGGGGCAGTATCCCGGCAAAACGATCGAGCTTGATTCTTTCGTCTGTCAGGGAGTAGCGAAACACATAATCAAATCATTCTGATATTTTTGCGATTGACACTAAAAAGGATGGAGCTGTATGCAGCAAAAATACGAAAAAATTTATGTAAAAGTCAATTCGGATATAGATTCTACGGGCTATATGATGCCGAGATTCATCACCTGGGCCGACGGAAGGACTTTTAAGATAGAAGAGGTCAAGGATTTCCGCCCCGCCTCAACGCTCGGGGGCGGCTATTCCGGTGATTGCTATACTGTGATCATTCACGGCGAAGAGAAATATCTGTTTTTTGAAAAGACGAACGAGCATTTTGCCGCGCGTGTCGGCAGATGGTTTGTGGAGCGCCCCGCAGTGTAATCGCCCGTGAGGAACAATGATATGAAACGCACATATATAGCAATAGATCTTAAAAGCTTCTACGCAAGCGTTGAATGTGTTGAGCGCCGCCTTGATCCGCTGACAACAAACCTTGTCGTTGCCGATTTGTCGAGGACGGAAAAGACGATTTGCCTCGCAGTTTCGCCTTCATTAAAAGCTCACGGAATTTCGGGCAGAGCAAGGCTTTTTGAGGTGGTTCAGCGGGTAAAGGAAGTAAACAGGCGCAGATTGAATTACGCGATAAATCACGGATTTGTGCGTAAAAATGACGTGGGGAAATATGAATTTGCCTCTGCTTCATTCAACGCGCCGTCCATAGAGTCTGATCCGTCACTGGAGCTTTCATACATAGTAGCTCCGCCGCGAATGAAGCTTTATGAGGAATACAGCGCAAAGATATATTCCATTTATCTTAAATATGTTTCGCAGGAAGATATTCACGTATATTCAATTGACGAGGTTTTTATCGATGTCACAAATTATCTTCCGACTTACCGTATGACGGCGCATGAGCTTGCCATGACGATGATACGCGAAGTGTTATACACAACGGGTATAACCGCAACAGCCGGAATCGGAACCAATCTTTACCTCGCAAAGGTCGCGATGGATATTGTCGCAAAGCACGTGCCTGCCGATAAAGACGGCGTAAGGGTGGCGGAGCTGAATGAGCAGACCTATCGCGAAAAGCTTTGGTGTCATACTCCGCTGACTGATTTCTGGCGCGTAGGCCGCGGATACTGTAATAAGCTTGAGCGTATCATAAGCCGAATGACAGAAATCATATGTCGCTGCATGACCGTGCCGCGCAATTCGCACCGTTTGCCGCGCTCGTCGGATTTGACGCAATGATCGAGGACGAAGCGAGGCAGACCGAGGAAATATATAAGTCACGCTGAACTCGCGATTCGATGTGTAAATCGCAATATAAAATGAAATACAAAATAAAACCGCCCATAGGGCGGCTTTGATTTTTAAGGATAAGAGCCGGGTTTACCCGGCAATTTGATTTAACTGTATTCTACGGCGGTTATGACTTTAGAGGGGTTGAGAATGATGGCGACTGCATATTCAATGGAGTTGATTCCTTTTGTCTTTATGACAGGCACCCGGCTTTCACCGAGCCCGAGATCGTAAAGCACATCAAGAAGCACTTCGGCTATTTCCACATTGCCCTGTGCGGTGGGATGAATGACCTCAAAGCACTGCGCGTGACCGTCAAGCGCAGTCGCAACATCCGCGATCGTGATAACTCCGGGGTTTTCGCTCTCATATCTGTAAAAGCAGTCGTTAAGCTTTTTTACGGCAAATCCCGCAAGAGATCTGAGTGGACCGGTTGACGGATTATAAAGGGTCTGAACAATAATGACCGTTTCGGGATTCAGCTCGCGGATCGTTGATATAATATTGCAAAAATCGTCATAAAACGATCCGAGAACACCGTCAAGCGCGGCCTCTCTTCTGATAAGCACTCCGCCGAAAAGCAGGCTTAAAAGTGAGTTCAGATAATTATTGCCGCCTATAGAGATGCTGATTATATCCGCCTCGGAAACATCCTTGATAACATCTGCCCTGTGCAGCATGCTGAGCAGACCGCTGCTTTCAAGGCCGTCAACGCCGTAGTTGACATAATCATAACCGTTGGTGTCGGCGATAATTCTGCCGAAGCACGCTTTATCGCGGTTTGTTATCCCTGAGCCTCTTGAGATCGAATCGCCGAGCACAACGTATTTGAGCGGCTCTTTTACGTCATCAGCATAAGCTGTGAAAGAAAATCCTATAAGAACAAAACATAAAATAACAGCAGTGATTTTTTTAAGTATATTCATATTCGTTACCTGAATTTGCCTGATACGCCGAATCAAAGACGGTATCGGGTGTTACAAAGTCCTTTCTTCCGGCTTTAATTTATTACTCGCCGATAAAAATTAAATAATCAATGTGAAAGACGCAGCCTGTTAAAAAACGAAAAAATCACAGATAGAGTGTCTCCGTCAACAAACATCGGGATAAAGTGCTGTGATTCGGTCAGATTGCGCCAGATAAAATAGACATCACAGCCGTCGCGATAATAACAATCATTCTTTAAGTCGTCAAGGTCGTCAGACTCGGAAAAACCGCTTGATTTCATGCCTTTTTCAAATTCAGCCGCCATTTTTTCGTCTTTGAGTGTAATGCGGCTTATCATTTGCAGCTCTGTCGCGGGCTTGCTCCTGCGCAGCCTTCCGATCCTGTATCCGTCACACCACCAGTATTTATCGTAGTCGCGTGTAAACACCCGTTTCATAGTGCCGTCGGATTGCTCTTGCCAAAGTGTCATTTCCATATCAAGCCGATCGTTGCGTGAAGCGGTTCTGTATGTTGAAACCGGAGTGTCGCCGAAACCGACTGCCGGCTTTGTATAAACTCCTATCTCTCCTCCGTACTGGAACAGCGCATATTGTCCCTTCCAAAACTCGATAAGCCAGTCTTTATTGTCATAGGTGAAAACGATGCGCTTGAAATCATATTGATATCCGATAAGCTGAGAGGCAACATCATAAAGCCTCATAAAACCAAACGGTTTTTGCCAGGCGGACTCGTTGTCGGAATAATAATAATCACCCATGGCGCTGTAGCTGTAAGTCAGCGAGAGAAAAATATGAGCAAAGCTATGCCTTGCAACGACCTTTACAACACAAGAGGCGGAAACAGGAGTGTCAGCGTCCGTTGCCGAAGCGGTGATCGTCGCCTGGCCGGTGCCGATACAAGATACAACGCCGTTTTTATCCACCGTTGCCGCGGCAGTGTTATCCGAGGTCCATTTAATGCTTTGCGGCGGGGTTTCAAAATCGACCGGATCTGCCTTTATTTTTATCTTTGAACCGACCGACAAAGAAACGGGTAAATCCGAAAGGACCAGCTTAGCCTCACGGACTTCTGTTTCGCCTTCGGTTTCATCGGTCTGCGTGATCGCGTCATAGTCAGGCGTCTCCGGATCGTCACCCGTTGCAGCGTTTGCCGCCGGGGGAAGCAGGAGCAATACGCACAGACATAATGCCGTAATTCGCATATAAAGCTTCATATAGTTTCCTCCGAATACAGAACGAAAAATAATGATTAAAATCTAATCATATTTATTTTAACATACAGAATAAATTTGTTCAATATAAAAATTCAATACAAGCGTTATTTATGTGGCGGGTTTTTTATTTGAATTGTTGATTTTTGGAAACTCATATTATATAATATTAAATTACAATACAAGGGAAAGGCGGATGTAAATGAAATTTACAAAAATGCATGGAATCGGCAACGATTATATTTATTTCAACTGTTTTGAAGAAAAAATCGATGATCCGGAGGCTCTTGCCGTCAGACTTTCAGACAGACATTTCGGAGTCGGAGGAGACGGTATAGTTTTGATTATGCCGAGCGATGTCGCAGATTTCAGAATGAGGATGTTCAATGCGGACGGAAGCGAAGGGAAAATGTGCGGTAACGCTACGCGCTGTATCGGCAAATATGTTTATGATAAGGGCTTGACTGATAAAACGAGCATCAGTCTTGAAACACTCAGCGGAATAAAATATCTTGATTTGGATGTTGAAAACGGCGAAGTTAAAAAAGTGACCGTCGATATGGGCAAGGCCGTGTTTACGGCAAAAGAAATACCCGTAGTTTCGGATAAGGATGAAGTCGTTGAAGAAGAACTTACCGTAGGCGACAGATGCGATAAAATCACCTGTGTTTCGATGGGCAATCCCCACTGCGTTATATTTACGGAAAATATAGCGGATCTCGACCTTGAAAAAATAGGTCCCGGCTATGAAAACAATCCGAAATTCCCCGAGCGCATAAATACCGAGTTTGCAGAATATATTGACGAGAAGACTCTGAATATGCGTGTTTGGGAAAGGGGAAGCGGCGAAACATTAGCCTGCGGCACCGGCGCCTGCGCGACGGTTTCGGCGGCTGTAAAAACCGGCAGATGCAAAGCGGACGAATTTATCACCGTGAAGCTTATAGGCGGCGATCTTGAAATAATGTATAAATCAGACGGTACGGTCATCATGAAGGGGCCTGCTGCATTTTCATTTGAAGGAGAGGTAAAATAAATGGCACACGTCAATTCAAACTATCTTAATATCAAAGAGAGCTATCTGTTTTCCGAAGTAGCCAAAAGAGCGGCTAAATTCAAAGAGGATCATCCCGACGCCGATGTTATCCGTCTTGGGATCGGCGATGTCACCCGGCCGCTTGTGCCAAGCGTTATCGAATCGCTTCACAGCGGCGTTGATGATATGGCAGACGGCGCTACCTTCAAGGGATACGGCCCTGAGCAGGGATATGATTTCCTTAAAAATTCTCTTAAAGAATACTATGCCGAAAAAGGCGTTGAGCTTGATAAAGATGAAATTTTTATCTCTGACGGTGCCAAAAGCGACTGCGGAAATATACTTGATATTTTTTCAAATGACAATGTTGTGCTCGTTCCCGATCCCGTATATCCTGTTTATGTTGATACAAACACCATGGACGGCAGACAGATCAAATATCTTAAAGCCGATGAAAGCAATAATTTCCTTCCGATGCCGGATAGATCAATCAAAGCGGATCTCATATATATCTGCTCTCCCAATAATCCGACGGGTGCCTGCTATAACCGCGCTCAGCTTAAAGAATGGGTAGATTACGCCAATGAGAATGACAGCGTGATTTTCTTTGACGCCGCATATGAATGCTTCGTTTCCGATCCGGAGCTTCCGAGAAGCATTTACGAGATCGAAGGCTCAAAGACCTGCGCCATTGAATTCTGTTCATTTTCAAAGACCGCCGGCTTTACCGGCACCCGCTGCGGCTACACAGTAGTCCCGTTTGCTCTTGAGAGAGACGGTCATAAGCTCAATAAATTCTGGCTCAGAAGGCAGACGACTAAGTTCAACGGTGTATGCTATATCGTCCAGAAGGGCGCGACCGCCGTATTCACTCCCGAGGGCAAAAAACAGATCAAAGAAAATATCGATTACTACAAAGAGAATGCAAAAATCATCACCGATACCCTTGACCGTCTCGGTATCTGGTATTGCGGAGGAAAGCACTCTCCTTATATCTGGTTCAGATGCCCCGAAAATATGGGCTCCTGGGAATTTTTTGACGCCCTGCTCGAAAGGGCAAATGTTGTTGGCACTCCGGGAGAAGGCTTCGGCGAAAACGGTAAAGGTTATTTCAGGTTGACTTCATTCTCGACCCATGAAAACACCGCCGAGGCGATGCGCAGGTTTGAGAAGGCATTCGGTAAAAATGACTGATTCCAAAAAAGAAAACAAGATTATTTTTATTTGCTGGCTTGCCTATGCGGTAGCCTACATCGGCAGACTTAATTTCGGCGCTTCAATAGTTGCCATCGTTGCCGAAACGGGCTATGACAAAGCAACGGTAGGGCTTGTTAGTTCATTTTTCTTCTTTGCTTACGGCATAGGCCAGCTTGTGAACGGTATCCTTTCAAAGCATTATAACGGCAGGATAATGGTATTCGGCTCGCTGATGATCTCGGGCATTATAAATTTTATGATGCCGCTTTGCAGATCCGTTTCCGTGATGAAATATATCTGGCTCGTAAACGGCTGCGTTCAGTCTGTTTTATGGACCACGCTTATCAAGACTATATCGGAGTTTGTAAGCGATAAAAAAATGCCGTCGGCAATCATGGCTATGAGCACTACGAATACCTTCGGCACATTTGTGGTTTACGGTTTATCGGCGTTTTTTGTTAAATTTTTCAACTGGCGCTATTCTTTTTACACCGCGAGCGTTTTGCTTTTTGTCACCGCTTTTATATGGTTTATTCTCTACGGCAGCGAAAAGCCAGCGCCTGTTATTGAGAATAAAAACGAATCAGGCAAAAGCGCTGGCAGGAACACTACCGTAATCGTTATGCTCGTATCAATAGCCCTTGCCGGCATCGCAAACGGATTTATAAAAGACGGCATAAATACCTGGGTGCCCAATGTCCTTTATGAGGAATTCGGAGTTTCTCAGTCATTTTCCATCCTGCTTACTCTTTTACTCCCGCTTGTTGCAACTCTTTCCGCAGGCGTGATCAAGCTTATTCATGACAGGATTGAATCGCATAATCTTATGAATCTGATATTGTATGTATTCAGCGCCGTTTTGTGCCTGAGCATAATTCTCTTCCTCAGGATCCATAAAATTGTGCCTATCATGATTTGCTTTATGCTTACCTCTGCAACAATGGCGATGGTGAATAATGTTATTACAAGCATGTTCCCGCTTGACCGCAGGGCAGTGATAAATTCCGGCTTTGCTGCCGGTCTGCTAAACACATTCTGCTATGTGGGAAGCACCGTTACCGCTTATTCACTCGGAGCGGTTTCCGAAAAATCGGGCTGGAACTCGGTATTCATCATTATGCTTGCAGTTTCGCTTGCGGCAGCGCTCATTTCCTGCGTAGGCAGTATTTACGATAAAAAACACCGTATTTCTGTTATGGAGGCATAATATGAAAAATGCCATTACTCTCGGGAAGCATCCCGTCAGACAAAGCACTTTTTATTCTAAATATGATAAAAATGTACCGGCGGCTCTTTTTGAAATCAAAAACGATTCGCCGGATCTGACCGATTTTCCTTATCCTTTGCCCTGCAAAAAATCCGACTATACCGTTTTTGCTGAGGGCGACGGTGTAATCTGGTACGGAGCCAAGAAAGGCTTGACCAGGTTTGAAGAATCTGCGGAATTTGAATATGACAGGGTCATGTATTTCTCGGCTGACCGCGATTTACCCGATAATGATGTGAAAGCGATTCTCCCTCAGGGCAGAAACGCCTGGGTGCTGACTTCATCGGGAGTTACCTACATCGAGGAAAGACTTTTGTCGCCGACTCAAATTTGCGCCGAGCTTCTCAATGAGACGATCCGTTATATAGATCGCCACGGGATGATAAGCCAAAAGCGCCTTCGTCAGCCCGGTGTACTCGAATCCGCATATAATTACGGCCATTCGGATAATGACGGCGGATTTACCGCCTGCTTTGATATAGGCGAGATATTCAGATATGCCACATTAAAGAGAGAAAAAGGGGAGAATGCTCCCGAAACCCTTGAGGCTAAGGCTATAGCCATAAGGGCTCTTGAAGCCTGCCTGCTGCTTATGCATATCCACGGCAGGGGTGACGGCTTTGTCGCGAGGACGTATCTGACAAAGGATGAGCCTGTACCCGATGACGGAATATTTTTCAAAAGGCAGGGCGATTATGCTGTTTGTCTTGATACTTCATTTGCCAGGGAGAAAAACTGCGTCGGCTATAAAGTACCCTGCAACGCCGAGATTCCCGAAAGGCTTCGCCACCTTTTTACCGATGAAGGATATACCGAGGATGATATAACTTATAAAGCCGATACAAGCAGCGACGAAATAACGCTGCAGCTTCTCAATCTTCTCTGCGCTCATCTGCTCCTTACAAGGGATGCCGATCCTGAGCTCGATGAAATTATCAAAGATTCGGTCCGCGGTATAATGAGCCACATTATAAATAATGATTTCGTTTTAGTTGATTATTCCGGTCAGAGCACTACCTGGGCTAAATGGACCGAAGAATATTTCAAGGATGAGATGGGTTATGTTGACGGCGCGCTGAATTCTGCCGAGCTTTTGTTTTATCTTAAAACTACCATGGCCATAACCGGCGAGGAGGGCCGCTGGAAGGAAACATACGATTATCTTGTAAATGACCGCGGTTACGCTGATATGGCTCAGCAGCATTATGACAGGCTGATGCAGGCGTCTATCCTCTCGGGTATGGATCTGCCCGAAGATATTATGTTCGGCGATCATATGCTCGCCTGCGCTTCGTTTGCTGGGCTTTGCCTGCTTGAAGAGGAGGAGCCGACGCTTACAAAATACAGAAACGGCTTCAAGGCCTGGCGCACTACCCTTGATAAAGAGCATAACCCGGCTTATGATTTTATGTATCTGCTTGCCTGCCCTACGGAATCAGTTGATACCGACAGGATCAAAGAATGGTTTTACAGGAGCAATATCAGCAGGATCGCTTCAGGCGTTTCGCTCATAGGCAGGCACGATATACCCGTCAAAACTCTTAAAGACGGCTACAAACAGACCTCCGTCCTTTTGCCTCCCGATGAAAGGTTTATTTCAAAATATGACCGCGACCCCCTTGCATATAAAAATGTTGACAGCGGCGGTTCTCTCTGTGTAGAAAACTGCTATGTATATACCTACGCCTACTGGATAGGCAGATATTTCGGGTTTATAGAAGGAGAATAAGAAATGAAACAAAAGATTCATCTCATCGGTAACGCTCATCTTGACCCGACCTGGCTTTGGCGCTGGCAGGAAGGATGCGGCGAAGTTTTGCAAACCTTCAGATCCGCGGTTGACCGTCTCAAAGAATACGATGATTTCGTTTTTACCTGCTCCTCTGCCTGCTATTATAAATGGGTCGAGGATATTGACCCGGAGCTTTTTGAAGAGATTAAAAAACTCGTCGCGGAAGGCAGATGGGTGCCCGTCAACGGCTGGTGGGTCCAGCCGGATTGCAATATGCCGGATGCCGAAAGCTTCGCAAGGCAGGCGTTATACAGTCAGCTGTATTATAATGAAAAATTCGGTAAAATCTGCCGCACCGGATATAATGTGGATTCCTTCGGGCATAACGCCATGATGCCGCAGTTACTCGCAAAATCGGGAATGAACTGCTATGTTATGATGCGCCCGAATATGGAAGAAAATCCCGAAATTCCGCAGAATCTATTTTGGTGGGATTCACCGGACGGCTCCCGGGCATTGACCTACAGAATACCGACTTCTTATGCCAAAAACGGTAAAAAATCGCTTGATTGGGGTCTTGAAGCCGTAGGTGAAGCGGCAGAAAAAAGCGGGCACGGTATGATGCTTTTCTTCGGCGTCGGCAACCACGGCGGCGGACCGACCAAAGGAGATATCGAATACCTCCGTTCGCTCATTGACAGCGGCTTCGGTGAACTTCAATTTTCTTCACCGGATGAGTATTTCAGAAGCGTTTGCGCTGCTCCTCTCGAAATACCGTCTTGGCAAGGTGAGTTGCAGCATCACGCGAGCGGATGTTACTCCGCGACTTCCAAAATAAAAACTCTTAACAGAAAAGCCGAAAACAGTCTTGAATCGGCAGAAAAATGGGCTTCGCTCGTTCACGCCATGAACGGCAAAAACGATTTTACAAAAGCGCTTAAAGAGGCTTGGCTCAAAGTCTGCTATAATCAGTTTCATGATATCCTTTGCGGCTGCTCTATCCGCGAGGCTTATGATGACGCTGAAGCTCAGATGAATTATGCCGTTTCCGTAGCTCAGGATACGGAGAATATTTCTCTTCAAAAAATCGGGGCTGAGATAGATACCTGGATAGACGGTGTTTCGGATACTGTTTTCAAATATGAAAGACATCATTGCGAGAATCACGCTTTTCCGAGACCTGTTGCAGTTTTTAATCCGCATTCATTCCCCGTAAAAACTGCTGTGAGGACATATCATCCTTCAAAGAAGGTCACCGATTGCTCAGGCAATGAAGTTGTCTATTCAAATGTAAGGTCATCACGCTCCAATGACAGCCATCTTGATACTGCTTTTATCGCCGATATTCCTGCGATGGGCTATTCTGTTTATCATCTCTGGTTTGACGACGCGCCTGTTGAAAAATCCGAGATCAAATCGGATGTTTCCGCAATCGATGATGGTTTTGAGAATAAATATCTGAGAGTAAGATTTGATAAAAACACCGGAGCCATAAGCTCGCTTGTCACAAAGAAAGACGGCGAAGAGCATATATGCGACGGATCGTTTATTCCTACGGTCATTGATAATTCAAAGCCCGATACATGGGCACATAATATTTTCAAGTTTCATGATGTGATCGGTACCATGGAGCCCGAAGAAATGAAGCTTGCGGAAAACAACGGCGCAAGGGCCGTTATGAGAATCAGGCATAAATACGGCAATTCATATCTTTCTCAGGATTTTATACTTGAATCCGACAGCGAATTTCTCAGAGTAAAAGTAAGGATTCTTTGGCAGGAGCCTCTTACAATGCTTAAAATGCCGGTAACCGTTCCGGGCAGCGATCCTGTTTCTGCTTATGAGATCCCGGGCGGATTTATCAAGAGACCTTGCGACGGAGACGAAGAGCCTGCGCTACGCTGGGCGGATATAACCGCCGGGGGCAGGGGAGTTTCGATAATTACCGATTCAAAATATTCTTATGACTGCCCCGGCAATACGCTCAGGCTTACAATGCTCAGAAATTCAATATTTGCCGACCATTATTCAGACAGGCCTTATGCCGATTTTGAATACTGTGACGAGGGTCTTCAAAGGTTTGAATATGCGGTCTATCCTCATTCCGGCGAAGCGGATCACGGTAAAATAAGCAGGATTTCCGGTGTAATAAATTCAAAACCCGTAACGGTTCCGCTCGGTTATCACAAGGGAAAATTGCCGCAAAAAAAATCCTTTATCAGTATTGATAAGGATAACATTGAGCTTATCGCTTTCAAACTCTGTGAGGATTCAAGCGGAGATTACATAATGAGAATTCGTGAAACTCAGGGCAGATCCGTTCGTGCTTCTGTCGTGTGCAATCTGATCGAATGCGGTTTCTATGCCGATTTCAGCCCGCTTGAGATTAAGACCTTCAGAATCGATTCGGAAGGCTTTGTTAGCGAAACCGATTTCCTTGAAGGGATCGTCAGATAACAGGATAAAATTTATTGCCCCTCCGACCGGAGGGGCAATTTCCGTTTTATGAAAGTTCAAATGTATATGCGCTGTTTTTATACCAGTTGCCTGTGATGTAATTTACGGGGCGGAATACGACCCTATTTTCATATACCTCAAGCTGTGCTCCCGTGCCCGAATGTGTAAGCCCGTACCAGTTTATGATTCCGTATGTAGGCAGAGTGATATAAGTTACTCCGTTGACCTGCTCCGCGCTTGATAGACCGGTCTTTTCTTCGGCAAGCTTGCTCTTGATACCCGCGTGCATATGGCCGCTGATATAAAATACATTATCATATTTTTCGAGGATCGATTTTACCGGGTATTCGTCCTCGGCAATTCCGCTGCCGTCCCATACAGTATCTTCGCCGTTGATGTGATCGAGCGGCCAGTGGCAGCATACGAATACAGGCAGACCGTCCGCAGTTCCTTCGGCAAGCTCTCTGTCAAGGAATTCAAGCTGTTCGTCAGACATTGAAATCGCGTCCCAATGGCCTCCGTCAATGACTTCATCTCCGAGAATAATAAATTTATATCCGTTTATTTCAGTTGAGTAATAATTCACATCGTAATCGGTACCGAGGTATTCGTTACGGTATCTGATGAAGTTTTCGAGCGCCTGCTCGCGTGTAATATCGGTCACTCCTCTGTCGCCTACATGACCTATATCGTGATTTCCTGCGACGGTTATCACGGGAGCGGGGCTGAATTCCTTTATAAGCTCATAATACTGCGCCAGAGTTGGCTCATCGCCGTAATTTGTTATATCTCCGTTAACGAGTACGGCGTCAATATCAGCCTTTGATCTGCTCATGGTTCTGAAACCCTGCTTCATAAACCCTTGGCGGAATATTCCGTTATACTCAATATGCGTATCCGATATCATTTCAATATTTAGTTTGCAGTTTTCATCGGATACATCGAGACCTGGGAGCGATATTCCTGCGTAGGGGATAAGAGTGAGAAACAGAGACATCAGAAATGCAGTTGCCTTGGAAATAAAAACGGAAAAAGTCATATTACTACCTTCCTTAATTCAAAGTTATACTTTACATAATATCCGTTCACCTGTTAAGAATCAGCATCGCGTCGCCGAAGGAAAAAAATCTGTAACGCATATCTACGGCTGTTTTATAAGCGTTCATCGTATTTTCATATCCGCAAAATGCGCTTACAAGCATAATCAAAGTGCTCTCCGGCAAATGAAAATTTGTTATCAGGCAGTCAATGCATTTGAATTCATATCCGGGATAAATGAAAATGCTTGTCCACCCTTCATCTGCCTTGATGCATCCTCTGAAAGAAGCGACCGATTCAAGAGTGCGCGTGCAGGTGGTGCCCACCGCAAAAACCCTGCCGCCTCTCGATTTGGTACGGTTTATGATCTCGGCAGTTTCCTCAGGCAAATGATAGTGCTCTGAATGCATGTGATGATCCTCGATATTATCAGCCTTTACCGGTCTGAATGTGCCGAGACCGACATGGAGAGTAACATATCCGATTTCTACGCCGAGCCCCCTGATTTTATCGAGCAACTCCGGAGTAAAATGAAGGCCGGCTGTCGGAGCGGCGGCGCTTCCGTTTTCTTTCGCATATACGGTTTGGTATCTGCTTTTATCGGTAAGTTTTTCGGTTATGTAATGGGGGAGCGGCATTTCACCGATTTTGTCGATCACATCAAAGAAATTGCCTTGAAATGAAAATTTTGCGATCCTGTTGCCGTCGGGACAAACTTCAATGATTTCGGCGGTCAGCTCTCCGTTGCCGAATATAAATTTATGATTTTCTCTCGCTTTTTTACCCGGTCCGGTAATTACTTCCCAGGTGTCATAAGATTTCTGGTTGAGAAGCAGAAACTCGACGAGCGCTCCCGTATCAGCCCGCCTGCCGTACATTCTCGCGGGCAAAACTTTTGTATCATTAAGTATCAGGCAGTCGCCTGGTCTGAAATATTCGGTTATGTCCCTGAAAATCCTGTGTTCGGTTTTACCCGTTTTTCTGTCAAGGACAAACAGCCTTGATGAGTCTCTCGGCTCTGCCGGATGCTGAGCAATCAATTCTTGTGGCAAATCGTAATAAAAATCGCTTTTCTTCATAAATTTCCTCAAAAAATATATACAGAATACATAAATACAGTAAGAATTTTTAATTGACTATCTACAGATTGTGTGATATGATTATCACATATTTTAATATTTAGGATATATTTTGTCAAGTATTTTGCAGAGGCCGGTGCATAAAGACGCAGTTCGGTCTCTTGAACGGAGGATATGTTTATGAAAAACTACAAAGTAGGCATCATCGGCGCGACCGGTATGGTAGGTCAGCGCTTTATCACGCTCCTTGCCGATCATCCGTGGTTTAAGCTTGAGGTACTTGCAGCGAGCGCTCGCTCGGCAGGGAAACCCTATGCCGAGGCTGTCGGCTCCAAATGGGCTATGTCAACTCCCATTCCGGAAAAAATAGCCGGTATGACCGTTATGGACGCATCCGCTGATATTGAAAAAATTGCCGAAGCGGTAGATTTTGTATTCTGCGCCGTAAATATGAAAAAAGATGAGATCAAAGCTCTTGAAGAAGCTTATGCCAAAGCAGAGTGCCCCGTGATCTCCAACAACAGCGCAAACAGACACACTCCCGATGTTCCCATGATTATCCCCGAGCTCAATGATTCTCACGCCGATGTTATTGAATCTCAGAAGAAACGTCTCGGCACAAAGAGAGGCTTTATCGCGGTTAAATCAAACTGCTCTCTTCAGAGCTATGTTCCCGCTCTCTATCCTCTTGATGAAAAATTCGGCGTTAAAGATGTACTCGTCTGTACCTATCAGGCAATTTCCGGCGCAGGCAAAACATTTGAGACCTGGCCTGAAATGATAGATAATGTTATCCCTTATATCGGCGGCGAAGAAGAAAAGAGCGAAATCGAACCTCTTAAAATCTGGGGCAAAATCGAAAACGGAGTTATAGTTCCCGCTTCAAAGCCCAATTTTACCGCTCAGTGTCTCAGAGTCGCAGTCAGTGACGGCCACATGGGTGCTGTGTTTGTAAGATTTGATAAAAAACCCACGATTGATGAAATGAAAGCGATCTGGAAGGATTTCAAAGGCTATCCTCAGTTAAACGATCTTCCTTCCGCTCCCAAACAGTTCCTCAATTATTTTGATGAGCCCGATCTTCCTCAATCAAAGCTTCAGAGAAATCTTGAAAACGGTATGGCGATCTCTATCGGACGCCTCAGAGAAGATACACAGTATGATTATAAATTCGTTTGCCTTTCTCATAACACTCTCAGGGGCGCTGCCGGCGGAGGAGTTCTTCTCGCCGAAACGCTTTGCAGCAAAGGCATAATCGAAAGTAAATTTTAATCTGAAAGAAAGGAAAGAATAATATGAAGCCCGTAATTTTCACCGGCGCCGGAGTAGCCATTATCACTCCTTTTAATGACGATCAAACAGTTAATTATGATAAGTTTGTTGAGATAGTTGAATATCAGCTTAAGAAGGGCACGGATGCCATTATTGTCTGCGGTACATCCGGCGAAGCCAAAACTCTTTCTACCGAGGAGCATGTCAGGGTCATCAAACTCTGCGTTGACGTAGTCAATCATAAGGTTCCCGTTATAGCGGGCGCCGGCAGTAATGATACAAGATATGCCGTTGAGCTTTCAAATGAGGCCGAAAAGTGCGGCGTTGACGCTCTCCTTCATGTTACTCCTTATTATAACAAGACTTCGCAGAGAGGTCTTATCACCCATTATAATTATATTGCGGACAGAGTAAGCACGCCGATGATCCTCTATAATGTTCCCTCGAGGACGGGCGTAAATATCAAGCCCGAAACCTATGCCGCTCTCTGCGAGCATCCGAGAATCGTTGCCACAAAAGAAGCGAACGGCAATATTTCCGAGGTCGCTCAGACCGCCGCTCTTTGCGGTGACAAGCTTACTATTTATTCCGGTAACGACGATCAGATTACAGCTATCTGCTCTCTCGGCGGCAAAGGCGTTATTTCCGTCCTTTCCAATGTCGTCCCCGGCGTTGCCCACGAGATAGTTCAGAAGTATCTTGACGGTGATTATATCGGTTCAAGAGAGCTTCAGCTTGAATGGCTTGATCTTTGCAACGCGCTGTTTGTTGACGTCAATCCTATTCCCGTCAAGGAAGCCATGAATATGATGGGCCTTAATGTCGGTCCCGTTCGTATGCCTCTTGTTGAGATGGATGAGCCTTCCAAAGCGAAGCTCAGAGCAAGTTTGGTAAGACACGGCCTTATCGGAGCGTAATTTATGGTAAAAATAATTCTTAACGGTTGCTCAGGCAAGATGGGTGAAGCCGTGACTGCCTGCGTTGCAGACAGAGAAGATGCGGTTATAACAGCAGGGGTCGATCTTAACACCTCTGTTTCGCGCAGTTACCCGGTTTTTGATTCCTTTTCCGCTGTATCCGGAATTGAAGCGGATGTTGTTGTTGATTTTTCAAATCCCTCCGCTTTTGGCGGTATGATGGAGTATTGTCTTAAAAATAATATTCCCGCCGTTGTCTGCTCGACCGGTCTTTCAAAGGAACAGATCGATTTTCTTCATGAATCGGCAGAAAAAATTCCCGTATTTTTCAGTGCGAATATGTCCCTCGGCGTTAACCTTCTGATCGAGCTTGCCAAAACGGCTGCCAAAGTGCTCGGTAACACCTTTGATATTGAAATCGTCGAACAGCATCATAACCGTAAATTGGATGCTCCGAGCGGCACCGCTCTTATGATCGCGGATTCGATCAGGAGCGAGCTTGATGACAAAGTCGATTATGTTTATGACCGCACAGGGCGCAGTCTCAGAAGGCCTAAAAATGAGATCGGTATTCACGCTGTCAGGGGCGGCACTATCGTAGGAGAGCATGAAGTGATATTTGCCGGTAATGATGAGATCCTTAAAATCTCACATTCGGCGAGGAGCAAGGCTCTTTTTGCTACGGGAGCTGTAAATGCCGCCGTATTTCTTTCGGCAAAAGCTCCCGGTTTATACAATATGTCCGATATGATAAGAGAGGGTTAGTATGAATAAAGCAGCTAAGGCATTGATAGGCGCATCGGTTGCGGCGGGAGCTGTTTCTTTCGGCGCAGGCTATTTGATTTTTAATGAAGTTATGAATCGCGACGCTATGATTTATCCCAAAATTGCGGACGCGGCTTATAAAAAGATGGATCATGTCCCCGTATCTCAGGAGGATGAGAGAATCACCTGGTATAAATCTCAGGAGCCTGAGATATTCGAGATGATAAATCCGCGTAATTTCCGCCTTAAAGCAAAGTATATTCCCGCGGATAAACCGTCAAAGAAGTTTGTATTCTGCTCTCACGGATACAGAAGCTCCGGCAACGGCGAATATAAGCTCATGGCGAAGTTTTATCATGATATGGGTATAAACCTGTTCATAGTCGATCATCAGGCTGCCGGCGCAAGCGACGGCAAATATATCGGTTTTGGCTATCATGAATACAAAGATTCACTGCTTTGGCTCGAATGGATGATTGATAAATTCGGCTCCGATATTGAAATCATCCTTCAGGGCGTTTCCATGGGATGCGCTACGGTGCTTATGATGACGGGTGACGCTTCTCTTCCCGAAAATGTTAAATTTACCGTTGCGGATTGCGGATATACCAGCGCATACGATGAATTTGAGCATATTCTCAACGGGTCGATGCACCTCCCGAATTTCCCGATCCTCTATACTGCAAATATTTTTAATAAAGCGATTAACGGTTGGGATTTTAAGGACGCCGATCCCATTAACAGAGTCCAGCAGGCTAAAGTTCCCGTTTTATTCATTCACGGCGATAATGATGATTTTGTGCCTACTTATATGGTCCATCAGCTTTATGCCGCCTGTTCAAGCGAATATAAAGATCTGCTTGTGGTCAAAGGCGCCGCTCACGCCGAGAGCTATCCTACAGACAGCGAGGCTTATGAATCAAAGGTGAAGGAGTTTGCAGATAAATTCCTTTCAAAATAATTCAGCGTTAAGGGGTAAAACAATATGAAATGTCCTTTTTGCTCATGCGAAGACAGCAAGGTAATAGATTCCAGACCGACCGATGAGGGCGAGCGCATCCGCAGAAGAAGGGAATGCAATTCTTGCGGCAAAAGGTTTACGACCTATGAAATAATTGAAACGGTGCCCATTATCGTTGTTAAAAAAGATCATTCACGTCAGGTGTTTGACAGAGATAAACTTTTCCGCGGTATGTTGAAATCCTGCGAAAAGAGGCCTGTTTCTCTCGAGCAGCTTGAAAAAGCAGTCGATAATATCGAGCTTCAGCTTCAGAGCGGGCTTGACAGAGAGGTAAGCAGCGAGATCATCGGCGAGCTTGCCATGGAGCAGCTCCGTGATCTTGATGAGGTTGCCTATGTCCGCTTCGCTTCCGTTTACAGGCAGTTTAAGGATATAAATACCTTTATGGAAGAGCTGGCAAAGCTGCTCAGCGATTCGGGTAAGGATAAGTGATGAAACGTTTATCTTGTCTTTTACTTGCATCTTTGTTATTGCTTTTGACCGCATGCTCATCAGAAGAGGTAAAACCCGTTTACAAAGATACGCTTGTTATTACAAACGATGAAAAGTCTTTTACCGGTGCCGAAGAAAGATGCTTTGCGGTAATTGAATCAATGAAGACAAGGGTCAATCTGCTTGAAGAGAGCCATAATGAAGCGCTCAAAGTCGAAAATCCTGATTCATATTTTCTTGATGAAAATTATATTCACCGCTCTTTTGATCCTTTTATAATACCTTCTCTTGAGATCACGGATAAGATTACGGAATCGGTTAATGAAGAAAATGCCGCCTCTGTTTTTGAAAATGAAGCGGGAAACAGCTCCGTTATTTTTAAGCGGGAAGGGGAGGGCTACACCTTAAGCTTTATGAATGAAGGCGTAACCAAATCATATACCGCTGAATACGACCCGAAAACAGATTCATTCAGATTTGTTTACAGAGAAGAGGGACAGGCTGCGCAGGAACTTACCGAATTTATCGAATTTGTTACTGTTTCCGCCGGCGTTTATGCGATTCAGAGCAATCTTTCAAGGTGCTGGATCGTATTTGATGAAAACGGCAACATTGAATCATTTACCTGCTCTACATTAAAAGATAAATCATATTCTCTTGACGACAGTATTTACGGTGCAAGCTCAACGGCGTTGACTCTGTTTAAATCAAAGATTGACAACGGTAAAAAAACCTCTTACGAAAGTGTTCGTGAATATAATGAAGGTGTTCTCACTCATATTGATACCGTTGAAGAAAAGATAAATGAGGTGCAGATATACGCCGAAAGATACGCTTCTGCATTTGTATAATTAAAAATCGCCTTTCGGCTTGCGGTGATCAGCTCTGCCGAAAGGCGTAAATTATCATTTACGGCGAAATATTTCAAAAAACTTTAAATTTTACTTGATTTTTCCGTTTATATTAAGTATAATATACAAGCATTTGACACACGGAGAGTTGTCCGAGCTGGTCGAAGGAGCACGATTGGAAATCGTGTAACCGCCTAAAACGGTTCGAGGGTTCGAATCCCTTGCTCTCCGCCATGAACAGAGTCCCAAATCCCTTATATATCAAGGGTTTTGGGACTTTTGTTATTTGCTGAAAGTCTAGATTTTCGGGTAAAAATTTTCGGCACAGTGTATAAAAGTAATTGTAAACATTTGTAAAGAACTGCCAAAAAATGGGATCCCAAAAAGTATCCCAGAAGGGTCAAAAAATGGCAAAAAGTGTCCCAAAACGCAAAAAAGTATCCCACCTCAGTCCGAGGTGGGATACAAAGTCAGGTTTTATTGTGCATTTTCACCAGAAACATAATTAATCAAGTTTGTGAATGTTTTTTTTGCTGTTTTTCGGAAATATGAGTGTATATTTCCTGAGTAACCTCCGATGAATTATGCCCCATGAGAAGCTGAGCGTCTTTGAACTGAACTCCTGCTTCATAGAGAATTGTTGCGTATGCGTGCCTGAGCTGATGCGCGCAAAGCTTAACTCCGTGTTCTTTTCTGAATCTGTTCCAGGACTTATCAAACTTGCTTCTTGTGTAGTAACCGCCTTCGAATTCAAATATTATTCCTTTTTTCTTTGTGGGTAATACATTTTCCAGAGGCGGCAGCAAGGGAACTGTTCTGTTTCCTGCATCGGTTTTAGTGTGATCCTGAATTGTCGGTTTTCCGTCCACAAAGATTACCGTCTTATTGATTGTTATAATCTTATCGTCCCAGTTGATATCTTCATATCTCAGGGCCAGCGCTTCATTCCTTCTGCATCCGGTATAAAGGAGCAGAAACGGAAACAGACCGAATTCGTCATTGACGGATTCCTTGATTATTTCCACCTCATCATTCGGCGGAAGATCTCTTTTCTTTTTTCCGGCTTTTGCGGGAACCTTTACCGCTGTACACGGATTGTAATTCACATAACCGCAAACCATCGCGTAATCGTAAACCTGATTAAGAACTATCAATCTGAGTTTAAGCGTCTGCTTTGCCCATTTGTACTCCTGATACAGTGTTCTGATGAATCTGTCAACATCAATTGCCTGTATCTCATCAAGCTTCTTGTTTCCGAAATATTCCTTGATGTTTTTGATTGGGGCAATGTAGCACTGCTGGGTGTTGTAATTGATTTCCTTATCATGGCTGTCCTGCCATTCATCAATTACATCTTTCAGCTTTGGCACCTTGGTATTTTCATCTTTAATCTGTTTGATTTTTTTCTTTAATTCCTCTTCGGAGTTATAACGGATGTGTTTCTTTATTTTCTTTCCGTTACGCCCTTCAATAGTAACATGTTTTTCCATTTAATTGTGCCTCCTTTGGCTTTAATTTTATTGAAATCCTCTCTGCCTGCAATTGTGCGAGCAGAGAGGATTATGGTTATTTATTTCGTGAGAGCTCTCGCAAGACTGGCTTTGCTGATAAAGCCGTCTTTGAAAAGGTCTCCATAAATCTTATGAACAGTGGGTCTTGATATCTTCAGCAGATTGGCTACATCTGTTTTGGTAAGCATAACCTTATCGGTAAGATCATCAATCATCCTGAGATTATCGTAATAAGATTCCTTAACTATATAAATCACCTCGTCTTTCGTAATAATTCTTTTTCCTGGTCTTTGCTTTCACCCGCTGGTTTTCTGCATACAGGGCAAGCGCCTTATCAATGACCTCCGCCATAAATTTCGGCGTGGCGTCGGCTCTGAAATATTTTCCGAGAATCTCCGGCGGAACTTTCAGTGCCTCACGCTGGTTGGACTTGCGCTCGCACATGATTTCAAGTATCATATCCGCGTCGAGCTTCCCTTCACCCGAGAGCTTTCTCATTCTCTGTGCCTGTGAAAGAGAAGGAACCGCCTGTTCACTTTCGATAGTGACAAGCAGTTCCTTCTGAAGCTTCTGCGGTATGTATGAAATTTCAATCGCGGGCGTTATCGCCATTCTCTTTTCATCCACCATTTTCAGCAGTTCGGGGATAAGATAAGTCAGACGGATATAACGCTGAATGGTTCTCTCGCTGTCCTTAACTGTGTTGGCGATTTGGGTAATCGTTTTGCTTTCTGACAAATTGTCGCCATCGTGACGATAATTTATCGGAGGTCTGCCGGCACTGCGCTTAAGGGCATCATTTTTCATTCTGAACGCAAATGCCTTTTCGCTCGGGAGAAGGCCATCACGGTAGAGATTGCTGTCAACAAGAACCACTATCGCGTCTTCACGGCTCATTTCAGAAACATAGCACGGGATCATTTTCAGACCGAGCTTTTTGCAGGTGTGAAATCTTCTGTGCCCCGAAATGATTTCGTACTCTCCGCTGCCGTCGGGGCGGACAATCAGCGGCTCGATTATTCCTTTGGCTTTGATGCTGTCAACCAGCATTTCCATTTGATCGTCATCCGTTACTCTGAAAGGATTGCCTTCATACGGATGCAGCTTTGACATATCAATTTTTTGTATTATCATAATATTAACTCCTTATATTTATTTTTCCTTACATTCCCGCTGAATCTCTCGCACAGGTTTAGCGGGATTGTCTTTTTCGGCCATCATCTGCTTCTGTCCGGCATAGAATGAATCTGCTCGGACTTGTAGTTATACCGTCTTATGACATCTTCGGGAATTTTCTTGAGTACCTTCATTGCCTCCTCATATTCCATTCTCTGTTTGCTCATCTGAAGCCTGGTTTCCATGCTGATTTTGCTGTCGTTCTGAAGCTTCTTGTTTTCTTTTTTCAGAGCGTCGAATGAATCGGCATAAACCTTGACCTCCGAGGCATATTCCTTTTCATACCTGTCAATAAGCTTTTCGAGCTCCGCTTTCTTTTCCTTCATATTGAAAACGGAAAGCGACTCGATGCAGTCGATAATCTTTTTGTGTTTCTTGGTAAGATTAACGCCCTTCTTGAAAAGCTGAGTGGGAATATAGGTTCTTCCGGTGATGTCGCTGCTTTTGCCTCTGTTGAGGTCGGGATACTTGGCGCTCATATGTTTGTGGTATTCATCCTGCCACTTTATGAGATCCTTCTTGTTGCCGATTATCTCCTTCGCCGACAGCCTGCCGTCTTTGGTTATCGGGCAGAAATCAAGGTGCATATGCGGCGTTTTTTCATCGTAATGAATCACAGCCGAAATAATTCTGTCCTCGCCGAGTTTTTTTTCTGTAAAACTCAAGCGCGTGCCTGAAGAAATCGTCGGTGTCCCTCTTACTCATTTTCGTGAAGAAATCGGGACTTGCCGTAATAACGGTTTCAACCATATACACGCTGTCCTTCCTGGTACGGCAGCCGTATTTTTCAATCAGCGCCTTGCAGAGGTTTCTGTAGCTGTCGCCGGGCTTAACAAGATGTACATTATCCTTTGTTTTTTCCTTTTTTATGTCTGGATTTGTCTTATATTCTGACTTTGTTCTTTCGTTATGGGCCTCAATACCGCCGCAGCCTGCCGCCTTGAGCTTCATAAAGCGCATTATCGCGTATTTTGCCATTTAATCATCTCCTGTCTGTTTTTTTACGAACACGGAAAACGGATGTACCGGTGTACCCTGAGGAGGGACACCGGTACATCCGATTCTTAAGTCCGTGAGAAAAAAGTTCAATCATCATCGTTCGTGTCCTCTATGGTTACATTTGTGCTGTAAGCTACCGGACCTAGGCCGGCGTTTCCGCTCGGATATCGGGTGAAACACGGTCTCATACCCTTAAAACCCCTGACTTTACGGGTTTCTCCCTTGATTTTTATCTTATTGCTGGGAGTTATACCGTATTTCCGACTGTTGTTTTTGAAAAATGTGAGCATGGACTGTGTGTTGCCGAGCTTCGCTCCGTTTTCGTGACACCATACCTTATATATCTCGACCAGCATCTGTGAAGTGATTACATAGTCGGGAGCAAATTCGATGTACCCTTCGGAGCAGGCGAAGTCCTCATAGTTACTGCCCTGCTTCATCGCCTCTTCGACATTGGCCTTGCTTCTGTCGCTCTCAGTGAACTGATAATTGTTCCTTATCAGTCTCCAGAGACCCGCGAGCATCCACCAGAATATCTGTTCCGCTTCCTCGCACATCTTGTCGGCGAGGAACGGATCATTGACTCTGTCCTCGGGCACAGGCTTTGTCGAGATAATCAGCTGTCGCCTGAAGAAACACATACTGCGGTCATAAAGCGAAACGAGAAAGCCGTTGCCGAAAGCGAGCAGCCTCGAATAGATTCTGCTCTGATAGCTCTGTTTGCCCTTCTTTTCAACATCCATTTCCTCCTCGGCGGTAACAATGGATTTGATGTAGTTGGTATCGGGCAGAGCTCCGAGCTTGAGATCATCATCGAGAAATACAAGCATATCCTCAAGGCAGGCTCTCGCGAAGGGACTGTTTTCCACCTTCTGAAGGCTTCCGGTGTAAAGACTGGTTCCGAATATCTTCTTGAGCACTATTCCTATTCTCGACTTTCCTTCGCCGCCTTCGCTTTTGATAATCATCATCTTCTGACCTCTTGTGGACGGAATCAGCAGATAGCCGAGATATTCCTGTACGGTGGGAATATCTTCCTCATAAAAGAGATCATTAATGAATCCGAGCCATACGGGACAGCTTTTTGATTCGGTGCTGTAATTGATGTTCAGCCTGTTCATGCAAAAGCACTTTTCCTCTTCAAATCTGCCGTCAAGGTAAAATGTGCCGTTCTTCATAAATATCCTGTCCTCATATATCGGCATATCATCTTCCCGGCAGAAGATACGAAGCAGTTCGATTATGTTTTTTATCCTGTAAGAAATAGATGTCTTTACGAACTCGCAGATTACGGAGTGTATTTCCGCGGCGATAATGCTCTCGTCGGTGATAACGCCGTCATAGTCATAGAAGACTCCGTTGGTACAAATTAAAGGATGCCGTTCGACAAACATTCTGCAGAAGGCATCCTCATCAATTTTTCCCGAATCCAGCAGCCAGGAAACATCGGGATTTGATTTTAAGTTTTCATCCATTGTCCTGTATCATCCCTTTCACTCTGAGGATTTCATCATTCGTGCGGCAGTCCATAAGGCAATCGATAAGATATGATATATATCCTATATTCCTTACAGCGAACGCATAAAGCGGATGAAGCTGCTCATCGCTATCTTTTGGTCTGAGCTCGTCTATACACTTTTTCATCTCTTTTTCAAGAGCAATATAGTAGGCGGCCGTATTGTTGAGCCAGTCCCTGAGAGATTCCTTTTTCCTTGCCGGAGCGTTTTTCTCTTCTCGCGTATACTCATCACGGTCGAGTTCAAGCTCATCCATTAACCTTTTCGCAGCGGCGCCGTTGCTTATGCCGTTGAGCCCGGCGACAAAGTCAATCACATCGCCGTGCGCTCCGCAGCCGAAACAGTGATAGTGATCATCATCCACCTTCATAGAGGGATTGATGTCATTGTGAAACGGACAGCGAATCATTCCGCTGCCCGAAACATTGAAGCCGATACTTTCGGCGTAGTCCCTGACCGGGACCTTTTCTTTAAGTTTTGCGTAATCAATCATAAATTCATTTCTCCTTTGTTGATCAGATTTTTTGTTTTTCTCCCGATCTCGGAGCGAGCCTTTTTCTGGGCGTCGGTAATCTTACTCACCGTCTTGCGGACCGCGACAGTCATATATTCGTTTTTGACCGCGGCGCGTAAAAAGCCGGAGCGTCGTCACCGTTAATAATGACTGCCGCATCCGGCTTTGCTTCTCTGAGTTCGAGAATCTTTTGATTGAGTTTTTTGTCATCGCTTTCGACCTGAATCTCGTCATCGCCGAGAGACCAAAAGAGATGAACTTCTTTTGTTTTTCTTGGCATAATCAGCCTCCTTAAAAATTATAGATTTTTTCGAGAGTGGCTGTTTCGGGCGAAAAAGCACCGATACCGTATCGGTGTTTTTGTACCGTTTTCCTCTCAGTTTTTTACAGCCGATGATTTCCTCATCCGAATGATTTCCATCGGATGAAGGTACAAAAACGCGCTAATAGAAATGAAGCCGAATCATAGGTCTATTACACCTGCCTTTCGTAAAAAATTAAGAGGCAATGCCCGTCTCCGGCCTTGCCCCTCATACTAATTATACGGAAAAGTCTGAATTTTTGCCGTATATCCCGTAATTGACACATTTTGA
>CAMVEX010000029.1 GCA_947166625.1 uncultured Clostridia bacterium
TGAATGAAATGATTCTCTATCCCGCAAATAAGCATCAGCTTTTCCGTTCATTCGGCGTCAGCGGCGCCTGGTGGGCGCAGGAGATCGGCGGCTGGAACGAAACGGATGAAAAATCCGGTATGCCCAAAAACGAGCGTATCGCTCAGCTTCTTTTTGACCCCGAAGAGGGTCTCGGCATCACCTGCTACCGCTACAATCTCGGAGCCGGCTCCGCCGAAAGCCTCAAAGGAGTCTATGATGACAGGCAGAGAAGGACTGAGAGCTTTGACATCGGCGATTATGAATATGATTTTTCCCGCGATAAAAATGCCGTCGATATGATGAAGCTTGCCGTTAAATACGGAGCCGATGAGGTCGTCTTTTTTGTGAATTCGCCCCCGGAAAGGCTCACGGTAAACGGCATGGCATATTGCAGCAGACCCTTCAAAAGCAATCTGAATAAAAGAAACTATTATAAATTCGCCAAATACTGCCTTGACTGCGCCGAGCATTTTATCTCGGAGGGGATACCTGTGAAATATCTCTCCCCGGTGAATGAGCCCGTGTGGAAATGGACGGGCGGTCAGGAGGGCTGTCACTATTCGCCGCTTCAGGTCTGGTCGCTTCTGAGAGTTTTCGCCGATGAATTGGATAAACGCCCCTCGCTCAAGGGCTTGAAGCTCTCTGCGGCGGAAAACGGCGATATACGCTGGTTCAATAAAACCTATTGCCGACTCCTGCTCGGCGATATAAAGATAAGAGACAAACTCGATTCCATTGATACCCATTCGTATTTTTTGACTCCGAAATACACCGTTCTCGAAAAGACGATCGGCGACCGACCCGCCTTTCTTTCGAGATATAAGAAATATATGGATTCTCACTATCCCGGAGTTGAGCTCAAAACGAGCGAATGGTGCCATATGAAGGGCGGCAGGGATTACGGTATGAGATCCGCCCTTGTTCAGACCCGCGTCATCATGGAGGATCTGAAGCTTCTCGATGTGACCTCCTGGCAGTATTGGATCGCGGTCTCCAAATATGATTACTGCGACGGGCTTATCTATGAATTTGAAAAGCCCCGTTCATACCGGCTGACAAAGCGTTATTTCGCCTTCGGCAATTTTTCAAAATTCATCAGACCCGGCAGCCGACGTATCGAGGTCAACACGGGCGCGGGAATAGAAAGCGTCGCCTTTGAAAAAGACGGCAGATATATCGTTGTTTCTGCAAACAGGAGTAAAAACGAGATTGAGCTGAAGCTTCCCTGCTCATCTGCAAAAGCTTATATCACCGATGATAAGCGCGATCTTGAAGAAACGGCGGCAGGCGAAACCTTCACAATGCCTCCCAAAAGCGTCGTCACCTTCGTGATGGATTCCTCATCTGTAAAATAAAATAAAAATTCAACAAGGACTTTCCCTCGGGAAAGTCCTTGTTTCGCTGTCGGTTATTTATCAGATTTTCATAGCTACTTCGTAAGCTCTCCATACTACCGAGCGGAGGTTTCCTATCGCAAGGCAGTCGCCTACAAGATAAATGTTTTTGCCTGCCTGAGCGAGAGGGGCGGGTATATAGCCCGCGCAGCTTATTACGGAATCGCACTTGATTTCGATATTGCTGTCATTCTTGTCTATGCAGATTATCGAGCCGTCCTTTACCTCTTTGAGGGTCGTCTCAAGATATACGGGCACCTTGTTGAGAGCAAACCACTCTCTGAGATAGGATGAATTCGCGAGGCAAACGCCCTTCTGGCTCACCAGATCGTCTTTCATTTCGACTATTATCGGTTTATGCCCCTGAAGCGCAAGCTCATAAGCTATTTCGGAGCCCGTAAGTCCGCCTCCGATGACCGCGACTGTCTCGCCCACTTCCTTCTCTTTATTGAGATATTCGCAGGCTTCGATCATTTTTTCATAGCCGGGCACTCTCTTGAGAAGCCTCGGAGTGGAGCCGGTCGCTATAATGACGGGATCCGAGCCGAATTTTGAAACATCCTTGACTTCATCGCCGAATTTGACCTCGATGCCGAGCTCTTTTATCTGAAGCCTGTACCATTCGAGCAGGTCGCGCAGCTTGCCCTTATAGCTCTCTGCGCTCGCGGGGATGAATGTGCCTCCGAGCACTTCGCTCTTTTCGTGGATCACGGGATTATGCCCGCGCAGCTTCAGCACCCTTGCCGCTTCCATTCCGCCGATGCCGCCGCCGATTATGTGGACGGTCTTGGGCGAAGCGGTTTTCTTGATAAAGTGCTTGCCCCACTGCATCGTTTCCGCGTTGACCGCGCAGCGCGCGAGGTGAAGCGAATCCGAAAGCTCCTGATCGTTGGGAACTCCCTTGTAGTGGCACATATTGAAGCAGCCGTTGTGGCAGAGGATGCAGGGGCGTATCTCTTCTTCCTTGCCCTCCATCATCTTTGTGACCCATTCCTGATCTGCGAGGAAAGGACGGGCGAATCCCGCGCCGTCAAGATTGCCCTTTTCTATTGATTCAGCGGCAACTCTCGGGTCGAGACGGCCTGCGCATACAACGGGAATATCCACAAATTTTTTGATGTGTTCCACATCTTCGAGATTGCAGTTTTCGGGCATATATACCGGCGGATGGCACCAGTACCACGCGTCGTAAGTGCCGTTGTCGCAGTTGAGCATATCGTAGCCTGCGTCCTGTAAATATTTCGCGGCCTTTTCGCTCTCTTCCATATCTCTGCCGACTTCCGTGAATTCCTCGCCGGGCAGAGCGCCGGAGCGCATACCTTTGGTCTTTGAAACAACGCTGTATCTGAGCGATACGGGGAAATCGTCTCCGCATTCTTTTTTGATCGCTTTAACTATTTCAACGGCGAAGCGGTATCTGTTTTCAAATGAGCCGCCGTATTCGTCGGTGCGCTTATTGACATATTTGAATGTGAACTGGTCGAGCAGATACCCTTCGTGGACTGCGTGCACCTCAACACCGTCAACCCCGGCGTCCTTGAGCAATTTGGATGATTTGGCGAAGGAATCGACTATCTGCGCGATCTCGTCCTTCGTCATCTCTCTCGAGGGCACCTTATCGCTCCAGCGGTTGGGCGATTCGCTCGGCGCGGCAGTAATCCTGCTGAGGTTCATAACGGGCTTTGCGAGCACATTCAGCGCTTTGTTGGTGTAGAGCATCTCCATCATGCTGCTGATGGTGAATGAGCGGCCGAATCCCGCCGTGAGCTGAACAAAAAGCTTGGCTCCGGTCTTGTGAAATTCGGGCATCCACTTTTTGAGATCCTCATACATCTTCTTGTTTTTGTGAAGCCATTGACCGAACATCGGGTTATATACGGGCTGGCAGCCGGGGAGAATAAGGCCTACATTGTTTTTGGCTATTCTCATTATGAATTCGGCTCCGTCTTTGTCAAAATGGTTTTTTTCCATCCAGCCGAAAAGATCGGTGCCGCCCATGCTGGTGAGTACGATCCTGTTTTTGATCTCACAGTTTCCGATTTTCCAGGGCGTAAACAGAGGCTCAAGTTTTTTATCCATTTCCGCTTCTCCTTTACTGTTTTTCTGTTTTTACGAGAATTTGCATCATTTCGCTGTAGAAAGAACGCGTTTTTTGCTTGTTTGCAAAAAGACCTATAGCCGTGCCGTGGTCGCCTTCGGTCACGGGCATCACATTCCAGATCCCTGCCGCGATATTGTTTTTGTCATAATCCCTGTGAGGCTCCGTAAAGGGATATTTCTCCGATACGGTGTTGCACAAAAGGTCGTTCGCTCTCCACTCATCGTCATACACCTGGCCGGTTATCTCGTTGGTGAATTCCGGCTGCCAGGCTATCCACAGGCCGAGCGGCATGATAACAGGGTTTGAGCCCGCAACCGGCATATAAATTCCGGTCAGTTTGCTTTTTTTCATCGAATTGAAAGCATACGAAAAATAATATACATCGGGGCTGATTTTTATGCTTTCATTGAGCTTTTGAGTGTTTTCCGGCAAAAGATCGTGTTCGCAGGTGTCGTCGCTGTTTTTGAGGAAGCGGTTTACCGATTTGAAAAATCCGTCCGCGTCGCGCTTGCCGGGGGTGTTCGTCAGCCCGAACTGCTCAAGGTGAAAATCGACCGTTCTCCCGTTAAATACAGACCTGCCCGCCGTCGCGCAGTAGAGCGAGGTCAATACCATAACCAGATCATAGAGCCCGGTTTTGATAAGCATTTTATAGATGGATGAGCTGTTGTGAGGGCTGCATATACAGGTCACGCTTTCGATGAGATCTCCGTGACCGCCTTCAAAGAGGGGAGATGCGTCGCCCTTTGCCGCGGCAGTTTCTTCGGGGCAGCCGTATGTAAGCAGATGAGTCATCAGCCTGATCGTCGTTCCTCCGAATGAGTGACCGATAAGGTGTATTTTTTTGATGCCGCCTGCGGAGTCACGGGCGCCCCAGCCCTCAAAGAGGGGAGCGTCATAAGTCCTGCCGAAACGCTTGTGGTTATGCTTTGCCGAGTGAGCCGCACCGTAGTCAACGGTCGTTCCAGTGAGCTGAGCGTAAAGCTCGCAGGCTCTGTCCCACGCGCTTGAAACGGGGCCCACCGATGCGGAGTAGCATTCATATCCTTCGCTTCTGAGATACTTCATCAGATCTCCGGTCGTGGCTCCCCAGTAGGGTACAAGCCTGTTGAGACCTTCTCCGCCGCCCCAGCCGTTAAAGCCGTGGACAAAAACCGCGGGATATTTGTTGATGTATTCGGGATCGCCGCTTTCGGCGAATGAGAAAAGTGCCGTGGATGAGATCAAAAGGGTTACCGTGAGCAGAATGCAGAGTGACTTCTTCAAGACAGTCACATTGAGCACCTCCGTTCTGTTTTATTTATTTTCGGAAATCCTTTTCTGAATAAGGTCCTTGACAAAGGGTATTACTTCGCTTACGGGTATTTTTTCGCTGATTTGCTTGTCTCTTGTGGTTATCTCGCATACTCCCTCGGCGAGATTCCTCGGGCTGACAATGACTCTGACGGGTATTCCGAGCAGGTCTGCGTCCGAAAACATAGCGCCTGGTCTTATGTTTCTGTCATCGTAGATAACTTCGATTTTATCATTGAGCATATCGTCATAAAGCTTATCCGATACGCCTCTGCAATTTTCGTCATCCGCTCTCAGGCAGCATATCTCAACGTGCCACGGAGCAATCGACATCGGCCATACGGGGCCGTAATCATCGTGGTGCGCTTCGCATACCGAAGCCGCAAGTCTGCCCACGCCTATGCCGTAGCAGCCCATGATCGGATATTGGAGATTGCCCTGAGCGTCAAGATACTGCATATCCATTGATTTTGTGTATTTTGTGCCGAGCTGGAATATATTGCCTACCTCGATGCCTCTTGAAATGCCGATGGAGTGCTTTCCGCAGTTCGGGCATATCCCGCCGTCCTTTATCTTCGCAAGGTCGATATATTCAACCTCACCTATATCTCTTGAGATTTTAAGACCCGTGTAGTGATGCTCGGGCTTGTTTGCTCCGCAGGAGAGATTGTGAGTGCCCTCGAGCGATTTGTCAAAGAGAACGGTGAATTTTTCGGTGTCGATCCCGTAAGGGCCGGTAAAGCCCGCATAAAGACCGCATCCTTCGGTGACTTCGCCGGGGTGAACGGCTTCTCCGAGATAGTTTGTAAGCTTTGTTTCGTTTACGTCAAGATCGCCTCTGATGAATACCACAACATATTCATCGGTCATATTCTTCTGGTAGATGACTGCTTTGCAGCTTTCTTCAAGCGGAGTGTGCAGGAATGAGCAGATATCCTCGATAGTGTGTATATCCGGGGTGTAAACAAGCTCAAGCGGCTTATCTTCGCCCTCGCATTTATTCTCGATTATGCTTTCGGCGGCCTCCATATTCGCTCTGTAGTCGCATTCGGAGCAGATTGCTATCGAATCCTCGCCTATCGGTGTGAGGAGCATATATTCGTGAGAGATGCTGCCGCCCATCATGCCCGAATCCGATTTGACCGTAACCACCTCGGGGATCCCGCAGCGGGCAAAAATCCTGTTATAAGCGTCATAACAGATCTGATAATATCTCTCAAGATCCTCCTGCGAGGTGTGGAAAGAATAGGCGTCCTTCATCGTGAATTCGCGTACTCTGATGAGGCCTGCCCTCGGTCTGCCCTCATCGCGGAATTTGGTCTGGATCTGATAGATCATGAAGGGGTATTTTGTGTAGCTGTTGGCGTATTCGCGCACAAGTTGCACCGCCGCCTCTTCGTGGGTCATACCGAGCACCATCGGGGTGCCGTTTCGGTCATTGAATCTCGCAAGCTCGCTGCCGATGCTTTCATATCTGCCGCTTTCAGCCCAGAGCGAAGCGGGCATGACCACCGGAAACTGTACCTCCTGGCCGTCGATAGCGTCCATCTCTTCGCGGATGATGTTTTCTATCTTTCTCGTTATTCTGCGAAGCGGCATGTATGAGGAATAAATGCCGTTTGCAACGCCCTTCATATATCCGCCTCTTATCATCAGAGCGTGGCTGTCAATAACGCAATCGGAGGGTCTTTCTTTGAATCTGTCGCCTGCAAGTTTGTCAATTTTCATTTTAACTACCTCTGTGGAGTAAATGTATTCGTTTAATTTTACTACTGCGCCCGTCAAAAGTCAATGTTTCTTGTTAATATTTTATACTTGAATAATGAATATTGCTTTGTTATAATAAAATGACTTATAATGAGCGAATTGTATTCGGAGGCAGGCTATGAAAGGTAAACTGATAGTCATCGAAGGGCTTGACGGCAGCGGCAAATCCACTCAGGAAAAAATTCTTGAAGGCAGGCTTAAAAACGATAAGGTCGATTTTTCCTATATCAAGCTTCCCAATTATGATGATGAAGCCTGCATTCTTGTCAAGCAGTATCTCGCCGGCAGATTCGGCAGCCGCCCCGGCGATGTCAACGCCTACGCCGCCTCGTCATTTTACGCGGTTGACCGCTATGTGAGCTATAACTGCTACTGGAAGCAGGATTATTTGAGCGGCAAGGTTATCCTTGCAGACCGCTACACCACCTCTAACGCCTATCATCAGCTCACCAAGACCGATAAAAGCGAATGGGATTCGTATCTTGCCTGGCTCGAAGATTTTGAATATGTCAAGCTCGGCATCCCGAGACCAGATAAGGTCATTTATCTCGATATGCCCGTTGAAGTTTCCCAGAAGCTGATGACCGGCAGATACAGCGGCGATGAGAGCAAAAAGGATATTCACGAAAAAGATACCGATTATCTTTCGCAGTGCAGGGTCGCGGCGGATTACGCCTGCAAAAAGCTCGGCTGGGAAAGAATAGAATGTGCCGCCGGCGGCGAGCCCCTCTCACCGGAGGAGATTGCCGAAAAAATCTATGCGGCCGTAAACAGTATTATTTAAAACCATATCACAATCACAGATTTCGGGAGAATAAATATGCTTTATATGTATTTTGCGCAGGGGTTTGAAGAGACCGAGGCGATAGCTTCCCTCGATGTTATCAGAAGAGCGGGGATCGATATTTTCACCGTCGGTGTCGGCTCAAAAAAGATCACCGGAGCTCACAATATAACCGTCGAATGCGATCTCGATACAGAAGAGGCTACCTTTACCGGCCTTGAGGGGATCATCCTTCCCGGCGGTATGCCCGGCACCTTCAATCTCGAGCGCAGCGAAAGAGTGCGCGACGCGCTTGATTTCTGCTTCACAAATTCAAAGCTTATTGCGGCTATCTGCGCCGCGCCGAGCATTCCCGGTAAGCTCGGTATGCTTGAGGGCAAAAAGGCAGTCTGCTACCCGGGTTTTGAAGAATATCTCAAAGGCGCCGAGGTCCCGGGCGACTATGTCGTGACGGACGGGAATTTTATCACCGCCAGAGGAATGGGCAGCGCCGTGGAATTCGGTCTTTCGATAGCTGCGTTTTTCAAGGGCGCCGAATTTGCCGATAAACTGAGAAACACACTCGAATGCTTCAGATGAATAAACGGGAGCTCAGAGAGAAATATCTGAATGAGCGAAACAATATCCCGGCAGAACGCGCCGCGAAGCTGAGCGGAACGATCACGGATAATCTTACCGCCCTTCCATGGTATCTGTCTGCGGATACCGTGCTCATCTTTGTAAGCGTCGGGAGCGAGCCCGATACCGGTGAGCTTATATCCCGATCCCTCGCCCTCGGAAAGACGGTCGCCGTTCCTTTCATTAAAGAGCGTGAAATGATATTTTTGCGGATAGGCTCCGTCTACGATCTCGTTCCGGGAGCTTATTCCATCCCCACCGCCCCGCCCGAAAGCCCCGAAATCACCGATTTTGAAAACTGCTTTTGCGCGGTGCCCTGCCTCGCCGTTGACAGCGGCGGCCGCAGGCTCGGTTACGGCGGCGGCTATTATGACAGATTTCTTAAAAAACATCCGGATTTGTTTACGGCGGCTGTATGCTTCGATTCTTTCGTCGCAGATGAATTGCCGCACGAAGACCATGATATAAAAGTCAGACTTATTGTGACCGAAAGCAGAGTACAGGAGGTGTGAAATGGCTGACGAAAACAACAGACAGGAAAAGAAGCCTTTTAAGGTGGTAATATCGGACGAAGACTATATGAAGCCCGACGAGCTCGATATGCTCAGGCAGAATCCCGCCCGCCGCTCTCCGTCCGTGCCGGATTTCAAATCGGGCGCGTCTTCCGAATCCTCATTCGGCAAGCCTAAATTTGAAGTCCATATAGACGATGAAGATGATCTGATCACTTTTGAGCCGGATGACACAAGGCCTGAGAATAAGGGCGAGATTTATTTTTCGGGCAGGAAGCCCGTCAGAACGCAGACCCCCGCACCGGTGTCGGGCACAAATAAAACCGTCAATAAAAAAAGACGCCGCCGCAGCGCGACAACGGTATTTTTCGCCGTGCTGATCATTATGACAACGGGTCTTTCCGCTTTCGCTCTCTCATGCCTCAATGACATCCTCGCTTTTGACAGGAGCGATGAATCGGTCAGCGTCACCATACCGCTTGACGCGGATACGGATCAGATAATTGACATTCTTTCAGATGCGGGTCTTGTCAAGCAAAAGCATTTCTGTAAGTTTTACTGCAACTTCATAAATAAAGTCCTCCACAAAAAAACCGATTATAAGAGCGGCGTTTACGATGTGAGCAAAGATCTCGGCGTTGAGGGCTATCTCACCAGATTCAGAGATGTCCAGACTGGTAAAGATACCGTTATGGTTTCCATTCCCGAGGGCTGGACGGTTTATCAGATCGCCGACAGGCTCGATAAATTCGGCGTTTGTGAAAAGAAAAAATTCATTTCCTCCGTCAGCGGCACCCAGTTTGAGTATGATTTCCTCAAAAATGTCAGCACCGAAGGCGGCAGGACTTTCAAGCTTGAAGGCTATCTCTATCCCAACACTTATGAATTTTATGTTGACAGCGACGCTAACAGCGTTATGCGTAAATTCCTTGATGAATTTGAAACCGAGTGGACCGATGAATTCCAAAAGCAGGCAAATGAGCTCGGCTATACCGAGGATGAGATAATCATAATCGCGTCTATCATCCAGCGCGAGGCCGCCAACGAAACCCAGATGGCGGATATCTCGTCGGTTATTCACAACCGTCTCAGACGGAGCGCCTCCTGGCCGACCCTTAACTGCGACTCGACCACGACCTATATCACCAAATATATCAAACCCGAGGTTTCGGGTCCGCAGGCCGTTCTCTACAATTCAAAATATGATACTTACGCGATACAGGGCCTTCCTCCGGGGCCGATATGCAACCCCGGCGAGGACGCTATCAAAGCTGCCCTCTATCCCAATGATACCAATTACTATTTCTTCCGCCACGATAAAAACGGCAAGATTTATCTCGCCTCGACCCAGGCGGAGCACGATGCGAACGCCAACGCCGTTTTGCGCGTGAACAACAGCTGACAGACGAAAGGATTTCCGGATGAGCCTTCACATTCCCGAGCTCCTCGCACCCGCGGGTGACGAAGAGAGACTTCGTACCGCAATTGAATACGGAGCCGACGCCGTTTATCTCGGCTCAGACAGATTCGGTATGCGTACCGCTGCCGCGAGCTTCGGCGGCGATTCTCTCGGGAGCGCGTGCGATTACGCCCACTCAAAGGGAGTGAAGGTATATCTCACCTGCAATATCCTTCCGAGAAACCGTGAAATCGACGAATTGCCGGGCTTTTTGAGACATGCCGCCGATTGCGGAGTTGACGCCTTCATTATCACTGATATAGGCGTGATGAAGGCGGCTCAGAAATATGCTCCCGAAGTGGATATTCATATCTCCACCCAGGCGGGTATCACCAACTACGCGAGCGCCCGTGAATTTTTTAATATGGGGGCAAAACGGGTCGTGCTTGCCCGCGAGCTCTCGCTTGATGAGATCGCGACAATAAGGGATGCCGTCCCTCCCGAGCTTGAGATAGAGTGCTTTGTCCACGGCGCCATGTGCGTATCCTTCAGCGGCAGATGCCTCCTCTCAAATTATTTGACCGGCAGGGATTCCAACGCCGGCGATTGCGCCCAGCCCTGCAGATGGAATTATTCGCTTGTTGAGGAGAAACGCCCCGGCTCATATTTCCCCATAGGGCAGGATGATTCCGGCACCTACATATTGAATTCACGCGATATGTGTATGATCGATCATATCCCCGAGCTTTACGCCGCCGGTATAGACAGTTTCAAAATCGAGGGCAGGGCAAAGTCCGCTTATTACACCGCCGTTGCCGTCAACGCTTATTCGAGCGCCCTCAAAGGCTTTGAACTCAGCGGATTCGATCCGTCATATAAGCCGGATGAATGGATCTTGCAGGAGGTCCTGAAGGCGAGCAACAGAGAGTATTGCACCGGATTTTATTTCACCTCTCCGTCCGATGACGCCCAGATTTACTATAAGGGCGGTTATATCAGGCAGTGGGATGTTGCAGCCGTATGCGAAAAATGCGAGGGAGGAATCCTTTACGGCACTCAGCGCAACAGATTTTTTGAGGGCGATGTTCTCGAGGTCGCGGCACCTGGTCTGAAGCCCTTTACCGTAACGGTGACTAATCTTAAAAATGAAGACGGTGAGCGCGTTGAAGCGGCGCCTCACCCGATGATGAAATTTACTTTTGACTGCGGCGTATCTATCCCCGCAGGAGCATACCTTCGTAAAGAAAGAGAAAAGGATTAAACATGGACAGACAGCATAATAAATCGGTTTTACCGGTGATCGCCCTCAGAGGGCTTGTAATATTTCCCGATCAGCTTATTCATTTCGATATAGGCAGGGATAAATCCACGGCGGCAGTCAAAAAAGCCGCCGAAGGTGACAGACGCGTATTTTTTGTCACTCAAAAGAGCCTTTCGGAGGATATTCCCGGCAGAAAGGATCTGTATGACGTCGGCGTGATAGCTTCGGTTGAGCAGGTGCTCAGAGTGCCGGGCAAAAATATGCTCGTTCACGTCTCCGTCAGAGGGATCACCAGGGCAAAAATGCTCAGCTTTGACGACAGCGGCGAATATCTCACCGCAGAGGTTTCGCCCATCGAAGAGATACGCCTCAAAGGCAGAGATACCTCTTACGCCACCGCGCTTGTAAGAGAGGCGAAGGATGAATTCGCGGCTTATGCCGAGGTATCTCCGAGGATGCCCGATGATATTTATTCGACCGTGATGGATCTCAAAAATCCCGGTCAGCTCGCCGATTTTATCGCAGGCAACATCATGATAGAGTATGAGGATCGTCAGCGAATGCTCGAAAACCTCGATCCTCTTGACAGGCTCCTTGAGATCAATGTGCTTCTCGCGAGAGAGACCTATCTGCTCACCCTCGAATCCGAAATTTCCGAGAGAGTTCAGGAAAAGATGGATAAAAACCAGCGTGAGTATTATCTTCAGGAGCAGATAAAGACCATAAATGAAGAGTTAAACGGAGATTCCGGCGAAGACGATGTGCCGGGCTACCGCGAAAAAATAAATTCGATGAAGGCTTCCGATGAGATCAAAGAAAAGCTTCTCAAGGAATGCTCCCGCCTCGAAAAAATGTCTTCTTCATCCCCGGATGCAATGGTGTCAAGGACCTATATCGAAACCTGCCTTGAGCTTCCGTGGGGGATTTATTCGGACGAAATAAAAGATATTGATAAATCAAAAAGGATCCTTGAGAGAGATCATTACGGGCTCGAAAAGGTAAAGCAGAGGATCATTGAATATCTCGCCGTTTCATCCGTCGCTCCCGATATCAGAGGTCAGATAATCTGCCTCTCCGGTCCTCCGGGAGTCGGTAAAACATCTGTCGCCAAATCCGTTGCCAAAGCGACGGGCAGGGAATATGTCAGGATCGCTCTGGGCGGTGTTAGAGATGAGGCAGAGATCAGAGGCCACAGGCGCACCTATATCGGCTCTATGCCGGGCAGGATCATCGACGCCCTCCGCAAGGCAAAAACGAGCAATCCCGTCATACTTCTCGATGAGATAGATAAACTCTCCTCAGATTATAAGGGCGATCCCACCTCCGCTCTGCTCGAGGTGCTCGATCCGGAGCAGAATTTTGAGTTTACCGATCATTATATAGATCTTCCCTATGATTTAAGCAGAGTTCTCTTCATCACCACGGCGAATGTCCGCTCAAATATCCCCGAGCCGCTTCAGGACAGAATGGAGATCATCGAGCTCGACAGCTACACTTTTGAAGAGAAATTCAATATCGCAAAGAAACATCTTATTCCAAAGCAGCTCAAACGCCACGGCATCACCCCCTCAATGCTGAGGATCACCGATAAGGCTCTCAAGCTGATAATCGAGGGATATACCAAAGAAGCCGGCGTGCGTTTGCTTGAGCAAAAGATTGCGACGATATGCCGCAAGGCCACCGCTAAGATAGTTGAGGGCGAAGCGGCAAAAATCTCCGTCAGACCCGATGATCTTGAGGAATATCTCGGCTCACGCGAATTTAAAGACGGCGATTATAAACACGGCGACGAGATCGGTATAGTCAACGGCCTTGCGTGGACAAGCGTCGGCGGCGAAATGCTCGAGATCGAATCCGCCGTTCTTGACGGCAGCGGCAAGCTTGAGCTCACGGGCTCGCTGGGCGAAGTGATGCGCGAGAGCGCCAAAACAGCCGTCAGCTTCATCCGTTCAAGAGCGGACGAGCTGAATATCAATAAGGATTTCTATAAGACGAACGATATTCATATCCACGTGCCGGACGGCGCCACCCCCAAAGACGGCCCATCGGCGGGTGTCACTATAGCTACCTCGCTCGTTTCTGCGCTAACGGGTAAAAAGGTCAGAAGCGATATCGCCATGACCGGCGAGATCACACTTCGAGGCAGAGTGCTTCCCATAGGAGGGCTCAAAGAGAAATCAATGGCGGCTTACAGAGCCGGCATCAAAACCGTCATCATTCCCTATGAGAATGTTTCCGACCTTGATGATGTCGATTCAAAGGTCAAAGAAAAACTCACCTTCAAGCCGGTCAAGACCATTGACCAGGTGTGGGATGAAGCGGTCATCGGATTTACGGGCAGGTGAAGCGTATGAGATTTGACCGTATCGAATATGTTGCCTCATACGGCACCTCCTCCCAGCTTCCCGGCAGTTCTCTTCCCGAAATAGTTTTTTCGGGCAAATCCAATGTCGGCAAATCCTCGCTCATAAATAAGCTTTTTAACCGCAAAAATCTCGCGAGAGTCAGCTCCACTCCGGGCAAGACGGTCACGATAAATTTCTTCAAAGGAGACGGAGTTTATTTCGCCGATCTTCCCGGTTACGGATATGCCAAGCGAAACCGCGCTGAAAAAGACCGCTGGGGAGAGCTTATGGAAGGCTACTTCCGCTCGGGCAGAAACATAGCTCTCGTTATCCAGCTTCTCGATATGCGCCACGCGCCCACTCAGGATGATATTACAATGCTCAGCTTTCTGAGGGATTCGGGGATACCTTTTGCGATAGTCCTCACCAAAGCCGATAAGCTCAATAAGAGCGAAACGGAGATGAGGCGCGCTCAGCTCAAAACCGAGCTTGAAGGCTTTGAAGGAGTCCCCGTGATAGAGTTTTCCGTTGTGACCGGCATCGGCGCCGAAGAATTAAAATCAGTTATAATCAACTCAAAAGAGGTGTAAAAAATATGTATGTTTCAGACTGTATCTCAGTTAACGAACGCGGCCATCTCACAATAGGCAGTTATGATACGGTAGAGCTTGTCAAGCAGTTCGGCTCGCCCCTCTATGCCTATGATGAAAACGAGATCAGAAAAAATCTCAGAGAATTCAAAAAGTCCATTGATGATGAATACGGCGGAAACGGTCTTGTGGTTTATGCTTCAAAGGCCTTTTGCTGCAAAGAGATGGCTCGCATAGTCGCCGATGAAAAATGCGGATTCGACGTCGTCTCCGGCGGCGAACTCTATACCGCGCTCTCTGTCGGTTTCCCCGCAGAAGATATCGTATTCCACGGCAACAATAAGACCGAAGACGAGCTCAGAATGGCGGTTGAAAACAATGTCGGCAGGATCATCGTCGATAACCTCACCGAGCTCCATAATCTCAACAGCATAGCGGCTGAGAAGGGAGTTACCGTCGGCATTATGCTCAGGATTAAGCCCGGCATTGACGCTCACACCCATTCATTCGTCAAGACCGGTCAGATAGATTCCAAATTCGGCTTTGCCCTTGAGACCGGCGAAGCTCTCGACAGCATCAAAGAAGCGCTCGGGATGAGCAATGTCAAGCTTCGCGGGCTTCATTGCCATATTGGATCCCAGATTTTCGATCTCGACCCGTTTGAGCTTGCCGCTCAGGTAATGCTCGATCTATTCAAGCAGGTCAAGGATGAAACCGGTATCGAGCTTGAAGAGCTCAATCTCGGCGGCGGCTTCGGCATCAAATATCTCAAGAGTGACAGACCCAGAGCCTACAGCGATTATATGCGCAAGGTAAGCACCGCCGTCAATTCCTATGCCGCCGATCTCGGGCTTAAAACTCCCTTTATCCTCATTGAGCCCGGCCGTTCGATAGTCGGCGCCGCGGGCCTTACCCTCTACACAGTCGGCTGCGTCAAAGATATCCCCGATGTCAGAACTTATATATCCGTTGACGGC
This sequence comes from uncultured Clostridia bacterium, assembly GCA_947166625.1. Taxonomy (GTDB): domain Bacteria; phylum Bacillota; class Clostridia; order Oscillospirales; family Acutalibacteraceae; genus CAG-177. The sequence goes on from CAMVEX010000029.1 coordinate 15,063, forward strand.
GGTATGGGCGACAATCCGAGATACGCCCTCTATCAATCCACCTATGAAGTGGTTTGCGCCAACAAGGCGAGCGAAAAGAGAGACTGGACCGTTACCGTTGCCGGCAAATGCTGTGAGAGCGGCGATCTTATCCAAGAGTGGACCCGCCTTCAGCCTGTTGAGCCGGGCGATATTCTCGCCGTCCTTTCCACAGGCGCTTATAACTATTCAATGGCTTCAAACTATAACAGAATTCCCCGTCTCCCGGTCGTTTTTGTTAAAAACGGCAAGGCGAGAGAGGTTATCAAGAGAGAAACATACGAGCAGTTAGTTGAATGTGACGTTTGATTTGCCCGTTAACATAATTTCCCTGTCCTAATATTCAGATTGAGGATGTGTATTGATGTTTAAGACCAAATCGGCTGCACCCGGCGTCAGGGTAGTCAGCGTCAAAACAGATAAATATAAGACGAATATAATTGATGTTTCAATGGCGGTCCCGCTTGATGAGAATGCCGCGGCAAACGCCCTTCTTATTTCGCTTCTTGCGCGTTCCTGCAAAGCTTATCCCGATTTCACCTCGCTTAACGCAAGGCTGGATGAGCTTTACGGCGCGTCGCTCGGATGCAGTATCAGAAAGATCGGCGATGCCCAGGTGCTCTCTCTGAGCATAACGAGCCTTGACGACAGATTTTCGCTTGATTCCGGCAGTATTTCGGATGAATGCGCTTCTCTGCTCTGCGGAATGCTTTTCGCCCCCAATGTCAAAGGAACGAGCTTCGGCAAAGAGGCTCTTGCGGTCGAAAAGAGGCTTCTCATTAACAACATCATAGCCGAGATGGATAATAAGAGATATTATGCTCTTAAAAAATGTACCGAGCTTATGTGCGCAAACGAGCCTTTCGGCAGGAGCGAATACGGCACCGTAGAAGAGGTAGAATCCGTAAAGCTCGCGGATGTCTATGCCGCGTGGAAAAATCTCCTCAAGACAGCTGTGTTCCAGATAACTACCGTCGGCGGCTCCGATATTACCAAGATCACTAAGCTGTTTTCAAAGTATTTCAAGACCGTTGACAGAGAGCCCTGCGAGATACATACCATATTCTATAAGAAGGGTCTGCATTTCCGCAGGGGAGTGGAGCAGTTCCCGATGAAGCAGGGCAAGCTCGTTTTCGGTTTCCGCACCGGCAGCGAAAACCGCTATGATAATTATTCGGCCCTTCGCGTGATGATAGATATTTTCGGCGGAGGCACCTATTCCAAGCTCTTTGCCAACGTCCGCGAAAAAATGAGCCTTGCTTACTATTGCAGCGCGAGCTTCGTTTCTTCAAAAGGCATTATGTTTGTCCAGAGCGGAATTGATACCGATAAAGAGAAGCAGGTTTCCACCGCCATAATCAACCAGCTTGACGATGTGAGAAACGGCAGATTCGATGATGAGGTCATCGCCGCTTCAAAGCGCTCTCTCAGAGAGGGGCTCACTCTTTCCACCCCCGAGGCTGTCTGCGGATGGTATAAATCGTTCATTATCGAGGATGAGATCAAAACTCCCGAAGAGACCGCCGACGGCTACGATGAGGTCACCCGTGAGGATATCTGCCGCGTGGCAAAGCTGCTTTCAATAGATAAGATGTATATGCTCGAAGCGACCGAGAGCGAGGAGGAAGCCGATGAAGATTAAAGAATACAGAGACGAAAAGCTCGGCGAGAGCGTCTTTTGCGGCAAACATTCATCCGGGCTTGAGATCAGAGTCGCTCCCAAGGCGGGCTATGATTCAGCCTACGCCCTCTTTGCCGTTAAATACGGCTCGATAGATAATTATCTCGGCAAAGAAAACGGCAAATATGTCAAAATCCCCGAGGGCACCGCGCATTTCCTTGAGCATAAGCTGTTTGAGAGCGAGGAGCTTGACGCTTTTGAGCTTTTTGCAAAGACGGGCGCCCAGGCAAATGCCTACACAAGCTTTGAGCAGACCGCCTATCTTTTCAAGGGCAGCGAAAATATAGAGACCTCTCTCGGCTATCTGCTTGATTTCGTTCAGAAGCCCTATTTCACTGCCGAGACCGTGCGTAAGGAGCAGGGGATAATCGGGCAGGAGATCAGGATGTATCAGGATCTTGCCGAGTGGGTCGTAATGTTTAATCTGCTCAAATGCTTATACAAAGAGCATCCCGTTCGCATTGATATCGCGGGCACCCAGGAATCCATCGCTCAGATCGACGATAAGCTTCTCTATGAGATTTATGATACTTATTACAATCCTTCAAATATGATACTCAGTATCGCCGGCAATGTGGATGTTGATAAGATATTCGATCAGGTCGGCAAATCGATTATCCGCAAAAAGAAGACCGTGCCTCCCCGCAAGTTTGTTCCCGAGCCGGCAAAGGCTGTTTCCAAATATATCGAGCAAAAGCTCGCGATAGGCAAGAAGCAGTTCCTCCTCGGCTTCAAAGAAGATCTTAAGGAGCCCGAAATTTCCATGGAAGCCGAGCTCGCATCCACCGCGATGCTTGAAGCGCTTTTCGGCAAATCTTCGCCGTTTTTCAAAAAACTTCTTGATGACGGTCTCATTGAGATGGATTTCGGCGGTCAGATTTTCAACGGCTTCGGCTACAGCACCGTTATGATAGGCGGCGCGAGCGACGAACCCGAAAAGGTTTCAAAGCTTATCAAGGATGAGATCAAAAAAGCGAAGAAAAACGGCATTGACGAAGCGGCTTTTGAGAGAGCGAAACGTAAGCTCTACGGCAGAAGCGTGATGTCATATAATGATATAGACGATATAGCAAACGGTCAGATAAGCCTTTATTTCAACGGCTACAAGCCCTTCGCGGAGCTTGACGCCATCAGAAAGCTCAATGTTAAAAAGGCGAATGAGCGTCTTGCAAAGTTAACTGAGACCGGCAGCGCTCTATCTGTTATTCTTCCGGTCGAATAAGGAGACATTATGTCCGATTACACAGTTGTTTATTTTACTGCTCTCGAAAAGGGGATCCCCGTCGCAAGCGTGCTCGCCGAGTTTTCTCTTTTCGGCAAGGATATAGTCATTCACTGGTACGGTGTGATCATAGCCTTCGGCTTCCTTCTGGCTGCCCTGCTCGGAGGAAGGATCGCCTACACCTGGAAGATCGACCTCAATAAGATGGTCGATGTGCTCATTTACGGCACTCTTGCCGGTATAGTCGGCGCGCGGCTTTATTATGTATTTTCGCGGTGGGATTATTATTCCGCCCACCTGTCCGAAATCCCGAAGGTGTGGGAGGGCGGTCTCGCGATTTACGGCGGCCTTATCGCCGGAGTTATCGCCGCGTTTATTGTCACTAAGGTCGAAAAGATAAATTTCCTAAACCTGCTTGATTGCTGCGGCATTTCTTTCCTTGTCGGTCAGGGCATAGGCAGATGGGGCAATTTCGTCAATCAGGAGGCCTTCGGCACAAATACCGATCTCCCCTGGGGAATGAAAAGCGCCAAGACCGTCAGATACCTTTTTGAGAATTATTCCGAAATCACCGCCAAAGGTATAAGCGTTGATTGGGATAAACCCGTTCATCCCACCTTCCTCTATGAATCGATTTGGTGCCTTCTCGGCGTGCTTGTGCTCTATATAGTTTGCAGGAAAGCCCGCAAATTCAGCGGTCAGATGATCCTCTGGTACGGCGTATGGTACGGCGCCGAGCGCGCCGTGGTCGAAGGGCTCAGGACCGACAGCCTCTATATAGGCGATACCGATCTGAGGATTTCTCAGGTCCTTTCGGCGGCGATCGCGCTTGTATGCCTTGTGCTTCTCGTGTATTTCACCGTTAAATACACCAAAAATCCCCGCGAGATCGAAGGTATCGACTATTTTATTATCGGCAAACAGCGTGTTTCCAAAGAGGAATACGCCCTGTTAAAGCCTAAAAAAGCCAAGATTTTCGCCGCTCCGAGTATTGAGAATATTCCGGGCGAAGAGGATCCGGGCGAAACAGATACGCAAACAGATACTGAAAAAGAAGACTGAGGCGATTTCAATGGCAAATATTATAGACGGCAAAAAGATCCGCGATTATAATCTCGATATAATGAAAAAAGAGGTCGGCGAGCTCAATGACAGGGGAATTTTTCCCTGCCTCGCCGTTATAATAGTCGGCAATGACCCGGCGTCAAGGGTTTATGTGAATAATAAAAAAGCCGCGTGCGCCAAGACCGGCATCATCTCCCGCGAATACGCTCTTCCCGAAGAAACTTCCACCGAAGAGCTCCTCGCTCTGATAGATAAACTCAATTCGGATGATGAGGTCAGCGGGATCCTCTGCCAGCTTCCCGTGCCGGCTCAGATAGATTCCGATGCCGTTCTCGAAAGAATTTCACCTGCCAAGGATGTGGATTGTTTCCATCCTGAAAATGTGGGCAGGCTCTCGATAGGTAACGGCAAAATGCTTCCCTGCACGCCAAACGGAATTATGAAAATGCTCGAATATGAAGGCATTGATCCCGAGGGTAAAACCTGCGTGATAATCGGCAGAAGCAATATTGTCGGCAAGCCCATGGCAATGCTGATGACCGCCGCGAACGCCACCGTCACGCTCTGCCACCGCAAAACCGCGAATCTCGCTCAGGTGGCAAGCAGCGCCGATATTCTTGTAGCCTGCGTCGGCAAGCCCAAATTCGTTACGGCGGATATGGTCAAAGATGGTGCGGTTGTAATTGATGTCGGTATGGACAGAGACGAAAACGGCAAGCTCTGCGGCGATGTGGATTATGATTCCGTTATGCCCAAAACCTCTTATATCACACCGGTTCCCGGCGGCGTAGGCCCCATGACTATCACTATGCTTATGAGGAACACCATCACCGCCGCAAAGGAGCAAAAAAATTCTTGACAATGATTGACCTTTATGGTAAAATCATCTACGCCGCTTATCAGGGGCGGGTGAGTTATACCCGAAATCATTTATTGAGCCCGTTGATAGCGAGTCTTAAATAAGGAATGGTAATTCTGATGTACGCAATTATCGAAACCGGCGGCAAGCAGTATAAAGTAGAAGCCGGCGATGTCATTTTCGTCGAGAAGCTTGGCGCAGAAGCAGACAGCGATTATACCTTCGATAAGGTTATCGCTATCGGTACCGATGACGGTATCAAAGTCGGCGCGCCCTATGTATCGGGCGCATCCGTTGCCGCAAAAGTCGTTAAAAACGGCAAGGGCAAAAAGATCACGGTTATGACCTATAAACCCAAAAAGAATGAAAAGCGTAAGCTCGGTCACAGACAGCCTTACACCAAGGTTGAGATCTCCGCAATCAACGCATAAAAGCAATGACTCAGGTCAGATTTCTGACTGATGAAAATCAGTTGACCGGCTTTGAGATCAGCGGTCATTCGGGCTTTGCTCTCGAAGGGAGCGATATAGTCTGCTCGGCGGTTTCATCTGCGGCTCTTATGGCTGCGAATACCGTTACCGAGATCATCAAAGATAAAGCCCGTGTGCGTGAGAGTGACGGCTACCTGTATTTTGAGGTCGAGGCTCCCTCGGATTCCTCGATAAGCCTGCTTGAAGGCTTAAAGCTTCATCTCACTCAGATTTCAGAGCAGTATCCACAAAACATCAAGATTATTTACGGAGGAAAACAGAATGCTTAAGTTAAATCTTCAGCTTTTCGCTCATAAAAAAGGTATGGGTTCGACCCGTAACGGCCGTGATTCCGAATCCAAGAGACTCGGCGCAAAGAGAGCTGACGGTCAGTTTGTTCTCGCAGGCAACATCCTCGTCAGACAGAGAGGCACCAAAATCCATCCCGGCAACAATGTCGGCATCGGCTCCGATGATACTCTCTTCGCTCTTATCGACGGTACCGTTAAATTTGAGCGCTACGGCAAATCACGCAAAAAGGTCAGCGTTTATGCCGTTGAGCAGTAATTGCTGCTGAAAGTAAATTTCGCGGATGACTTCGGTCATCCGCTTTTTCTTTTGCACAATAATTCAGATTCTTGACTTTTGCAAATTCATCTATATAATTGTTTAATAAGATGTATTATTGCCCGTCGGATTTTACGGGCAGGCAGGAGGTTAGAATATGAAACAAATTTCAAAAATTTCGGTTTCTCTGTTCCTTGCGCTGATTATCGCTGTTTCTGCGGCGTTTTCATCCTTCGGCGCTTCGGCTCAGACTTTTTTGACCGACGCTCAGGCAACGGTCCTCACCGCGTCCGATTTTCAGGATACCGGCACCAAAGCCTATGACCGCTTCGGCAGGATTCTTGCCGATATGAAGAATGACGGAATGCCGACTCCCGATTCAATGCTCGTCGGCGGAGACTACACAAAGCTTCTTTTTGATAATGCGATCCCGGGAATTTCCCAGATAAGAATGCACCTTACCGAAGTTTATCCCGAAGCCGACGCCGATTCGGTTGTCTGCATACAGGGTAACCACGATAATATGATATCCGCGTTTACCAAAACCGGCTATTACGATATGGGCGCTTATAATCTATATGTCATCAATGAGGATGATTTCCCCTGGAAGCAGGGCGACAGAGCAGGCGCAGAGGATAAAATCAAAAATATCGGTGCCGATCTCAAAAAATGCCTCGATTCCCTTATTGCAAATCAGGATCACAGACCCTTTATCGCCATGACTCATCTGCCCCTTCACCACACCTCGCGCAACAGCTACGGTGATAACAGATATGCCGCTTATATTTTTGAGCCTCTTAATAAAGCCGGCGAAACTCTCGATATCGTATTCCTTTTCGGCCACCAGCATTCGGGCACTTACGATGATTATATCGGCGGCGCAGTCAATTTCCTTAAATGCGGCGATACCATCAAGGTTCCCTCGCTTCAAAAGAGGGGAGAAGACGGCTTCACTCAGGAAACTCTCAATTTCACCTACCTCAACTGCGGCTACATCGGCTACACAAATAATTCAGACAGCGACACTTCCACAAGCGCTCTTACTCTCGGCGCTCTGCAAATCTGCGATGACAGCCTGCATTTCGTGAAGTATTCCGAAAACGGACTTTTCCGTACCTGGGATGTTGAGAGAAAAACGACCTCCGAGCCCAAAGAACGCACCTCAAACCCCGAGATGGTTGACAGAGCGAAGTGGGAGAGGCAGAATTCATTCTTTATGAAGTTATTTGAGTTTTATCTCATGCTCGTGAAATTATTCTCATTTTCAAGATAACGCAAAAATATAAAGGTGACCAAACGGTCACCTTTTCTTTTTTTATTCAGATTTCCGGCTTGAATGAGGGCATAAGCTGCAGCTTAAAGAGATTCGCCTTATGAAGCCGGTCGATTTTCGTCTTCTTTTCTTCATCGTCTATAATGCCTTCTCTTATATATCTGTCAAGCTCTGCGTAGGTGAATCCGAGATTGTCCTCGTCGGTTTTTCCGCTGAGACCGTCTATGGGCACCTTATCTACCAGCTCGCCCGGCAGACCGAGAAGCCTTCCGATTTGTTTCATCTCCTGCACCGTTATATTTGAGCATGGGCTGAAATCTCCGACCGAATCGCCGTATCTTGTGGAATATCCCACCCAGTCCTCCGAGAGATTGCAGGTGTTTGCCACCCTGCCGTTATTGCTCTGCGAAACGGCGTACAGTGTCGCCATGCGGATCCTCGGCGGCAGATTGATCCGGCTCTGCTCCTGCAATTCAAAGGGAATATTCTTCGTCAGCCCATCGACCGCGTCTTTGATATTTACTGTATAATGGCGTATGCCGAGGTGGTTTACGAGCAGCTCAGCCATATCTATATCATGCTGCTCGCCGCAAGGCATCAATACGCCGATCACTCTGTCTCTGCCGAGCGCCTCAACGCACAGAGCGGCCACTATCGAGCTGTCTTTCCCGCCCGAGATACCAACTACGGCATTGCATCCATTACCGTTTTCCTCAAAGAATTCTTTTATCCATTCCACACATTCGTTTTTAACCTTTTCAGC
>CAMVEX010000030.1 GCA_947166625.1 uncultured Clostridia bacterium
AACAAATCGAGCCGTCAGTCAAATTCGGAACCGTCGATTTCCTTAAGATCGACTCCGGCGGTTTCCTTAACTCTCAATGACAGTATGAAGAAGTCAGCAAGAAGTCCGGGTACGGTAAGGCACAGAGAAATAATGCCGATTGCCTGTTCGCTGAAAAGCTGCATGAACAGGAACGACATGCCGAAGGAGAATCCGATTCCCAGACCCAAGGGAAGATATATTGCGGAAAGCATGGACGAACGGAGTTCTGTCGGAGTGGATTCGCCGGCCATAAGCGAAATAGTGTCTATGTTGGCCCAGAATGTTCCCACGCTGCCGCCGCAGAGGAAGCCGACTATCTGCGGAGGAAGTCCCTTTTCCGCGCCCAGCCAGAAACCCAGGAAGAGAACAACAGCCGAAGCGGACATGGCTATTGCCGAATATCTTCTTCCTTTTTTGTCGGAAACGAATCCGGGGATGAGCTGACTGATGGCACAGCCTATGGGATAGAAGAAGAGAGCGGTAGTGATTTCATTCATGAGAATGCTCTCACTTGCCTTTTCAAAATCCGTAAAGAGTCCCTGAGCCATTGCGTTTTTCACAAAGCCGAATGTCATTATGGACTGATAGTCGAGAGTAAAAATGAATCCGGTCTCGCAGAATACGAGGGCGAGAAACAGCCATTTTGTCTGCTTATGTCTGAATCCGAATTTCAGAGCGTTGATAATTCCTCCTCCGCTTGAATTGCCCTCTTCTTTCTCGGCGATTCCCTTAAGTTCATTTATTCTGGCGATGTTGAACGCGTCTGTTTCCTTTGCGAGGAAGACAGCTGCCGCGCTGACGGCGATTCCCAGAAGAGCAGGAACAAGGAATACATTTCTCCACTCGGATGTGCTGTGCATCATTGTCTTTCTCAGCAGTGGGATAAGTGTAACGCCCAGCATGGCCACACATTTTATAGACGAGTAAATCTTAGCTCTGTGTTTGTCCGGAGCCGATTCCATAATGTAAACAACCTGCATATCGTGTGTGATGAAGAACTGGGTGAGAACGGTACCCGCGATATATCCGGCAAGATTATGAGTCAGATAAACAATCATAAGACCCATACACATACCGAAGGTGTTGAGGATAAGGAAAGGTTTTCTGCCGAATCTGTCAGCAAGCGGCTTGTAGATTACTCCCAGCGCCATAAGCGGAAATGACAGAAGCGTTATTTTATTGAGGGTTTCCAGGGAAGCAATGTCTTTAGCGATATCCTGTTGCATGAAAGACGCTATCGCGGAAGCAACTTCATCGGTGATGTAAACTATACCGATTATGAAGAACAGATAAAAATAGTAGCTTTTACCTTCTCTTTTATCAAGCTGTTTCTGTCTTTTTGCTATCTCTTTCTCAATCTTGGCGGGGTCCTTGGCTTTTTTCACAGCGCTCACCTCCGTCCCGTTTTTTTCGATACAATCATTATATCAGATATACCGCGAAGGTCAATACACTGAGGCCAAATACTGCGCACTTTGATTGACAAGCGAACGGATAATGCACTCAAAATCATTTCAGTAAAAACTGCAATTGATTCCCGGCAAATTTTTCACCCCGCAGAGTCTGCCTGCGGGGTGGTAATGATTTATACTGAACTATTCGTATTCAACTTCTATTGCGTCGAATTTACATTTTGAGGCGCAGACGCCGCATCTGAAGCATTTTTCCCGGTCGATTTCAAAAGGCTCCTTTATCTTGCCTGCCGGAGCGCCGGCTTTGCAGACTCTGCTGCACAGAGAACAGCCCTTGCATTTTTCGGCAATTATCGTAACCTTCTTTATCGGTCTGTATCCTTCGGGCGCGCTTATCGCGCTGACCGGGCAGACGTGTGAACACTGGGAGCATTTCACGCATTTTGTTTCGTCAATCGCATAGAGCGAGGCGTCTTCATTCGCCGCGCTGATTGCTCCGAAAAGGCAGGTGAAGGCACATCCTCCGCAGCCTACGCAGACAGTTTCATCAATTCTGAAAGCCATAATCAACCTCCCGATGCAGGTGAGAGAAGCCAGACTTCGTCTCCGTCATTGAGTTTCTTCTTTTTCTTGGTGCAGTGTTCGCCGTTTATGAAAACGGACGCGTCGGTGAATGAGATGCTGCTCTTATGCTCGCCGACCGCAATTCTGTTGAGTTCTTCCAGCAGATCGGAGAGCTTTTCGGCATCGATTTCAATATCGGAAATATGAGTATCTACTCTGTAAACTCCGAACAGTTTTACATTTACTTTTGCCATAATCACGCCTCCCCGTCTTTCTTGTATGCGGCGGCGACCGCCTTATCGTAAACCGATTTTTCTATTCTGATCCCGAGAGTTTTAAGACGGTGCCAGGTGGGAATTCCGTCCTTCCAGCCTCTGGCGCGGTAGAATACCTTCTTCATCTGCTCGAGCGGGACCTTCGTCTTGGGATTGTTCGGATCCTGAAGCTCATCGGTAAGGCGCTTTGGTAATTTATCAGCTCCCGCCTTCTGGCCGAGGATTACATTTGACATACGCTCGGCATTCCAGCCGTAAGCGCCCCAGGTGAGAAACTTAGCCATATTTGATTTCATACCCGTCGCGAGTTTAACAGCTATAGCGTGAGGGAGCAGAGGAATATTTATCTGCGGAACCTTGGTGAAATGGCTCAGAAGATTTACAACAGGACCTACATACGGAAAAGCGGCAAGAATTATTTTAGTCAAAAACAGGTTCGGCTTTGCGATGAGGAAGCCCGGAAGAACCGCGTAGCTTGTAAACAGGCAGCTGCCCGCGCCCGAGATTGACTCCATCAGATTCTGAAACATGATACCGATGGCCGCCTTACCGTGAGGCGTAAGGGAATTGACATCGAGGCCGAGACCTTCTACAACGACCATATAGCCGGCGTTGAGGTGGCACCCGCCTCTGTTGGCGGTCGCATATCCGAGTCCCTGACCGACGGCGTGTCGCGGCTCATAGGCTGCAAGCTCCATACCCTTGGCGTTTATGGCGAATTCCTTTCCGCCGTATTTATCGCTCATGCGCTTTGAACCGTCCGCTATATCATTGCCCTCGCCTCTGCGGTAGGCAATGTCTTCAAACATCTGTGAAATATTATCGGTTTCGCCGAAATGGACTCCGAAATCGTGAATGCCTTTTTCGGCGAGTTCCATTGCGAACGCGATTGAACCCGCGCAGGAGATTGCATCCATACCGAGCTCATCGAGTTCAAAATTCCATTTCAGTATTTTCTCAATATCGTCATTGAGGATATTCGGTCCGAAAAGGCCGAGTGTTTCAAGCTCGGGACCTTTTACAACCTTACCGTTGACGACAACTTTTCTCGCGCATCTTATGACACAACCCGTACAGGCTCCGTTTGAAACAAGGTGATTCTCCGCGAGTTCCTCGCCAGAAACCTTCTCAAAGCCGTCAAATCTGCCGGCTGAGAAATTCTTGGTGGCCAGTATGGAGTGCGCCTGCATCGGAGCGATGAGCCCGGCACTGCCCAGCTTCGGAAGCTGTCTGCCCGTAAGCGGATGCGTTTTGAGAAGTTTGGTCCATTTGACGTTGAATTCGCGAAGCTTATCCTCTTTTGCAATCCCGGGAAGCATTGTGCCTTTTGCGGTTACTGCCTTGAGCTTCTTATCGCCGAATACTGCTCCGACACCGCCTCTGCCGGCGGTTCTTTCATTGCTGAAAACACAGGCATAGAGCACTTTATTCTCGCCCGCAGGACCTATAACCAGTCTGCCGGGGTAATCACTCAGCTTCTCCTGCGCTTCGCCGGTGGTAAGTCCCCAGATTTCCTCCGCGCTTTCAAATTCAACATTATCACGCGAAATGTGAACCGTTAAGGGTTTTTCGCTTCTGCCGGTAAAAATAACCGCATCATAGCCCGCCCTCTTTAGTGAGAGTCCGAAATCGCCCCCGCAGTTTGATGAGGTGACGATGTTCGTCAGCGGAGAAATCGTGGAAATATTGAATCTCGATGTATTCGGGCATCCGCATCCGGTGAGAGGACCGGTGGTAACAACAAGCCAGTTATCCTCATCAAAAGCCTTCATTTCCGGCGTAATATGATGAAGAAGAATATCGGCCGCCATGATTTTACCGCCGAGGGTGCGCTCCCTGTCCTTATCGCTCCAGGGAAACTCGCCGAAAGTCTGCTTTGTAAGGTCAACAAAGAGGACTTTTCCCATATAACCGCAGTATTCAGTCAATTGAATCACCTCTGATTTTCAGCGTATGAATTTCATTGTTGTCATATATATAAAGCTTTCCGGCGTTTTGAACATTTCCGAGAAAGTAATCGACCGCAAGCTGGGCTTCGAGAGCTCCGATAATCGCGGCAGTAGTGCTCGGAGAGCGGTTTTTATTTCCCGTTTCATTGAGGCAACCCGCCGCCTCCAGATCGGGTGTTTTGCCGGGAATATAAAGATATGCAGTGCCGAAAAAGCCGTTGATGCTGCCGTTGATGCAAGGGATTCCCGCGTTTTTGCAGAATTCATTTGCCTGCCTGCGGGTTGCGATGTTGTCAACGGCAACAATTAAGATATCGTAGTCTCCCGGTATGGTATTGTCAAATTTTCCGGCCTGATATTTAATCTCGACTTCGGGAGCGTATGCGCCGAGTCTTCCGGCAAGCAGGCGTGCTTTTTCTTCGCCCATATCGGCGGGAGTATAGAAAAACTGCCTGTTGAGATTTCGCTCCTCGACAGTGTCATAATCTATAATCAGCAATCTGCCGACACCTGCGCCGGCAAGGTGAACCGAGACGTTTGTGCCAAGTCCTCCGCAGCCGATTATAACCGCGCTTTTTCCCGATATATCAAAGCCCTGAATTTCGGATTTTATACTCATTTCCCGTATTTCCCTCCGCAGGACTGCGTGTTTCCGCTGATTGTTTCAACGGCGTGCTCAAGTATCGGCAACACAACTCCGATGCTCTCCCTGACTGCCTTCGGGCTGCCGGGAAGATTGATGATAAGAGTTTTCCCTCTTATGCCGCTGATTGCCCTTGAAAGCATTGCTCTGTCGGTTATTTCAAGGCTCTTCGCCCTGATTGCTTCGGATATGCCGGGCACTTCCTTTTCGATAACCTCTTTTGTAGCCTCGGGAGTTATGTCTCTCGGCGCAAATCCGGTTCCGCCCGTTGTAAAAATCACATCGGCTTTGCGGTTATCGGCAAGTTCTGTAATCACGCCCATAATAAGTGTTTTTTCATCGGGAACAAGCAGATATTCATTCTTCTCCGAGAGTTCTTTCAGGCATTCGGCAATGACCGGACCGCTTTTGTCCTCGCACTCTCCCCTAAAGCATCTGTCGCTGACAGTTATAATACCGAAAATCATTTTTATCACCCATACTATATATATCATATATTTTGTTACAATTCAATAAAAATACTTTATTTATGTTAAATATTATGATATGATATAACAAATGATATGATCCGAGCTTTCCGGGCTAAGTGGAAACATATGCTCTGTCAGCCGAAGCCGGAATCTTTAACGGCTTAAGGGTATCGCGGGAAACGGCGCTGCCTTCCGTGTTTGAAAAGGAGAAAATATCATGAAAAAAATAATTGCACTCGTTCTGGCACTTGTTCTCGTTGCCGGTCTTGCCGCTTGCGGCGCAAAGCCGGAGGTTGCTCCCGAATCAACCGCACCCGCATCGTCAACCTCTTCAACAGCACCGGAAGCTCCGGCTCCCGAAAATCCCGTTATCCGCCTTTCAACCACCACCTCGGTCAATGACTCGGGCCTTCTGCCCTATCTGCTTCCGACCTTTGAAGCTGAGACCGGCTATAAGGTTGAGGTGCAGTCCGCAGGTACAGGCGCCGCTATCCAGAAGGCAATCGACGGCAACGCTGATGTGATTCTCGTTCACGCGAAGGCTTCCGAAGAGGAATTCATTGACGGCGGCTACGGCGTTGAGAGACTTCCGTTTATGTATAATTATTTCGTCATCGTAGGTCCCAAAAATGATCCCGCGGGCGTTAAAGGCAGCCCCGATGCGGCAGAGGCGTTCGACAGAATCGACGACACCGAAAGCAAATTCGTTTCAAGAGGCGACGAGAGCGGAACTCATAAGGCCGAACTCAAAATCTGGGGCGACGATGCTCCCGACGCCGCGGAAGACAGCTGGTATATCAGCGCGGGTCAGGGTATGGGCGCCTGCCTTACAATGGCGAGCGAACAGCAGGCATACTGTCTGACCGATAAGGCGACCTTCCTCTCAATGCAGGATGAACTCGATCTCGAAATAGTTCTTGCCGAAGGCGAGGATATGAAGAATACATATTCACTCATTGCGGTCAATCCCGAAAAGATTGACGGTCTCAACACCGAAGGCGCTCAGGCGTTCATCGACTGGATGCTCGGCGACGAAGCGAGCGCTCTTATCGCAAAATACGGTGAGGAAGAATACGGCTCAGCTCTTTTCACTCTGCTTAAATAATCAGGATGGAAAGCTTCAGGCAAGCGTTTGAACTTCTTTTTCCGCCTGACAGAGAGCTTCTGCAGATAATCGGCGTCACGCTGAGAATGTCATTTTTCAGCACGCTGATTTCCTGCCTTACAGGCCTGCCTCTCGGCGCGCTTATCGGCTCGAAGTCATTCCGCGGAAAATCATTTATAAAAAAGCTGATACACACTCTTATGGGCTTGCCGCCTGTGGTAGCAGGCCTGATAGTGTATTCTCTCTTTACCCACTACGGTCCTCTGGGTAAACTCAATATGCTCTTTACCGTCAGAGTAATGGTCGTGGCTCAGGTAATGCTTATAACGCCTGTCGTAATCGGGCTGACTTCTTCATTTATCGAAAGCGCTTCGAAACCTGTAATAGAAACTGCACGCGGGCTCGGTTTTTCGGGCTTCAAAACTGCGCGGCTGTGTATAGGCGAGGGGCGCTCATCGCTTTTTTCCGTCGTACTGAATGCGTTCGGACGCTCGATTGCAGAAGTCGGCGCAGTCAGCATCGTCGGCGGTAATATTCAATGGAAAACAAGGGTTATGACAACAGCCATAATGCTTGAAACAAACAAGGGCAAATTCTCATTTGCGCTCGCTCTGGGCATCATTCTTCTGATTATCGCTTTCATTGTGAACGCGCTTGCCTCTTTTATCGTTAAGGAGGTCAAAGATGATTGAGATAAATAATCTGAAAAAGCGCTACGGCGAAAGAACAGTCCTGGATATACCGTCATTAAGCATAAATGACGGCGAAACGCTCGCTCTTGCCGGTGCGAACGGAAGCGGCAAAACTACGCTTCTTAAAATACTCGGCGGAACAGTAAAAGCAAGCGAAGGCAGTTTTTCCATTCCAGGAAGCATACTGTATATGCCCCAGAATTCTTACGCTTTCCGCGGAGATTTAATCAGAAACATACTTATAAGCGGAGCGGACCGGAGCAAAGCGTTTGAACTGCTTGAAAAGCTGGAGCTTTCTCATCTTGCGGATAAGAAAGCAAAATCGCTCTCCGGCGGTGAACTCCAGCGGCTGTCGCTCTGCCGTGTATTATCGGGAAAGTGCGATTTACTGCTTCTTGACGAACCGACCTCCGCCTGCGACACAAACGGCGCAGAGCTCGTAATAAAAGCAATCAAAGACTATCAGAAAAGCTGCGGATGCACCGTGATTATGAGTACCCATTCACCTCTGCTGGCGCTGAACGCATCGGACAGACTCATAATTCTCAACAGCGGAAAAATCGAGGCCGACGGCTCTCCCGAAGAAACACTCGCAAATCCCGGGACTCAGTGGGCAAAAAGTTTTATTGCGGGGTGGAAGATATAATGCTTAACGTGCTTATCAGGGAAGATGCCGTTTCACTTATAAAAGAAAAAACCGCCCGGCTCATACCGGAAACCGAAAGAGTGAATATCCGCGAAGCCGGCGGCAGAATAATATCAGAAAAAATCGTTTCACCCGAAAATGTTCCGTCCTTTGACAGAACAACGGTTGACGGTTATGCGGTAAACGCCGCCGACACTTTCGGCGCGGGCGATTCAATCCCCGCTCAACTGGAAATAGCCGGCGAAATTCTTATGGGAGAGAGCGCAGATTTTATATTGAAGCGAGGTCAGTGCGCAAAAATATCAACAGGCGGTATGCTCCCGCGCGGAGCTGATGCCGCGGTAATGGTTGAGCATACGGACAGCGACGGCGGACTCTGCCTTGTATATAAATCGGTTGCTCCCCGCGAAAACATCACTCGCACCGGCGATGACATCGCCGAAGGCGAAACCGTACTTGAAAAAGGGACGGTTATCTCGCCGGCGCATATCGGAGTGCTTGCAGCACTCGGAATTACCGAAGTAAATGTATTCAAAAAGCCGGTTATCGCGGTTATTTCTACAGGCGATGAAATAGTTGCCGATAATCCCGGACCCGGGCAGATAAGAGATGTAAATACATTTCTCTTATCCGCCGCTTCAGAAGCGTTCGGATGCGATGTGATTGAATACGGAGCCGTATCCGATAAAAGACAAGAAATCGAAAACGCTGTCAAAGACTGCGTAAATAAAGCCGATGCCGTCATCATTTCGGGCGGCTCATCTGCAGGGGCAAGAGATATGACCGTGGATATAATCGACTCTCTCGGCGAGGCGTATTTTCACGGAATCGCAATGAAGCCCGGCAAGCCTACAATATTCGGAATGGTTAAGGGCAAACCCGTTTTCGGTCTTCCGGGACATCCTCTCGCGGCATATTTTGTATTTCGGCTCATAGTCGGCGAATATATAAGAAGTATTTTGAACGTTCCCCCGGAAAAGCCTGCGGGAAGCGGAATACTTGCTGAAAACATCCCCTCAAATCACGGCAGGGAGGAATTCCTCTGTGTCAGGCTGAACGAAAAGAACGAAATCGTTCCGCTGCATACAAAATCCGGTATAATATCCGTTCTGTCCAAAGCGCAGGGATTCATCAGAATTCCCAGAAACGCCGAAGGGCTGAATAAAGGAACTATAATGGAAATATACGGTTTATGAAACATAACTATCTCAACAACATTCCTCTCGACGAGGCAAAAAGAATATTTTACAATCATCTGAAAGAAGCGGGATTCGGCTGCAGAACCGAAACCGTCAACGTCGGAGATGCCTGCGGCAGGATAATCAGAAATGCAGCATGTGCTCATATCTGCTCTCCACACTATAACGCGAGCGCGATGGACGGAATTGCAGTCGATTCGCGCATCACCTTCGGCGCAAGCGAAAAAACGCCCGTGACGCTCAAGCCCGGCGAATACACCGTCGTCGATACCGGCGATCCTTTACCCGACAGATGCGATGCCGTGATTATGGTTGAGGATTTAATTGAGACCGGAGAAGACAAACTGCAGATAATCTCCGCCGTTTATCCCTGGCAGTATGTGCGTCAGGTAGGCGAGGATATCTGCATGGGCGATATGATTGCCCCTTCGGGCACCGAGCTCACTCCGTCGCTCTGCGGCGCTCTTCTCGCGGGCGGCATAACGGAAATCGAAGTAATAAAAAGACCGCTTGTCGGAATTATCCCGACAGGCGATGAAATAGTTGCTCCTACAAGCAGCCCCCGGAAAGGCGATATAATCGAATTCAATTCGACCGTTTTCAAAGGAATGCTTGAGGGTTTCAATGCGGATTCAAAGGTTTATCCGATAACTCCCGATAAAAAAGAACTTATAAGAACTGCAGTCGAAACAGCTCTTTCGGAATGCGATATTGTTCTCATATCCGCAGGCTCATCTGCGGGCAGGGACGACTATACAAGCGAAATCATTTCTTCTCTCGGCACCGTTCTCATTCACGGAATTGCCATCAAGCCCGGCAAACCCGCCGTTCTCGGCGAGGCGAAGAACAAGCCGGTAATCGGAATTCCCGGTTATCCCGTTTCGGCAATCGTAATTATGGATGAAATAGCCGGTGATATTGTTTCAATGTATTACGGCAGAGAGCGCTCGAATGGTGAAACGGTAAAAGCCGTACTCTCAAAAAAGATTGTTTCGTCGCTCAAATATACTGAGTATATCCGCGTTTCTCTCGGCAGAATCGGCGGAAAGATTTCAGCGTCACCTCTCGCGCGCGGAGCGGGAGTCATAACAAGCTTCACCAAGGCGGACGGTGTTCTCCTTGTTCCTCAGGACTGCGAGGGAATTGAAGCGGGCGAAGAGGTTGAAATACGCCTTAACAGGCCGCTTTTCGAAATTGAAAACACGCTTATCATCACAGGAAGCCACGATCCGCTGATTGATGAAGCCGCTGATTTTTTGGCAAAAAAAGGCGTGAAATTCAGAATCTGCTCCACCCATGTCGGCAGCATGGGTGCAATCTATGCCGTTCGTGACGGACTCGCTCATATGGGCGGAATTCATCTGCTCAATACGCAGACAGGCGAATACAATAAATCATACATTGAAAAATATATCCCTTCGGGCAGTGCTGTCGCCGTCAGAGGTGTGGGCAGAGTTCAGGGACTGATGGTTAAAAAAGGCAATCCGCTCGGAATAAAGGAATTTGCCGATATCAAAAATGCCCGCTATGTCAACCGCCAGCGCGGTGCGGGAACAAGAATACTCTGCGATTATCTGCTTGAAAAAAGCGGGATTTCTCCCGATGAGATAAACGGCTACAGCAATGAAGAATTCACTCATACCGCGGTTGCGGCGCTGATTGCCGCGGGCAACGCAGACGCGGGGCTCGGAATTTATTCCGCCGCGAAGATGTACGGCCTCGATTTTATTCCGGTATGCAATGAAACATACGAATTTCTGATTGATAAAGAATACCTTGACAATCCTATGGTGCAAGCATTCCTCGAGATTCTTTATTCCGACGAATTCAAATCCCGGCTCAATGAAATGGGCGGATATACGGAGGGCTGATATGCTGACTCATATCAATAAAAACGGCGAAGCGGTAATGGTCGATATAGGCGAAAAGGCCGTAACCGAACGCACGGCGACCGCTTACGCGAGAATAAAGATGAATCCTGAAGCGCTTGAAGCTCTTCTCAGCTCCGACCTCAAAAAAGGCGACGGTCTTGCCGCCGCGAGAATTGCCGGAATTATGGGGGCAAAAAAGACGAGCGAACTGATACCGCTCTGCCACAATATTCCCATAGACAAGGTTACCGTTGATTTTGAGAAAGAGAGCGAATCGTCTCTGGGTATCTTTGTCAGGGCTAAATGCACCTATAAAACCGGCATAGAAATGGAAGCCGTAACAGGCGCGTCGATAGCGGCGCTGACAGTATATGATATGTGCAAGGCCATGGGCAGAGATATGGTGATTGAAGAAATCAAGTTGCTCGAAAAGACGGGCGGGAAGAGCGATTATCACGATGAAGGATAGTTTCGGCAGAGAAATTACATATCTGCGGGTCTCCGTAACTCAGCGCTGCAATCTCAACTGTGTGTATTGCGGCAAGAGTGACTGCGCCAAAAAAGAGACCGAACTGTCACCGGATACGATTGAAAAACTGGTCCGAGCATTCGCAAAATGCGGGATAAATAAAATCAGAATCACGGGCGGAGAGCCGCTTGTGAGGAGCGATATCTGCGAAATTGCCGGAAGAATACGCTCAATCGAAGGTGTTGAAACACTCGCCCTGACAACAAACGGCGTGTATCTTGCTCAATACGCCCGGGAGCTTAAAAGTGCGGGGCTTGACAGCGTGAATATAAGTCTTGACAGCACTGACGGCAGCACCTATCGCCATCTCACCGGCGCCGACGTTCTGAAAAAAGTTCTTGAAGGAATTGACGCAGCGGAGAGAGCGGGCATCAGCCCGGTAAAAATTAATGCAGTGCTTATGAAAGGCATCAACAGCGACGGTGCGGGCGATCTGGTCAATCTCGCCAAGGATAGAATAATCGATGTCCGCTTCATTGAGCTTATGCCGTTTTCCGACAAGGGCGAAGATTCGTCCCTTATTGTCACGGGTGATGAAATTCTCAGAGAATTCCCGTTTCTGAAACCGGTTGAATCGGAAGAAAGCACGGCAAAGTACTATTCGGCAGAGGGATTCAAGGGCAGAGTCGGGCTTATAAGTCCGATAACGCACAAATTCTGTTCCTCCTGCAACAGAATAAGACTGCTCTCCGACGGCAGAGTAAAGCCCTGTCTCGGATATGAAACCGCTTATGATATTCTGCAGTTTATTGATGATGAAAACAAACTTCTTGAAGAGGTTAAGAATACAATTCTCAAAAAACCCGCGGGCCACAGTTTCGGAAACGAAAATGCGGGTCACGGGCTCAACAGAACGGGAGGATAATATGGCAAGAGTAGTTGCTATAAACATCAGCGAAAAAAAGAAAACGCCCAAGAAATCAATTTCCGAGGGCAAACTCATAAAAGATTTCGGCTTTGAGGGAGATGCCCACGCCGGCAAATGGCACCGTCAGGTGAGTTTGCTCGCGAAAGAGAGCATTGAGAAAGCGCAGGGCATGCGCACAGACGGCCTTTGCCACGGGATGTTTGCTGAGAATATCACCACGGAGGGAATCGAGCTTTACACCCTGCCCGTCGGTACAAAGCTTAAAATCGGCAATGAGGCAGTAATCGAAGTGACACAGATTGGCAAAGAATGCCACGACGGCTGTGCAATAAGAGAACTCGTCGGCCAGTGCATCATGCCCAGAGAAGGTATTTTCGGCATTGTCCTCGAAGGCGGCACAGTCAAAGAAAACGACGAAATAACAGTGTTGTAATTATAATGAAATACCCGACAGATATCGTAACAATACGGCAACCGACATCATACCGCTTGGTTCATGCAAAATTATATTAAATATCAAACATTCTCAACAACCGTATAAAAAAGTAAAGACCCGTCAGACTCAAGTCTGACGGGCTTTGTGGTGGAACAACCGAACTCGTGGAAGAACAAACAGAATCATTGGTAAATTTCTCTGTTATCTCCTTCCTGAGTTCTTTGGTTACGCGCATGGGTCTGGTGCCGGTATTAAACAACAAAGTATATTCATCATCTTTGAGATAAACCGCTCGCAGGAAAATATTAATGACACTCCTTCGGTCCTGAATGTCCGTAAAGTCACTTGCCTGTAATTTCTTCATAAATCCGTATATCTGAGGGTAAGTATATGTAACCTGCTTTTTCTTTTCGGTCGCAAGCTGAGCTTCAAGCTCGGCTTTTTCTTTTTTACGCTTTTCTATGCGCTCGGTGACCATATCGGAAGATTCTCCGCGTTCAAGCGCCGACCACAGGTTTTCAATCGCATTGTCAATATCTCTTATTTGTTTCTCCAGCATTTTAACCGCCGGACTGTCTGCTTCTTTTTTGCAAGCGTCGGAAACGCTTTTTGATATGATTTCTATATTCTCATCGGTCAGCAGTTCTTTGCAATCGCCAACAATCATATCTTCAAGACTATCCTTGCTTTCGATGCGTTTCACGCATTTCTTTTTCTTGGAGTTTTTACACGCGTAATAGCAGTATTTTTTGCCTGATTTGCCCGTTCCGCTGTAACCGGTCATCATTTCAAGACAATGACCGCAAAACAGTTTTGTCGTCAAAAGGTATTCGTCATTTCCTCTGGTACGGGCGTATGCCTTTTTGTTTTTCTCAAGCAAAAACTGAACACGCTCAAATAAATCATCGTCGATGATTCGCGGCATTCCGCCGGGAATCTCAATATCTCTGTATAGGTAGGTGCCGATATAGCGTTTGTTCTGAAGCATGCGGTGCAGACTGTTTTTATTAAAATCTTTTCCTTTTGAAGTTTTCAAATGTCTTCCATTGTAATCGCAAACTATATCTGCGACGGTTTCTCCGGCCGCATATCTTTCAAAGGTTTCTCTCACGATTTTTGCTTCATCCGGGTCAACATAAAAGTCACGGTTTGCGTCAACCTTAAATCCTAAGCCGGGATTGCTTCCGTTGGATTTGCATTTCTGTGCGTTGATTTCCATGCCGCGGCGAATCTTTTGTGAAAGCTCGGCGGAATAGTATTCCGCCATGCTTTCGAGAACACCTTCTACAAGGATTCCGCTCGGATCATCGGAGATGTTTTCTTTTGCCGAAATGACACGCACACCGTTCCTTTTCAATTTCGCTTTGTAGGTTGCGCTGTCATAACGATTACGCGCAAAACGGTCGAGCTGATAAACCAATATGGTATCAAATGAATGCGTGTCGCTGTCTGAAATCATTTTCTGAAACGCTGTTCTGTTATCGTTGGTTCCGGTCTGTGCACGGTCAATATATTCCCCGATCACCTGAATGTTATTTGCCTGCGCATAGTCATAACAGACCTTTAACTGCCCTTCAATGGATTGTTCGGTCTGACTGTGACTGGAAAACCTTGCATATATAACCGCATTCATCTTATCACCGCCTTAATCACAATCTTCCAGGTATATCGGATGCGCCTTGATATAGTTTTGCAATTCGCCTTCAAGCAGTAAATTCATATATTCTACAGGTTTGTTATACAGCAGATAGTCAAGTGCGGAGCGTTCATACATATTATCCGCATATTCATATTCCACTTTATTGACATCTACGGAATAAAGCACTCCATCAACATCTTCCATTTCGAGCTTTCCACTGTCAAGGTTATAGGCGCAGAATTTCACAAGTAGCATTGTGTTCCCTCCGATCAAATATTCATTTCTCTTAAAATATAGTCCAGATTTCTCTTGCCGTAAATGATGCGTAGAACCGTCAATTTCTTTTTATTCTTTTCGGGGTAATAGTAAAGGTTGTAATTTCCGATTGTAACCCTGCGAACGCCTTGAAGAATAACAAATTCATTTGTCACTTCTTCACCCGATAGCGGAAATGAGCATATATTTGTGATTTCCGCTTTTATGCCGTCAAATAAATCTTTGGCAGCATTCGGATTTTTAAGATTACCGGCAATGTAATTGAGAATATCATCCAAATCTCTGCTTACAGAATCGGTAAACTCATACTTGTATTCAGAAGCCATATTTTTTGCTCATTTCTTCAATAATCTTATTGCCGTCAACGGTTTTGCCGTTTTGCATATCGTCGATTCCCTTGTTGACAGCACTGGCTTCATAAATCTTTTTCATTGTTTTTTCAAAGTATTCAATATCCATAACAACAAGTCTGCCATAGCCGTTTTTAGTTACAAAAACGGGGCCGTTGTCGCCTGCACAAAGCTGCTCGATGCGAACGGTATCTTTTAAATCTCTCATAGGAACAATATTCATAGTAAAACCTCCTAAATTGCTGTGGCTAAATTATATATTATATTATGCCTCTTGTCAATGCTTTTTTACAATTGATTATCTTTTTCAGGTCTCGATGACAGTATGGGTCATTGAGGCCTTATTTGCATCACCGCGGAACCGAACGATTTGTCAAGGGCGGCTTGCCGTTCATTTTACCCTTTACTAATCGGAATCGGTTCTGTTTCTGTGGGAGAATCATTACCCCGTTCGGCAGCGGACCGTATTCATCGTAGTTTGCCGTCAGTGCCGAACGAATTTTGCAGATGCAGTTGCCGATTGTTTTGGTGTTTGT
Source organism: uncultured Clostridia bacterium (assembly GCA_947166625.1). GTDB lineage: Bacteria > Bacillota > Clostridia > Oscillospirales > Acutalibacteraceae > CAG-177. The sequence goes on from CAMVEX010000030.1 coordinate 15,482, forward strand.
GATGTCATTATTTACGAAGCCGTTTTCAATTCGGTTATCAAAATCAATTTTGATTTTACCGGTAAACGATTCGCCCGGTGCAGTTATCAGATATTCATATTCGCATTCGGTTGAGGCATTGTTTTCTTTCATAAGCTGAAAATATACGGTGATAAAATATGTGCCAGCCGGATATTTTTCCGCTAATCGGTCATATTCAATCTTTTCAATAACCCCTTCATTTACAATAAAAGCAAATTCGGGTATGAGGCGCTTTCTCAGTCGGGAGAGCGCCTCTTTTTCTGTTTTTACGGCTTCGTCAATCGTAATACCGAAATAATCTGCTGTTGATTCGCGAGTGTGATACCCGATATTGTTCAACCCGTAGCGGTAAGTGATGAATTGCTTCTGCCTGTCGGTCAGATCTTTCAGTGCGGAGTAAAGCAATTCTTTTTTCAGGTTGATGAAAAACAGCTCTTCCGGTGTTTTATGATAATCGACTTCATAAAGAGGTTTCGTGCTGTATTTGTCGCTGTCCGCGGGATTGATTTTCAATCTATTGCCGGATTCATCGTTTTCAATAAAAGCGGTAAGAACAGGGAATTTTTTCTGCGTTTCCGTTTGCTCTTTTTTGAGATAGTTGATAACCCGGTTCCTTATACATTCACCGGCATAAGTCAGAAAGGAATAACCCGATTCGGGTTTGAAGGTATTGACGGCTTTCATAAAACCGACTGCCGCTTCCTGATGTAATTCTTCGCTGTCGGCGTTATCCGGACTGCCGCATTCCGCATAAGCGGCACTTGACATTTTTCGTACGAATTTCAGATTCTTTTCATAGAGAAAATCAACAGCCGTTCTGTCTCCGTTTTGTGCCTTTATGCATAATTCCGTATTCGTTAAAACTTCCTCTTTCAGTTCTCAGCCCTTCTTCTTCGATACATCATTCGCAAACAGCGGTATGAATGCCGCTGTCAGATTATTTCTCATTTCTTCCGTTAAACTGTGCCTTGCCGATATGGCGTCAACAACTCCCGTTGCAAGCCGCTCTGCGTTAATCCTGCGTATGGCAAGATTATGCCTGCCGACAGACTGCTCAAGAGAAGCAACTATCTCCTTTGTCATCTTCTCTTCTTTTTTATGTCCGTGACCGATTTCTCCTTTTATGTCTTTGAGTATATCCGCAAACATATTATTCAGTCGGTAAATGTCAAATTCATCCGCAGGAGTTTTATGCAAAGAAATATCATTAACCGCCTCACCCGATTTTTCGCTCCTCATATCCGCAACGATCCTTGAAAGTTCGTCAAGCACAGTATTATGCACTGCTGCGCCTTTTGCGATTACATCGGAAAAATACAAGGCAACCGCTTTTGAAAACGCGCCGAAATCGGGATGCTCCAAAATCATATTCAGCACATCCGAGTCAATTTCACCGGAATACAGTTTTTGCGCAGATGCAGCGGAAATACCGAGTGATTTAAGATCAAAATTTACGGGTGACTTTTCATCGGTCAAGCCGAAAAGGTAATCTACGCTGACACCGAAATATTCTGCGAGTTTTACGGCAATATCGCTCATAACAGGGTCACCGTTTTCCATTCTGCTGACGGTGGCTCTGTTGATGCCTACTGCCTCGGCAAGCTCCGATTGTGAGAGCTTTCGTTCTCTTCTTAAATCACGGATTCTCTCCGCCAATGTTCCTTTCAGCTGTTCAGACAATTAAATCACCTCATTTTTGCCGCATATTTGCACATTTTTGTTTCTTCAAAATCAATTTTGACGCAAATTTGCACCATAGCCGTTTTTTTCTTTGACGATTGTATAATTAACAATGGAAGGAGGGAAAGCGCTAATCGGGACACTCTGTCCGAGGGATTAAAGTATATCAAACAAATGTTCGATTGTCAATAGTTATTTTCATATTATAAAAGCAAATATCGGATATTAATTCAATATACAACAAGGATAACTATTTATTGCAGTGTTATCCATTTCAAAAACTTTATCTTGATTTCAGCATTTTTGTTGCATTTTTTGCAACTTTTTGACTTTGGGTAAATAATCTTTACGCATTTCGGCAACATAGCCTTTTTTTACCTTGCTCAACTGTATAATTATATTGGGAAGAGAGATAAGCCGGGTGCTGAAAACAATTCATTTTTTCAATAAATCTGCAGTTTTATCATTTTTGAGCAATATTTGCTTTGAAATGAAAAACACTTCTCTATTTTGACAATCTCAAAAATGAGAAGTGAGTGTGTATTTGAGGCAACAATTATCCTTATATGCGAAAAACAATCAAATAAAATGGAAAAACATCGGATAGAAATCTTCGGAACGGGTCAGAGGTCGTTTGGAGAAAACCTATCCGTTTTTTTATAAATCTATCACGAGAGGTGGTGAAATTATGAGCGTAAACATAGCAAATCAAATCAAATCCGTTATCGTTGCCGAAGACTACACCATGAAACAGGTGCTCGATATGCTTGTTGATGAATACGGCTGGAGTGAAAGCCTGTCCAATTTCAGCCGTAAACTGCATAAAAACACTTTGAAATATACCGAAGCATTGGAAATTGCCGATGTGCTCGGATATGAAATCAAATGGCAAAAATGATAAAACAAGAATTTATAATTAAGGAGTGATGACTATCGAAAAGAGGAGGGCAAAAAGATGAACATATACGGATATGTGAGAGTGTCAAGTATAGATCAAAATGAAGACAGGCAGATTCTTGTACTGCGGACGCTCGAAATCCTTGCCGGACTGCTTATCAATGAAGATATTTTTCGGTATAATCGAGAGCTTTTTCATTTCCCGAATCTGTCTGGCCTCGTTCTGGTCAAGGGACGAAGCCCTCACATAACCATATGTCATATCTTAAACCTCCAAAATAAATATCATTCTATGATAAAACAAAAAAAGGAGTCTGTACACACCGCTGAGATGCGCACAGGCTAGAAATTTGAGTATATGAACTTATGGGATTACTTTTCCGGCAATGCCAGCACCTGCCTGGTCTTGAGCATATTGCTCTTGAGGCCGTTCAGCTTCACGATCTCGGCATATCGGCTACCTTTGATTTTATACTACTTGCAGTTATGCGGAGGATGCAGTATAGTAACAGCATAAAACGGTTTTGAACTGTGGAGGAAAGGTATGAAAATTGTTGTGCTTGGCGGCGGCGTTTCAGAAAAGATCCACGAGGCTAAGGATAAGCTCTCGAACAAGGAATAAGCCTGTTTTATGAAAAATGCCGTACTTTGCTCGGCGTTTTTTATGTTATTCCGTTGATCCCGTCCCAAAAGTGGTAGGCCATTTCCGCCATTTCCGACGTGGTGATCTCACTGCTTCCCTCGATCCATTTTTCCAGCAGCAGCAAACTGCCCCCGGAAACGAAATAGAGCTTTTGCGCGAAGCGCGGGTCCTCGGAAGCGATCAGGCCGCTTTCTTTCCGCGCCGTGTACAGGCTGAACGCTTCGTCGATGATCTTATCCCGGAAATCAGGCGCTTCTCGCATCAGCAGCGTAAACAGACTGCCGTTCTGATAAAGATACCCGAGGTACTTTTCAAATCTCTGCGCAAAATCCTGCAAATTGCTTTCCATTACCGTTTTTCGCAGCGCGATCAGGAATTCATCCTCGATCTCCCGCAGCAGGTCGAACTGATCCTCATAGTGCGCGTAGAAGGTGGAACGGTTCATATCCGCCCGTTTGCAGATCTCGTTGACGGAGATCTTTTGCATTCCCTTTTCCAGCATCAGCTCGGTCAGGCTCTCTCTGAACACCCTTCGCGTTATTTTGGATCTGCGGTTTTCCTGTCCGGTCATTCAGTTCACTCCCGTTTTTTTAAAATCACAACAATTTCATTGAAACTGTTGTGATTGTAGCAAATACATAAAAACTGTTTGTTGTAATTCATACACTTTGTTGGTATAGTTATATCAAATCCAGATCCGCTTGTCAAGCAGTTTCCTGCTTTTCGACGGAGGATAAAGAAGACATACAACAAGGGGGAGTTTAGCTTTGAAACAAAATCCGGACAGCTATCTTCTATACGAATGCGGTAAGTTTATTACGTTCAACATCCGGTTGAAGCTCGTTATGCGCAACAAGATCGATCCCGCCGCGTTGAATACGGCGGCGCAAAAGGCGTTCAGGCGTTTCCCGTATTACGCGAAGGAGATAAAAATCGATAAGGCCGGGTGCATCGATCTCATCCCGAACGACCGTCCGCTTGCCGTGACTCCGACGAAACCGAGCCATCCCGTTCTCGGCGGACCGGAGGCAAATTATCATCTGTGCAGTATCGATTATCAGGACGATACGATCTATTTTAATATGTATCACGGGCTTTGCGGCGGCTGCGGCGTGATGTTCTGGATCAAAAGCACGCTTTACCATTACGTGGAAGAAGCCTACGGCGTATCGGTGGAGCGGGGAAACATAAAAACGGCGGATACGCCTTTCATCGACGGCGAAACGTCGTATCCCGATCCGGAAAAGCTTTCCGATGACGAACCTCTGGGCGAGATCGAAAAGGGCATGGCTTACATTCCCGCCCTGGATTACGCCCGCCAGTTCGTGACGACCCCGTTCAAGGACACAAAATACTTTGAATTGGAGCTGAATACCGATCAGCTCATCAAATACGCCAGGAGCAACGACGGCAGCCCGAATTCGATTTTAGCGGCGCTGATGTTCAAGGCGGTGTGCAAGGTGACGTCGCCGAAGGTCGCGAAGGCGATCCGTGGCAATATACTTTGCAATCATCGCGCGGATCTGGGCTGCCCCGAGACCTATCACGATCTGATCCGGCTGCTTTCGGTCTATTATCCCCGCGATCTGGAAAACAAGGATATCGAATATATCAGCACAGTTACCCGCAGTCTGATGTATATGCAGATGCAGCCCGAATTCAGCACGAAAACCTTCATGAAGACGTATCGGAACCGGGGCGAAACGGATAAACGAAAAGGCTTCGTCGCAAAAAAGCTGTACGCCATGACGCACAGCAGCTTTGTCACGCCGCCCATCGGCACCTTCCTCATCAGCTACGTCGGCAAAGAAAACTGGGGCGGGCTCGAGGAATACGTCAAGCGGATCCACTGTATTACAGACGGTCATCTCATGGTCGAGGTCAACACGATCCGCGATAAGTTCTGTCTGACCTTTATGGAGCTGAACAAGGATCACAGGTTTTACGACGCTTTCCTGGAAGCGATGCGCGAGGAAGGGATCCGCTATACGGAATACGGCTGTTTTGACCGGCAGCTCCCTTATGCGAAGCTTCCGAAGAAGCGTTCGTAGAGCTGGCAATTCAACGTCTGAAAAATAAACGGAAAGGTTAGGAAAGCAGTATGAATATTGACGTAACAAAGAACGGGACGTCTCTGCTGATCACAGTCAGCGGACGAATCGATCCCACCACGGCGCCCGAATTTGAAAAGGCCGTTATGGGGAATCTCGACGGCGTAAAGGACTTTGTATTGGATTTAAAAGACGTGCCGTACACCTCGTCGGCAGGCCTGCGCACCCTGCTGCTCGCGCAGAAGAAAATGATGAAGCAGGGGTCCATGACCCTGAAAAACGTGCAGAGCAGCGTGCTTGAGGTGCTGAAAGTCACGGGCTATATCAAGTTCCTGAAGATACAATGAGCAGGCGGTCAAGTCAAAAGAAATACAGACGTCGCAAAAGTCTCACCCTCGATATCATCGGCGCGCTGATCACCCTGATCGTGGTGTTCGGCGTCGTCCTGTTTCTTCAGGGTTACATCAGCTTTTCGGGATCCATTACGGATGAGTACGGCGAAACCGCGACCCATATCGGGAAAACCGCGCTTACGTTTATTGACGGGAACAATCTCCCCCGGTATCTTGAAAACGAAAGAAACAATGCCAAGTGGGAGGAGGCCGACCGGCGGCTGCAGGTTTTGTGCAACGGAATGAACGCTGCGGAAATATTTGTCGTCTGTGTCGACAGTTCCGATTACAGCAGCATTACGATCGTATTTGACGCTGTAAATACGGAGCGAACGGATCACGATTACACCTTGGCAGGCTTTGAAGTGACGGATGAAGAGATCGGTATTGAAGAGAAATACAAAACGATGTTCCGTCAGCTTTATGAGAAAAAGGAAGAAAGCTGCGTTCTTGTCGAAGATTCCGACGCTCCCTGGATCTTGGCGCATATTACGGCGGCAGTGCCGATCAAGGATGACGCAGGAAACGTTTCCGGGATCGTTGCCGTCATGCTGGAAATGCGGCACCTGAACCAATACCGGGCCTCGTACCTGAAAGCCGTGGCTTTGGAAACCGCAGGTCTCGCGCTGCTGACCGCCGTGATTGCGTTCTTTTATACCAGACGACGTTATATCCGGCCCGTGAAAAGGATCATTCAGGAAACGCGGCGGTTTGCCGCCGAAAACACAAAGACGCAGGGCGTGGGGAATGTGGGCTCCATCAATGAATACGTCGAGCTTGCGCGCGCTGTCGACGCGATGGAGGTCGATATCTCCGACTATATCGAAAACATTACCCATATCACGGCGGAAAAAGAGCGCGCCGACGCGGAGCTTAGCGTAGCGAAGACCA
>CAMVEX010000031.1 GCA_947166625.1 uncultured Clostridia bacterium
TATCGCCACACCCGCCCCTTCGGGGCACCCTCTCCGGTCTCGGAGAGGGCTATGGGGTGAGATTTATTAACTCAATAAATACAAATATTTAACATTCGATTTTATCAAGAATATGTTGGGTAAAAATGATTTTATATTCGCCATACTGGTTATCCGAGGATATGTTGAGCATTGGCCCTCTCCGAGACCGAAGAGGGTGGCGAGGCGTAGCCGAGACGGGTGTGGCGATATAATCGGAGCGAGAACCCGAAATTGCTGACTATGTATGCTCCGCATATCCTTACGGCGGGCGGATAATATCCGCCCCTACGGTGATCGGAAGTTTGAAGCCTTATGTTTCAAGGAAAATCAAAGATTTTACAGCACCTGTCAGTGATTGCAGAAGTGGAATGTAATTCATCCCGTAATTGGGCGATTGCTTCAGGTGTGCAAGCCCGATATACGTTAAGGCATTTCCGTGAAAAAAGCCCTCCCGGTTTCGGGAGGGCGAAAACAATGCATTTAACTCAGTTTTATTTACTGTTGGTACAGGATTGCAAGCATATCACTCAGTCGTGTACGCATTTATCGCAGGGTGTATAGTTTCTGCTTTTCGCTTCTGCCAATGTTATAGGAGAATATTTACCATTTCCACACTGGTATATATAGTGATAATGGTCTCCTGTCGGAGTTATATAAACAGTTCTGTTAGGATCTTGATTTCCAGATGAGGTGTTGCTGTTGGCATTTGATGTTGCAGCCTTGTTTATGCTGTCAGATACCGTCGCTGCCGATCTTCTTACGACAACCGCGGAGCTTGCATTATCAACATTGCCGCTTGTTTTGACAGCGGAATTTTCAATAACGCTCATTCCGTCGGATATTTTGTCGTATGTAGAATTTTTTACATTGTAATATGCTTTTACATCAAGGCAGGTTTTAACATCTCCGAAGCAGAGTGCCCTTGCATTTTTCAGATAATTACCTTTGATAGCGATTTCTCTGAAATCCTTTGTGTGAAGCAGCTTATGCTGTTTGAGCATCACCTTGCGGGTGGCTTCGGGAACGATTCTCTTTGCATACTGATAGCCGAGAAGCACGCAGTAAACATATTTTATCGTTCCGCCGGGCTTGAGGCAGGTCGTGGTCGCATCCTTCTTTGTGAGAGGCTTTGCGTAACCGGGATTTGTAATAACAACATTTTTGTCAATGGGTCTGTACATACAGAGACCTGTTGAACCGCAAGAGGTTATTACAATGTTTTTGACATCTTCACCCGATGTGTTTTTAACGGTTACGGTTACGGTTACAATGCCTGTGTAACCCACTGCGGATTCACTCGTTTTTACATCAAGCGAAATCGGCGCGGCTTTGCCTTTCGCGTTGACAGAAAAGGCAAAAATACCAAAGACCATTGTGAGCGCAATCAAGAGTGAAACGATTCTTTTTGCTTGTTTCATTTTACCATCCTCCATTAGAATTATAAAAAAGCATATAAGCCTTTTTGATTGAGTAGCTATGATTCAGCTCAGCCAAGCAGACGCATATTCTGCCGTGATCCTTGCCTGAGCCGCTGTCATATATTGGATTTCTTCCTCGGTCAAATCTTCGCTGCTTTCATACTTTGCGGCTTTTTTAACATATTCGGAATATTCTCTGTTGATTTCATTATACTTTGGGTGGCCGGAATCATTCAGGATTTTTGAATTGAGTTTAATGAAATTCTCATAGTTATCCCAAAATTCCCTGAAATCTTCAGAAACCTTTCCCTGTTTCAGCGTTTCGCCGTTTTCGGGCTCCGAATCAAGGCTTTCTTCCGGAATATACTGTTTTGTCAAAACGGTCGGATCCGAAGATTCGGTATGATCATCGTTTTCGCCTGCCGATCCTCGCAGATAAGTGCTTTCGACCGTGTCTGACGGCGATACAGCATCCGGCGGCGTGTTTCTTTCTGCGCTTGACATTCTGCTGCCGATAATTGCCGCGCTGCCGATCAATCCGACGCCTGTCAATGAAAGTATGATTATTACAGCGAGTATTTTCTTATTCATAGATATATTCTGCCGACAAATTCAATTTGGGTATATATTTTATCACTTCAGACCTTTTTTGTCAACAAATCGTTTTTTTAGTTTCCGGATCCTTCTCCGAAGCTGTATTCGGCTCTGAACTCTTTTTTGCTTTTAACTTTTTATGATTTACAGCGAAAATAACTGCAAGGGTAAAAACAATAAAAAGCAAAGATATGATTTGACTTGTTGATAAATCGCCGAGGAAGCCTCTGTATTCATCTGCTCTGTAATATTCGAGAATAAATCTGTATGTCGGATATACAAGGCAATAAACCGCCATAAGCATTTTTTTGAAGTAGCCGTTTTTATGGCAGTAATAAAGGACAAAAAACAGGATCAAATTCAAAACCGCTTCGATGAGTTGAACCGGAAATCTCGGTACGCCGTTGCAAGCCTCTACGGGTGAATAATGATAAGTGACTCCGTATTTCCATTCTATTCCGTAACAGCATCCGCCGAGAAAACAGCCGATCCTGCCGAAAAAATGAAATAGCGCAACAGACATTGCCCCTATGTCAAAATAGCTTCCCGTATCAAGTTTACGAGCCTTGCAGAAAAGAAAACCTATGAGCAATACGCCGATCAAACCGCCGTAATAAACCGATCCTCCGAAAATGATGACCATACAATCGGCAAATTGCCTGAGCGAGGTTATTTTTTCAAAATTATGAATCAGAGAAATGACTTTTTGAATCTGTGTAACACCATACATCAAATGCCCGCCGACTATTATGCCGACAAAAGACCAACAAAAAAGGCTGAGCATTTGCAATTCGTTTACATTGGATTTTTTTGCTTCGCGCAATCCGAATCCCATCATTGCAAATACACCGATGAGACCCATGATAAGATATGCCGATATTTCTTTCCCGAATAAATTGAAAACAGGAATCATTTATTTATCAGTTAAAGAGAGATTTTACAATACTGTCTGCTGCGTCAGAAGCCGCCTTTGCCGCTTCATCTGCGGCGGAGCTTGCTATCTTGTTCGCTGCGTCAGCGGCAGAGCTTGCGATTTTATCCGCTACAGAACTTGCCGCTTCGCTCGCAGCTTGTGTTACGGTTTCTTTTAACGATTCCGCTGCCGAATTCAAAATGTCGTTAGCCGCTATGCCTGCGGATTCGGCCGCCGCTCCGGCTGCTCCGACACAAGCAAGAGCGCAAATTACACCGACTGCCGAGAATGCAGTGCTGATTATACCGAGAACGAGACCTGCCGTAGCGAGCCCGGTGTTTGTATTACCTGCTTCGGCAGCTTTCTTTTTGCCGATTACACCGAATACGATGCCGAGTATGGCAAGCACAAGCGTAAAATATTTTACTATGGGGATGAAGGATCCGATAATGCCGAGAAGACCGCAGACAAGAGCTGCTACGGAAAGGCCGTTTGAAGGGGATTTTGCGGGGGCCGCGGGAGCTGCCGGTTGGTTGATTCTGTATGCCTGCTCTTGATTGGCGGGTGAATTGTTGACAACGGGATTGCTTTCCGGAGCAATTTCCGCACCGCAGTTGACACAGAATCTTACGCCTTCGTTGTTTTCCGCATTACATTTTGGACAAATCATAAAAAATCCTCCTGAAAAATATTAAAAATAACAGAAAAACTGCATTTACCATATAATAAATGATAAATACAGTCTTGTGGTGTGCTGTCAGCACAACATTTTTAGAAAATACTAATTATAATAAGTAAGAGACTCGCGTTTATTGCTGTCCAGACAAGCAGGACCTTTACAAAGGCGCGCGCTTTGTCCGGAAGAGCGTGCCGAATGCAAAACCCGGATATGAGCCCGGCAGGGTCAGACACAAAAAGGATCGGCAGAATAAATAACGCAAAATTCGCCGGGATCATCAGCAGGCTGCCGGTTGACACTGACGTCATCAGCATCGACAGTAATACGGAGGAATACCACCACAGCGCGATGACTCTGAGCCATATCGGCCCCTTGAAACCGGGCGTTTTTTTGATGATATCAAATATATCCGTCTTGCGGTCTATCGCCCGCGCGACGCTGTCTATGCTTGAATATCGCCTTGTTTCATCCATCTGAGTGCATTTGAGCACCACGCGCCTGAATGCGCCGTCGGTCAGCTTTTCATTCGGCAGGGCTCCCTCCGCCATATAGTTTATGAGGACCCCGAGGGCGTAAATATCGGCTTTTTCGGTGGTCTGACGAAATCCGAACTGCTCGGGCGCGGCGTAGCCGACGGTGCCGAGTATCTGTGTATCTTTTGATTTATCTTTGCTGCGCAGGCGGCTGATGCCGAAGTCGATTATCTTTGCCCTGCCCTCTTCATCTATCATCACATTATCTGCGGTTATATCTCGGTGGACTATCCCTGCGGCGTGTATTGCCGAAAGCCCGGAGCAGATCCCCTTGACAAGCAGCCGAATGGTTTCATTGGGGATTTTACCGTTATATATCACATATTCCTCGATAGATTTACCGCAGACATATTCGCGCACCGCATAAGTCATTTTGCCGATTTCGGTGTAACCTATCACATTCGCAATATTATCATTCCTTATATTGAGAAGCCTGTCATATACGGCTTTTTCTTCGGGCAGGATCAATTTGAGGATATATCGCTTGCCGCCCTTTTCGGCTTTCAGGGTGGTATCATTAAGTTTTTCGGTTATCTTATACAGGCAAAATCACCTCTTGAAATAAGAACAATAATATTTTATGATAAGGCAGTAAAGGAGTTTTAAGCATGAAAAAATCAACGGGAGAATTGCTGGATATTCTTAAATCCTCAAGGAGCTACAATGAGTTTCTCGAATCCGAGATAGGCGAGCTGAGCTTTGCCACGCTCTCGGAATATGTGGATATGCTCATCGAGACAAAGAAGCTCAAAAAGAGCGAGATAATTCTCAGAGGGAATTTAGATAAAAACTACGCTTATCAGATCTTTAACGGCACCAAGACCAATCCCTCACGAGATAAGGTGCTGATGATAGCCTTCGGAATGAAATTGAATCTGAATGAAACGCAGGTCTTTCTCAAAAAAGCCAAGCAGCCCGAGCTTTATGTGAGAGAGCCGCGCGACAGCGTTATCATCTTTTGCCTCGAAAAGGGATACAGTCTCATGCAGGCGAACGAGTGCCTGATGGATCACGGATTTTCTGTGATGGAATAACAGATCGCCGCGTCAAAGGATGATCCTGACTGTGCGGGCCGCAGGCTTCTCCCGAGCCGATTATAATATACGGCGCAAATTCAGTCAATCAAATTTTTCTCCGCCCCACGTTTTTCGCTTATATCGGGCTTGACCTCGGTATAATATGTGGTATAATGTTTTTGAAAATATTTGCCCTATCTGCGAAGGAAAGGAAAATGAATTATGTGGAAAATACTTCTTCTGTTCGCCCTGCCGCTTCTCACTCCTTTTGAAATAGCCTACGCCCTCATAATGAAGGTGCTCGGCCCGCTCGGAGTGCCCGATTTTCTCGGTATCCTTACCACGATGTGATTTTTTCAAAAAGCGCCTATAAACTCAAAGCTCACGGAAGACGATGTTCCGCGAGCTTTTTCATTTTATTTTGATATAAGATCGGTAAGTTTTTTTGAATAGAAGAAATCATGCACCATATTGTCATATTCCGTCCAGAGCGGAAGGGTTTGGCACGAATCCTTCCTCGGGCATATATTTTTTTCATCCGCAAGGCAGGCGACAGATGAGAGGGTGCCCTCCATAAGCTCCAATATCTCGCCGACCGAGTATTCTTCGGGGCGGCGGCAGAGCTTATATCCTCCGCCCTTTCCGCTCGCGCCGGTCAGCAGACCGCCCGCGACCATATCCTTGACTATTATTTCAAGATATTTTTTTGAGATCTCCTGTCGCTCGGCAATCTCCTTGAGCGGAATATATCCGCCGCCGTCGTGCTCCGCGAGATCTATCATAACTCTAATTGCGTAACGCCCTTTGGTCGAGATCATAAAACATACCCCCTTAAAGTCTGAAACCTATTATACCGCAAGGTAAATAGGTAATCAAGATATATTTTGCATAAATTACCTATTGACACAGTAGGTGAATAGGTATATAATACACCCGACCAAAGAGGGATTCACACAATTCCGAAAGACAAAGGAGATGAAGATATGATTTACGCGGATAACGCCGCTACAACAAAAATGAGCGATGCGGCTGTAAACACGATGATAAACGCGATGCGCGAAACCTTCGGCAACCCTTCCTCGCTCTATACCGTCGGCCAGCGAGCAAAGGAAGTTATTGAAAAAGCGCGTGAGGATATTGCCTCGGTGATAGGCGCCGACCCGGGCGAAATCTATTTTACATCCGGAGGCAGCGAATCGGATAATCAGGCGATAATTTCCGCCGCGAGGCTCGGAATGAAAAAGGGCAAAAAGCATATTGTTTCAAGCGCCTTTGAGCATCACGCGGTTTTGAATACTCTCAATAAGCTTGAGAAAGAGGGCTTTGAAGTAACCCTTCTCGATGTCCACGAAAACGGCATAATCGACCCCGCCGAGGTCGAGGCGGCGATAAGAGAAGACACCTGCCTTGTGACGGTGATGTATGCCAATAACGAGATAGGTACGATCCAGCCCATCGGAGAAATCGGTGAAGTGTGCAGGAAAAAGGGCGTTGTATTCCATACCGACGCAGTTCAGGCGGTGGGGCATATCCCGATAAACGTTAAGGATGAAAATATTGATATGATGTCGGCGTCCGCCCATAAATTCCGCGGGCCGAAGGGCATCGGATTCCTTTATGTCAAAAAAGGCGTAAGGCTTCTCAGCCTCATCGAAGGCGGAGAGCAGGAGAGGGGAAAGAGAGCGGGGACAGAAAATGTGCCGGCGATAGCGGCTATGGCGGAGGCGTTGAAAGAATCCGCGGCGGCTATATCAAATGTTTTGCCCGTTATTTCGGCGCGGCGCGACAGGCTCATCGAGGGGCTCGGAGAAATTCCCCATTCGATCCTCAACGGAGATCCCGTCAGACGGCTTCCGGGCAATGTCAATTTCTGCTTTGAGGCGATCGAGGGAGAATCGCTCCTGCTCCTGCTCGATGATAAAGGTATTCAGGCTTCCTCGGGCAGCGCTTGCGCTTCGGGTTCGCTTGACCCGAGCCATGTGCTCATGGCACTCGGCAGAGTTCACGATGTGGCTCACGGCTCGCTGAGACTGAGCATTGACGAAAACATCACGGATTCCGATGTGGAATTCATAATTGATTCCGTCAGGCAGACGGTCGAATATCTCCGCAGTTTCTCGCCGATATGGAGAGATCTTGTAAGCGGCGAAAAAGAATTCATTCTCTGATCATTCAAGGAGGTATAAATATGGCACTATACAGCGAAAAAGTGATGGATCACTTCCGCAATCCCCGCAATGTCGGGATTATTGAAGACGCGGACGGAGTAGGCGAGGTAGGCAACGCAAAATGCGGCGATATAATGAAAATGTATCTTAAAATAGATGACGGCGTTATAAGCGACGTTAAATTTGAGACCTTCGGCTGCGGCAGCGCGATAGCATCAAGCTCAATGGCGACGGAACTTATCAAGGGAAAACCCGTGGAGGATGCGATGGAGCTCACGAATAAAGCCGTTGCGGAGGCTCTCGACGGCCTGCCGGCGTATAAAATGCATTGCTCCGTCCTTGCGGAGGAGGCGATCCGCTCGGCGATAGATGATTACAACAGCAAGATAAATCAGGGCAAAGCCCCTGAAAAATAAGGCTTTTTCGCAAATCGGTCTGTGGCGGAAAAGCGCGATGAAAAAATTTTTCAAAAAAATTCTAAAAACCTATTGACGTAGTAGGCGAATGGTGATATTATACCGTCAACGAAACGAAAGGAGGCGCACTGATGAGAGTTTACGGCGCGTTTGAATGGAATAATATGATGTGTTGTCGAATGCTAATCTCCCGGGCATATAATATGTACGGGGCGGTCGGCTGTAATTCGCTGCGCCTCGAAGCGGTCTGATATCGCAGATATTGTATCGTTATACCATTTGCCCGGGAGTTCACACAGGCTCCCGGGCTTTTTTATCGGGATCCGGCAGCCTTTAAGAAATGACGCCCGAACAACAAAACCAAAACGGATGAATATGAATAAAGGAGAATAAAAATGAGCGAATACAAATTTGAAACATTACAGCTTCACGTAGGCCAGGAGCAGGCGGATCCCGCAACCGATTCAAGAGCGGTCCCCATTTATCAGACAACATCCTATGTCTTTCACAACAGCCGCCACGCGGCAGACAGATTCGGCCTTGCGGATCCGGGAAATATTTACGGCAGGCTCACCAATTCAACTCAGGATGTGCTCGAAAAAAGGCTTGCTGCTCTTGAGGGCGGCAGCGCGGCTCTCGCTCTCGCTTCGGGCGCGGCGGCAATCACTTACACCATTGAGGCTCTCGCGGCAAACGGCGGCCATATCGTGGCTCAAAAGACTATTTACGGCGGCACCTTCAACCTGCTCTCCCACACCCTTCCTCAATACGGGATTAAGACCGATTTTGTAGATATACACGATCTTTCCGAGGTGGAGGGAGCGATAAAAGAGGATACGAGAGCGGTATTCCTCGAAACTCTCGGCAACCCCAACAGCGATATCCCGGATATCGACGCCGTTGCTCAGATAGCCCATAAGCACGGCATCCCCGTTGTCATAGACAACACCTTCGGCACCCCCTACCTCATCAGACCCATTGAGCACGGAGCGGATATAGTGGTTCACTCCGCCACAAAATTCATAGGCGGCCACGGCACCACCCTCGGCGGCATAATCGTGGAATCGGGTAAATTTGATTGGAAGGCAAGCGGTAAATATGCAAATATCGCCGAGCCGAATCCGAGCTATCACGGCGTATCATTCTATGACGCAGTAGGCCCCGCCGCATTTGTGACCTATATTCGCGCCATCCTCCTGCGCGATACGGGCGCCGCGATTTCGCCGTTTAACGCTTTCCTGCTCCTTCAGGGAGTTGAAACGCTGTCGCTCCGCCTTGAAAGACACGCCGAAAACACCAAAAAGGTCATAGAATATCTGAGCGCTCATCCGCTCGTGGAAAGGGTAAATCATCCCTCTCTCGCAGATCATCCCGACCACGCTCTTTATGAGAGATATTTCCCGAACGGAGGCGGCTCGATCTTTACCTTTGATATCAAAGGCGGCAGAGAAGAGGCGTGGAAGTTCATTGATAATCTTAAGATTTTCTCGCTGCTCGCAAATGTGGCGGATGTAAAGAGCCTTGTGATCCATCCGGCTTCCACCACCCATTCACAGCTCTCCGAAGAGGAGCTTCTCGATCAAGGCATCCGTCAGAATACCATCCGCCTGTCGATCGGTACCGAGCATATAGACGATATTATCGCAGATCTTGAAAACGGCTTTGCCGCGCTTAAATAAGGAAGGAGAAGAATTATGTCAAACATATATAAAGGAACTCTCGGGCTCATCGGAAACACTCCGCTTGTGGAAGTGACAAATATCGAAAAAGACCCGGAAATCAAGGCAACGGTGCTTGTGAAGCTTGAATATTTTAATCCCGCAGGCAGTGTAAAAGACAGGATCGCGAAGGCGATGATCGAAGACGCCGAGCAGAAAGGTCTGCTCAAAGAAGGCTCAGTTATAATTGAGCCTACCTCGGGAAATACGGGCATCGGTCTCGCGGCGATTGCCGCCGCAAAGGGCTACAGAATCATTCTGACAATGCCCGACACGATGAGCGTTGAGAGAAGAAACATTCTCAAGGCATACGGCGCCGAGCTTGTCCTTACACCGGGAGCAAACGGAATGAAGGGCGCGATAGCCAAAGCGAATGAGCTTGCCGGTGAGATACCCGATTCATTCATCCCCGGCCAGTTTGTAAATCCCGCAAACCCCGCAATCCACAGGGCGACAACGGGCCCCGAGATCTGGAATGACACCGACGGGAAGGTCGATATTTTCATTGCCGGCGTGGGCACCGGCGGCACCGTTACCGGAGCGGGGGAATATCTCAAATCTCAAAAACCGGCTGTTAAGGTGGTCGCGGTCGAGCCTGAGGATTCGCCGGTCCTCTCTCAGGGCAAAGCGGGTCCGCATAAAATTCAGGGCATAGGCGCAGGATTTGTGCCCGATGTGTTGAATACCGCGGTGTATGATGAAATAATCCCCGTTTCAAACGATAAGGCTTTTGAAACCGCGAAACTGCTCGCCAAAAAAGAGGGTATCTCGGTCGGCATCTCATCGGGAGCGGCTCTCTTTGCGGCGGTCGAGCTTGCGAAAAAGGATGAAAACGCGGGCAAGGTGATAGTGGCTCTCCTCCCCGACAGCGGCGACAGATACTATTCCACAGCCCTTTTCACAGAATGATAAGATAAAATTAGCGCAGACAAAATTCGTCTGCGCTTTTGCTTTTATGATCCGTTTTATTCGCCGCAGTCAAGCGGAATTTCACGATGTGATTTTATTACCGCGCTGCCGGTCAATACGGGCGCATTTCCCGGCGAAACCTCAATGCCGAGTTTACCGCCGGGCTCGTCAAATTCTCCCTTGAAAAAGCCGCTGTTTTTTGAGGCAAGGTAAATGCCCGCGGCGGTCGTTCCGCTTGCGCAGGAGCTCTCCCATACCAAAGTTCCGGGAATGGGAGCATAGACGAGAGGGGTCAGCCTGCCGCCTTCGATAAACATCATTCCGAGGCAGTCCGCACCCGATTTTTTGCAAAGCAAAGGTATTATCCTTTCGCATTCGGCTCTGTCTGCCGACCCTTCGATAATGATGTGAGAGATACCCTTGAATTTTACGATGGTCGCGGTGATTTCGCCGGATGAAAACGGAATAATTATGTTTTCGATTTTTTCGGGTGAGGGCATTTCAACTCTGCCGCCGTAAACGCCCTCGGATTTTTTGACAATATCAACGCTTACGGGATTTTCCGCGCCGCTCACGCTCATTTCAAGCTTTGCTTCATCAATTCCGTTTTTAAGGCAATATACAGAAGCGGCTGAGAGGGTGGCGTTTCCGCAGAATTCTCCGCCCGCCATATCGAGGCGGTTTCCGCCGATGAAGCCGACCTGCTCGGCAGACGGCTCCGCCTTCATCAGTTCACGGGCGATTTTGACTCTTTGCCCCGCGCCGCACGGAGAATCAACGAGCAGAGTTATATTGCCCGTGGGGTCAATCAGATAATAAGAGATCATATATTGTTGTAATTCTGTAAAAACTGTTTCATTCTTTCGCTCTGAGTGTTGCCGAATACGGCTTCGGGCTCGCCCTGCTCCACTATAACGCCGCCGTCCATAAAAATAACTCTGTCTGAAACGGCGCGGGCAAAAGACATTTCGTGAGTAACGATGACCATGGTCATCTTTTCCTCCGCAAGCTGCTTGATCACCTTGAGCACCTCGCCCGTAAGCTCCGGGTCGAGAGCCGAGGTCGGCTCGTCAAAAAACAGTATCTCGGGATTCATCGCAAGCGCGCGGACTATCGAAACCCTCTGCTGCTGGCCGCCCGAAAGCTGGTAAGGGTAAGCGTCCGCTCTGTCGCGAAGGCCCATTTTATCAAGCAGGGCAAGGCATTCCGCCTCCACCTCTTTTTTATCCCTTTTCATTACGGAAACGGGAGCGTCCATCATATTTTTGAGGACGGAATAATGAGGAAACAGATTGAAATTCTGAAACACCAGGCCGAATATACTGCGGAAATCATTGAGCTTCTTTGCATATACGCATTTGCCGTTAACGGTCTCTGCGGCGTTTTTTCCGTCATAAGTTATGGTGCCCGAGTCGATTTTTTCGAGGAAGGTGGCGCAGCGGAGCAGAGTGGATTTGCCGGAGCCGGACGGCCCGATTATCGAAACCACTTCGCCCTTATCCACATGAAGCGATATATCCTTCAAAACATGATGATCGCCGAAGGATTTTTGTATATTTGTCATTTTAAGAATACTCATTCCTCAGCCTCCTCACATTTTGTAGTAGCTCATCGCCTTCTCGACCCGGCGCATCGCGAAGCTCACAACGGCGTTGAATACATAATAGAAAACGCCGGCAACGAGGAAGGGCACAAAGCTTGTCTCCGAATTCGCGATTTGCTTGCCTATGGTAAACATTTCCTGATAAGATACGGTAAAAGCCATTGAAGTATCTTTTACGAGGGTGACGATCTCATTTGTCATGCTCGGCAGGATCCTGCGGATGACCTGCGGCAGAATGATTTTTACAAAGGTCTGAAGCTTTGAATATCCGAGCACCTGCGCCGCCTCATACTGGCCTACCGGCATTGATTCTATGCCGCCGCGATAGATCTCGGCGAAATATGCCGCGTAGTTGATGGCGAATGCCACGACTACCGGTATCAGCTTATTCCTCGATACGCTCACGCCGAAAAGGTAATAGGGCCCGTATGTCACGGCTATGAGCTGGAGCATGAGCGGAGTTCCTCTCAGGATCGAGATAAAGAAGCCCGCTATGCCGGATATGATTTTTATTTTGCTCCCGCGCATCATGGCGACCGCCATTCCCAGAGGCAGGGCAAAAAGCAGAGTAAGGAAGAAAATGGCGCAGGTCTTTTCAAGGCCGGATGCCATCTTTACAACCATTGTCATTAAAGTCATACAATTCCTCGTTTCATTAACCGGAAAATCCGTTTGAATGGAGTGATATTGAAAACCTGAAGGCGCATCTCTGCGCCTTCAGGAAAAATTTGCTTGATTTGCCGACGCTCATTTTGTGAGAAGAAGGTTGCCCGCTATATCGGGATATTTCTCAACTATTTTTGCGTAAGTGCCGTTTTCGATAATGGCGTCGAGCGCGGCTTCCACCTGAGCGCAGAGATCTTCGTCGCCCGAGCGGAATGCGATACCGTACTGCTCCGCACCGAAATCTTCGTCAATGATCCTGAAGCCGTCATTTTTGGAAATGTAATCGTCTGCAACGGGAACGTCAACGAATACGGCGTCAACTGCGTTGCCTGCAAGCTCGGTAAAGCAGGTTGTGAAGCTGTTTGCGGTAACTACTTCGCCGAAGGTAGCGGCAAGATCTTTGAGATCGCCGTTGAGCAGTGATTCGCCCGAGGTGCCGAGCTGAACCGCTACCGCTTTGCCCGCGAGATCTTTTGATGAATTGAATTCGCTGTCATCCTTGACAACGAGAACCTGCTCATTGTCAAAATAAGGCCTTGAAATAACATAGCCCGCCTCTTTCATGGAGTCGAGAATCGTCATGCCCGACCACACGCAGTCACATTCCATCGAATCGAGCTGAACGAGCTTTTCATCCCAGTTGACGGCGAAAATTTTGAATTCCCAGCCGAGATAATCGCATACTGCTTTGCAGACTTCCACATCGAAGCCGGTGTATTCGCCGTTTTTATCAAGATAGCTGAACGGGGGATACTCCGGGTCTATACCCATGGTGAACGAAGTCCTCGCAGGGGCGGTTTCCCCGCTGACGCCTGTGGTATCTTCATTCTCTTTTGTGCCGCAGCCGGCGAGCGCAAATGTGAGGGCCGCTATGAGCATTGCGAGAACGAGCGCAATAATTTTCTTTTTCATAAATTACCTCCGCATTTCGGGATCATTCCCTTTTTATCGCCTATCAATTTATCACATTATTATACTAAAGTCAAGACTTTTTGTCATTATACCTTTATTTTTTTGAAAATAAATATTATAATTATTCCGAAAGAAATGAAAGTTGAGGCTGAAATTATGAGAGAAATAAATATCAGAGACATCGGAATAAGCGCGCCGGAGCTTATTTCGGACCGCTGGGGGCTCGTCACCTGCCGGAGCGGCGAAAAATTCAATTCCATGACCGTGAGCTGGGGTGCGCTCGGTGAAATATGGGGCAAGGATTCCGTATTCGTTTTCATCCGTTCCTCAAGATATACATACGGATTTATGGAGAAGGAGCGGCTTTTTACCCTGTCTTTTTATGATGAAAAATACAAAGGTATCCTCGGAAAAATCTTCGGCGCGTCCAGCGGCAGAGATACGGACAAGACCGCCGCTTCGGGCTTCACGCCCGTATTTACGGATGACACGGTGACTTATAAAGAGGCGAAATATACGCTCGTTTGCAAAACGATGGCGTCTCAGGAAATTTCCGAGGGCGGTTTTATCGACCCCGATATCAAAAAATGGTACGGCGCCGACAGCGCACATAAAATGTATATCGCCGAAATACTCAAGGTGTATGAAAATGACGCCCGATGATAAGATTTTAATTTCTTTTCTCGAAGAAAAGGCGGAGCAGTGCCTCGCGAATGATATGATAACCTGCTCCAAATTCCTCGATATGCATCAGAGATCCGTCGCCTCGGGGATTCGCCTGCCTTTCGGCGTAAGGCGGATGTTTTACGGCGGATTTGATGACGCGGAGCGCACGGTCGCCCTGTGGCTGCCGGAATATGTGCAGGCGGAGAATGAAAGTGAACTGAATGAGTTTTTCCGCCTTTCTCCCGATGACTGCCCCGTTTCTATCCTCGGGATAAAAAAGGATAAATTCTCAAAGCAGCTCACTCACCGCGACTATCTCGGAGCCCTGATGGGGCTCGGTATCAGCAGGGATATGACCGGCGATATCACAGTAGGCGGCGAAGGCTGCCACATTGCCGTGATAAAATCCATGGCGGAATATATCGCCGAGAATCTCACCTCCGCCGGCAGAGGCACTCTGAGCATTAAGATACTCGCGCCGTTTGAAGCGGCGGATATCAAAAAGAATGAGGGGATCCCGGATTCGTTTACCGTTTCGTCGCCGAGGCTTGATTCCGTTGTCAAAAACGCCTTCGGGATCTCGCGCGACGCCGCCTGCGCCGCGATAAAAGGCGGGCTCGTCTTTCTCAACGATATAGAATGCGGCAAGCCCGATAAAAAGATCGCCGAGGGCGATAAAATCACCTTAAGACACAGGGGAAGAATAATAATCTCCGCCCTTCCAGGCAAAAGCAAGAAGGGCAGAGACATAGTGAATATCATCAGATTTACGGTAAAATAATCCGTTTTTTGAATTAACAAATTGTAGGCAAAGATTTTAATGTTTGTTCATATCACCGTAATAACTCACCGCTATCATATAGGTGTACCGAGGGAGAGCCGCAACTCCCTGTGTACAAGCAATACCCCTCCTCAATTCAACCCCATGGTCAGCACCCTGCGTCAAGGCAGGGTGCTGATCCTTTATATCAGTTTTCAAAGCCGAAATTCTCAATGAGGGACATCACCTTGGCGTCGGTTTCTTCATAGACCTTTTTGCCCAGATCGGCAAGATGCTCGTTATCGTCTCTGTCGCAGAGCATCGCGTAATTCTTACCGATCTCCGTTTCGACATCCTCATTTTTTCTCACGGTGAGATAATAGAAACTGAAGGAGGAGCCGTCGGAAATATTGCGGAAGAAGCCGGGCGAATCGTTTTCGATTTTTTCATACATGGCGTTGACCGCCTGAGTTGAGAGAATGGTATGAGGCAGATACTTATGGAGAGCAATCTGAGAAGCGAAAACCATAAGCGCGCGGAGCTGCATCAGCTCTTTATTGCTGAGCTTATCGACCTCGGCGGGAAAAATATCTTCGGGCATCAGATCTGCAAGGCGCTCGCCGAGCATATCGGCCTTTGCGCTGTTGCCGTTTGCCCTGTGTTTATCCATTATTCCCGCAAGGCTCGTCAGATCCGGCGCATTCCCCGAATTCTTTTTCGGGTGAAAGATCTTGATATCGTCGTCGTTGCTTCTCATATCAGAACCACCACGCCTCGCCTACAGGCTCCGTTACAAGCACCTCTTTGAGGAACGAAACTGCTTTTGAAAGCCCTTCATTCTGGCTCATGAGTGAATCCTCATGCTCGATGCTTATGGCGTAATCATAGCCGACGGTGCGCAGAGCGGAGATCATATCCTTCCAGTATGAATAATCGTTGCCGTAGCCGACGGTACGGAATACCCAGGAGCGCTTGGCGACCTCGCCGTATGATTTGGTGTCAAGCACACCGTTGACCGCGGTGTTATATTTATCGATCCTTGTGTCTTTTGCGTGGAAATGGAAAATGGCGTCGCCCATTTCTTTGATGCAGGCAACGGGATCCATTCCCTGCCAGATAAGATGGCTCGGATCGAAATTGGCGCCGATCTCGGGGCCTACGGCATTGCGCAGTTTCATAAGCGAATCGGTATTATATACGCAGAATCCGGGGTGAAGCTCAAGCGCGATCTTATCAACGCCGTGCGCCTTCGCGAACGCGACTGTATCCTTCCAGTAGGGGATGAGCTTCTCTTCCCACTGCCATTTTAGGATCTCGCCGAAATCATCCGGCCAGGGGCAGACTACCCAGTTGGGATATTTTGAATTTTCGCAGTCGCCGGGGCAGCCCGAGAATGTATTTATCTGATGGATCCCGAGCTTTTCGGCAAGCAGGATCGTGTCTTTTATTGATTTATCAAACGCGGCGGCGATAGCCTTATCGGGATGAACGGGGTTGCCGTGGCAGGAGAGAGCGCTTATCTCAAGCCCGTATTTCGCAATGAGAGCCTTGAATTCATCGAGTTTCGCCTCATCATTGAGCAGAATATCGGGGTTGGCGTGAGCGTTTCCGGGGAAACCGCCGCAACCGATTTCTATCATTTCAATGCCGAGCGATTTGAAATATTTGAGCGCCTCTTCAAAAGGAACATCCGATAAAAGTGTGGTAAATACTCCGAGTTTCATTCTTGTTTCTCCTTTATTATTGCTGAGCTTTTATGAGAGCTTTGAGGAATTTGAGGCTTCTTGCTATGTCTTCAAAGCCGTTGGGCTCGGGATTGTCGTTTTCGACTATGAGCCATTCCATTTCCATAGCCTTCGCGGCGCGGATGACCGATATCAGGTCACAGGTGCCCTCGCCGAGAGCCTTCGGATGGCCGTCAACGCCGTCCTTCACGTGAAGATGGACTATCTTATCCATATTTGCGAGCAGGAATTTATAATTGTCAACTCCCGCGTAATAGCTCCAGTAGGTGTCTATCTCAAGGTTGCAGTAGCTTCCTATCACGTCGATCGGCAGGCGCTTGTTGCGCATGGGCTTGAATTCCTCGGTATGGTTGTGATAATAGGTGGTCATGCCGTATTTTTCCATCGCGTAGTCACGGGCTCTGCCGAGCACCTTGCCGGTCTTGACGCATTCCTCCTGAGTTGAATGGGGAGCGCCGCCTACGCCTATGGATTTCGCGCCGAGCTTATGCTGGAATTCGATGGTTTCTTCAAGCCTGTCCGGCTCAAAATCATCCAGACCGATATGCCCGCCCACGCAGACCAGACCGAGCTCATCGAGCTTCGCGCGGATCGTCTCGGCAGAGGCTCCGAAATAGCCCGCGAATTCAACGCCGTCATAGCCTATCTCTTTTATCTTTTCAAGAGCTGTCAGAAGGGATTTTTCATCATTTATCGCATCTCTTACGGAATAAACCTGAACCGCTATTTTCATAATGCTCACTCCTCGTCTTCGTTGAAATAATAGGGCTTTCCTGTTTCGGCGGATTTATAGATCCCCTCAAGGATCTGTGTAACGACCATTGCCTGCTCGGGCTTTGTGGGCACTTCTTTATCGTTGATTATCGCATCATAAAATGCGAGGTTTTCGAGATCTTCCGCTCTGTCCGAAGCGCCGTCAAAGAAGGCGACTCCGCCGGCGTCAAAATTCGGCGTTTCGATGACTTGCCTGTTGTTTTTGATATAGTTCAGACGCAGACCGTCGAGCATATCCGCTCCGCCCTTATCGCCGCAGAGCAGGGTGATCGCCTCTCTCGGATCGGCGATATTCAGCGCCCAGCTTGATTCCACGCTGACCGTCGCGCCATTTTCCATAATGACAAATCCGAATGCCGAATCCTCGACAGTATATTTTTCGGGGTCCCAGTCTCCCCAGGCGTTGCCGGTGCCGTTTGCGTCGCCGAGTTTTTTATATTTAACGCCCATACACATTTTGGGCTTGTAGTTATTCATCATCCACAGAGTGAGGTCGAGCGCGTGGGTGCCGATATCTATAAGCGGGCCGCCGCCCTGCTCATATTCGTTGAGAAATACGCCCCAGGTGGGTACCGCGCGCCTGCGAAGGGCGATGGCTCTCGCATAATAAATATCTCCGAGCTCGCCGTTTTCACAGCAGGTCTTGAGATATTGAGAATCGCCTCTCCACCTTGATTGATAACCGATCGTCAGTTTTTTGCCGGTCCTTACCGAAGCCTCATACATTGCCTTCGCTTCGGCGTAAGTCTTTGCCATGGGCTTTTCGCACATGACGTGCTTCCCGGCCTCAAGTGCGTCTATAGTGATGAAAGAGTGTGAACGGTTCGGTGTGCAGACATGAACGGCGGTGATATCCGTCTCTTTTTCGAGCATTTCTTTATAGTCTTCATAAACTCTTGCGTCCGCCGTGCCGAATTTCTTCGCTGAATTTTCGGCGCGTTCCTTTATAATGTCGCAGAATGCCACGACTTCAACGTTTTTATTCCTTGAGAGCGCGGGCAGATGTTTGCTGTTTCCTATACCGCCGCAGCCGATGATTCCGACTTTGATTTTTTTCATTCTGTTTACTCCTTCGATCGAAATGTGAGCGGATACATATACCCGCAATTATAATTATAACTGTTGCAATTTATATTTCAATAAAAAAAGACGGAGCGCGTATATAAATTTTAATGTAATTTTTTTGTTTATGTTGACGAAAACCGCCGCGGTAAAGTATAATATAGCCATCAAGTAAAGCGAAGCGGATGAAATTATGTCACAGAAATCAAATCTTAAAACAAACCCCGATGCCTGCCCCCTCGCCAAAAAATGCGGCGGGTGCCAGCTTCAGAATATGACCTATGAGCGCCAGCTTAAATGGAAGCAGGCGCGCTGTGAGATCCTGCTCAAAAAATACGGAAAAGTCCGTAAAATCATCGGTATGGAAAATCCGTATCATTACCGCAACAAGGTGCAGGCGGCATTCGGAAGGACAAGGAGCGGCAAGATAATCTCGGGAGTATATCAGAGCGGGACTCATCGCATCGTGAATGTGGATTCCTGTATGATCGAGGATGAAACAGCGGATAAAATCATCGCCGATATCAGAGCCCTGCTGCCGAAATTCAGGATCACCGTTTATGATGAAGATAAGCGAAGCGGATTCCTCCGCCATGTGCTTGTCAAGCGCGGATTTTCAAGCGGTGAGGTGATGGCGGTGATAGTGGGCGCGACCGGCGTTTTCCCGATGAAAAAGAAATTCACCGCCGCCCTTCTCGAAATGCATTCCGAGATAACGACCGTGATACTTAATATCAATCCAAAAGATACCAATCTCGTGCTCGGAGAGCGCGATGAGATCCTTTACGGCAAGGGCTTTATTGAGGATACGCTCTGCGGCCTTAAATTCGCAATATCTCCGAGGTCATTTTATCAGATAAATTCCGTTCAGTGCGAAAAACTTTATGCCAAAGCTCTCGAATACGCCTGCCTTGATGAGAATTCAACGGTGATAGACGCTTACTGCGGGATAGGCACTATCGGCATGGCGGCGGCAAAGACTGCGGGAGCGGTTACCGGCGTTGAATTAAACAAAGACGCCGTGCGTGACGCAATATCCAACGCGAAGCGCAACGGTATGGAAAATATCGGCTTTGTCTGCGCAGACGCCGGCGATTTCATGCGGGCTATGGCAGATGAGGGCGAAAGCGCCGATGTGGTCTTTATGGATCCTCCGCGCTCCGGCAGCAGCAAAAAATTCATTCAGTCCATGCTCTCAATGAAGCCGGAACGGATCGTGTATATCTCCTGCAACCCCGAAACCCTCGCCCGCGACCTTGATTTCATAACCAAAGGCGGCTACACCGTGAAGGAAATGACCCCCGTGGATATGTTCCCGTTTACGAACCATATCGAGACGGTGGTTCTCTTGTCCCAACAGAAGCCCAAATTCACCGTGGATATAGATATAAATCTTGATGAATTTGATCAGACAGCTGCTGAAGCAAAGGCAACATATCAAGAGATAAAAAATTATGTTTACAGCAAATATAAGCTGAAAGTTTCTCATTTAAATATTGCTCAGATTAAACAGAAGTATGGCATCATTGAAAGACAGAATTATAACCATCCCAAATCCGAAAACTCCAGACAGCCCAATTGCACTCCCGAAAAAGAAAAAGCAATTACCGATGCTCTTAAATATTTCAAAATGATTGAATAATTTAGGCTCTTTTGTTTCATCATAACAACTTGTTAATTCCCTGCGGAAATTTTTCGGCAGGGAATTTTATTGTCCATATTTTTGGACTTTACTTGTGTTATACTATATATATGGAATATTAGGAAAGGAAGTGATTTCAGTGAAAGATACGAAGAAATTTGCCCGTGAGCATTCATACAAAATCCCCATGCTTGATGCATCGGTTATATATCGACTCAATGCTTCCGGCAGCGGATTGAAACTGTATGAAAGAGCCAAGAACTCTAAAGGAAATGAAAAATATAAGCCGAACACTGCTCTTTTCAGCGGTGCGTTGAAATACTGCCTCGAAACTGAAATGCTTGAATCAGTGTATAAAGAAGCTTTTAGGGTAAAATCTTTTTGCTCGGTTCACAATGATAACAGATATTCCGATGCATTAATCAGCGTGTCTTTTGATTCTACATATAAAGAGTATAATGTGTTCGGTAAAGTTGAAGGATATAACGGCGAAGGTAAACTGTATGTAAAAGCCGGTTGCCGTTATGAAAACAGCAGAATAGTTGATCCCAATGACAATAAATATGAGATTACAGATAATATTTGCATAAGCGGTGATAAAATACTCGCTGTGATAACCTATGTTCCTGTATCAAATAACAATCTTCCTGTCGGTTGTCCCATTTTTGGATTTGACGCAGATAATAACTGCTATACATTTAAGCAGGCAAAAACTATACTGACTACATCTGATTTGAGAGACTGGCTCTATGCCAATGGCTTTACAATGCTCAACGCTAAAGGTACTATGGATATTCTTGACCCACAATATGATAAAAAATACGCCGATATGCAATGTCGACTTGACAAGTTTTATGCTTCCCTTGAAGATGTCGAGAAACAAATTTCTGATACAGAGTTCAAAATTGAAACGCTGAAAGAAGAAAAAATAAAGAGCGATGCAGTATATAATTATTTGCTTTGTTTCGATCAGGTTTATGATAAAATGACCGACAAAGAAAAGAAAATCTTTATGAACAGTTTTCTGAAAAGCGTTGAAATATATGAAGAAGAGCGCTGTGACGGAAGATTTCTTAAGAACTTAGGATTAAGGTTTCCTGTGTTCTGTGAAGACGGAGAGATCATTGGAGTTGGTTGGGACAACAAAAACCAAGTCGAGACCATCTGTCTACTAACACATTCTTGAAGAAAAAGGGCTGAAAAAGCCTGA
>CAMVEX010000032.1 GCA_947166625.1 uncultured Clostridia bacterium
CACCTCACCGCCTCGCTGTATCGTCCACCGGACGCGCTTCGGCGGTTCGCCCCCGGTCTTGGAGAGGGCTAATGCTCCGCATATCCTTGTGGCGGGCGGATGATATCCGCCCCTACGATGGCAAATGCTTGTAAAAGGTCAAAATTTCACGGTGAAAATTCAGATTTTAATTACGGGATGAGGCATATTACCCTTACCCAATCGGCAGCGGGTGCATATAAATTTCTTTTTTAACAAAATGTTAAAAAATTGACAACATAGCCTGCGTTGACATTGGGGAAATGCGGATTTATAATTTTCAACAAGGGACGGCATTGGGCGTGTATTCGTAAAACAGTATTGGTTTTCACGGAAAACTAAAGCCGCGGAACATCGTCAGATTTGCTTACCATACACAAAGCCCTTAAGGCGTTCCGGAATGAAAGACAATGTTAAAGGAGGACGTTTGTATGAAAAAACTTTTGTCAATCATCATGGCGCTTGCCATGCTTACGGCATTCGCGGCGCCGGCTTTTGCGGCGGATTCCTGCAAAAGCATCGCGTTTCTCAATGATTTCATTGACTCACGCAGCATAGAGGTCGAGCTTGACGATTCCGCTCTCTCGGGTTTCGGAATTTCCGTTAAGGATGTTGAAGTCAAGGCGAAATTTGAAGGTGAAAACAACACCAAAATTGCTGCAAAGGCTGATATAGGACCCCTCAGCGATGTTAAGATCATCGGCAGCGGCAGCGAGCTGAACGGTTATTTTTCATTCTTCAAAATCAATGTAAAAGAGATCATCGGCGATAATTTTGACGTCAACGGCATTGCGAATCAGTTTTATCCCATTCTCGATAAAATCGACAAGGATACCGTCGCTCTGCTCGATCTCAAAGAAACAAAGGACGTAAATCTCAAGGATTACGGCGCTGTCAAGGCGGAGATCCTCACCGTTTCTCCCGATAAAATTGCCGCTAAGATAGGCGAAGAAGCCGCAAAGCAGGGCAAAGCGGGCGAGATCGAGGGCAAGGATATCACCGCTCTCGTTGAGCTTGCGAAAGAGCTTAATATCGAAGAACTCAATTATTACATCGCTCTTTACGCCGTGAGCCAGAGCGAGGACGGCATTGCCTCCTTCTATTACAAGGACGGAAACCTCATCGGCGTCAAGGTGAACCTCGTTGATGAAGACAGCCTCGAAAAGGTCTCGATAGACACCACCGAAGCCATCGGTCTGAAGGTCAAATCGATCGAAACAGGCGTTGCGGATTCCGCATTCGCGGCTCCCGGCTTCTCATTTGACATCACCGGACTTGTTAAATTCATCCTCAACCTTTTCTTCAAAAACTGACCAATAACGCAATGACCCCGGAGAAGACCCGATCTGTCCTCTCCGGGGGATTTTTATCTCATATTTTATTTTTTCTCCGCGGTGAAGCCCTTGAGCAGGCGGGGCAGCATCGTTTCGCCCTCGCGGGCAAGCGAATAATCCGCATTTGAAAGGCACCAGTCGCTGATGAGCGCCCTCTCGCACATGGCGTAAGCCCGGACTATTTCGTCGGCGGGGATCTCCGGATCGAATTCGCCGTTTTCCTTCCCCTCGATGATTATCGCCCTGAGCAGCCTGTAATAGGTGCGGCTGCGGTCGAGAAGGTTTCTGTCTCCGGCGGAGACAAGCTGGGATGAATAGAGCCTTGCGAGCAGATCCATCGATACGGAATTCTCGATGTGGCGAAACAGCTCTCTGTTGAGAAAGAGCAGCTTCCCGAGCGCTCCGGAATCCTGCGGCAGAGAATTCTCAAGCTCCTCATACTTGCTGTCAAATACGCTTGAGAGAGTGCTGAGCAGCTCATCCTTGCCCTTGAAATAATGATAGAATGAGCCGCGCGAGGTGCGGGATTCATAGACTATATCCTCGACGGTGGTGTTGTCATAGCCGTATTTGTAAAACAGCGCCCACGCCGCGTTGACTATTTTCATCCTGGTGTTACGGGTATCCTTTTTAGGCATATCATCACCCTGTTTAATTCTTCAATGACTGCATCGGAGCGGGGATCCTTCCGCCTCTCGCTATGAATTTTGAAGGCGAATAGGTCGAAAGAGGCATTACGGGTCCTCCGCCGAGAAGTCCGCCGAAATCAAGCTCGTCGCCGACCTTTTTGCCTATGGCGGGGATAACCCTGACGGCGGTGGTCTTTGAATTCACCATACCTATCGCGGCTTCATCCGCTATCACGGCGGCTATCACATCCGCAGGCGTATCGCCGGGAATATTTATCATATCAAGGCCGACCGAGCATACGGCGGTCATTGCCTCAAGCTTGGTTATCGTGAGCGCTCCGCATCTCGCGGCGTCTATCATTCCCGCGTCTTCCGTTACGGGTATAAACGCGCCCGAAAGACCGCCGACATGGGAGGAAGCCATTACTCCGCCCTTCTTCACGGCGTCGTTGAGCAGGGCAAGGGCGGCGGTGGTGCCGTGGCATCCGCAGACCTCAAGACCCATTTCTTCGAGTATATGGGCGACCGAATCGCCCACCGCAGGGGTGGGAGCGAGCGAAAGATCGACTATGCCGAAGGGCACGCCGAGGCGCTCGGACGCCTGAGCCGCAACGAGCTGACCCATTCTCGTGATTTTGAAAGCGGTCTTTTTGATAAGATCCGCGACCTGCGTGAGATCCATGGTGTCGCTCGCCTTGGCGAGAGCCGCTCTGACAACGCCGGGGCCCGAAACGCCGACGTTTATAACGCAATCGGGCTCTCCCGCTCCGTGGAAAGCGCCCGCCATAAACGGGTTATCCTCGGGAGCGTTGCAAAATACAACGAGCTTCGCGGGGCCTATGCAGCCTCTGTCCGCCGTGAGCTCAGCGGATTTTTTGACCACCTTGCCCATAAGCCCCACGGCATCCATATTTATACCGGTTTTGGTGGAGCCGATGTTGACCGATGAGCAGAGGAAATCGGTGGAGGCGAGAGCCTCGGGGATAGCCTCGATAAGCTCTTTGTCGCCGGGGCCGAAGCCTTTATGGACAAGCGCCGAGAATCCGCCGAGGAAATTGACTCCGCAGGTGCGCGCGGCGGAATCCAGGGTTTTGGCGAGCTTTACGGCGTTTTTATCATCGGTCGATGCCAGAATCATCGCCGCGGGGGTCACGGAAATCCTCTTGTTGATAATGGGGATCCCGAGCTCCTTCTCGATCTGCTCGCCGGTCTTGACGAGATCCTTCGCGTAGCGGGTGATTTTATCATAAACCTTGCGGCACATTATATCGGAATCCGAATGGCAGCAGTCAAGCAGGGAAATACCCATCGTTATCGTGCGGACATCGAGATTCTCATCCTGTATCATCGTAATCGTTTCGAGAATATCTCTTGCGTTAAGCATGGCGTTTCACCTCAGATCGTATGCATCGCGTTGAAAATATCTTCGTGCATGGCGTGGATCGAGAGATTCATCTCTCTGCCCATCTGCTCAAGCTCATCCGTAAACTCGGTGAAGGGGACGCTTGAATTTGATATATCCACCATCATTATCATGGCAAACATATCCTGAAGTATGGACTGGGTGACCTCAAGCACGTTGATATTCTTTTCGGCGCATTTGACCGAAACCTTGGCGAGGATGCCGACCATATCTTTTCCAATTACAGTAATAACCGCTCTCATTTCATTCTCCTTAAACTGAGATCTCCGTAACGCCGAAAATATCCGTTACCGTAAAATCGGCGCAGGTCTCAATATTTTTTTCTTTGGTGTAAAGGCAGCCGTAGGTGCCCGCATTTTTGCCCGACAAAACATCCAGCTCTCTGTCGCCTATCATCACCGTTTCGGCTCTGCTGAGCGAATATTTATCGCAGATATAGTCCACTCCGTCGGGAGCGGGCTTCGGGGTGAAGCCGTAGGATGAATCCACACACTCCGTAAAGAATTCAAGCAGGCCGTATTCTTTAAGATAATGCTGCGAGCTTTCGTGCCCCCTGTGAGAATACAAAAACTGCTTTGCTCCCCTCGCGGCGAGCGTTTCAAGGGTTTTGAGGGTGTTTTCAAACGGCACCGCCTTCGGCTCCATATCGTAGATATGCTCCTTTTCGCTGTGGCGCGCCGCCATCTCGGGAGTCACCCCGTAATGGCTGTAGCAGGTCTCGAAGGTGATTTCAAAAAGAGCCTTCGCCTCGTCAAAATCGACCTGCCTGCCGTATTCCTCCATCATCGCCTGGAATGATTTTGTGATATGCGGGTAGCTGTCAAACAGCATTCCGTCAAAATCCCATATATAATTTTTAAGCATCGGCGTAACCGTCGGGATTGTTTGACTGCCAGCGCCACGAATCCTCGCACATCTCGTCTATATCTCTGAGAGCCTTCCAGCCGAGCTCGCGCTCCGCCTTTGAGGGATCCGAATAGCAGGTGGCAAGGTCGCCTGCGCGGCGGGCGGAAATCTCATATTTGAGGGGGTGTCCGCAGGCCTTTTCAAATGCGCGGATCACATCGAGCACGCTGTAGCCCTTGCCGGTGCCGAGATTGTAGGTGAAGCATCCGGTTTCGCGGGCGATTTTTTCCACCGCCTTGATATGCCCGAGAGCGAGATCGACCACATGGATATAATCGCGCACTCCGGTGCCGTCCGGGGTGGGGTAATCGTCGCCGAATACGGTGATATGATCGAGCTTGCCCACAGCGACCTTCGCAATATAGGGCACGAGGTTATTGGGGATCCCGTTCGGATCCTCGCCGATCTTTCCGCTCTTGTGAGCGCCTATCGGGTTAAAATATCTCAGCAGGCATATACTCCACGAATTATCCGCCTTGTATGTATCTCTGAGTATCCTTTCGATATAAAGTTTAGTGGTGCCGTAGGGATTGGTTGTCTTTCCCTCGGGCATATCCTCTCTGAGAGGAGATTCATTCTCCGCTCCGTAAACGGTGGCGGATGAGCTGAAAACTATCTTTTTGCAGCCCGCGTCTCTCATCGCTTCAAGCAGGGTGACGCTGCCGCCGATATTGTTATCATAATACTCAAGCGGTTTTTCAACGCTTTCGCCGACCGCCTTGAGCCCCGCAAAATGGATGACCGCGTCTATCTTATTCTCGGAAAACACCCTGTCGAGAAACGCTCTGTCTCTTATATCGCCGAGGCAGAATTTCGCAGATTTTCCGGTGATTTCCTCTATTCGTTTTATACTTTCGCTCTTGCTGTTGCAGAGATTATCGAGTATAATGGTGTCATAGCCTGCGCCGAGAAGTTCAACGGCGGTGTGTGAGCCGATAAAACCGGCGCCGCCCGTTACAAGAATTGTCATGGCAACCTCCGAGTGAATTTATTCAGCGTGTATTATAACTTATTAAATTAAAAAAATCAATCACGGAGTTTACAAATATACGGGTGCGTATATACCCGATTATTGACGAATGTGAGGAAAAACGATGTATAATCTTACCGACAGCGCCGCGGTCAGGTCTCTGCTGACAAAGCACGGCTTCAATTTTTCCAAGGGTCTCGGTCAGAATTTCATTATAGACCCTGAGATCTGCCCCGATATGGTCGAGATGAGCGGAATTAACCGCGAATACGGAGTGATCGAGATAGGCCCCGGTATCGGGGTGCTCACCCGCGAGCTCTGCCTCAGAGCGGGCAAGGTGGTTTCGATAGAAATAGATAAGCGCCTGCTGCCGATACTCGGCGAGACCGTAGGCGGATTTGAAAACCTTAAAATCATAAACGCCGATGTGCTCAAAACCGATCTGAAGCGCCTCATCGCCGATGAATTCGGGGATATGCCCGTCTGCGTATGCGCCAACCTGCCATATTACATCACCTCGCCGGTGATAATGGATCTGCTCGAAAAAAAGCCCGGGCTCAAATTCGTGACGGTGATGGTGCAGAAGGAATGGGCAGACAGGATCATTTCGCCCGTGGGCAGCAGGGAAGCGGGCGCGGTGACCGCCGCGGTGAATTATTATTCCGAGCCCAAAAAGCTCTTCAATGTTTCAAAGAATTCGTTTATGCCCGCGCCGAAGGTGGATTCATCGGTGATAAAAATGGATATACGCTCCGCTCCTCCCGTCGGGGCGGAGGATGAAAAATTCTTTTTCTCCGTTGTGAAATCGGCTTTCGGCCAACGCAGAAAGACGGCTGTCAACTCCCTCTCATCGGGTCTCGGTATCTCAAAGGAAATTATATCCGCCGCCCTCGCGGAATGCGGATTTGAGCCGACCGTGAGAGCCGAAACGATGACCATGGAGCAGTTTTGCGGTCTCTCAAATTGCATTTTGAGGAAATCACGGGCCGATTGAGCCAAAAATGAACAAACTTTTAACGGAAATATTGACAAAACAGCCGTTTTGTGATAACTTCTTATTTACAAAGATAGAGGCGCAAAAATCATCAGTAACCCGTTAAACGGCAGGGCGTGCCGCGGGCGAAAGGGGTTTTTGCCGAGGTGTTGCCGTCTGCCCGGGCGGCTATGCCGGGCCGTTGCAGAATATGTAACGGACTGTCACGATGAGTGGAGTGCTGTCTGCGGCTTAATAAAGACGACCGTCGGCTTCGCTTCACCTTGTGGATCGGAGCCGAATTTATTATTTTACGGAGGGATTTCCCATGACCAGGAAAAGATGGCTGCTTGCGGTCCTTTTGGCTCTCGCTCTCATAGCCTCGCTTTTCACCACATTCGCTCTCGCGGATAATGAAGCCGCAGCGCCCGCAGACGGCGAGGCTGTTTTGCTCTCTGCCGACGCGCAGGAGGCATCCGCGGATAAATTCACTCTCGGAGAGGGAGAAGACGCCGTTGAATACGATCTCACTGACGGCGACTCCGCAGCCGAATATGTTGACGGCTACGCCGACAACCTCTCTGCCGACCCTTCCTTTGACAGCCACATAAAGACCGCCATAGCGAAGGTACGCGAATCCATCGGCAGCTATGCCACGATCCTCTCGCTGCTTCCGCCCATTATCGCCATAGTGCTCGCCCTTATCACAAAGGAAGTTTATTCCTCGCTGATAGTCGGTATCATCGTGGGCGGCATCATCTATGCCGGCGGCAATTTTGAAGGCGTGATGAACCATGTCGTTCAGGATGGTTTCATCGCCTCCGTCGCAGACAGCTGGAATGTCGGCATACTCATATTCCTCGTAATCCTCGGCACGATAGTCGCCCTTATGAATAAGGCGGGCGGCTCCGCGGCATTCGGCCGCTGGGCTGTGAAGCATATCAAATCGAGAGCCGGCGCCCAGATTTCTACGATCGCTCTCGGTGTGCTTATTTTCATTGATGACTACTTTAACTGCCTTACCGTAGGCTCGGTTATGAGACCTGTTACCGACAGCCACAAGGTTTCGAGAGCAAAGCTCGCTTATCTCATCGACGCCACCGCCGCTCCCGTCTGCATCATCGCCCCCGTTTCATCCTGGGCGGCAGCAGTCGCAGGCTTCGCAAACAGCGCAGGAGCCGACGGCGCAAACGCGGGCATCGCCCTGTTTGTACGCGCTATTCCTTACAATTTCTATGCGATTCTCACCATCCTGATGA
Source organism: uncultured Clostridia bacterium (assembly GCA_947166625.1). GTDB lineage: Bacteria > Bacillota > Clostridia > Oscillospirales > Acutalibacteraceae > CAG-177. The sequence continues at coordinate 7,513 of CAMVEX010000032.1, forward strand.
TGGTTGTTCTCACGCTCGGCAAGTTTGATTACGGCCCGATGAAGCGCCACGAAAAGAACGCAATAGAAAAAGATGATATTTTCACCACCGGCACAAGGCAGGCAGTTGAAAATATGACGGCAAACGAAAAGGGCAGAGTTATCGACCTTATCATCCCCGTGGTATTCCTCATCGCCGCCTGCGTTATCGGTATGATTTACACCGGCGGATTCTTCAGCGGTGAGAGTTTCATCAACGCTTTCTCAAATTCCGACGCTTCCGTGGGTCTTGCCCTGGGCGGCGCGGTAACTCTCATATTCTCAATAATCTATTTCCTCATCAGAAGAGTTTTGAAATTCAAGGATATAATGGAATCCCTGCCTGACGGCTTCAAGGCAATGGTGCCCGCCATCCTCATCCTCGTCTGCGCATGGACCCTGAATTCCATCACCGGCTCACTCGGCGCAAAGATCTTCATTTCACAGCTTGTTGAAGGCACCGCAGGCGGCTTCCAGATGTTCCTGCCCGCCATTATCTTCGCAATAGCGGTAGGCCTTTCATTCGCTACCGGCACCTCATGGGGCACCTTCGGAATCCTCATCCCCATCGTGCTCAGCGTATTTGATATGAGCAATCCCCTCGCCATCATCTCCATTTCGGCGTGTATGGCGGGCGCGGTATGCGGCGACCACTGCTCACCCATTTCGGATACAACGATCATGTCGTCCGCAGGCGCACAGTGCGACCATATCAACCACGTTTCGACCCAGCTTCCCTACGCGCTGACAGTCGCGGGCGTTTCGTTCGTCGCTTACATCATCGCGGGTATCCTCGGGCGCAACAACATCAGCTGGCGCATTTCTCTTCCGATAGCGGCGGTGCTCATGGTATGCACCCTTCTCGTTATCAGAAAAGCCACATCCAAAAATCAGCCCGCCGAAACAAAACCCGAAGCCCCCGCCGAAACCCCGGCGGAATAAAGGCAATCCCGAGCGGCTGAATAAAGCAATTTTTCAAAACAACCGGTTTGACACAATATTAAAAAATCCCAAAGCGAAAACCGCTTTGGGATTTTGCCGTTAAGGGCGTGTGTTGACATATATGCGCCCGTTACCGAATTGGCAGCGGGTATATATAGAAATATACGCTCAAAATAACCGCTCATACGCGGGTTGCAGCACATCACCCTTACCTGCTTGGCAGCGGGTGTATATAAAACCGCCGCTTGCGGCAAACGAAATTGCTCATTGCTAATTGCTCATTGCTGACTGCTGACCGCTCCCTGCTATTTTACTTTCTCGGGACCGAAGCGGTGGGGGAGCATATCGTCGAGGGTTTCGGTAAAATATTTTTCGGGGGATACGGCGGTGATTATCTCAAAGCCGTCGGCGCAGAATTCCGAGAGCACCTGGCGGCACACGCCGCAGGGGTAAAAATAATCATCGGGCAAATCGTTTCTGCCGCCTGCCACGGCGATTTTGACAAACCTTTTTTCGCCCTCGCTGACCGCCTTGAATACCGCGACTCTCTCGGCGCAGACGGTCGGCCCGAAGGCGGCGTTTTCAATATTGCAGCCCGTATAGACCCTGCCGCTTTCGGCGAGCAGGGCAGCGCCCACCCTGCATCCCGAATAGGGCGAATATGAGTTTTCTCTCGCTTTTAGCGCGAGGGTAATAAGCTCTTTGTTATCCATCTGTAAGCCTCCCGATAAATGATTCGCCGGAGAGATCGTTTTTTACTCCGAGATAATCGCATACGCTTTTGCCGATATTGCAGAAGCCCGACATCGTCCCCAGATCAACGGGGCGTATTTTTTTGCCGTAAACGATCACGGGGATGTATTCGCGCGTGTGGTCGGTAGTTTTGGTAAACGCGGGGTCGCAGCCGTGATCCGCGGTGATTATCATAATATCGTCATCCCTCAAAAGAGGAAGGGCGGCGCCGAGCCATTCGTCAAATTCCGTCAGCGCGGCGGCGTAGCCGTCAACGTCTCTGCGGTGGCCGTAGAGCATATCGAAATCGACCAGATTCACAAAACAGAGCCCGCTGAAATCGCGGCGGATATAATCAAGAGTTTTTGCCATGCCGTCGGTGTTGCCCTCGGTAAAGACAAATTCCGTAATGCCCCTGCCCGCGAAAATATCGTGGATCTTGCCCACCGATAAAGAATCGAGCCCGGCGTTTTTTACGCAGTCGAGAAGGGTGTCTGCGGGCGGCTCGAGCGAGAAATCATGCCGCCTCGGAGTCCTCTCAAAGTTTTCGGGAGAATCCCCGATAAATGGGCGGGCGATGACCCTGCCGACGCCGTATTTGCCCGTCAGTATCCTGCGCGCGATGCGGCAGTATTCATACAATTCGTCAACGGGCACGATCTTTTCATTCGCCGCTATCTGAAAGACGGAATCGGCGGAGGTATAGACTATCAGCTTGCCCGTTCTGAGATGCTCGGCGCCGTAATCGCGGATCACCTGAGTGCCCGAATACGGCTTATTTACAAGGGTTCCCCTGCCGGTCTGCCTCTCAAATTCCCCGATCACCTCGGGCGGAAAACCCTCGGGGAAGGTCGGCATGGGCGAGCGCGAAACAATGCCGCCGATCTCCCAATGCCCCGTTGTCGTATCCTTGCCGAGCGAAAGCTCCGCGGCTCTGCCGTAAGCGCCGGTCGGAAACGGCTCATCCTCAAGGAAATCAACGCCGTCAATATTAAAAAGCCCGAGTTTTTTCAGATTATTCAATTTGAATTTTTTGCTCTTTGAGACGGAGCGCAGAGTATTCGCGCCGCTGTCTCCGAAATCTGCCGCGTCCGGGGCTTCGCCTGCCCCGAAGCTGTCAAGCACGATTAAAAATACCCGTTTATTCATTTTTATTCCTTCGTTTCAAGATGCGGCAGTGCTTCATATTCCGCCGCGGATTCGAGCGCGAGCTCCATCATCTGTGTAAAAGAATTCTGCCTCTCGTCAGCGTCCAGAGAATCAAACGGCTCATAGCAGAGGTCGCTGACCGTGCATATCGCAAGGGCTCTTTTGCCAAGGCGCAGGGCGGTCATATACAGCGCCGCCGCCTCCATTTCGACCCCGAGGCAGCCCATTTTTGCCCATTCGAGCGATGAGCGGGTGTCATCATAAAAAGTATCGGATGAATAGAGCGGCCCCGTTTTGAGCGGGAAGTTTTTATCCTTCGCGATCCGCTCCGTAATGCTGAGCAGGTCGTAGCTGCAAACCGCTGAGATATTGCCGTCAAGCCCGTATTGCCTGCCGAAGGATGAATTTGTGCAGGCGCCTGTGCCCGCGATAATATCGCGCAGGCCGCAATCCTTTGAAATCGAGCCTGCCGAGCCGATACGGATGATATTCTGAACATCAAAGAATTTATAAAGCTCATAGGAATAAATGCCCATTGAAGGCATACCCATGCCGCTCGCCATCACCGACACCTTGACCCCTTTATATGAGCCGGTGAAGCCGTTGACCCCTCTCACATTATTCACGAGCACGGGGTTTTCAAGATAGTTTTCCGCGATGAATTTCGCTCTGAGCGGGTCGCCCGGCATAAGCACCGTTTTACCGAAGCCGGCATCATCGAGAATATTTATATGCGGAGTTTTTGCAAATTCCATATTATCCCTCGCTTTCAAGCTGTTTTGCGATTTTGACTATCCGGCTCGTGCCGAGTCGGGAGGCGCCGAGAGAAATGAATTTCTCCGCGTCATCAAGGGATGAGATCCCTCCCGCCGCTTTGATTTTGACATGGGGAGCAACATGGGCGGCAAACAGCCTTATATCCTCAAAGGTCGCGCCGCCGCTCGAGAAGCCCGTCGAGGTCTTGATATAGTCCGCGCCCGATTCCGACACGATCTCGCACATTTTGATTTTTTCCTCTTCGGTCAGCAGGCACGTCTCGATGATCACCTTGAGGAGCCTGCCCTCGCAGTGAGCCTTGACCGCCTTGATCTCATCAAGCACAAAGCCGAAGTCCTTATCCTTGAGCGCGCCGATATTTATCACCATATCAATTTCGTCCGCGCCGCTTTTTACCGCGTCATTTGCCTCAAAGCATTTTGCCGCGCAGGTGTCGTAACCGTTCGGAAAGCCGATGACGGTGCAGATTTTGAGCGAATCGCCGACATACTCCTTCGCGCGCTTCACAAATGACGCGGGGATGCACACGCTCGCCGTGGAATACTTTATTCCGTCGTCGCATATCGCCCAGATCTCCTCCCACGTCGCCGCAGGCGAAAGCAGCGTATGATCGCATTTTGAAAGAATTTCTCTGATCTCCATTTTTATAGACTCCCTTTACTGATAAATTGATGGCAATGTGCCGCATCCCGAAAATTCAATTAGCAATTAGTAATGAGTAATTAGCAATTTCGGGTCGCTGCGCTCCGCTTTTATATGCACCTTTTACCGATTAAATGAGGTAAGTGTATCACAACCCGTGGATGAGTGGGTATTTGGGGTGTGTATTTATTTTTACCCGTTACCGATAAATTGATGGTAAGGGTGATTCATCCCAACAGCGAGATATGATTTTTTACCGTGTAAATTTGATTATTTACAGGTATCTGACACCGTAGGGGCGACAATCTGTCGCCCGCTGCAAGGATGCGCAGCGCGCCGTAGGGGATGACGCCCCCGGCATCCCGTTATCAGGATATGCGGAGCATTGGCCCTCTCCAAGACCGGAGAGGGTGCCCCGAAGGGGCGGGTGTGGCGATACTTATATGCACCCGTTACCGATAAATTGAGGTAAGTGTGATTCATCCCAACAGCGAGATATGATTTTTTACCGTGCAAATTTGATTATTTACAAGTATCTGACACCGTAGGGGCGGATATTATCCGCCCGCCGACAGGATATGCGGAGCATAACCAATCAGCAATTTCGGGTCGCTGCGCTCCGATTATATCCCCACACCTGCTCAGGGCAATTTATATTTAATCTCCTTCGAGGTTTTTGCGAAGGCGTTCATCGCCTTGATGCAGGCGGTATATTTCTTCCCGGGCTTGAGCCTGCCGAGATTCACCTCATATCTGTCATCCTCAAAGAGATACATATATTTGCCCGAAAAGCTGAAGCCTTTTACGGGTATTATCCCCGAAAGCAGAGAAACCTTATAGCTCTCGGTGACGAATCTGTCCTTCGCGCCCGTGAACGAAAGCAGGGTTTCGCCGTCCTCATTCAGGCGCACGGACACCTCCGTATCGGGCGGGAAAACGGGTCTGCCGTCGCGCTTTTTCATTTTGGCAAATGAATATTCGCGGTTTTTGTGAGCGAGCGCTGAAAGGCGGTATTCATTATCAAAAAACGAATCCGTTATCATATCATAAGAGAGGATTCGCAGATTGCCGTTTTTATCGCCCTCAACGATATAAAACTGCGCCGCCTGCTTGGTATCATAAGGGAAATTCCCCGCGAAGCCGTCAAGGTCGGTTTCAAAATAACTGAGGGTGCCGCAGCCGAGCGCCGTATATCTGTTTTGGCTGATCGAGCGCGGATCATTCACCGGGTAATGCGAATGCCCCGAAAAATCAACGATCTGAGGATATTTGCGAAACACCTTGGTTATATCCCTGTCGCCCCAGGCGACCGAGCCGTAAACCGTGAACTGCGGTGCGGGATGCTGAAAGACAAAGACGGGTCGATCGCCCGAATCCCTTACCGCCGCCGCTATCTCTGAATCGAGCCACGGCAGTTTTGCCCTGAATGTCCTGCCGTCCTCGCTGTAGGAGCAGAGGATGAAATGATAGCCGCCGATCACCGCGTGAGTATCCTGATTCGGCTGGATCTTTTTCTCAAACATCCTCGCGCCGAGCGACGCGTCATGATCCCTGTATTCGATATATTCGTGGTTTCCCGTGCAGATGAGCAGCTTCGTTTCGCTGCGCAGATTTTCCTTTATCACCCTGTTGAATGCGTCATATTCATTCTCTCTGCCGCTGCCGGTCATATCGCCCGCGACGCACAGGGCGTCAAAGCCCTTATACCGCTGCTTCGCGGAATAATCATACATAAAGTTTATCAGCTTCGCGAGCCTCTCCTCCTCGGGATGCTCATCCCCCGGCACGCTCTCTTTGCCGCTGATATGGACATCACTGCACACGGCAAAACGCACGGTCGGCTCAAAATCCTTGAACAGCGCGGGCATTTCACCCGCCTTCGCGCCCGCACATATACGCGACTGAGCCGAATAGCAGGCTGAAAGCAGCTTCGAAAAGCCGATTTTTACTGTATTTTTTATGGTCTGCATTTTTATATACTCCCTTTACTGATGAGATGAGGTAAGTGTGATTCATCCCGGAGATGAGCGATAATTTGAGGTGTGTATTTTTACAGCACCCTTTACTGATAAAATGAGGGGAATGTGATTCCTCCCGAAAGTAAGATATAAGTTTTTGCTGTGTAATTCTGACTGTTTATAAATATTTGCCGTCGTAGGGGCGGATATCATCCGCCCGCCATAGGGATGCGCAGCGCGCCGTAGGGGACGGTCTCGCCTGTCGGCTCGGTCGGTGCTTCTGCCTGCGGCAGAGGTCTCCACCGGAGACCCGCACCCCACGGCATCCCGTTTTCATTTACTCCCGTTACTGATAGATTGAGGGTGATATGCCGCAACCCGTAAATTCAATTAGCAATTAGTAATGAGTAATTAGCAATTTCGGGTCGCTGCGCTCCGTTTATGTGGCACCCTTTACTGATAAAATGAGGGGAATGTGAGTCATCCCGAAAGTAAGATATAAGTTTTTGCTGTGTAATTCTGACTATTTATAAATATTTGCCGTCGTAGGGGCGGATATCATCCGCCCGCCATAGGGATGCGCAGCGCGCCGTAGGGGACGGTCTCGCCTGTCGGCTCGGTCGGTGCTTCTGCCTGCGGCAGAGGTCTCCACCGGAGACCCGCACCCCACGGCATCCCGTTTTCATTTACTCCCGTTACTGATAGATTGAGGGCGATATGTCGCAACCCGTGAGTGAGCGGTTGGTTGGAATGTGTATTTATTTACTCCCTTTACTGATAAATTGAGGGCAATGTGTCGCAACCCGTGGATGAGTGATCGTTTTAAGTGTGTATTTTCAAGGATATGCGGAGCATTGGCCCTCTCCAAGATCGGAGAGGGTGGCGAGGCGTAGCCGAGACGGGTGTGGCGATATGATCGGAGCGAAGCGACCCGCAATTGCTGATTATGTATGCTCCGCATATCCTGTTGGCGGGCGGATGATATCCGCCCCTACGGTGTCAGATACTTGTAAATAATCAAATTTGCACGGTAAAAAATCATATCTCGCTGTTGGGATGAATCACACTTACCTCAATTTATCGGTAACGGGTAAAAATTATTACGCATTCCAACCAACCGCTCATCCCCGGGATGCATCACACTTACCTCATTTAATCGGTAAATGGTGTAATCGAAAAAACGGGATGCGATACACTTACCTCATTTAATCGGTAAAAGGTGCATATAAAATCGGAGCGCAGCGACCCGAAATTGCTAATTACTCATTACTAATTGCTAATTGAATTTACGGGATGCAGAACACTCCCCTTGCCCGCTCGGCAGCGGGTGCATATAAAAATACACACTCCAAACTAACCGCTCATCCTCGGGATGAATCATACTGCCCTTACCCGCTCGGCAGCGGGTGTCAATAAAAAAGGGCAGCCCGAAAGCTGCCCTGCAATGTATATCAGTCGAGGATTTCGCCCATAAGCCCGGGAACTGCACAGGCGGCGTTTGATTCATCCGTATCTATGTGCATCGCGAGGGCGTATTTGGGGCTGACTCTGACGACGACGTCGCTGAATATCAGCGAGCGGCCCTTGCCGCTGTCAACCTTGACGCTGACGAGCTGTTTATCCTTAAGACCGTATTTTTCGGCGTCTTCGGGAGTTGCGTGGATATGTCTCTGGGCGGCGATGACGCCTTCCTTGAGCTCTACCTCTCCGCAGGGACCTACGAGCTTGCAGGCTCCGCTGCCGGCAACGTCTCCGCTCTCTCTGACGGGAGCTTCAACGCCTATCGAGCGCGCGTCGGTGAGCGAAAGCTCAACCTGGCATTCGGGGCGGATGGGCCCGAGGATGGAAACGGCGGGGAACTGACCCTTTGTGCCGACGACTGCCACTCTCTCATTGGTCGCAAACTGACCGGGCTGGGAGAGATCTTTTTTATGAGTGAGCTCGAAGCCTTCTCCGAAGAGAATATCGAGAGCCTCTCTGGTAACGTGAACGTGTCTTGCGCTTGTTTCAACAAGGACTTCTTTTTTCATGGTTTTGCTCTCCTTGTATCTCAGAATTTAACGGTGTAAGAATCCGAAGTTACAAACGGGATTATAACGCCGGCTTTGTCGAAGTTGATGGTCCAGTAAATATCGTAATCGGCGGTGAGGACATTGCCTGTTTCAGCGTCAACGACGATCTTCGCTGTGCTTGAAGGATAATTCATAGAAGCAGTGCCGACGATACCGGTAGCAACGCCGGGGATATTTTCGTTAATGGTTGCGGGAAGGGGAACATTAAACGCCTTGGGAGCGTGACCCTGGCCGTGGGCAACGGTTGCGCTCTTCGCATCGGCAACGGTGGTGATCGTGATGGTGTATTTGCCATTGCTCTCTGTGCAGGTGGCGCTCTTTACATCGGCAGCGGTAAGCTTGGAACCGTAGCTCTCGCCCTCAACGGGATATTTCGCCTTGATCTGAGCGCCGGTGAAGGTTTCGGGAGTAGTCTGGCTGTTCTTTTCGAGCTGTCCGCCGACGAATTCATCGGCGCCGCCGAGAAGTCTGAGCACGCCGTTGATTGCAGAGGGAAGGGTCATGCTGCCGTTGAGCTTGATCTTTGAATAGTTTTTGGTGACTGACTTTGCGTCGGTCTTGATCTTATTTACGGATTCATTGAAATAAGCAACGATTTCTTCCTTGGTCTGGGGAGCTTTCTTTGCTTCTGTGGTCGATTCTTTTTCGGTTTTGTCTTCTTTCTCTTCGTCGTCTTTCTTGCTTTCCTCAGCTTCGGCGGTGCTCTCTTCGGGAGCCTCGGTAGCTTCGGTGGTGCTCTCTTCGGGAGCTTCGGTATCGCTCTCGGTGGGGGCTTCCGTGGTCACAACATCCTCGGATGTGGGTTCGGTGGTGGTTTCGTCATCAGTCTTTGCGCCGCAGGCGGCAAGCGAAGCGATAAGCGAAAGAGCCGCAAGAATGGCTATGATTTTTTTCATTTTAAGTTCCTCCTGAATTTTGGTGGGTATCAAACCGCATACTATTATATTCTAATGTTAAACTAAAATCAAGTGGCAATATAGTAAAAATCGGAGCCCGGGATCTGACCTTCATCCGCGAAAAGGATCTCAAAGGTCTTTTCGCACGCCGCCTTTGCGGCTTCGCCGTCAAGATATTCATAATTCGCGCCCGATACTGCGGAATAGGCGAGCGAAGCGTCCTCAAAAAATCCGTTTTCGGTGAGCGACTGCCCGCAGGTCTCGTTATTCGCGGTGTAATTCAGCGAGATTTCGACAAATCCGAGGAATTCGGAGATTATTTCGGGATTTTCCCGTATATAATCCTCGCGTGCTATGATGCAGGCGGTCACGGGAGCGGTTTCAAACGCGGCTTTCCACATCTTGTTGAGGCTGAACGCCTGCTTGAATTTTTCCTTCGTCAGGAGCGAGCCCGCATAATCGGAGGGAAGGATATACACATCCTCGGGCTTTTCCTTCGCAAGGGCGGTCAATTCGTCATAGGAAGCCTTCTCCACGAGGGTAAAATCCTTTTCGGGGTCGAGCCCGTTTTCTTCAAAAACGGCGTCCATGAGAATTTCGCCTGCCGTTTTTTCGGCGAGCATACACACCGTCCTGCCCTTGAGGTCGCCGACGGATTTTATCTTCGCATCCTTTGAAACGGCGTGGATCCCGCCCGCCTGAGCGGTGCATATCATTTTAACTGCGGCCTTGCCGTCATTATATACCTTTGCCGCCGCCGCTGCGGGGAGCACTGCAATATCTGTCTCGCCGCTCTCTATCAGAGAAACCACCTCATCGGCGGAGTCATAATATTTCATATCGTAGGCGTAGCTTCTGTCCGTCATGATTTTGTAGGCGCCGTAGCCCTCAAGGCTTTTTACGGCGGATACCCTTGTCTTTACCTCGCGCTCATTCGGATCTTTTTCGGGCGCGCCGTCTTTTTTCCCGGAGCAGGAGCAGAGCGCGAGCGCCAGGATCAGCGAAACGATAAGCGCGGCGATCCTCTTTGTTTTTTTCATAATATATACCTTCTTAAACGCGCCGTAATTTTATTTGCCGACGCAAAATCTTGAAAATACCTCATCCACGACCGCCGAGGTCGCTTTTTCGCCCGTGAGCTCAAGCAGGGCATCGACCGCGCAATCCGCGCAGACATTCACGGCGTCGAGGGTCATCCCCGAGCGCAGAGCTTCAAGGCCGTCCGAGAGATGCTCCGCCGCCTTTACACAGCAGGCTCTCTGGCGTTCGCCGGTAAGGCACGCGGCGGATGGGTCAAAATCGCCCGTCATCAGTTTATCGGCGATCGCATTTTTGAGCTCGTCATAGCCGTCGCCCGTGAGGGCGGAAAGCTCAACCACCCTGTCAAAATGCTCTTCAAGCACGCGTTTATCGGCTTTGAGCGGCAGATCGGATTTATTGAGGACGGCAACGGCGCATTTGCCCGCGCAATCCGCGATAATATCGGAATCCTCCGCCGTCAGACCGGATGAGCCGTCAAAAACGGCGAGCACAAGCTCCGCTCTCTCGAGGCGCTTTCGGGCGAGCCCGACCCCGATATTCTCAACGGGATTATCCGTCTCCCTGATACCGGCGGTATCCGCGATTTTGAGGATGATATCGCCTATAACGGCCTTTTCCTCCACCACATCTCTGGTGGTGCCCGCTATATCGGTCACTATCGAGCGGCTGTAACCGCTGAGCAGATTCATCACGGCGGATTTGCCGACATTCGGCTTGCCCGCTATCACGGTATCCGCGCCCTCGGTGATCGCCCTGCCCGAATCATATCTTTTGACGATCTCATCGAGCCTGCTTTTTACATCTTCAAAAACGGCGGCTATCCTGTCCTCTCCGAGTTCTTCGATATCCTCGTCGGGATAATCCACCCACGCGGTGAGCGAAGCGCAAACGCCGGTTATCTCGTCACAGCATTTTTTGATCTCTGCGCTCAGATTCCCTTCAAGCGTATTCAGAGCGGCGGCGGCAGCCTGTTTCCCGGAGGCGCCGATAAGAGCCATCACGCTCTCTGCGCTCGCGAGATCCTTCTTGCCATTGAGAAACGCGCGCTTCGTGAATTCTCCGGGACCTGCCGGCAGTGCGCCGGATTCGATAACGGCGCGAAGCACCTGCTTTGTGACATAAAGACCGCCGTGACAGTTTATCTCCGCGGTATCCTCGCCCGTGTAGCTGTGGGGCGCGCGGTAAACGAGGCAGACCGCCTCATCTATCTTTTCGCCCGAAAAAACGATTTCGCCGTAGTAGGCGCGGTAGCCTTTACTTCCGGCGAGCTTTTTGCCGTTTACGCTCACAAACACGCGGTCGGCGATTTCGAGAGCCTCCGGACCCGATATTCTTATTATTCCTATGCCGCCGGGCGCGTTCGGCGTTGATACGGCGGCGACAGTTGATCCATTCATTCAATCACTCTATTCGCAGATAAGTTCGGCTTTTTCGCCGCAGAGCCGCTTCGCGATCCTTAAAAATGCGCGCGCGGACGGCGAGAATTCATCGGGCTTTACACCCGTTACGCTCGCGTAAGAGAGCACCCTGTCAAACGGGATAACGCCGAGCAGGGGCACCCTCGTCTCGTCGATACATTCATCGAGATTGAGCAGTTTTTTCCTGACCGCCGGGCGCACCTCAAACATATTTATAACGAGGTGCTGATCGGTCAACCCGAGTTTTTCGGCGGCGGCGCAGGCGGCTGCACAGCTTCTCACGCAGATATTATCCGCGGTCGTCACCGCCGTGAGCTTATCCGCGGCATTCACCGCCGTTTCAAAATCTCTGCCGACTCCGGCGGGAGAATCGAGGAATATAAAATCATAGCCGCTCTTGAGAGAATCTATGATCTTTCTTAAATTTTCGCCGTTGAATCCTTCTTCATAATGTCGCGGGGAGGCAATGAAATCAACGCTTCCGCTTATCACGGCTCTGTCTGCGGAGCATCTGCCGGCAACGGCGTCTCCCCAGTCAAAAACCACCTGACCGTCGCAGTCGAGAAGCAGATCGAGCGAACGCAGACCGATATCGCAGTCTATCGCAAGCACCCTTTTGCCCGCTTCCGACAGCGCCCTTGAAATACCGGCGGTAAATGTGGATTTGCCCACTCCGCCCTTGCCGGACGCAACAGCATATATTTCAGCCATACGCTCCCTCCTTTTTTATTAGCACCCTCTACCGATCGGGTAAGGGAAATGTGATTCATCCCGTAAATTCAATTAGCAATTAGCAATGAGTAATTAGCAATTTCGGGTCGCTGCGCTCCGTTTTTATATGCACCTTTTACCGATTAAATGAGGTAAGTGTATCGCATCACGCGGATGAGCGGTTGGTTGAGGTGTGCATTTATTAACGCCCTTTACCGATTAAATAAGATAAATGCTATTCATCCCGTGGATGAGAAATCGGTTATAGTGTGCAAATGATTGATTGGTCAGATAATGAGTCTCACCACGTAGCCCTCTCCAAGACGGGGGCGAACCGCCGAAGCGCCGCCAGTGGCGGATGCAGCGAGGCGGTGAGGTGAAGAAACAAGGAGCAATGCGCAGCGCTTCAAGCAAGCAGTGCGACTATGTTTCTGAGGGGCAGGTAGCGAGGCGCAGCCGAGACGGGTGTGGTGATGTTTATATACACCATTCACCGATTAGATAAGGTAAATGCGCCGCATCCCGTTTTTTCGATTACTCCCTTTACTGATTAAGTAAAATAGATACTATTCATCCCGTAAGTGAAATCTGAATTTTAACTGTGTAAATTTGAATGTTTACAAGTATTTAATCACGTAGGGGCGGATATCATCCGCCCGCCAACAGGATATGCGGAGCATACATAATCA
>CAMVEX010000033.1 GCA_947166625.1 uncultured Clostridia bacterium
TAGGTATGGCCATCGGCACGGACGGCAGTTTTCAGGATGAGGAGCAGTTTGCCCGCTTCGGTGCGCTGATCCGCGACACATTCGGCAGCCCCGCCGCAACGGCCGAAAACCCGACGCCTGAGGACGGCAGAGTTACCTTATCGTTTCCCGAAAAACAGCCGGTAAAGTTCGTTGTTGTCAGAGAAGATATTTCCGAAGGGCAGCATATCAGAGGCTTTCGCATCTGCGCTGACGGAAAATGTGTTTATGAAAGCGAATGTATCGGGCATAAAAGGATCATTCCGCTGGATCTTACCGGCGCCGGGTCTGTTACGATCGAGATAACGAAATCGGCAGAAAGTGTGAAAATAAGAGATATTGCGGTTTACGGTTAACGCGGAAAAAAATCTTCAGATGCCGCGCGAATTCTTCACTGCGGAAATCAACGGCAGATATTATGAGCCTGCCTCCGATACCCTGCCTAAAAAGAGGAAAAAATCGCCTGAACGCTTTGATATTTCAAAACAGTTGATCAAAATGATCTGCCCCGGCCAAAGCTTTATTGCCTCGGTCGGGGCTTTGTTTTATCAAAGTATTTTCGACGATATTACATCGGGAGAATAACAGATGAAATTTTATCAGGTCAAAGTTTTTTCGCCGAGGTTATAAAGCTCCTCATTTATCCCGGCTACGGATTTGCCTTCGCTTATCCCTCTGATGATCACGCTGTCTCTTTTCGCTTTGGGATAAAGGGCGGCAAAGCCGGCGATCTTCAGAATCGCCTGAGTTTCATCCAAGGTCATTTCCATAGCGACGCAAATGCAGATCAGAGAGTCGCGGGAGGGGAGCCTGGTCCCGGAAAAAATCTGATACCCCATAACCTCGCTGAATTCGGTCTTTTTGATCACTTCGGACTTGACCAGCGCTTTTTTTGAGATTATATTATTTAAGTAGGTCGAGAGCTCTTCGCGTACCATATATTGCGAATTATCTTTGAGATATTCACCTATATTGTTTGCCTTGAGCAGCTCATTCATCAGCTCTTCTGTTGATTTTTTTATCATAAAATTACCTCTCCGGGAGTGAATATAATGCGGTCTGAATTTGATTCGATTATTGCAGAGCAGTTTGAATTTGTCAAGTCTTTGAGCAATAAACCGGATAAAACCATCAATGTTTTGCGCCACAAGGCGGGCGGAGAAAAAATGGTTTTTCTCAGCGGAAAAGGGGATAAAAGCGTATATGAATTCCTGATGAGAATATCGCACCCCAATCTGCCGAGGATCTATTCGGTTGATGAAAAAAACGGCAGGCTCGATATTTATGAAGAATACATTGACGGAATGACCGTCGGAGATGTTTTGCAGACGGGCTTGTATAGAGAAAGCGGAGTCAGAGAGGTCATTATCGGCGTTTGCGGCGCACTTGATATTTTGCATAAAAACAATATCATCCATCGTGACATAAAGCCGGAAAATGTGATCATAGACACCTGCGGCAACGTTAAGTTAGCGGATTTTGATTCCGCGAGAATTTATAAAAACTATCAGCCGAATGATACCGTCTTTACGGGCACGGCGGGCTTTGCGGCGCCCGAACAGTTTGCGATCTCGCAAACCGACCCGAGAACCGATATTTTCGCTTTGGGAATTATGATGAATGTAATGCTCACCGGCGAACATCCCTCCAAAAAGCTTTACGGCGGCAAATACGGGAAAATAATAGAAAAATGCATTTATGTTGACCCGAACGGACGGTTTCAAAATGTAAAAGAGCTGATTTATTCTTTATAAAACTCAATAATCACAAAGAACTGTGTTTTCCCTCAACAAGCGGATCACACAGTTCTTTTTATGCAGCGTGCATAGGACAAAAAATTGATTTTTAATTATAATAAGCTCATATCCCGATTGATCAGTCTCCCATATGATTGTCAATTATAAGTTTAATAATCTCTTTTTCTTTTTTAGTCAGGGTTTTATATTTTGAAATGATTAGCTTTTCGTCTTTTGACAGCGAAGAAACGGCAAAATCGGGTGAAGAAATTCGACCAATGAGATAATCAACGCTTACTGAAAAATAATCTGCGATTTTTATCAATACAGCAATATCGGGTTCCACATCTTGATTTTCGTATTTATTAACCGATTGCTGGCTTACACCGATAGCGTTGGCAAGCTGCTGTTGGCTGATTTTGAATTCAGTTCGTAGTTTTTTCAGATTTTTAATCATTTGAAGTCACCCTTATTTATTCTAACAATAAATAAGCGTAATTTGAAAAACTTATTATTAGTAATTGACAACAACAAACAGTTGTTATATAATACTAAAGAAAGTACATACTTTTTAAGTTCTAGCTTTTTTAGTCTTAAAGCAGGTTCTGCTTTATCAATATCAAATTAAAATGTGGAGGTAACAAAATGAAATTCTGTGAAAAATGCGGCAAAGAAATTGATGACAACGCTGTGGTTTGCCCGGGTTGTGGGGCTTCAACGGCTGTCAAAGCATCTCCCGTGACAACGGCCGAGAGCGAAAATCCCAAAATGGCTCGAATGGCAATGGGATTTGCTTTTTTGCTTCCTATTGTCGGTATTATTCTCGGCATTATAGGGCTTAAAAAGTATTCCGATCCCAAATTAAAAAAACAGTGCATTATCGCCATCCCTGTTGCCATTGTGGCCTGGATCGTCTGGATCTTTATAATGAGAGGATTTTAAAGGAGAATTCTATGGCGTTTTGTTCTAATTGCGGTAAGGCTATGAGCCCGGGCGCCGTCTTTTGCCCTGGCTGCGGTGCCAAAGTCGGAGCTTCTTCGGGCGGAGAAAGCAAGTTGATAGTTTACGGCATCACACAAAAATTCCTTATCGGCGGCACATTGAAGATCTATGCCGACGGCGTTTTGCTCGGTGAGGTCGGAAAAAACGAAAAAGCCGAATTTCCGATAACAAAAGATTGTGTGATCACGCCGAAATGGGGCATAAACCACGCCTTAAATGATAAAACATCGGTTAAGAGCGGAGTTATAACCGTTATAAAGTATGAGTATGATCGCGTCTCGGGCAGCCTGATCGCTCATGTTTCCGAGTATGTATGATTATGAGATACTGCGGTAATTGCGGCAAGCCCGTTAACACAAACGCTGATTATTGTCTTAACTGCGGCTGCTTTTTGAATAAAGCTTCCGCCTGCTGTCATTTTTGTACTTATTGCGGCAACCCCGTTGATCCGAATGCCGATGTATGCGTCAGATGCGGCTCTGTTTTAAGGCAACAAAATGCTTCACGGCAGCAACCGATAAATTCCGAATTCGGCGAATTGCTCGATATCGGTCTGATTATTGTCAGCATTCTGTTTCCTCTTATCGGTTTTATCGTCGGCGCCGTAAAGAAATCGGATGATCCGATCAAAGCGGCAAGATACACAAAGGCGGCAACGATTTCTCTCTGCGTGGAAATTGCCGTCATATTGTTTTTCGGTCTTTTTATCTTTTTGATTTCGGAAATGTAACTTCAGGAGGCAGTAATGAAATATTGTGCTAATTGCGGCAAAGAAATTGATGATAATGCGGATGTTTGCATCGGGTGCGGCTGCTCTGTAAAAAATATCAACAAAAACAATCGCGAAACCGTTTTTTGCACCCACTGCGGCAAAGAAATATCTGCCAATGCCGCCGTGTGTGTAAATTGCGGATGTGCGGTATCTCCCGCTCCGGTTGCTCAAAACGGAATGTCATCCGATGAGCTTGTCAACGAGCTTTCAAAAAGAGTTAAGATAAATGCAATTATCTGGTTTTGCGTTGCAGGGCTTCAGATCTTTCTCGGAATAACATATAACTGGATCCTTTTGATTCCCGGTGTTCTCAATCTCATCAGCGCAGGTATGGATTTGAAACTCAGCAAGAAGGTCCTGACAGATCAGACGGGTATCATCAAAGAATATGAGCCGATTGTCGGACCTGTTATTACCGCGGTTTATAATCTGATCATCGGCGGTGTTATAGGCGTGGCCGGTTCTGTTTATTATTTCGTTGCGATCCGGCAGTTTGTTATGAATAACAGGCAGGCGTTTGAGGCTCTCGAAGCGGAATCGCAGCCGGCTTTTGATAAAAACAATCTTTGATATTTTTCAAGTATTTGTACTGCTGCGGGGTTCAAAGCTCTGCGGCGGTATTTTTTAACTAAAACTTGTAATAATCATTTTGATTTGATAATATATATTCAGTTTGATTATGGGGTGATTTTATGATCTGCCGTCAATGCGGAGCGGTTTTGCCCGATGAAAGCCGTTTTTGCCCGTATTGTATGGACAAATTTGAAGATGAAACAGAGATAAAAAAACCGAAAAAATCCGTAATTGCAGCATTTTTGATCGTATTTTTGCTGATATTTACGGCTTTGGCGATAATGCTTATAAAACCGGGCCGAAATAACGGCCGTCTGTCCTCTCCGTCGCAGACAGGCTCGACTTCCGCAAGCGGCAAATCACAAACCGCTCCGAAAGAAACCTCTACTGCGGAAATCAACGGCAGATACTATGAGCCGGGCACATATTTTTATAATATCGACGGAGAAGGCGAAATCGTGCTTGAAACTTTTGATTATTATCCGTTCTGAGGTTTTAATATGATATGCAGTAAATGTTCAAAAGAGTTACCGCAGGGCAGTCAGTTTTGCCCTTATTGCCTGCATAAATTTACTCCCGAGACCGAAATAATTCCCGATGCAGTTAAGAGGAAGGATAATAAGAAATATTATCTGATGATCGCCGCCGTCATCATTCTGTCTGTCCTTATAATTGCCGCAGTGATGCTAAGAAGCAAAAAGCCGGGAGCGGATCCTGAGGATCATTTGAATACGACCGAAAGCGCCGGGCAGCAAATATCCGAAACCGAAAAGGCGGAAATAACCGAGGGAACATACTCTGTTACCGATGAAAACGGACCTGTTCAATATCCGCCGGCGACTTATGTGGTAGTGGTCGAAGATGACGGGAGCGTAAAAGAGGGATACCTCCTTCCGGAATAAGGATCGCCGTGATATTTCAAAAACAAAAAGCGAACGCAAAGCCGCTGAGCTTACTCAAAATCGGGAGTGAAAAAATGAAAAATATCGGTTATACGGAACTGTATGAACAAATTCATACCCTGCTCGGCGATACAACGCCGCTGAAGGCTGATTGCGGAGTTTTGTGCGGGCGCAGATGCTGCTCGGGGTCCGATGACAAAGGTATGCTTCTTTTCCCGGGAGAAACCTCCGCGCTTGAGGTGAAAGAGAGCGGCGGCAGGCGCCTCGCAGTGTGTAACGGTAAGTGCGACAGAAGCACCCGCCCCGTTTCCTGTATGCTTTTTCCGTTCTTTCCGACCGTTGATAAAAACGGGAAAATAAAAGTTGAACTCGATTACAGAGGTGTTTCGGTATGTCCGCTGATATCAAACAGCGAATCCGTCGCCTTTGACCGCAAATTCCTTAAAAATACCTTGAAAGCAGGCAAACTGCTCGCAAAAAACGAGGAATGCAGGCGATTTCTTGAAGAAATAACCGATGAAATAACTCAGGCAAAAGAGCTGTATATGAAGCTCTGTAAATAAATCGGAAAAAGCCCGCCTCGAAGGATCCATACACTGCCGTGAAAATACGGAATCATACTTCAACGAGTCTGTTCATCGTTGTTAAATATAATATTACCCATATTACGTAACTGGCAGCGCTTCGGCGCTGTCGTTTTGCTTTCCGAAACTTTTTTGAAAATTTTTTGATTTTTTTCGAAAAACGTCAAACTATTTTGAAGTTCGCTTCGTCTTAAGGGTGTAAAGAACACAAAACAAGGAGACGAAGACAATGATAAAGATCAATTTTACCGAGACGGCTATGGCGGAGAATTATGCAGAAAAACTCATCAAGGCGGGCTTCTTCAGGGTCCACGCTCCCGAACTTGTAAGAGATATGCATTTTTATCTCAGTGGGAATGAAGTAGCGGTCAGCATATAATAAGAGGAAAAAGAAATGAAAACTATTAAAAAACCGCTTTGCCTTTTGATGAGCCTGATAATTCTCGCCGGCTCCGCTTTCTCTGCCGGCATAAGCTCATTTGCGGCTCAGCCTGAAATTGAAATTATGGATATTGATAGTTCCAATCCGTTTGATTATGAGCATTATATCAACGAAGAGGAAGAAGAGGCTCCCGGCGGCGGGATCGATATCATTCCGAATGAAGAAAAAAGAACCAAAGCGGCCGCTCTTCCGTCTGCTTATGATTCGCGGGATTACGGGTATGTTTCTTCCGTAAAAAGTCAGGGGAAAACGGGCACCTGCTGGGCGCACGCCGTGATGTCGGCGGTTGAAAGCTATGAGATCAAAAATAACGGAGCGGATAAAAATATCAATTTGTCTGAGGCGCATCTGACCTGGTTTGCTCTCAATCCAAACAGCGGCGGAGCAAATAAAGCGCAGGATGGTCAGAATCTCGGCACCGCCGCCTACACAAACGGAGGAAACTGGCTCTGCGCATCTATCGCCTTTGCAAATCGTGAAGGCATCAATCTGGATTCCGATTATCCTCTTACGGGAAATGTCGCCGATATGGCATATCCCGAAACGGACAGGTATTCTCAGACCGCGGGAATTACCGCGGAGGATGTAACTCTGATAAGCGAAGCAGACGATATAAAGACGGCGATAATGAATAACGGATCGGTCACCTGCAGCTTTTATTCGAATGATACTTATCTTACAAAAGAATACTCTGCCTCGGGCATTTTTGCTTCTTATTACTGCCCGGATCCCGTTCAGGTAAATCACGGCGTTGCCCTGGTCGGCTGGGATGATAACTATTCAAAGGATCATTTCAAAGTCCGTGTTCCCTCATCAAACGGCGCATGGATCGCAAAAAACAGCTACGGCGACGCCTGGGGAAACGGCGGCGGTTACTTTATGATATCTTATGAAGACGGCAGTCTTTCTCAGGCGGCAAGCTGGTCTGTATTGGATACCGGCGAATTTGTCAATAATTATTCTCATACATCGGCGGTCTTTGCGAGCACGATCTCAAATTTTAATACTTATGCTTCCGTATATACCGCCGACGGGTATGAAATGATAGATAATATCGGCATATTCAATATGGCAGACGATGCAGAGGTCACGGTCAGCGTTTACAAGCATCTCAGCCCTGACGGCTCCCCGGAATCCGGAAGCTGCGCGGGCAGCCGAAGCAGATATTTCAAAAAAGAGGGATATTATACATTTTATTTCGGCAATATTCCGCTGGATCCCGGAGAGAGATTTGCGGTCGTCGTTTCAATTTCCTGCCCGGGAAAAGTAAGGATACCGGTCGAAACCGCAGCCATGGGTGAATTTACCTGCAATGCAAATGAGAGCTATCTCAAGACGGGCAGCGGATGGTTTGACCTGACAGAAAATGCGGGCACCAAGCTCGGAAACACCTATGTATTTGTAAACACAAAGTGCAGGCATAATTTTGAAACGCGCAAAATCCCCGCGACCTGCCTGAATTCGGGGAAAGCGGAAGTCTGCTGCGCATACTGCGGGCGGATCGAGAGCGAATCCGTTATCCCCGCGACCGGTCATCACTTCAGAACCGTTTCATCCGAAAGCGGGGATTCCAATGAAATCATATACACAAAAATATGCGCCGATTGCGGATCGACACGGAGCGAGTCATATCATAAAGGCTCAAAAACCGTCACCTTTGCCGAACTGATACAGCGGATTTTTGAAATGATATTCGGCAGGCTCAAGGGGATAAAGGCGGGCAGGATCACGCAATAACAGCCGTACGGCAAAAAAGTAAACAGATTCGACATTAAATATATGCCCATATAAATAACAATACTTAACTTATTTCCCGGCGGTGCTTCGGCGCCGTCGTTTTGCTTTCCGAAACTTTTTTGAAAATTTTTCGATTTTTTTCAAAAAACTTCAAACTATTTTGAATTTCGTTTCGTCTTAAGAGTGAAAAGAGGGGTCGGAAACCCCGAAAATTAAAAAATGGCTTAAAGCCGCGGAGGAAAACATCATGAAAAAAGGTTATTTCAAAAAAGCATTGGCAACAGGACTTGCGGCGCTCTCGGTTATGAGCGTCCTTGCCGCCGGAAACATTACGGCGTTTGCCGCAGGCAGCAGCGTATCGGCAAATTATGAAAAAACCGTCACGACCGTCGAGATCCCGGACAGCGTGACAGCAATCGGCGACGCAGAGTTCAAAGATTTCACAAATCTCGAAACAGTCATTATCGGCAAAAATGTCAGATCCATAAGCCCTACGGCATTCATCGGCTGCCCCAATATCAAGGCTTTCAGAGTGCATCCCGAAAACGAATATTGTCGCGCGGATAATTACAAATATCTTACTGCCAATTATCTGAATGCCTCCGAGATGAAAAAACTCATCAGGGTCGCTACCGGCGAGATCCACAGAGAAGGCAAAAGATATGAGATCCCCTCATACATCTGCGAAATCGGCGAATACGCATTTGAAAGCGCTTTTTCCGGCGACAGATATCTCGAAGAGCTTCTGATAGACAAAGATGTTGTCAAAATCGACTCTCACGCATTCGACGGCTGCCAGATAAAATCCGTCATTACGGGCAAAAATGTAAGATATATCGATTCTTTTGCCTTTGCCGGCAACAAGCTCATCGAGAGCATTGACCTCACTTATAATCTCAACGCTGTGGGTGATTTTGTTTTTGAAGGCTGCGATTCCCTCAAGACGGTCAACGCAGGCAACCGTGTGATGTTTATCGGCCTCGATCCCTTTGCCGGAGCAGAGGTCAAGGTCAGCACCACAAAAGAGATAATCGCTTTTGATGTAAACGGCGGAGACTATCTTGCGATACCGGATAACATTCTGTTTGAAGTCAACACCATGCAAAAGCAGCTTATCAGCGCAAATAAAGAGCCCGTCAAAAAAGGCTATACTTTCAACGGCTGGGTGGATCTTGAAGAACATTATTACAGGATCAATTCAAGGTTAAAAGACGACAGAAGCACCGTTCTTTTTGCGGTATGGGATGATATGGTGCTCGCTCCCGCAGGCAAGAGCGCTCCCACCTATGTTATTTCGGGCGGCTCCTCCGTAAATACCGAAACGACGGTCCTCGATCACGGCGCGGCTCAGAAAAACGAAAATAACACCAAGAAAAAGTACGCCGTCATCGGCGCGGGAACAGACGAAGTCCTGGCAAGGCTCAACGGCAAATCAATAATCACCGCTAATCCCGAAAAGCCCTCTGAGAATTCACAGACCGATACCGCCGAATCGACAGCCCCCGCGAATAACGCCGGCAATTCCGCAAATGTTGACACAAGCGAAAGCGAAAAAAGCGGAGAAAACACCGTAATCCCCGAAAGCACGACCGGCGCCTCCAAAGCGGAAAACGGCAGGGACGGCGGCAGCGCCGAAACCGGCAAAAAGCTCAGCGTATTTGAGAGGATCATCGCCTTCTTCAGATCTATATTCGGCAAAAAAGGATGACAGACAGGTAAATTTATTTTCAAATCCAAGCAATAAGGGGTCATCACCCCCGGAATAATAAAAGATTGGCTCAAAGCCGAGGAGGAAAATTATGGAAAATAATACTTTAAAAGGAGCAAATACCGTTTTATCAAAGTTCAGCAAACTCTTTTACATCATTGATTTGATAAAATCGCGCCGGAAACTCAGCCCCGGAACTATTGTGCTGCTGGTGCTGAATCTGATCATTCCGATTGCAGTGTGTATTGCGGTGTCGGGAGGATGGTCAACGGCAGGCGGATGGATCCTCAACATTTCATTAGTGATCATTGTTTCAATTATAGGGGTAGTCCTCGGGCTGACTCCGTTGGGCGAAGCGGTGACGGCATTTTTGGCAAGATCCAAGAAACCGAATGATGAAATTGCGGCGCTCGCCCTTCCGGTTTTTAACAGCGTTTATAAGCGAGCTCTCGAGCAGGATCCCTCACTCAGCAAAAATATTGAGCTGAGGATCATAAAATCAAAAAGCGTGAAGGTGTATGCGATCGGCCGCCATACCATAATAATGTCAAAAGGAGCGGCTTTCTTACCGGAAGAAGATCTTGAAAAAGAGTTTATAAGGGAGTTTGCATACATTTCAAATAAAGATGTCGATATTGTAACATTCGCCCTTGCCGGTAATATCATCATCAGCTTTACCTTACTGCTTTACAGAATTATGATCCAAGCCGTTTTCATTATTTTTACGATAGGTGAGTTCTTTACTTCAAAAGGCAGCTTGTTGGCTTCACTGCTTTCTCTTTTAGCAAATGTTATATTCACGGTATTATTCGGCTGGATCATCTTGCTTTTCAATAATATTGCAATGCTTTTAGTTAAGAAAGATCTTGAAAAGTCCGCGGCGTATGTTTCGGAATTTTCCGATAAATGCGGATGTCCGGCGGCAATCTGAAAATGTGTGTAAATCTCTGTGTTTTTATTTTACACGCCGTAAAAATCAAAAATGCTTTGAATATCAAAGGAGGAGAAAATGCGGGAAATCTTAATCAGTTTTATAGAATTATATAAAAGAGGCATTAACCCGGATACATTAACAAATCTGTCATCGGATAACACTGCCGAAATAATAACAACAATGCTGTTTCCGGCAGTAGCCCAAATTCTGGCGTTTGTACTGTTTATTACAATTGTAATTATTTTTATCAAGGTTCGCAAAAAGGGAAAAACAGTCACCCGGCTGCCGTTTGCAGGCATGGTTCTTGAAACTTTAATGCTTGTAACATATATAGTTCCGAGTTATGTTTTCAATTCTTCGGTCTTTGATATTCCGAAGTTTTCACCTGCATTACTTTGGTCGCTTTCCGAATATCATTTGATCTTTATGGTTACTCATTTAATATTCGTTTCATTCGGAATAGCAAAATGGTTAAAAAGCGGTATTCTCGGTCAAAAGCACCTTGTATTGCCGAGACTGAACAGCATTTTTCACGCAGTGTATCTGGCATTACCTTTAATCAACTTTAAGGATCTGTCTTCAAATTCCTTATACGATATAGAGGCATATCCTACGCCTGTGTATATAATCGGCTTTTTCCTCTGCGCAGCGGTGTTTATTGTCAGCATTTTTGCCGAATCATTTATAAAAAAGAAACTGAAAAATGATAAGCAGCATCAAGAGGAAATTGCCGAATCTCCTGAAGCTGAAGAAAACAGCCTATCAACGGCTTCGGATCATTAAACAATATAGATGCCTGAAAGGAGAAAAGCATGAAAAACTATAAGATATTATTAAAAATCGCAGCGGTTTCGGTAATTATTGCCACATTGTTTTGCTTTTGCTCATGCGGCAAAAAAACCGATGTAAAGAATGCGATTACTGTTGAATATAACGGCTCGGAAAATCACGCAAAGCCGGTGCTCAATATCAATTACGATGAATTGGACGATTTGATGAATGCCAAAAAGTCAGCCAAATATCTGAAAAAACTTGCAAAAGAGGCAACCAAGGGCATGGATCAGTATGAAGCTGCATTTGAGGCTATGGATTTTTATGAAGAAGATATTTCTTTCAAAACATTCTTTACTGTAGATTTTGCAAAAGAATACAGCGAGTTGAAAAACGGCGATGAAGTCGTAGTGGAATTTAACCCTTCAAGCCTGTTGGAGAGACACGGTCAAACTCTTAAAGACGCAGAGAAGGGAACGGGTTTATCCCTTCCGAAAGAAATCAAATACAAGGTTGAAGGTCTTGAAAAGGCAAAAACTTTTGATGCATTTAAAAATATGAATGTTTCGGTTTCCGGCGTCAGCCCCAATGGAAAACTTGAAATTAGTTCAGGCGATCAGCCGATAGAAGATCTTAAATTCATCGCAGATAAAACCGAAGGGCTTAAAAATGGTGATAAAGTTGTTATTACACTGAGTTGTTACAATGGAGAAGATATCTATGAATATTGTGCCCGAGAAGGATTGGCACCGGAAAAGGATACTTTCACATATGAGGTTAGCGGTCTTGCTTCCTATGTGAGTAAGCTGAGCGAAATAGATGAAAAAACAACAGAAAAAATGAGAAAAGAAGCAAGAGAAGATTTTTTGGCTTATGTTGCGCGTGATTGGAATAATCCTGATTCAATGGTTAAGGCTGAGGCAATAGGAGAATATTTTTTAACACTTAAAGAAGGAAATGATTCCTCAGACAAAAACTATGTTTTTGTAATTTTTAAAGTTACAGTCAGTGATGACGAAGGATCATTTAACTACTATTACTATACCAGATTTAGTAATCTCATGATTATGCCTGACGGAAGTATATCAGTAGATCTTTCTACCGCCAATGGACCGGAAAAAAGATTCTTTTTGAGTGACAGCGAAGGCTTTGAAAGAAATGATTTATTCTATCTGGGATTTGAAAAGCTCGATTCATTGTTCAGCAAATGCGTAACCCAAAAGATAGATGAATACAGTTATGAATCAAGCATAAAAGAATAGGAAATACTGCGACCGAGACCAATCTCTCAAGGAGTGATACCGATGACCATGAATGATCTCATCCGTCTCAGCCTCAAAAGGGCTGCGGATGATACAAAAATGACAGATGAAAAAAAGGTTGAGCTCCTGATAAAAATTCTGACAGCTTATCTGACAAAGCAGCTCGGCGAAGGTCAGCCGTAAACAGCGAAACTGCCGTCTTCTCCCGCAGGCAGCGTCATCACACAAATAAGTAAAAGTAAGCCAATCCTTTGCTTTTTTCTCCGAGGTAAATGTGATGGCGTTGTCTGCCGGGGAAGACGGTTTAATTCCTAAATCAATAAAAACACTTGACTAAACTTACAGTGTATAATATAATAAATTCGCTGGATTGGCTTACAGCGAAAGGAAAATGAATATTGAAATTATACACGACCTGACTTGTCAAGTTAACTGTGCCCGCGTTGCAGGGAGCATATTTTTATGACAGGTTGGGTTTTTATGTTAATTTATATTTTCGGGTGATCAAATGGCAGCAGATAACAGCGTGCTTTCCGCTCTTGCCTTAAAGCTCCGGCAGGGCGACGGCAAAGCGTTTGAAGAAATTTACAATCTCACCAGAGAACCGGCATATTTCACGGCTCTTAAAATATCAAAAAACGAAGACGACGCCGAGGATATTCTCCAGGAGTCGTATGTTCACCTGCTCGAAAAAATCGGCTCTCTTGAGAATCCTGATGTTTTTCAGAGCTGGTTTAATCAGATAGTGGCAAACAAAGCCAAGGATTTTTTGCGCAAAAAGCATCCCGAGTGCTATACAAACGCATATTTTGAGGATGACGACGGCGAAGAAAAATTCAAGGGCGATTTGCTTGAAGAAGATAATGAAGAATTCATCCCCGAATCCGCGCTCGAGAATACCGAGCTTCAAAAAGCGGTAATGGATATGATCGATTCGCTCAGCGACGATAAGCGCACCGCGGTGATCCTCTATTATTATGACAATATGACGACGAAAGAGATCGCAGAATCGCTCGGCGTGAATGAAAATACGGTAAAGAGCCGCATCGTTCAGGCAAAGAAGGATCTCGCGAAATCAGTCACCGAATATGAGAAGAAGCACGGCAAGCTCCTCGGCGTGGCGCCTATGCCGCTGGTTATCTGGGCGCTCAAGGCCGCTGCCGCTTCTGCGGCATCATCATCGGTCGCGTCGGGCGCCGCCGCAGCCACTCTCGCAACCGTTTCCGCAGGGACCGCCGTTGCAGGCGCCGCCGCAGGGACCGCCGCCGGAGTTACCGCAGGCGCGGGCATAGCGACCAAAATAATCGCAGGTGTGGTAGCCGCCGCCATAGTCGGAGGCGGAGCCATTGCCGGCACCAAAGCCGCCATTGATAACCGAAAGAAAAATCAGCCACAGCAAACAACCTCGGTGAGCGAGAGGGCAGAGGAGCCGACAACAAAGACTCATAAAGAGGAACTGCTTGAAAAATATGAAGATATCGAAATCCCCGAGGATAAACTTGTCGATACGATTTTTGAAGAGGAAGACCTCGGCTTCGGCGTTACCCTGCGCCGCGTGAATTATATTTACGATACACCAAACGGCAGAGAGGTGCGCGAAGGCAGACCCGTGCTCTACAGCAGCGGTTTCAGCGGCGATTATTCGGAACTCGCGCCTGTTGCGGCTCAAAATTCGAGTTTATATTCATCCGATATAAGCTCCGCAATAAGCAGTATCAATTCCCTGCGAGGCAGTAACGGAGTGGCTCCGCTGGCCGTTGATCCCAAGCTCAGCGAGCAGGCGGGAGTGAGAGCGGCTGAAATGGCGCTCTCGGGAAAGGTGAATCCCATCAGACCGGACGGTACAAATTATACCTCTGTTTTTGATCGGAACGGTTATACCTCCGGCACGAGGAAGGAGCTTCGCGCGTGGCGCTGCAATTCGCCGGATGATGCGATCAAAAAATGGCAGTCTGACGGTGCGCTTTCGGATGATTCCGTTGAAAAAATCGGAATAGGCGTGGCAAAAGACCCCAAAACAGACGATTATATTTATGTCGCGCATCTTTATTCCGATAAAGGATCAAATCAAAACGAATCCCCCTCTCTTGTTGACAGAATCAAAGACAGACAAAGTTCAAGGCTTATCAGAATGATCGGTTCTGTCGGTGAGGCGGAGGATCGGCTGAGTGAAATAGAAGAGAATGCTTCGGATATTCCGGTTATCGGAGATATTCTGACCTATGATTTTCATAATGATGCAATTATGATGGCGCTGCAATCCGGAACCGAGAAGCTTATTGAATGGCTCAACGACACAGTGGACGGAGTATAAATATGTCATATTTTAAGAGAACTGTTTCTTTCGCTTTGGCGGTGATATTCATTTGCTCGGCGTTTTCCTGTGCCTATGCTTATGAAACAGCCTATAATCAGAAGATCATCGCAATGCAAAATGTAACCGAAACCGTGCAGGATCAAGGCGCGGACGATTCGTGCCTTGCCTATGCTCTCGCGGCAACCGCGGAAAGCTACTGTATTAAAAATAACATTTTGAGCGGCAGAGATTTTGTTTTCAGCGGCTCAAAACTGAAGAGGAAAATCGGCGATTCTTCAAATTTCGGGACCGTGCTTTATCCCTCGGTGAAATATGAGCTCGGAAATGACTGCTATATTACCGGCATTGAGAATCTGACCGGCAGAGGCGAGAGATACTTAAAGCGCAAAATCAAAGAGAACGGCGCCGTTTTCGCCGCCATACCGCTTCCCGACGGCGGGATGAATAACTCCGCTTATTATAACAGCAGGATCTGCTCGCTCAATTGCAGAGACGATAAAGCCAAAGTCGCCGATTTTTCCGGCGGGATCAATCACGCGGTAGCCATAGTAGGCTGGGATGACAGCTTCAGCGCCGATAAATTTAAGGGAGCAGCCGGAAACGGCGCGTGGATCTGCAAAAATAGCTACGGCAAAAGCTGGGGCAAAAACGGTTTCTTTTATCTTTCCTACAATTATACGGATTATTTCCTTTATTCGGCGTGTGTCGAGGTTACACGTTGCCCCGATATCGCGTCTGTCAAATCCGCGTCAAAGCCGTTTTTTACCCTGCGCAAGGCGGGTGCGGTCGGCTTTACCTTCGGCTCGGATATCAAAAATGCCGATATTGAGATTGCTTCGGGCGCGCTGCCCGCTCAGACCGTCAAAGCCGACATCACAAACGGCTATAATTTCATATCTTTTCCGGCTCCGTTACCGCCCCGTGATATTTCGGTGAAGGTCAACGGAAAAGCTCTGTCGCCGTCCGCTCTTAGGATTTATCTTATCAAATCGGGGAATACCCTCCCGGCGCCTTCGGAGCCTCAAAGCGAAACAGATTGGGATACGGCCCTCGATAATCTCAAAATCGATCTTTTCAATAAGCCCGAGGCGAGGAGCACACTCAATAGCAGGCCGGTCATGCATTCGATAAAGCTCGATTCCGTGAGCAATGTTTTCACCGTGATACCGCAGGACGGCTTTTCATTTACGGAAGATACCGAAGTTTATATCAAATTCAAGGTTGAGGGTATGCTCGACCCTGTTGAAAAAGAGGGTAAGATTTCATCTCTCGGCGAATATCTGAATTTTTCAGACGGTAGGCTTACCGTTAAAAGCAAAAATATCGGAGGAGGTTTTGCCGGCGGACTGAGGCTGAAGCTTGATGAGAGCAGTAAGATCGAAACGGTTTATCTGACGGAAGAAAACGGCTCCGAAAGAGAGCTTTCACCCGATGAATATACTTTAACTACTTCTCCGGGCAAAATACCCGACAGCGGCAGCTATTATGCAGAGATAAAACTGAACGGGTATTACGCTTCGGCTGATTTCAAAACATCCGTGACCCGTGACGGAGAGAATATCGAATATCCTCCCGCCGATGTTTCGATTGAAGGTGATACCTTCACGGCGGGCGTTATGATCGAGATCCCAGATATTACTCTGAGCATTATTAAAACCTTGCGGGCTTTTTTGAATCTTTTCGCAGATATTCTCAACGCTCTGATTTCAAATGGATAAAACTGAACTTTTGAGGTATTTTTATGAATAAAAAACTCAAAAAAACAATATCGCTCATTCTCTGTATGATCATGCTGTTCGGCGCGGCGCCGCTGAGCGGCATAGCGGAGCTGGATTTTTCAAAACTGAATATTTTTTCGGGGTTGCATCTGCCGAAACTCAGCCTGCCCGAATTTGATTTGCCGTTCGGAATGAAAGCAAGTGCGGTTAATTCTTATGGCTCATTTTCATATGTAATTCAAAATGATTATGTTAGGATAACTAAATGCGATAAAGAAGTTACCGGGAAAGTAATTATACCAAGTCGAATTGATGATTATTCTGTAAGAGTCATTTCTGACTAATGCAAGGATTTTTAGGAAGTCTTGAAATGAGCGATTATGCATTTCAAAGCACAGTCGCTTTTCCAATGCCTAAAATAATATTCTTGAAAATTATATTCCCTATTAGTCGTATTTCGCTTATTTTGAATGAACAGAAAGCAAAAATCCCCGAACGCCGTGTTTTCAAAGCGTTCGGGGATTGAATATTTGCAGGAATATTTTCGGGAATAAGTAACTTAAAATTCACGGATTAAATCGCGAATTATATAAAGAAAGAAGTACCCCAATGCAGTAACGTTTTTGTAAAACTACCGCAATCGGATACTTCTCGTTTGGTGACCTATCCGCTTGGGAATACGAACGGGCAGTTTGCGCCCGCGTATCCCTTGATTTGCTTGACTTTTTTGCCTTTGATGAGCTCAAAACGATTTTGCCCAAATCAAATCCAAGTTTGACTTTCGGATCTGGTGTGCCGTCTTCATTCGGCTCGATTACAACTTTCTGAAGAATGGGGCTTCTGAGAACGGAACGCATATGGTTTCTGCAAAGACGGATATATTTATCGTTTTCATCTACCGGGTTATCTTCGGTAGCGCATTCAATCGCAGTGGCTATCAGACTTGTTATATCAAGCCATGAATTGAGAATTTCAATCAGCCGTTCCCTGCTGATTTTCTTAGATTTCTTGGAAGTGTCTTCAATCAGAAATTCCAGTTGCTTCTTTTCTTCTTCCAGAGGATTGAGGAAATTCTGAGCCGTGTCAATTCCTATTCCCTGCATAACACCCTGCATTATATTGTTGATTTTACCGTTGACTGTGTTGAGTTGCGTCCGGTATCTCTCGATTTCTTTACTATAACCGAGGTGCTCGGAATGGTTTTCAATATAGTAATCAACAAATCTTTCCACTGATTCATTATCCGGGAAAAGTTCAAACATTACAGTATTATAGACTCCGGCTTCAAGCTGATCCTTCGGTATGGCTTTCATATCGCAGGATTTTTTTCTTGCGTTTTTGCATTTGTAATAGCTGTACATCTTGCCTGTGCTTGAGTATCCTGATTCACCGACCCATAATTCTCCGCATTTGCCGCAGAAGACTTTATCCGAAAGCAGATATTCATCTTTTGCCTTGCCGTGCCCGTTTTTATGTTTCATTGATTCAATTCTCATCTGAGCAAGTTGGAAAGTCTCGTCGCTTATTATCCTCTGCATTCCGTCGGGAACTTCAATATCCTGCCAGATATATATACCGGTATATTTGGCGTTTTTGAGAACACGGTTTATAACATTATGGTCAATAGGTCTTCCGTTTGAATTAATATAATGTCTTCTCTCGCATTCGCTGACAATTTCGGATATTCGGGAGCCGTTAATATAAGACTCAAAAATGAATCTGACAATATCCGCCTGAGCTTCGTCAATAACATATGTCTTTGAAATAGGGTCAACCTTGTATCCAAGAGGTGTTTTGCTGCCGTTGGCAAGACACTTTCTCGCATTGTCGCTCATTCCGCGCTTCACCTTTCTGGCAAGGTCAGCGTTATAATACTCGGTGAATCCCTCCATTAAAGCGTCAAAAATGATACCTTCAGGTCCTTTGACAATCGGTTGATTGATTGAAATTACTTCAACACCTTTTTTGCTGAGCTCCTTTTTTGAAAGCGCAAGGGCAACCCTGTCTCTGCCCATACGGTCAAGCGTGTAGATAAGCAAAACCTCAAATATGCCTTTGCCGGAATCCTCCATCATATTCTGCCAGTCTTCTCTGTTTTCGGTTTTGCCGCTGACCGCGGAATCATGATAAATCTTCACAACGGTCATATCGTTCTCAGCCGCATACTTTTGACATTCTTCAATCTGCTCTTCGATGCTTTCTTCCCTTTGTTTATGGGAACTGTACCTTGCGTAAAT
>CAMVEX010000034.1 GCA_947166625.1 uncultured Clostridia bacterium
CTGCCTGCGGCAGAGGTCTCCACCGGAGACCCGCACCCCTCGGCATCCCGTTTTCGTTTACTCCCGTTACCGATTACAGGAGGGAAGTGTGCCTCATCCCGGGGGTGAGCGGTTGGTTGAAACGTGCATTTTCAAGGATATGCGTAACATACACAATCAGCAATTTCGGGTCGCTTCGCTCCGATTGTATTTGTTTGAGAGCGGCACCGGCGATAAATAAGAAACTGTTTTGAAAAACACGCCTTAACCCGCGGGCGGATGATATCCGCCCCTACGGTGTCAAATGCTTGTAAATAAACGAATTTACACGGTAAAATTCAGATTTCACTACCGTGATGAGGTACTTTGCCTCATCTGCCCGGTAACGGGTGTATATAAATATCGCCACACCCGTCACGACTTCGCCGTGCCACCTGCCCCCTCAGAAACATAGTCGCCCTGCTTGCTTGAAGCGCTGCGCATTGCTCCTTGTTTCTTCACCTCACTCGTGCCCTCTTGCGGTGCCCGGAGACTCGCCGCTTCGCGGCTCGCTTTCCGACCGCTGCGCCAACAAATGCTCGCTTCATCCGCCACCGGCGGCGCTCGTATGTGTTGCCCGCTGCATCGTCCACCGGACGCGCTTCGGCGGTTCGCTCCCTTCTCGGAGAGGGCTATGGGGTGCGATTTATTGACTTGGCAATCAATAATTTACACACTATATACAATTGATCATTTACGGGTTGCGACACATTTATCTTCTGTAATCGGTAACGGGTGACAACAAAAAACGGGCGGATGATATCCGCCCCTACGGCGATAAAAGGCGAAAAGCCTTTTGCTTCAAGGGAAGCTTTTATTGATTACTATGATAAGTAATATCTGTAATCTGTTACCTGTTGTCTGATTTCCGATCGCCACACCCGTCTTGCTCGCTATGCTCGCAATCCACCCTCTCCGGTCTCGTAGAGGGCCAACGCTCCGCATATCCTTGTGTGAAGATGTGACGAAAAGTTAAATTATTTTTCAATCAACACATATATGTATCAAAATTGAATACTGTAAATATTCAGCCTATCAAATCGTCAAGTCGCCCCCGATAGCCCTCTCCGAGACGGGGCGAACCGCCGAAGCAAGTTGAAATTAAATGGCTTGACACCTGCTCAACACAGATCTCAAGCCATAGTAGTTGCTTTGTATTCGATTTACGCAATATTCAGTTTACACAAGGTTTTATTAAAAACTTTGTCTCAAAGGGCAGTCAATTTCTTCTCTCAATGTTCAAAATTGAAGCTGTAATTGAATGCTGCGGCGTCGGTGCCGTCACTTGCTGCTCCGACATCGGCAAAATCGCCGTCGCTCGAGAGAGTGCTGCCGCAGATAACGACCTGATCGCGGTTGCCGCAGATACCGAGCGCTCTGTCGGATTTTGCTCCGCCGACCGAGCCTGCGCAGATGGTCCTGCCGCCTGTCGAGATAACATAGACGAATGAATCGTTGTCGCCCTTTGACTGGAAGGCGAAATCTCTGTTTGTGGAGTTAGTGTAGCCCGATACGGCAAAGCCGCCGTTGACCGCCGTGATACCGGTGACATAGTCATTCTGGAATCCGATGAGCGGGCAATACCACGGGGTGGTGCCGTCGGATTTTACTCTGAATACAACGCCGTCATAGGTGCCGGCGGGACCGCCGTTATGCAGCTTGCTGAAGGAGCCGGAGTTGACGCCCGTCTTGCCCGCGGTGTAGTAGCCCGCGGCGATAACGCCGTTATCATAGGCGCAGATGTTGTGGACTATAACGCTGCCGCCTTCATAATATGTTGATTTCCATACGGAATCGCCGTTTGATTTGAATTTTGCGATAACGCAGTATCTTCTGCCGCCGCCTGAGCCCTCAAGACCTTTGTAATCACCGTCTGACGAAAGGGATTCGATGGCTGTGAATATTGAGCCATCCTGAGTGACGGCGATATCATATACCGCGCTGTGTTTTGAGCCGCTCAGACCCTTGACCCACTTGATGTTTCCTTCTGAATCGCATTTTGAGATAAACGCGACTATCTTGCTTTTGTTGACCCCCTTGAGGTCGCCGTCGGTGCTGGAGCTTCTGCCGCCGATGATGAAGCCGCCGTCCGAAGCGGGGGTAACGGCGTAGATGATGTCACCCTGGCTGCCGCCGAAAATCTTGGTCCAGAGCAGCTTGCCGTTTGCGGAGAATTTGCAGATGATGCCCTCAACGGTGCCCTTGCATTTGAACGCCGAATCGGGGACGACGGTGGTCGAGAGAGTGTCGCCGACCGCTATGATGCTGCCGTCATTGAGCAGAGCGACATCGTTGAATGAAGTCAGCTCGCCGCCGTCAACCACATATTTCCAATCCACCTTGCCGTTGCTGCCCGTCTTGACGATCAGGCCGCTCGAATAGGTGACTTTTTTGCCCGAGGCGTTTCCGAGGGTGCTGCCGACGGAATATACGTTCCCTTTTGAATCCATGGTGTTTCTCGAATAGATGGTATGGCCGCCGTTGCTGAACGCGGTGCCTTTATCTTTTGAAACAGCCTTGATATTTACCGAGGGAAGCGGAGCGGTGGTTGAATTGAAATCATAGGGCTTGGTAGAGCCCGCGATATTCGCCGTGGTGGGCGAAGCCTGGGTTGGAGGCTGAGTGGGCGCCTTGGTGGATGAGGTCGAATTCTGAGCGGAGCCGGTTGCCGAGGGGCGGGTCGCCTTGGTGGTGCCGGACGCCGTCTGGGCGGTGGTTGAGACCTTGTCTATTATCTTGACTTCGCCGTCGCCGTTTGTAACGGCGGTAACGCCCTTTTCATCCGCCGCGCGGGATACGCGCTCATACTGCGAGGGAGAGACGGTCTTATCCTTCTCCACACCCGCCTTTTCCATGACCTCGTCATACACCTTTTCGTCAACGTCGGTCACGTCGATATTATCCTTTTGAATTACGGTGTTTCCGTTTTCATCCTTGGTCACGATATAGCCGTTGAGAGCCGCGGTCTGCTTGACCTTGCTCAGCTGAGCGCCCGAGAGCGATGAGAGATCGCCGTTGAAATCCGAGGCGTCGTCGCCGAGAGCCTCTTTGACTATCTCGGCGAGCTCAACATCCGTGATGGTAACGGGCTGATAGGTCTCGCTGCCCGGAGCCCATGATTCATCGGGAGCGAGGGTGGTCGATTCTCCGTCGCCGTTATTCTTTGAGCAGGCGGTAAAGACTCCCGCCGCCATTATGAGGCAGAGGACAACGGCTATGACCGATGTCAGATCCTTTTTCATAAATATCCCCCTGTTTCGTCGGCGCGGCATTTGAATACAAAGCGCGCTTAAAACAATATATAATGATTTTTACACAGTTTTATGCTATCACAAAATCTCCGAAACTTCAATAATTTTCTCTGCGGCTCAAAAATAATTTACAAACCGCTTTAATTTGGTTTTAATTTGTTGTATAATCTGCTTAACCCGAATAAGCGAGGTTGTGGATTATGACAAAAAAGCAAAAAGCTCTTGCGGCAGTTGAGGCGCTTGAAAACAAATACCCCGACGCGATGTGTACCCTTGATTACACCGACCCTCTCCAGCTGCTGATAGCTACCCGCCTCTCCGCTCAATGCACCGACGCGAGGGTAAATCTCGTGACCCCCGCGCTTTTTGAAAAATACAGAAGCGTTGAGGATTTTGCCGCCGCCGATGTCGCGGATGTGGAAAAGCTCATCCATTCCTGCGGATTTTACAGGGCAAAGGCGAAGGATATAGTCAATATGTGCCGCGAGATGATAGCGCGGTTTGATTCAAAAGTGCCCGATAATATCGAGGATCTCACCACCCTGCCGGGAGTCGGCAGAAAGACGGCGAATCTGATAGTCGGCGATATTTACGGCAAGCCCGCCGTCGTGGCGGATACCCACCTTATCAGGATAAGCAATCTGCTCGGTCTGGTCGCGACGGAGGACCCGAAAAAGGTCGAGCTTGAGCTGCGAAAGATCCTCCCGCCGGAGCGAAGCAACAACTTCTGCCACAGGATGGTTTTTCACGGCAGAGATACCTGCGTTGCCCGCAGACCGAAGTGTGCCGAATGCTGTATGAACGGATTTTGTTCATATTTCACAAAAATGCAAAAAAGTGAAAAACCCTGTGAAAAAAGTGAAAAAAGACGCTGAAATCCCTTGAAAAACATAGATTTTCGGCGTGAAAATCTCAAAGTTATTCACATTCCGAGGAATTTTATGAATAGAAAATTAACAAAAATTATCCCCAAAAACTGCCTCGATGTCGCCCTGACCCTCGATTGCGGGCAGAGCTTCAGATGGAAAACGCTGCCCGACGGCGGCATTCACGGAGTGGCTTACGGCAGGGCGCTGACGGTATATGACCGCGGTGAAAATATCGAATTCTCCGGCTGCACCGATGAGGAATTTGAAAACATCTGGCGTAAATATTTTGACCTTGACAGAGACTACGCCGGGATCTGCGCCTCATTCGGCTCCGACCCCGTGCTCGCCGAGGCGGTGCGCTTCTGCCCCGGGATCAGGATCCTCAGGCAGGAGCCGTGGGAAGCTCTCTGCTCCTTTATCATCTCACAAAACAACAATATCCCGCGCATCAAGGGGATCATCGGCAGGCTCTGCGAATCTCTCGGCGATGATATCGGCGGAGGCGATTTCACCTTCCCTTCGGCGGAAAGGGTGCTTGAAGCGGGCATTGACGGCCTCGCTCCGCTCAGAGCGGGATTCAGGAACAAATATATTATCGACGCCGCGCTCAAGGTAGCGAACGGCGCCGTGGATTTCAAAAAAATCGAAGGATCCGGCATTGAAGAGGGGGCGGAGGAGCTCAAAAAAATCAAGGGCGTCGGCGATAAAGTAGC
Source organism: uncultured Clostridia bacterium (assembly GCA_947166625.1). Lineage (GTDB taxonomy): Bacteria > Bacillota > Clostridia > Oscillospirales > Acutalibacteraceae > CAG-177. The sequence goes on from CAMVEX010000034.1 coordinate 4,852, forward strand.
CGCCTGCGTTTTGCTCTACGGCTTCGGCAAAGTTGACGCGCTCCCCGTGGATGTCTGGGTAAAAAGGATCCTTGCCGAAACATATCCCGAAGGGCTGCCGCCCTGCACCGACGGGGTGAGGGGGATCGCCCAGCAGTATCTTTTCCACTGGCGCAGGCACAGAGACGAATGATTTTGCCGCAACACTCTGCGTATATCGGCATACCGCAGGTCCGAAATTCAAAACGGGCTTGATTTTGCGCAAAATCGAGCTATAATTAAATAGTAATTTTACGAAAGGAAGATTGACTATGAAAAAAATTATTGCACTTTTTATGAGCGTTATCATGACTGCGGCGTTCATCGTACCCGGATTTGCCGCGGATGTTGATGTTTCACGCCCCGAAAAGGCGCATCTCGCATTCGGCGAGGATGGCAAATTCACCATTCTCCAGGTAGCCGATATCCAGGATGACGCCCTTCTTTCAAGCCTTGCGAAGGCCGCTATCAAAAACGCGGTGGAAGAGAGCAAGCCCGACCTCATCGTTTTGACGGGCGACAACATCGCAGGCTATTCCTGCGGCACAAAGGGCCTTGCCAAAGCCGCGCTCAAATCCGTAATGGATCTCTTTGAGGAGATCGGAGTGCCCGTGGCGGCTGTATTCGGCAATCACGATGACGATAACACTCCCTACACCAAGCTTGAGCAGATCGAGCAGTCCGAGGCATATTCCTGCTATATAGGCTGCGCGGGAGTTGTCTGCGAAAAGACCGTCGGCAAAAACACCATGGTAAACGCCGGCACATACAATGTCCCCATCTTTGATTCCGCAGACAGCGACAAGGTCGCATTCAACCTCTGGTGCATGGATTCGGGCAACTACAATCCCGATGACAATTACGGCGGATACGGCTATGTTATGCCCGAGCAGATTGAATGGTATATTCAGAAATCAAACGAGCTCAAAGAGGCAAACGGCGGCGTGCCTGTGCCCTCATTCGCATTCCAGCATATAGTTCCCCCTCACATTTACAGAGCCCTCAAAGAGGTTGACAAGGGCACCGAGGGCGCGGTATCATACGGCGGCAAATATTACACTCTGCCCGACGGCACGGATCCCAAAACAAACTGGCTGAGCGAAGCTCCCTGCCCGCCCAATATCGATTTTGAGCCCGGTTACGCCGAGCTTGACGCGATGATTCAGCAGGGCGATGTCAAGGCTGTATTCTTCGGCCACGATCATATCAACAACTACATCGTTCCCTACGAGGGAATAGACCTCGTTTCATCCGCGGGAATCACCTTCCACTCATACAATGACGAAAACAGAGGTTTCCGCGTTATCACCCTCGATAAGGATAATCTTGACACCTACGAAACCTATAATCTCAACGCGGCTGAGCTGCTCGAAAACGGCAGCGCCCTCGATAAGCTCATGCTCACCTTCAAAAATATCCTCGACTCCATAGTCAACTTCTTCAAAGGAATCTGGGATAAAATCTCCAACGGCTGATAAAAAAATAAAAACCGAAACTCAAAGTTACAATCCCCTCACCGCCCGGTGAGGGGAGTTTTTACAGGCAACCTTACCCAATCGGTTACTGTTGCACACAAATATCGGCTTTCCAGGTGAAATCGAAGCGGGAGGCGGGGGCGAGAGAGAGGATGCCGCGCTTTTTTGATATATCGTCAACGGGGGTATGGCTGTCGTTAATGCCGTACCAGGGCTCGATGCAGACATAGGGCGCGCCGGGTTTTGCCCAGATGCCGAGCACGGGCGCGTCGCCGAAGGTGAATTCTATCTCATTCTCTCCCTTGATCCTCAGCTTCTTTGATTTGAGGTTTGAAATTATCAGGGCGTCGGGCTCAAAGATCTCTTTTGTGATAACTATCTCCCTCTCATTGTCGAGCAGGGGGAATATTTTATCAATGAGCAGATTCGAGCTGTCTATCCGCTCGGTAAAGACGGTTTCATTTTGCTCAAATTCGATGATGTCGCCCAACTTGCAGTTGAACGCGGGATGAGCGCCGATAGAGAAATACATCGTTTTTTCATCCGCATTTATAACGGAGAGGGTGTTTTTGAGGGCGCGTCCCTCAAGCTCGAATTCGGCGAGCAGCTCAAACTCAAACGGATATTTTTCAAGGGTGCCGGCGCTGCTTTTAAGCGAAAAGACCGCCCTCGCTCCGCCGCATTCCTTCACCTCAAAATCCAGCTTGCGGGCAAGCCCGTGTTTTGGCATCGAATATTCTTTCCCGTTATAAAAATATCTGTCGGAATTGAGCTGACCGATGACGGGGAAGAGTATCGGCGCCTGACCGTACCAAATCTCCTCCCTGCCGTACCATATATATTCCCTGCCGTTTTCCTTTGAAACGAGCGAGTGAAGCTCCGCTCCGTGAGGATTTATCTCGCAGGTAAGATATTCATTCTCGATTTTGCAATACATTCATTCATCTCTCCTTTCACGCTTAATTTTATTATCATCGGCACTGTTTGTCAAATAAAAATGTTAAAAATACACATATTTCAGATTGTAAATTGAATAATTATAGTATATAATCATAATATATTTGTAAATTCGCAAATTTATTTCGGATGTGAGGGATTTAATGAAAACGGGTAAAAAGATCATCATTGTAATTTTGCTGCTCCTGTTTATCGGGGCATCGGTCACGATGTCTTTCAATATGATTTCGCGGCCGACTTTTGAATTCACCTATACCGAAAACTATAACGGTACCGGCAAGGCGGGATATATCTTTGACGGCTTCAACGGCAATTCAAGCACCTCCGAGATCCACATTGACCACCCGTATTCAAAGGTTTCGGGCGAATGGGTGCAGGATAAGAGCAAGGATGTGATCGCCGTGGATAACTACACCCTTGTGAGCGATGAATATGTGAAATACATCTATATCGGGCCCTCCGTCGAGCATATCGACGAGCAGGCGTTCGTTTATTGCAAGCAGCTCAGGGCGGTTTATGTTGACGAAGCAAACCCCAATTACTGCGATGTTGACGGAGTGCTCTACACCAAGGATATGAAGACGGTCATCCTCTATCCTATCTGCCGTTGCACCCAGCTTGTGTATGACGATATAGCAAAATACGGCGAAGTTAAAAACATCGGGCTTGACGTCAAAGAGGATTTTGATATCAAGGGCAGCTCGGATGACGAGCTTTTCACCGCGCTTCATAAGCAGATAAGGGATGCCAACGGCGACGATTTCACCCGCGAAATGTTTGACGAAATGCTCAAAAAGAAGGTCACCGCCCCCTATATCGGCACCTATTATGTCCTCAAAGAAAAGACCGCCGGCTCGCTCAAGGTAGAGAAGGCGTGGAGCTGCGATGAAAAATACACGATAGCTCCCGGGGTCGAGAGGATAGCGGGCAACTGCTTCTATAAATGCGACCGCCTCGGCGAAATAAATATCCCCGACACCGTCAGGGAAATAGGCAACATGGCGTTTTTCAAATGCAAAGGAGTATCTCTCCTTCGTCTGCCCGATACCCTCGAAACGATCGGCAATGACGCATTCAGCTACTGCGAAAATATGAAATATGCGATCTACATTCCCTCATCCGTCACCCATATCGGCCACCACGCATTTTACAAATGCAGGAACGATCTCAAATATTATATGGGAAGCAGCGATCCCTCCTCGATCGAGCTCGGCGGCAGATGGCAGTCAAGGAGCGATAATAAATTCGAGGCGGATCCTCCTCTCTGGGGCAAGACAAGGCAGGAATGTGACGATTACAATCAGGAGCTCTATGATAAAGACGCCGCTGAAGAGGCGCAGAAGGCAAAAGACGCTCAGGCTCAGCCGGAATCCTCTTCGTCTTCGCAAGGCGGGGTCGATACAAAGTTCGTAAGGCTCATTATGATATTCTTCTTCATCCCCGGCTTTATCTATGTGGGCGTGCAGGTGATAAGAGCCATGTTTAAGGATGATTTCCTCATGACAAAGAAGGGCAAAGCGAGGCTCGCCGCCGTAAAAGCGGAAAAAGAGAAGATACATCAGGCCTATGTTCAGGCAGGCAGCGAAGAATCGGAACCAAACGAAAGCGAAGCCGCGGATGAAACCGCGGGCGATGAAACGGAAGGAGGGGATGAATAATGGCATCCGGCGGAAAAGGCACTAAGATAAAATCGCTTTTCGGCGAATTCAAAGACCATTGGAATGTCCCCGCCGAGGGCAAATATGTGCCCTACAAAGAGTATCTCTCCGTTTTCCTCGGCGTCGGTGGTGACTATGCCCTTCAGAGAGTTTTGAATTATCTCTCCTTCGGCACCGGCTGTTTCCTCGTCATATTTTATTATGAAATACCCGTTCTCACATTCTCGATAATCGCCGCATTCTTTATGGTACAGGGCTATTTCTGGGGCATTATCAATATGATAATCAACGATAACCTCGGATTCCTGCCGAAAAAGACGGAGCGGAAATTTTACATCCTCTATCTTTTCTTCACGGTGCTCGGGCTCGTCTTTTTGATCTTTGATTTCTCAAGCGTGCTCCCGATACCTCAGAGGGCGGTTAATTATCTTGAATCCTTCCCCGGCATAAATCTCAGAAACACCCTTAAAATTTTCGGCGCCCACTGGCTCGTGACCGGTTACGGCGGCGCGAGAAACATATTCATACGCAAGCGGTGGCTCCCGAAGCTCGGCAGATACAAGCTTTTCGCCTATCCCAACGTCATCCCCGCGATGATCTGCGTGCTGCTTATCTGCTGGCTTCCGCTCTATGAAAAGCCGCTTTATGAGAGAGTCTGGATGCTCTACACCTTGTTTTCGATCTACGGTATGTTTGCTTACACGGGCGGAGCCTCGTCTATCTCAAACACCATTTCGCCCGACCCGCACGAAAGAATGCTCGTGCGCTGCTATCCCGAGAAGCTCTCTCACCTGTTTAATTCGGTGGTCGTTGTCTCCGTTTTGCCGCTGCTCGCCTCCACCTTCACCGGCGACATCACAAACATAAACACCTATCGCTACATCATCCCGATAATGATGATGCTCTGCACCCTGCTTATGTTCAGCGGCATTGGCAGCATCAAAGAGAGAATTCCCCAGCCCCCGATTGAAAAGAAAAAATATATCCCGTTCTGGGACGGTATCAACGGAGTCATCAAAAATAAATATCTCTGGATAAACGCCGTCTCGGGGCTCATAGACACTTTGGGCAACGGCTCCCTCGCGGTAAAGGATATAATCCTCATCTATACCTGGCGCGAAAGAGGCATTATCTATGTTATAGTACAGAATCTTATCTCAATGATGGGCAACCCCGGCGCCTTCCTCGCCCCGTGGATAAGAAAAAGATTCCAGTATAAAACGCTCGTTCTGTTTAAGCGCCTCGTCCTCGCGGGGCAGTGTCTCGGCTATATCTGCGCCTTCTATTTCTTCAAGGATAATTACTTTATGAGCGGCCTGATAATGCTGATCTCGCTTTGTATCGGCGATATGCTCAAGAGCGCTCTCGACCTCGCGGATGCGGATATGAATATCAGGCTCAAAGACTATCAGATGTATCTCTCGGGCGAACGCCTCGAAAATTATCAGGGCGTCGTCGGCTGGTTCACGGGTCCCTTCGGCGCCATAATCAGCCTTATAATCCCCATCCTCTTTTACCGCGTCGGCTTCACCTCGGATTATGACATCCTTTTCGTTGACGACATCAGAAGCAAATGTATGATAATCGGTATGGCGTTTGACCTCATCGGACACCTGCTCTGCATTATCCCCTACGCCCTCTTCTGGGATTACACCGACGAAAAACACTCAAAGGTGATCAAAATCCTCGAAGAAAGAGAACGCCTCGCCGTTGAAGGCGCCTCCGAAGAGGAGATCTACGCCGTCGGCAAAGACGAAAAACTCTGATATTTGATTATCCCCCGTTACCGAGCAGGTAATGGGGGATATGATTTTCGATTACACCAGAAACATAGTCGCCCTGCTTGCTTGAAGCGCCTCCGTATCCGTCAATTATTTGCGCAGTTATAATTTTTATTGACCGGGATGCGTGTAAGGTGATAAAATAAGTTGACGCAAAGTGAAGCGGAAAACAATGAGCAAGGAGGATAAAATATGCTTAAAAAAGCTCTTTCGATTTTAATTTGTGTGGCAATGGTCTGTTCCTGCGCGTTTGTCTGCGCTTACGCGAAAACGAGCGAGGAGGTCGATACTCATCTTCAGTTCGGCAAGGACGGGAAATTCCGCATTATGCAGATATCCGATATGCAGGATTATTTCCCGATGAAATCCATAACCAAAAAAGTCATAAAGAAGGCTCTCGACACCTACCCCGTTGACCTGATCGTCCTCACCGGCGACAATATCGCGAGCAGCACGCTCGTAAAGCCCTATGCCGCCCTCGCAATAAACGAGTTTATGTCGATTTATGAGAAATACGGCATCCCCGTCGTGATGGTTTACGGCAACCACGATGATGAAAATACCACCGCGGACAAGGCTTTCCAGCTTTCCGTCTATGAAAAATACAAATGCTTTATCGGCTGCGCGGGCGAGGATTTCGGCGAGAGCAATCTCGGCACCTATTATGTTCCGATTTATTCATCAACCGATAAAAACAAAATGGTAAACAATATCTGGATGATAGACTCCGGCACATATAATGATGAGAATGACCTCGGCGGCTACGGCTGCGTTACAAAGAAGCAGATCGAATGGTATAAATCGACCTCCGAAAAGCTGGAGCGTGAAAACGGCGGTAAGATCCCGTCCCTTATGTTCCAGCATATCGTCATTCCCGAAATCTGGGACGCCCTCGATGAGCACGATGAGCAGGTTGACGGCAGCGTCGGCCACAACGGCAAATTTTATACCCTTCCCGAAGGCGCAGAAGGCACCCTCGGCGAAACTCCCTGCCCGCCCAACTACACAAACGGTCAGTTTGACGCAATCCTTGAACGCGGCGATGTAATGGCGATGTTCTTCGGCCACGATCATGTGAATTCTTATAAATTCAATTACAAGGGCGTTGACCTTGTGAACACCACCGGCGTCGGATTCCGTTCATATAACAGCATTGAAGAGGGCGTGCGCCTCATCACTCTCAACGAAAACGAGCCGGATTCATACGAAACAGAGCTTGTGACATATTTCGATCTGTTTGATAAAAATGACGAAGCCGCATATAACCTGTTTATGTCCGATTCGGATACAGTCGATGATTCCGAGCATTTCAGCTATTTCATCAAATATGTCTTCGCCCTCATAAAATCATTCTTCAACTTCTGATAAAAACCTCATATATCCCATCGTGATATAACAGCAGAACCCCCGACCGTAACGAAATACGGTCGGGGGCTTTATCGTTCATAGTGCGGGAATATCCGGATTATATCAGATCTCGTAGGGGACCTTAATTCCGAAGAGCATAAAGAGGAGCCTGAAGATCATGCCGGAATTGAGGACATAATGGACTCTCTGCCACCATGTGAGATTGACTTTTACGGGGACGGAAGCGGAGACGCCCGTGCCGGGTACGCTCGCAGTTACGGTCGCTTCGCCGGGGCCTACAGCGGTCACATTGCCTTCGGAATCGACTGTCACGACCTTGGGATCCGAGGTGGAATATACCACCTGAGACGCTTCGATGCCGTCGGAATACATCCTGAGCTGCTCGGTCTTGCCGTAGCCGATATTCAACACTCCGTTTTCGTCGATATTCGGGTTAATATTATTTCCGTTTCCGCCTTCGCCGCCTTCACCGCCTTCACCGCCGTTTCCGCTGATAAGAGAAACGATCTTGGTGTCAAGAAGCTTATAGCAGTTTTCGCATCTGCGGACATATTTACCCGTCGCGGGGTCTTCGCAGATCCATTCGCCGGGAGTGTGAGCCGAAGCGGGAGTTTCCGAATCTATCAGCGCAAATCCGCAATCAGAGCAGGTATGGATGGTGTAGCCGGTGTGGGCGCAATCGGGAGCGATCACCTTATCGGTGAAGGAGTGGGATTTGCAGGCGACTTCATCGGAATTATAGCTGATACCGCAGTTTTTGCAGGTATATACGCTGTAGCCCTTGGCGGTGCAGGTGGGCTCGACCGTTTCGGTGACCTCAAAATCGTGACCCTTCGCCTCTGTTTCATCGATGATCGACGAATATCCGCAATCGGCGCAGTATTTGATCGTGAATCCGCCCGCGGTGCAGGTGTTTGTGACCACCTTATTTTTGAAATTATGCTCCGTGGGAGGAACGATATCCGAAATATACTCATCGCCGCACGCCGTGCATTTATAAACGGTATAGCCGCTGTGAGCGCAGGTCGGCGCGGTGACGGAAGATGAGTAGCTGTGCCCTTTGGCGGGGACGGTGTCTTTTCTCATCACAAGGCCGCATTCCGAGCAGGTGAGCTCGGTGTAACCATCCTGAGTGCAGGTGGGCTCAATCACCTTTTCTGTAAAGGTGTGAGGAGTTATCGGCGTGAGATCGTCGCAGTAGGAATCGCCGCAATCCTTGCAGACATATCTTGTGTATCCGCAGGTATCGTGAGTGTGGGCTACGGCAGTTCCGACATAGGTGTGACCCTTTGCCGGGGTGAGATCATCAAAGCGTATATCGCGGCAGTTTTCGCATTTATACACGGTATAACCGCCGGCTGTGCAGGTCGGATCAACGGTTTGCAAAATCCGATAATCATGTGAGAGCGCGTCGGTCTCTTCCGCCACGGCGAATCCGCAATCCGAACAGACCTTCAGGGTAATTCCCTTAACGCCGCAGGATGCGGGGAGAGAATATTCGGTGTAATTGTGGCCGTCGGCGGCGCATTTCGCGCCCGAAACGGCGAGCCAATCTTCATAAGTGCCGGTGAAACCGTTTTCAACAGCGACATCAAACGCGTCCTTGCCGTTTTGGCCGTCGGTACCGTTCTGACCGTCTTTACCGTTGCGAACATAGAAGACGGTTTCGCTTTCATCGGAATATTTGATGACATATTTATCGGTCAGCCCGTCCGCTGAAACATAGGTGTCATCCTTTGTGATGGAATCTATGCCCACGGCGTTGCTCACCCAGCCGAGGATCGCCTCATTTGAAGGGGTGCTGAGGTAGCCGGTGCCCTCGGTCGCAGCCTTGACGGTGAAATGATGCTTGCTGCCGTATTCAACGCTGTTGATGGTGTATGAGATATTATTCGGGTCTGAGGGGATGAATATCTGATTGTTTATCTGCTCGCCGTCATCAAATATATAATAGCCGCTGACGCCGGGGCCGTAGGGAATCTGATCGGGTTTATCCCAGGTCAGAGTTATTGAAGAATTGGCGGCGTTTTCATCATTGAGATTATACACTGCTTCAAGATTTTTCGGAGGTCCGACAGGTGATGTTACATCACTTACGCCGAATCCTACCACAGGAGTCTTTTGATCCTCACCTTCTGTCAGATTGACCGCCCACTGAGCAAGATACCAGTTGAAATAATACTTTGAAAGCTCTGATGAGCTGACAAGTGAATTGGGTGACGGATCGACTATTCCCACTTTGAATCCTTCGGAATTTGAGATCGAAACGGTCTGGCCGGTTGAATGTGAATAATCAAGATTTACATATCCGCCGCCCCACATTTCAAAATCGTTGCCCAATTCGCCTCCGCCCTGAAGGGTAAGGCTGAAGTTGAATCCGTGAGCCATTTCGGTTGAGTGGCTCGTGCCGGTGGTATAGTTGTATGTGGATTCAATTGTTGCTCCGGCTGTGCCTGTGCCGAAACGGGCGCCGTTGCTCAGATCATCAATCTGATTCTTTTTTGTCCATTCCTGATAAACATAGGGATTGCCCTCTGCATCCGGAAGGACGGCGTCAACATAATTTTCACCGTAGGTAATTTTTTTCAGCTTATTGGCTTTCGGAGTTCCGGTTAATGAGTCAATATATGCATTATATTCATCAACTGCGTTATTGTATTCGTCAATGCCCATCATCCTGTAAACCGGCTTGGCAGGAACGGTTACGGAGTAACTGTTCTCCTTGAACGAATCGGTGGCGGAATCATAAATATCATAAGAATAAACATGAACGGGAACTATTGTAACAAGGACCGAATCCTGATTTGCCGTGAAGGATTGTTCATATTCTTTTGTTACGGATTTCTCAAATGTTTCGCTCCAGTCAAGAGAATAGCCCACCTCAAGACTTGCTTTGAAGTGGCCTGCCTGAAGCTCACCTGCAAATCCTACGCCGAAGGAAACGCTGTTGCCCTTTGAAGTCGTTTTATCATAAGAATAACCTATAGTATATGTAGTGCCGGCGTTATTACCCTCGTCACCGTATGCTCCTGCTTCATAAAGAGATTTAAAGTAAGGCGAAGCCTGAAGAACGGCAACGGGTGACGGGTCTGTGGTTATGAAACTGTGATTGTTGAATCTGCCGAGAAGACCGTCGTCATCATAATCCACGGCGCAGACAACCGTGTTGAGACATTTGGATGATGAATCAGTCCAGTGATCGCCTCTGTTGTATAAGCACTTACTTGCCGTTGTATCACTTTCCGAATCGACATTGTCGCCGGAATTGCCTCTTATATCGCTGCAGCCGTAACCGGTTATTTCGCCGTAATCCGTTACAGTTTTTTTGCCGTTTACGGTTTCAACGACGTCGTCAAATTCGCATCCGCCCACTATGCCCATAAAGGTAGCGTAGTCTCTTGCGCCTTTCTCTTTGAATGCGAGAACATAAATGAACTGTTCGCGCCCGGCAACGTTCCCGTCAAAGTTACCTGCCGCAACCTGAGTTGTAAAGATAAGACCGGCTGTGGTGCTTCCGTTCATAAAACTGCTGAATGACTGAGTATATACTTTCGTATCAAATTGTGAAATGAGAGAGCCTGATTTACCGCTGTAAATTGAACCATCAATAAAAACTTCTGCGGGGTTTGAGCGGCCGTTGGTATATGCCGCCTCAACCTGAATCTGCGGCCACATCAAATCGTCGTCATGATAGAAATGCTCTTTTTCCGCTTTTCCTATCTGGATTTTGTCAAGTGTTGTCTTTGTATAACCGCTTCCGTTGTATGAAATGATTGAATAAGCATAGTTTCCTTTATCCATATCGCCGAGGCGGGAAATATCTATGCCCTTGGAGGTATCTTTCCATACGACGCCTTTGCATATATCATCATAGGAGGTATAACCGGCGCAGATTATATCGTCGGTTCCGTTACCGTCAATATCGCCCGCGGCGATTTCGCCCATATGCATTGCTTTGTAATAATATGTGGAAGACTCGTTGTCAGATGAAACCAGAGAGGAGCGGTCATACATCCACTTTGTATCTTTAACGCTCCATGCTGCGCCGGAATACTGCATTACCGAAACACCGGTGACATATCTTTCAAAAGATACGCCGGATTTTGAAAGACCGCTTTCAGCACTGCCGCTGCCGTCCCACTCAGGGTTGCCGAATCCGGTTGATATGGCAAGGTCTTCAACTCCGTCGGCATCAAAGTCACCGACTGCGAAACTGACGGTTGGCTTGAATTCCCAACGGTTGTCTCTGCCCGAAAGCATATCTGCCGATTCGGGTCTCAGGTTTGCTATTGTTGTGACGGTTTTGCTGCTGAGAGAAGAGCCGTTGAAACTGAGTTCACAAACCCTTACGTTGTTTTCAGCCGCAGGAAAGTAAACAACAATGGTATCTTTGCCGTCATTGTCAAAATCACCCGCAGCGATTTCATAATAAGCGGCGTTAAGATAATATGGCAGGTCTCGATCTTTGGTCCATGATGAAGAATCAAGATCGATCGCATACTGCTGATTCGTTTTAAGATTCTGAAGAACGACATAGGTGTGATAAGTCCAGTTATCGCCGACCTTATAATTGGAATAACCGATAAAAGCAATATGGTCATCCCTGCCGCTTGCGAGAGGATCGCAGCCGACAGACTGAACATAGCTTAAACGGTATTTTTTCAGAAGATTGTTATCCGTATTACTGAATGAAAGCAAAGCACCGGAAGGATCCGATGAGTTTGC
>CAMVEX010000035.1 GCA_947166625.1 uncultured Clostridia bacterium
GTTTTTGTGGGATATTGAACTCAAAAAGTGTTGCACTTAGTTTGACAAATCACTATCAAATTCGTATTCGATTATATCGCCGGGCCGGCAGTGAAGCGCCTCGCACAGGGCCGCAAGAGTTGAAAATCTTATCGCGCTGACCCTGCCGTTTTTAAGCTTTGAGAGGTTGACATTTGCAACCCCGACCTTTTCGGAAAGCTCATTCAGGCTTATTTTTCTGTCTGCCATCACGCGGTCAAGACGTAATACTATTTTACCCATATCCGACTCCTTAAAGCGTTTCGTCGGATTCTTTCTGAAGCTGCGCACCGTAATTGAAAATCATAACAAGCATAATGATTACGATAATCCCGAGTATAACGGTGATATCGAGCCTGAATCCGAAATCAAGTTCTCCTGAAAGAAACGCGCCAACCGAGTTATCGGAGAAAGTGTTGAAGACGGCAAAGGGAATAAGAGAATATCCGAAGCGCTTCATTTTGGATATAACATCCTCGGAAAACGGAGTTTCGCACTTTTCAAGCGATTTCATAAGGGATTTTAACATAAACAGAACTATAACGGAGCAGACGATATTGACAAGAACCGCACAGATCGCACAGAGGATTCTGCTGATGTTTACGCTGAACTTCCTGTTGTTGACGGTGATTTTGATACCGTTTTCAGTTTCGGTAATATCGGCGTTTTCGAGGATATCATCATCGCCCGCAATAGCTACATTTACATTGCCCGTTCCCGCAAGGCTGAGTTTGGCGCCTGCATCATCCTGCTTAAGATCGAGCACCTTGCGGATTTTGGCGAAAAGCCCTCCCTCAGAGGTGACCTCGGCGGTGCCGTTTAATTCAACGGCAATATTTTCTTTCGGAAGAGTCGCAAAATATACCGCCGCTATGGCTGTAAAGCAACCGGCAATTATCATACAAACCGCCGTAATACCGGCGATGATTCTTCCGATTTTGCCGACGGTGTTGATATTTTTCTTTGTGTTTGAGTTCATATTTTTTCTCCCTGCATAAAAAAATTAACGTTTATCGTTATGTGTAGCTTGATTATAACACAAAAATTATGTTTGTCAATAATAATTTAATGTTTTTCGTTAATTTTTTGATTTTATTGGGAGAAATAAGTAAGTGTAAGCATTGTAACGGTATTGAGATTATCCTGTTATTGACGGATAAAACGCACTACAATAGAGCAGGCCGTGCTTCTTATAAGGTTCCGATGAACAGGAAATAAATTTATTTATATCCCGTATTCTCAATCGCTGTTTCAAGGGCATGCATGTCGATATCATTTTCAGTCAGAAAAGCTGCTTTGCCGTTTCCCAGAAGCGGAGGTTTTCTTTGCGGTGGGAACGCATTTTAGACAGTGCCGCAGGTATGCGCTTCTCATACCGCAGATCATCCCGCCCGATTCACATCGGTTTTGCCATTTTTATCTTCCTTTATCCGAGTGCGACATCGAGCGCCATCATAACTGTAAAACCAAGTGCAAACATCACGACGCCCGTGTTTGAATGTTCTCCCTGTGACATTTCGGGGATAAGCTCCTCTACGACAACATAAATCATCGCGCCCGCCGCAAAAGAGAGAAAATAAGGCATTGCCGGCACAATCAGCCCCGACGCGAGGACCGTGAGCAGAGCGCCGAGAGGTTCAACCGCTCCCGATAGAGCTCCGCCGGCAAATGATCTGAATTTTGATTTGCCTTCCGCGTGAAGCGGCATTGATATGATCGCGCCTTCGGGGAAATTCTGTATCGCTATTCCGAGCGAGAGAGCGAGAGCGCCGCCGGCGGTTATATTTCCGCCGCCCGAAAGCAGACCTGCGTATATTACGACCACTGCCATCCCTTCGGGAATATTATGAAGTGTGACCGCAAGCAGCATCATCGTGGTTTTTGCCGCCTTACTTTTTACTCCTTCCGCCTTTTCGGCATAAAGGTGCAGATGCGGAATAACGCTGTCAAGCAGGAGAAGGAAAAGGATTCCGAGCCAGAAGCCGATCACAGACGGCAAAAAGGACAGCTTTCCCTTATCCGCTGAAAGCTCCATTGCGGGAATTATCAGACTCCAGATTGACGCGGCGACCATGACCCCCGAAGCAAAGCCCGTGAGCACTCTCTGCATATTCCTGCCGAGTTCCTTTTTCATAAAAAAGACGCAGGCGGAGCCCAGCACCGTACCGGCAAACGGGATCATCAGCCCTTCAAAAATATTCAGCCACATAATCTCACTGCCTTTATTTAATACCGGTGAGCAGGGCGGAATTTGAAAGCCCCATCCATCCGGATTCACTTTTTTTCATAAACATACCGTCTGTTGTTTTGATAAGCCTTACCTCTTTATAGCCCATGCCTTTCAGTTTTTTCACAAACGCCTGCATATCGCCGTATTTGGATTTTGAGAATGTGTCGTGGATTGCAAAGCTACCGCCTTTTTTCAGAGTGCGGAGCGTTTCAAGCAGATATTTCTGTCTGTCGCCGGGTATATTGTGATAAACATAGTTGCTCACAACAGCGTCAAACGATTCATCGGCAAAGTCGAGCTTAACGGCGTTGCCTTGCGTGAATTTCACATTCGTTACTCCTTCCGCTTTCGCGTTGTTTTCGCAGAGCGGTTTGTTATATGACGCATACTCTTTGCCCCAGCGGTCAATACCGACAAATTCGGATTTTGGATTTCTTTTTGCGCAGGCAATGGTCAGCGCTCCGCTGCCGCAGCCGACATCAAGCCCCCTGCCGCCTTCGGGCAGAGAGACATAGCCTGCTATCCCTTCAATCACCTGCTTTGACAGTTTTCGTTTTCCGTTGTATGAGAATGCCCGATACATAAGAGCCATCCAGACGGATGAGATTATTCCGATTACTGTTCCGAGCAGGAATATAATAAACAATACTGTCTTGAGCGTGCCCGGTTTTATCAGACCGCTCACGCCGAATACAATAAAAAGAATAAAGAACACTGCCGTTGCCGCAAATGCGGCCCGGACCATACCTTTGGGCATCCAGTTTTTATAGTCGGGTTTCATAATGAACTCCTCCGTCAATTTATATTTAATCTGAATTGTTGAATTTTAAAAGAATTTCGGCAATACCGCACGTTGAACGCGCGGTATTGCCGCCCGGTTTAACCTGCTATTGAGCCGAGAAGGTCGATAATTCCCTGGAGATTTTCGGAAACCCAGGAAAAGGCGGAAGCTATCCAGCCTGCTCCGTCGAGATTAACCTGTACAAGGTCAACCAGAAGCTGTAAACCGGACCCGATATATCCGAAGCCTTCAAGAAGTGCGCCGAGATCCATATTCTTTTCTCCTTTCTGGATTGTTGTTTATTATAACTCCGTCAGGGTGAATTCCCATCGGGTATTATAACTTCTTTGCCGTGACATTGAGCCAGGGCTTATCGGGGTGATTATGTATCTCAATTGCTGTAAAACCCGCTTTTTCAAGCAGTGCCTTCAGATCATCTCCCGTGTAAAGATTCATGCCGTCGATTATCCGGGAAAATTTTACGGATGTTTTATCCGTGCCGGTGGATTCGTTGGTGATCGCGAAAACGCCTCCGTTTTTAAGAACGCGGTAAATTTCCGAAAATGCCTTCCCGATATTCTGCCAGAAATACACTGTTTCAAAGGCGGTCACGAGGTCAAAGCTCTCATTTTCAAACGGAAGCGAGCATACATCGCCCCGAATGATTTCACATCTGCCGCTGCTCACTGCCCAGGCGTTTGTCTGCCGCGATTTCTGAACGCTTACTTCGGAATAATCCACGCCGTATGCCTTTTCGCTTCTCTCAAGCAGGCGCTTTACATTTGCTCCGCCTCCGCAGCCGCAGTCAAGGGAGAGGGCGGCTTTTTCTTTTTTGATGAATCCAAAGCCCCAGTCTGCAAGGGCGGAGTGGCTTGAGCCGTTCATACCGTTTACCATCATTTTACCGAGGAAGCCTTCCGGCTTTTTGGTCTGACTGAAGAATTTTTTCATTATGCCCATATAATTTACCTCATTTCAGGAGTGCGGCCTGATTTTTCAGCACCTTTTCCGCAATTCTCATACCGAGTATCGCGACGGGAACGGTGAGAACCAGCGCAATAACAAGAACGGGAATATTGTTGATTACGGGCTCCATTTTTTCCGCATAGCCTGCGGGCATCTCTTCAACCGCTGCAGCGAGTGAGCCCTCTTTGTCAAGCCACCAGTGAGCTGAATAGGCATAGAACGAGAACGCAAACGGGATAAAGCTCAGGCGGACGCCTTTTATTGATTCATAGCCGCAGACCGCTCTGATTATCTCAGCCAAAGCGGCAAGGCCGATCATACCTATAATAAGCGGAAGATTGCCTTCACCCGCAATAAAGCCAATTACCGTAACAAAGCCGTTGAGAATTGCCGCCGCGCCGAAACCCTGCCGGTTTGCCGCCGCGGGCAGATATACAAAGGCGAACAGCAGCGGCAAAAGTGTGCCGACATAAGCGTAGCAGGCGGGATGAATAAGACCCGTTACCGAACCGAGCGGATAGAGGGCAAGATAAACGATTGCGGCGATTATGATTTTAACAATTGGTTTTTTCATATTGTTTTCTCCTTTTTATAATATTTCAGACGCTCCACTTAGCGCTGTCTGCCTGAAGCGCCGCCATGCGGCGGAAGATTCCATCCTCTTTTGCGAGAAGATCCTGCGGCTTACCTTCCTCGGCAACTTTGCCGTCTTTAAGAACGATTATTTTGTCCGCCGCCTCAATCGTGCGCATACGGTGCGCTATCACAAGCACGGTCTTTCCGCTGAGCAGACGGGAGAGAGCACCCTGGACCTTTGTTTCATTCTCAACATCGAGTGAGGCTGTTGCCTCGTCAAGCAGAACTATGGGGGCGTTTTTGAGAAGCGCGCGGGCGATTGAAATTCTTTGACGCTCACCGCCTGAGAGTTTCGCTCCGTTTTCGCCTATCTGTGTATCATAGCCCTGAGGGAGTTTACTTACAAATTCATCGCAGTTTGCCGCTTTTGCCGCCGCGAGCACTTCTTCGTCACTTGCTCCGTGCCTGCCGAGGCGTATATTTTCTTTTACGGTGTCGTCAAACAGAACAACATTCTGGAAAACCACAGAGTAATCTGTGAGAAGCGTTTCCGGATCAACTGTTGAAATATCGATCCCGCCTACACTTATTCTGCCGCTTTCAGCATCCCAGAGACGGGCGGCAAGGCGGGCACATGTGGTTTTGCCCGAACCGGAAGGCCCTACAAGAGCGGTTATTTCGCCCTCTTTTGCCGTGAAGTTCACGCCGTCGAGCACCTGATGATTATTATAAGCAAATCCGACATTTTCAAAGGTGATGCTGTGGTTTGCGGGTTTGAAGGTCTGCTCACCCTCAGCTGTGGGAGTGCCGTATATTTCATTTATTCTTGAAGCGGAAACCTGAGATATAAACATTTCCGCAATAAGTGCGAGACTCTGGTCAAACGGCGCGTAAATGCGGGTAATGACCACAAGGAACATAAATAAAACCATAAAGGTAATTTTGCCGGAAAGGATCAGCGAGGCGCCTGTGAGAATAGTTGTGGCGACACCGAGACGCATAATAACGCTCGCGCCGTTTACAAACAGGCCTGCCACAAGCTCGCCGCGCAGAAGATCCCTTTCGTGAGCGTTAACTTTTTTGTTGAGCCCTTCGAGGAAACGGCCTTCTTGATTGGTAGCCCTTATTTCACGGATGTTTTCTATTGTTTCCTGAATGCAGTCGGAGGCGGCTATTCCGGAAGCCTTTGACTTCTCGGAAACGCTCTTTGACAATTTTCTGCTGCCGAAAAGAAGCAGAAACGCAACAGGTACGCCCCAGAGGCAGGCAATTGCCATACGTAGGTCATAGATAAACAGCATAACTGCGATAATTGCCGTGGAGATATACGCTCCGTAAAGATAACCGAGGCAGTGCGACCAGACATGCTCCAAGCGGTTGACATCGCCCATGACCGTTTCGGTGAGATCGGCTAAATCGCGCTTGCCGAAATAGCTGAGAGGCAGCTTGCGAAGACACTCTGCAAGTGATATTCTCGTATCTTTGACTTCTCTGTAAACAAGCCCGTAGGTGGTGTTATACTGTTCATAATGCGTAAAGAGAGAGAGAATTATAAATATCAGAGTCAAACCGGCATAAAACCAGAATTTCGGGAGCGGAGTATTGTTTTCTAGCGTTGAGACGAAACCTTTCATCAAATAATAGATTATGCCGACACCCGCCATCATCGTAAGGTTGACTATAACTGTCCAGGCGGCACCTGCTTTTGTGTTTTTGAGCCCTTTATCGGTCAGCGCATATTTTTTCTGAAAATTCTTTCCGAACAATTACATCACCTCCGCGGCGGTTTTTATTTTCCATTCGGCAGCACGGTTGTAATCCTTCCACATACGGGAATACAAACCGCCGGATGATGAAAGCGTTTCATGCGTTCCCTCTTCAACAACCTTTCCGTCATCGAGAACTATTATTTTATTCGCTCCGGTTACGGTTGACAGACGATGAGCTATCATAATGACTGTTTTTCCCATTGTGAGCGCTTTGAAAGCTTTCTGTATGAGTGCCTCATTTTCAGGGTCGGCAAACGCCGTTGCCTCATCAAGCACTATAATAGGCGCATCTTTGAGTATTGCGCGGGCAAGCGCGATTCTCTGCTGCTCTCCGCCCGAAAGATATGTGCCTTCGGGGCCTATCACTGTGTGAATGCCGTTTGGCAGTTTTTCTGTAATATCGTCACATTGAGCGAACTGAAGGGCTTTTTTTACTTCTTCTTCGGTCGCTTCCGGCTTTGCGGCACGGACATTTTCAAAAACGGAATCCTTGAAAATACGGTTGTTCTGGAATACAAAAGCGATATTGTTCATCAGCACATGAGGATCGATTTTCCTCACATCAACACCGCCGACCTCGACGCTTCCGGAGCTTACATCCCAAAATCTCGGGATAAGGCTCGCCGCCGTTGTCTTGCCGCCGCCCGACGGTCCGACCAGAGCAACGGTCTCACCGGAATTGACCTTGAAAGAAACATTACTCAGTGCGGGTGATTCGGAGCCCTCGTAGGTAAAGGAAACATCCTTGAACTCTATCATATTCCCGTGCGGTGTTTCGGGATTTTCGCATACTTCAAGTTCGGGCGCGTTCATCACCTGATTTATTCTGCCGAGCGCGGTCTGCGCAAGCATTATTCCGCTTGCGGCAAACATTATCTTCGCGAGAGCGGTTGAAATAATCGCGGAGAACACTGCGTAGAAAGCAAAGTCGGTAATAAAACCGCCGAAATCTCCTTTTTTAATTGCCGCAGGAGCCATTATAAGAGCAACGGGAATAAGAAAGACAAATGCGCTCTCGGTAAATGTAAGGTTTACGGACTGCGGCAAGCGGCAGATCTTGCCCGTATATTTTTCAGCCTTTGCGCTGTAATCCTCGATTGACTGCTTGAAAGTTTTAAATGAATAAACCGTCTGCTGAAATACTTTGACAACGGGAATACCGCGAACATATTCCGTGCCCGCTTTGCTCATATAATCCTGGGCCGACTGGTATTCGGCTATCAGCTTCGCGTTTTTTCCGCCCATCATGGTAAACAGGGCGATTACGGAAATAACGGCAGCCAGCAGACAGGCAGCGCCCATACGCCAATCAAAAACAATCATCAGCACAATCATCGTTATAAACATTGCCGCAGTGCCGACGATATCCGCAAGGTTGTGAGCAAGCAAGGTTTCTGTTTCGCCTGCGGCGCCGTCAAGCCTGTTGCGAAGCAGTCCCGAGGCGTTTGAATCAAAAAAGCCGAGAGGGGTTTTCATAAGATGGGCAACGCCCTGCTTACGGATATTCGACGCTGTGCGGAATGCGGAAAGATGTGTGCACATAAGCGCAAGAAAATAAATCACTATGCCGCCGAAGGCAAACGCAAATGCAGCCCAGCCGTAGCGGGATACAGATGTTGCCTCGCTCCATTCCGGAGCAACCGCGATAAGATCGCGTACAGCGAGCCAAATACATATATATGGCATCATACCCATAACCATTGCTATCGCCGAAAGTGCCATACCCGTATAGGTAAGCCATTTGTATCTGCCTGAGTAATCGAGGAGAACGGAAATGTCATTTCGTTTCTTTTTTTTCATACAATCACTCCATTCTTACATATTCTGATTTTTAAGCGCTTCACCCATAGGCACTTTCTTTATTTTGAGGAGCATGAGCGCGGCGACGACCGCGTAGCTCGCAATACCCATAACAAAAAGCTTTATATAGCAGGTGTTTGAAACGATGTAGGGTATATAGCCCGACATTTTGACATAGAGATAATACCTGAAAGCCCACTGCAGCAGCAGATGTATTATGGGCACAGACAGCAGAAGCGATATGACAACAGCCGAGGATGTGGCGAGAAGCCAGAGCTTCGCGATCTCGCCGTTTCTAAAGCCGAGGATCTTGGTCATCGCGATCGATTTGCTGTTTTTTTCGATGATCTGTTTTGTCAGCAGGAACATCAGAAGCAGGAATATCACAATGCCAAAATACATGAATATATCCATAAAATCGATGAGGGATGAGAGCTGATCGACTATTTTTGTGGCGTCCTGAAGCCGTATCGTGGTATATATATCGTCTTTATCTATGTCGTCAAGTTCGCTGTTGCTGAAATATCCGGTGAAATAATCGCTGCTCTTATCAAACATCTCGAGATAGTCCCCGCGCGGCATAAAGACGGCGAGCGAGGCAAGATAGGGATAATCCCCCGCGATGGTGAATTTATATGTCTTTGTTGAATACGGCTCTTTGAGAGTCAGCTCATCACCGGGCTCGAAACCGAATTTTTTCATAACGCCCTCGGAGACGAGCACCTCACCTTCGGGAATATCCGATTTGATGTAGCGGCTGTTATCCTCAACGCCGTAAATCGATACGCTGTCTTTGATATATCCTTTTACTTCGGTGTCAAGGGCGGTCATACAGAATTTTTCTGCTTGCGGGTTTGCCGTTTCAACGGAATCGTTTTTGACGATATACTGGTAATCACAAAACATCGTGTCTCTCGCAAGAACGGAATATTCCTCAAACATCGGCCCGAACAGCATGCCGAAAACGGCGAGAATCCCGCCGAAAAGAATGCCGAAGAAGAGGACTGCATAAGAGCCGGCATTCTGGAAAAAGATGCGAAGGCCGAATCTTTGCAGAAACGGGAGTTTACGGCTGATCCTGACCGCTCTTTTCTTTTTATGCGAAGAAATCTCTCCGCGCAGGAAATCGAGCGGGCGTACTTTCATCTTACGCACGAGAACAAATATATTGACGATCAGCATTATCGCGACCGAGCTTACTGTTGTAAGCAGGAACGCTTCGCCGTTCATCAGGGTTTTATATGTTACAAGCGAATAACTCGTGTAATAGATTTTTACAAAAAGACTTTCAAAAACCGTATATCCCAGAATGTTGCCTGCAACCGCGCCCAGCGCCGTGACCGTTAAGGGCAAAACAAGATAATGCCTTATGAGCTCGACCCTGCCGTAACCCGAAGCGCGCAGAGTGCCGATCGAGCCCGCCTCTTTTGAGATCGTGTTTGAAATCGTAACGGCAAACACAAAAGCGAGGATGATGAGCATAATGTAGAGCATAAGAACGACCGTCGCGTGGTCGGAATTCATATCGTTACCTGTGAACATGATCGCCATATTCTGATAGCGGGGGATATAATCCTTTATATCTATGAGGTCGCTGTCGTCGGGGTGGATGTCCATCAGCTTTTCAAGCCTGCCGAGAGTTTTGCGGATTTCTGCCGTGTCATATATCCCTGCCGCGTCAACCTTATCGATTATTGAATATATATCGTCAAACGAGAAATTGAGTCCCGATTCAATGTCGCTGTCCTTTTCAAGCTTGTCAAAATCGATTTTCGGCGCCTCTTTACCGGTTATGTCGAGGTCACCCGTCAGGTTTTCGGCGTCTTCAAACGCGGTCTGCATATCCTTGAGCGCTTTCTCCGTCGTGCCGAGCTTCGCGGCAGTCAGCGCTTCGACGCTCGTATTGTTCTTTTTGCAGTATGCGTCAAGCAACAGTTCGGCGGCTCTTTCCTCGGTGATTCCGGTGATTTCGAGCAGCATGGCGGCAACGTCGTCCTGCGTGAGACCCGTCATTTCCATTGCCTCTTCGAGCAGCTCCTCTTCGCTGAGCGTTCGTGAATCCGCCGCAAGCTTCATTTTCTGAGCGGCTGTGAGGTTTGCCTTTTCCATCATCGCGGAATAAACCTGCTCCTCGCTCATACCGGATTCACGCAGGAGGATTTCCGAGATCTCATCCTGCGAAAAACTTGCAAGCGCATCCTTGACGGCGTTTTCGCCGGCTTCCTTTACTTTCTTTTCGATTTCATCCGCAGCGGTTTTGAATTCGCCTTCAAGCTCTCCCGAGAGAGATACGGCTCTGCTCCATACTTTGTCAACCTGCGCCTGAATGAGCTTTTCATCATATTTCTTTATGATGTTTTCAAACGACTTGATAAGCGCCTCGGATCTGTCGTTCTGCTCCGTTTCATCGGCATAAGGTTTCAGATACTTCCATGCGTAGTTATAAAACAGATGGGAGTCGCCGAGTTTTTCAAAGCCCTCGGGCGAGACGATCGCCACGCAGAAGTTTACGGCGCTGAACATCATATCGGAGTTGTTTTCATAAAGACAGCTGTAATCTGGAAGGGCGACAAAGCCCGAAACTATAAAATCGCATTCCGAAAAGCGAAGCGTGTCGCCGATATTCACTTTATTTGTCCGGGCAAAAAGGCGGTCTATCGCTATTTCGTCTGCACGCTCCGGCATTTTTCCTTCCATAAGGCAGACAGTATTCACAGTGTCTCTGGCAGAATAAATGCGGACAGTCTTCACGGTGTCGGCGTCAAAACCCGTAAGCGCCTCATTTTTATAGAACAGATTGTAAAATTCAAGATCTCCTGCCTTTTCGATCTGTGAGAGAATATCGGCAGGCGGCTCAGATCCGAATGTTATGTGCCCGTCTTCAATATTATATTTCCCGAATCCTTCACGGTAGGCAGCGGATACGCTGTTATCCGCAACAAGGAATCCCGAAATTACGCCGATAAACAAAACGAGAAACAGAAAAACGGCGATATACTTGCCGGCGTCGCTTTTCAGCTCACGTAAAAACCGTTTGTTGAGAGGATTTTTCATTCAGACACACCCCGTTACCAGTCAAGCTCAGAAGCGGAAATTTTATTTTCATTGAAATATGATTTTCTTATCACTCCGTCGCGCAGCTTAAAAACTCTGTCTGCCATATTTTTGATGGCGTCGTTGTGAGTGACCATAATAACGGTGTTGCCGTATTTTTTGTTTACATCCTCAATGAGCTTCAGAATCTCTTTTGATGTGTTGTAATCAAGCGCTCCGGTCGGCTCATCGCACAGCAGGATATCCGGGTTTTTAACTATCGCTCTGCCGATCGACGTCCTCTGCTGCTGACCGCCCGAAAGCTGATTCGGCAGTTTGTTTTTCTGCTCTGCTATGCCGAGCGTCTCCATAAGTTCGTCAATGCCGAGCGGTTTTTTGCTCAGATAAGCGCCGACTTCAATATTTTCACGCACGGTGAGATTGGGGATCAGATTATAGGTCTGAAAAACATAGCCGAGATGATGCCGCCTGTATTCCGTGAGGGCCTTTTCGCTCATATCGGCTGTTTTTTCGCCGTTTACGCTAACGGTGCCTTCATCTGCCGTCTCTATGCCTCCGATTATATTGAGAAGCGTTGATTTGCCGGAGCCGGAGGGCCCGAGCAAAACACAGATCTCTCCTTTTTCAATATCCAGGTCTATCCCTTTCAGCACTTCGATTTTGTTTTCTCCGCTGCCGAAGCTCTTACGGATATTTTTCAGTTCACAAAAACTCATCATCATCCTCTTTTCTGCTTAAGAACTACCGCCAGTTTTTCAACGGAATAACCTTCCGCATAGCGGCGAATGTAAACATCCTTGCATTTTTTGTATTTCCCGAAGGTCTTTTTCGCGCTTGCTTCATCGCCGTAAACCTTCCAGCAACCCGAGCATTTGCAGTTGCGCGCACCCTGCTCGATAAATCCCCTGACATCTTCCGGCGGATAGCCGAGAAACAGCCCGATCTCGTGAGGAAAGGCGTCGCCGTCGGAGAGCTTCCTGCGAAGGCATGAAACGCATTTTTCCGCGGAGCCGTGAGGATAACCGCAGCCGCCGAGGATCTCTTTCGCATGAAGAGAGCAGAGATCGTCTTTGAGTTTTTCGGGGCGGTAAAGATAAAGAAGCGCGCTTGTGCCGCAAAATCTCATCGGGATAAAGCGAAGCCCCTTGTCTCTGAGCCGGCGGTTTATGTTTCTGACCGTCTCTTTCATCTCATTCTCATTTTTGAATTCACAGGAAAAGAGGTTCCCCGTTTTCAGCCCGGCGAGAGTGGGGGCGCACTGGCGGATAAATAAATCTTCTGACATGGCGTCTCCTTGAATCTGCAATCAAATTTGGTTAGCGTAGGCTAACTATAAGAGCAAAAAATTAAGGCGATCTGATCGCGCATCGGTTAGCGTAGGCTAACCACCTTATGTAAGTATATCACCGCCCGCGATAAAAATCAAGAGCTTTTTTCTTCAA
Source organism: uncultured Clostridia bacterium (assembly GCA_947166625.1). Lineage (GTDB taxonomy): Bacteria > Bacillota > Clostridia > Oscillospirales > Acutalibacteraceae > CAG-177. The sequence continues at coordinate 12,637 of CAMVEX010000035.1, forward strand.
ACTGTCCAAATCGGAAAAATGCGCCGAGCGCAAAACAACTCTTGAAATCTCGTCAAATAAGTATTATACTTTAGTTAGCGGTCGCTAACCGCCTTTCGATACCTCTTCGGCTTGCCGCGGAAATTCGGGAATTCAGGTAAAATCTTTTAAGCGGCGTCTTGTTTCGGCTTCGGATGCAAAAAACAGACGGCGTTGGAGGAAATAATATGTCCGACAAAATCAAAAACGCATATAAATCATCAAAAAACATCTATGACGATGTTATGACTCAGGGCAGCATTTTCAGCAAGCTTTATATTAAAATCTTTTGGAGCGGGACGGATGACAATGAGATAGCGAAAAAAATCCTTTCTTATATCCCCTATGATTTTTCCGGCTCGCTGCTTGATGTTCCCGCCGGTACGGCGGTATTCACCGAGAAAAAATGGGAGAAGCTTGAGAAGGCGGCGATTACCTGCCTTGATTACAGCGCGGATATGCTCTCTCAGGCAAAAGCGCGGCTCGGAGCTTATCGGCATATCACGTTTGTTCAGGGAGACGTCGGAAATCTGCCGATGCCGGATGAAACCTTCGACGTCGTTCTGAGCATGAACGGCTTTCACGCCTTTCCGGAAAAAGATAAGGCGTTTTCCGAAACGTTCCGTGTGCTTAAAACCGGCGGCGCATTCATCGCCTGCTTTTATATTAAAGGCAAATCAAAAATCACCGATTGGCTTGTCAAAAATATTCTGAGCAAAAAGGGCTGGTTTACACCGCCGTTTCAGACGGAAGACGAACTGAAAGAAACCTTGAAAAAATACTACAAAGATATTGACATCAATACAGACGGCTCAATCGTATATTTCTGCTGTAAAAAGTGAGAGGTAAAAATGACAGTTCACGAATTCGGAAAAGAAAACGAAAAAACGGTTGTTCTTATTCATCCCTCCGCTGTGATGTGGGATTATTTTGAATATGTAATCCCGCTTCTTGAAACGAAATATCATCTTGTTATTCCCGCCCTGCCCGGATATGATAAAGACTGCCCCTGTGATTTTACAAGCGTCGAAGAGATTGCCGCGGAACTTGCAGATTGGCTCGGTTCACACAGAATAAAAGAGCTTTCCTGCATTTACGGCTGCTCAATGGGCGGCTCGGTTGTGACAAGATTTCTTGCCGATAACCGGATCAAGACTGATTGCGCGGTAATTGACGGCGGAATAATGCCTTACCGACTGCCGTATATTGTAACAAGGTTTATTGCGGAGAAGGATTTTTTGCTTATTTATTCGGGCAAACTCGGCGGGATGAAATTGATAGAAAAGGCGTTTACATCCGACGAATACTCGAAAGAGGATTTGCGGTATATAGCCGAAGTGCTCAAAATGATGAGCGCAAAAACAATATGGCGCACATTTGATTCCTGCAACAATTACTCAATGCCCGCCGAGATTAAAACGGGATGCGGAAGAATTGAATACTGGTATGCTTCAACCGAAAAGAAAGCCCGAAAAACGGAAATTGAATACATTAAAGACTTTTTTCCGCAAACGGTTTTCAGAGAATTTGAAAATGTCGGGCACGGCGGTCTTGCAGCGCTAAAGCCCGGAATTCTCGCAGATGAAATATCAAAGCTTTGCGAAAAAGGAGAATAAGATGAATAAATATCATATTGAAAAAAATACCGTGCAGGAAACACTGGTTATTCCGCTTTTCGGCCGTCTTGTATGTTCAGAAAAGTTTCTGCAGCTTTTCTCCGACCCCGAAGCGGCAAGAATCTGCGGGATGCTTGATTACGATTTTGAAGAAAAGCGCAAAAAGATGGAATCCGCCGCGGGGCTTTTCGGCGCGCTCGAAGTAGCTCAGAGGCAGTATGACGTCGCCTGTGAAGTCAAAGATTATCTTAAAAAATTTCCCGATGCGTCTGTTGTGAATCTGGGTTGCGGCCTTGATGATACGGTCGGGAAATGCGATAACGGCAGTCGCAGAGGATATAATATAGATATGCCCGATGTCATAGAGATCAGGAACGAACTGCTCCCCGCGAACGGCAGAGAGACAAATATCGCCTGCGATCTGAATGATTACGGCTGGATGGATAAAATTCCCTTCGGAAACGGAGCTGTATTTTTTGCAACGGGAGTCTTTTACTATTTCAGGACCGAAGATGTGAAAAAGCTGTTTAATGAGCTTGCCGTGAGATTTCCCGGCGCGGTCATCGTGTTTGATTCCTGCAACAGACGGGGCGCAGAAATGATGATGAAAACCTGGCTCAAAGAAGCGGGAATAACGGATGTAGGCGCGTTCTTTTCTCTTGAGGATGAAAATGAATTAAAGGCTTGGAGTAAAAATTTCCGCTCGGTTACGGCAAAAAGCTATATGCGCGGCTACCGCGATATTTATAATGACGTCGGCGCGTTTCATAAGCTTATGATCCGCTTTTGCGACAGACTCGTAAAAATGAAAATCGTGAAGATTGTGTTTTCAAAATAAAAGTCTCACATTAAATCAAGCCTGCAATCCGCTCTGTATGAGCGATATAAGAAATCCGCCCCCCAAAAATGGGTGCAAGCAATTGAGCAATAAGGCAAAATACCTTTATGAAAATCGGGCTTTTAATTGTTATAAAATACATCTGAGACAGGAAGTCAGTTCGTATATCCCTCATAGACTCTATCATTGTTAAAAGATGTTTGGAAGTTAATTCAGAGATGTTAATAGATGTTAAAAGATGTTTGGAAATTGCCATAATACTGTAATTGATTCACACAAAAATTTCACCCCGCAGCTCCTGCCCTGCGGGGTGATTTCTAATGCATGTTTGCAGTTTTCACAAGATTCTTTTTAAGAACAAATCGAGCCGTCAGTCAAATTCGGAACCGTCGATTTCCTTAAGATCGACTC
>CAMVEX010000036.1 GCA_947166625.1 uncultured Clostridia bacterium
TATGATACGCTTTTTTCAAGATGAAACAAATTAAACAAATAAAATTTCGTTCAGATCAATATTTTGGATAATAAGTGCTTTACAAACACAAAATATTGTGATAAGATATCTGCGAAATAAATCTTTAAGCGGTACCGAGATGCCGGCAAGATGGTCATAATGATTAAGCAGGCTGCGCCTGCCGATTTTGTGCGATCTTGTAAAACAAGGTCGTTTTTTATTGGGTGGATAAAATGAATTTCAAATCATATATCATGGACAGCGACGCCGTCGGCAGAGCGCTGGCGAGGATCTCGCACGAGATAGTCGAGAGCAATCCGGATGCGTCCGAAATCTGCCTTATAGGAATAATGCGCCGCGGCGCCCCTCTCGCGGATGTTCTGGCTCAGAGAGTCCGCTCGCTCGGGCCCGAGGTCAGGGTAGGCTATCTGGATATTACGCTCTATCGCGATGACCTCACCCGGGATGAAACGGCTCCCAGGGTAAACAAAAGCGAAATCGACTTTGATGTAACGGGCAAAACGGTGATAATGGTAGATGATGTGCTCTTTACCGGCAGGACCGCCAGAGCAGCCATGGAGGCCATAATCTCAATCGGCAGACCCGAAAAAATTCAATTTGCCGCTCTTATAGACCGCGGCCACCGCGAGCTGCCGATCAGGGCAGATTATGTGGGCAAGAATGTCCCGACTTCGAGCAGCGAAGTGATAGTTGTCAGCTTCCCCCCTTTTGACAATGAAATCAGCGCAGCGATCTGGCAAAAGGATTAACCGTCGCCCTGCGGCGTTTATCATACACGAATTATGGAGGTAATTTTATGAATCTGATCTATGGCGTAAAAGACAAACCGAAGGCGGGTCAAATCATTGTATTCGCTTTCCAGCAGCTTCTTGCAATCCTTGCGGCAACGATAGCTGTTCCCTCAATCATCGGCAACGGTATGAGCCAGTCGGCCGCTCTTTTCGGAGCAGGCGTAGGCACGCTGGTTTATCTGCTCTTCACAAAATTCAAGAGCCCCGTTTTCCTCGGATCTTCCTTCGCTTTCATCGGCTCGATGTTTGCGGCATTCGCGGGCGCAGCGTCAACAGGCGCAGGCTATATGGGCCTTATAATCGGCGCTGTTTTCGCAGGTCTTGTATATGTTGTGATCGCAATCATAGTTAAAATCGCAGGCGTTGCATGGATAAATAAACTCATGCCCGCCGTCGTTATCGGCCCCACGGTTGCCATAATCGGACTTTCACTTGCCGGGAACGCCATCGGTGACGCCGTTCCGAAGATCCTTGACGCCGAAGGCAATGCAACAGGTATTAACTGGGCAGGCTTCCTTTGCGCTCTCGTCACACTCTTTGTCGTAATACTCTGCTCTGTTTACGGCAAAAAGACCGCTAAGCTCATCCCCTTCATCATCGGCATCGCGGCAGGTTATCTTGTAGCCACCTGCTTCACTTTGATAGGAATTAAAAACGGCAACGAAGCTCTTCAGCTCGTTGATTTCTCAAAATTCAATAATATGCAGTGGATCCCCGATTTCACCTTTATCAGCGCATTTAAAAATATCGGCGAGATCACTCCTTCTTATGTCACAACGATAGCGGTTGCTTATATTCCCGTAGCGTTCGTTGTATTTGCAGAGCATATCGCAGACCATAAAAATCTTTCCTCTATCATCGGTCAGGAACTTCTTGAGGATCCCGGCCTTCACAGAACCCTTCTCGGCGACGGTATCGGCTCAATGGTCGGCGCTGTCTTCGGCGGCTGTCCGAATACCACCTACGGCGAATCCGTCGGTTGCGTGGCGATCACCGGAAACGCTTCCGTCGTAACCATCCTTGCCACCGCGATACTCGCTATCATCGCATCCTTCGTCGCTCCGTTCGTGACCCTGCTTGCTACTATTCCTTCCTGCGTAATGGGCGGCGTATGCATCACTCTTTACGGCTTCATCGCTGTATCCGGCCTTAAAATGATCCAGGGCGTTGACCTCGGCGATAACAGAAATCTCTTTGTAGTGGCTTCGATTCTCATTGCCGGTATCGGCGGCATGACCCTCACCATCGGCAAGGTCACTCTTACCGAAGTAGCCTGCGCCCTTATCCTCGGTATCATCGTAAACCTCGTTGTTTCCAAAAAGGGCGACACAAAAACCGCCGCATAAGGCTGTCAATTCAATATCCGCGGGAGGCTGAAAACGCCTCCCGTTTTTTTCGCATTTCCGTTAATAAACAAGTATTGATTTTTTAATATATTTATTGTATAATTTCAAAGAATGGAAAATTGTAACTATATTTTTACCGAAGAAGGTATCCGTATGTCCTTTAATGAATTTGCAGGTGTTTACACTCTCCTGCTCACTCCGTTCAACGAAGATCTCACAGTCGATTACAAAGCCTATGAAGAATACGTTTCCTGGCAGGCGTCATTCTCTCCGCAGCATCTCTTTGCCGTATGCGGCTCCAGCGAGATGACCTCTCTCACACGGGAGGAGAGGATCAAATGCGCCTCGCTTGCGGTCAAAAACTCAAGCGGCGTTCCTGTATTTGCCACCGCCAATCTTGAAGCCGACCGCAAAAACGAGCTTGAAGAAATAAAAGCGCTTGAGCAGCAGGGCGTCAGCGGGCTGGTTTTTGTCACCAAGGGAATGTGTGACAGGCCTGAGGAGCAGTTTGAATATCTGAACGAGCTCGCCTCCCACACCTCTCTTCCGGTAGTTCTGTATGAATTCCCGGGAATGCAGCCTCATCTGATGGATGCTTCCGTTTACGGCAGGCTTGCCTCCACAGGCAGATTTAAGGGCATAAAAGACACGACCTGCCTTCTGGACAAAATCAAAGAAAAAATCGCCGTTCAGGGCGAGTCCAATGTGCTTCAGGCAAACATTCCCTTCCTCTATGATTCGTGGGAAGCGGGGGCAAGAGGCGTAGTCGCCACTCCGACGACCTGCGGAGCGGACCTTTTCGTCAAAATGTGGAGCGAATGGGTAAGGGGCGACAGATCCGCCGCCGAAAAGACTTATTGGCAGATCATCGAGCTTGATAATGCGATAGATTCCGGCTTCAATCTCAGCGCAAAGTATCTCTGCGCGCTCAGAGGAGTGAATATGAAGCCGATCAACAGAGGCGGAGGAAAGCTCAGCCCCGCAAGGATGCGTTCGCTCAAGGCGTATTACGATAAAGTTAAAAGCGAAGGAATTCTTAAATAATAACGGTCTCAGATTAAGAAATTTATTCCGGGAGTGATTTTATGAAAAAACTCAGTGCAAATGTATGCGCGGTAACACACGCGGGCAGGATAAGAAAAGAAAATGAAGATAACTACAGCCTCAACGGGCGCCTGACTTCAACGGGCGAACTCAAGAAAGGCAGCGCCTATGTTCAGAAGATGGCGGAGCCCTTCCACCTCGTCGTATGTGACGGAATGGGCGGAGAGAGCTACGGCGAGATCGCCAGCGGGATCGCCGCCGAGACGATGTCAAAACACGCTTCGGATATATATGAAAGCGGCGAAGATTTCAGCTTTGCCATTTCAAGCTATCTCGATGAGGCGAACAATAAAATCTGCGATGAAATAAAATCAAGAGGCAAGCGCATGGGCACCACCCTCGCGGGTCTCTATGCCACCAAAGGAAAAGTTATCTGCGTGAGCATAGGCGACACAAGGATCTATCACTTCGCCAACGGGATTCTCGAGCAGATGAGCTTTGATCATACTCACGCCCAGCAGATTTTTGACGCCCGCCAGGCAAGCGAATCCAATATCGGCAATATGCCCGACGCCAAAAAACTGACGAAGCACCTCGGCACTTTCCCCGAGGAAGGTCCGCTGAGACCCAATGTGAGCGTTATAGACGATGTGAATAACGGAGACGTCATCCTGCTTTGCAGCGACGGCCTGACCGATATGCTCAGCGACGATGAGATCTCATCCATAATATCAAGCGGCGAAAACGCGCAGGATGTTACCGGCAAGCTTATCCGCAAAGCTCTCGAAAAGGGCGGAAAAGATAATATCACCGTAATCACCGCATTCATGACCGCTGAGGATTCGGCGATATTCGTACCCATTGCTCAGGCGATGGTCGGCGATAAAGATCCCGATTACGAAGAGGAATACCGCAACTCTTACGGAGCCAATGTTTCCGATGACGATATCGGCACTGCGTCGCCCTACGCAAACGCGGACTCGGGAGCGGGAGAAACCTCTGCCGATAAGATGAAGATAATAAAGATAGCTGCCATAATGCTTGTGGCGCTCGCAGTCCTCGCGGCAGCATTCTTCATCATAAAGAAAGCCATTGATAAAAAGAAGGCGGAAAGCACCACCACCTCATCGGTATATGACTATTCCTATGAATCGACCACGGAGACCACTTGGTTCACCACCACGGAGCCTACCGAGGAAAGCACCGATGAGAGCGAATCCGAATCAGAGGAAGACAGCACCGTCACCACTCAGCCCACCGCGACAACGGCTCCGAGAACGAGGAACTATTATACGACCACCCGCAGGCAGACTACAAGGCCGACTACCCGTCCGACTTCGGGTACTGCATCGAGTTCAAGCAGTTCTTCGAGCTCGAGCAGCTCGTCAAGCTCAAGCAGTTCTTCAAGTTCGAGCAGCTCGTCAAGTTCAAGCAGTTCTTCAAGCTCAACAGATGCTTCAACCAACCACGGCGAGGTCGTACCGCCCTCATCTTCAACTGAACCATCAAGCAGCTCATCATCAACGAGCAGCTCCGAGTCTCAATCGGGCAACTGATAATTCAGGGCAGACCGCAGTGATTTCACTGTGGTCTGTTTTTACGGATACAATTTTTTAATTATAATAAAAATGATTCCTTTTTCATTGATTATTTTCATTGAACGGAGTATAATAGTAAGGCAATGTGAAAACACGGAGGTTATATTTATGTCTGACTGTGCAATAGTAGGCATCAACTGGGGCGATGAGGGAAAGGGACGAATGGTTGATCTCCTTACCGAAAACTACGATATCGTCATCAGATATCAGGGCGGCGGAAATGCCGGGCATACCGTCATCAATGAATTCGGCAAGTTTGCTCTTCATCTTCTCCCCTCAGGCATATTCAGAAAGAATGTTGTAAACATTTTGGGCAACGGTGTAGCCGTTGACCCGGAAAATCTCTGGAATGAGATAGAGTATGTTCGCGAAAACGGAGTTTCTCTCACTCCGGATAATCTTAAAATAAGTGACCGCGCTTCTCTGCTTATGCCGTGGCACCGTGAGCTTGACGGCCTCGAAGAGGCTCGCCTTGCTGATAAGAAATACGGCTCAACAAGGCAAGGCATCGCTCCTTTCTATTCGGATAAATATCAAAAAAAGACCGTCCTTGCGGGCGAGCTCCTTTATCCCGAAAAGCTCAGAGCTCATCTTGCCGACCTGCTCGAATGGAAAAATCTTACTCTCACAAAGGTTTACGGCGCAGAGCCCTGGACAACGGAAAAGCTTGAGAAGTGGCTTGCCGATTACTGCGAAAAAATAAAGCCCTTTATCTGCGACACCGGTAAATTCCTGCGCAAGGCCAAAGAAGACGGCAAAAACATTCTCTTTGAAGCTCAGCTCGGCTCACTGCGCGACCTCGACTACGGTATCTGCCCCTATACCACATCATCCAACACAATCGCCTCATACGCGCCCGTAGGCTCGGGGATCCCCTCCGCAAGGCCCGAGGAGATCATAGGCGTTGTCAAAGCCTACTCGACCTGCGTAGGCGAGGGCCCGTTCACCTGCGAATTATTCGGCAAAGAAGCCGATGAGCTCAGAGAAGCAGGCGGAGAATACGGTGCGAAAACAGGGCGTCCCCGCAGGGTAGGCCCCATTGATATAGTGGCAACGCGCTACGGAGTTCAGGTGCAGGCGGCTACAAATATCGCTCTCACAAAGCTGGATATTTTAAGCTATATGGATAAAATCCCCGTATGCACAAAATACAGGCTCTACGGCGAGCTGACCGATGATTTTCCCTTCCCGAGCGCTCTTGCAGACGCCGAGCCGGTGATCGAATATATGGACGGCTGGAAAACCGATATATCAAAAATTACCGATTGGAACGAGCTGCCCGAAAACGCGCGCAAATATGTTGAATTTATCGAAAAAGAAATCGGATGCCATATCGGCTATGTTTCGGTCGGCCCCGAAAGAGACAGTATAATTATCAGATAAGGAATTTTGAATATGACTGACAGATACGAATCCCCTCTCTCATCAAGATATGCCTCGGAATATATGCTGAATCTGTTTTCGGCTCAAAAGAGAATCGAAACATGGCGCAAGCTCTGGGTCTCGCTGGCAAAGGCGGAATGCGAGCTCGGTCTGCCCGTGACCGAAGGGCAGGTCAAAGAGCTTGAAGAGCATATCTCCGATATAGATTTTGAATGCGCCGCTCAGCGCGAAAAAGAGGTACGCCACGATGTGATGGCTCATGTATATGCCTACGGCAAGGCGGCGCCCTCCGCGGCCGGAATAATCCATCTCGGAGCCACAAGCTGCTATGTGACGGATAACGCCGATGTGATAATCTACAGAGACGCGCTCAAATTCATAAGAAACGGCGTAATCGGAGTGATTAAGAATCTCTCGGAATTTGCGCTGAAATACAAGGCGATGCCCACTCTCGGTTATACTCATTATCAGCCCGCCCAGCTTGTGACCGTGGGTAAGAGGGCTTCGCTCTGGATGCAGGATTTCGCCTCAGACATCGAGGAGATAGACTATGTAATATCATCCATGAAACTTCTCGGTTGCCGCGGGACTACCGGGACCGAAGCGAGTTTTATGGATCTCTTTGAGGGCGACACCGCAAAAATCGACAAAATGAATTCTCTCATCTGCCGCGATTTCGGATTTGAAAAATATTTCTCCGTCAGCGGTCAGACCTATCCGAGAAAGCTCGATTCGAGGATCCTCAACTGCCTTTCCTCGGTGGCACAGAGCTGTTACAGAATGGCAAACGACATCCGCCTTCTTCAGCATGACCGCCAGATCGAAGAGCCGTTTGAAAAGAATCAGATAGGCTCATCCGCCATGGCTTATAAGAGGAATCCGATGAGAAGCGAGCGCATCTGCTCCCTCGCGAGATATCTCATGGCAGACGCGGCAAACGCCCCGATGACAGCGAGCACACAGTGGCTTGAAAGAACTCTCGACGATTCCGCCAACCGCAGGATCTCGATGCCCGAGGGCTTCCTCTGCGCGGACGCGATATTAAAGCTCGCGAGAAACGTGACGGACGGGCTTCATGTAAACGAAAAAATAGTGGAAAAAGCCGTGAACGACTATCTCCCCTTTATCGCTACGGAAAACATTCTGATGGAGGGAGTCAAGCACGGCGGAAACCGCCAGGAGCTTCACGAAATAATCCGCTCCTGCTCAATGAGCGCGACGGCAAAAATGAAAAACGGAGAGCCCTTCGATCTGCTTTCGGATCTCGCCTCCCACCCCGAATTCAATATGACCGCAGACGAAATGAAAGCGGCGCTCGATCCGATGCTTTATACCGGCAGATGCGCCGAGCAGGTTGAGCGCTACACGGCAGAGCTCGCCGGCCTCATAAGCCAATATTCCGAAACAGACAGTTCGGTCAATCTGTAAAAAAAACGGAGCAGCAGGTTTGAGCCTGCTGCTCTTAAAATTTATTATAAGGTTTTATTCGGAGTCAGAGGGCGACAGAGTTTCCTCATCTTCATCTTCTTCAGCTTCAAGTCTTTCTTTTGAGCCGGCTATGTCGATAACCACCAGCAGAGCGCACGCAACTGCGGCGAGAAGGATAAAGGCGATTATACAAAGCACGGTATTCTGAAGCGCAAGGCCGACGATTCCGGCAATCAGCGGGATAAAGTATGCGACCTTGCCGTAAATCTTATCGCTGCTGTATTTAACGGGAACGCTGTTGAGATTTGAGGTGTTGATAAGGCTGAGCTCAGCAGAATCCGTACCGACGGGCTGAGTCGATTCAACAACGGCTATCTCGCATCCGCCGGGCTCCGATGAAGGAACAGCGACAAAATCATTCTTCTTATATTCGGCGGCGGCGATCTTTTCGGCTATGATGAGGTCGCCTTTCTTGATCTTTCCGCCCGAAACATTTTCATCGGTTATATTTACAGCCTGGGTGTTGAGAGTGTATTTGCCGAGGCTTCTCTGAGTGTCAAGGAAGAGGGATACGAAACACCCGAGCACAAACACTATCACATCGATCACGAGGACCGCTATGCAGACAGCCTTGCCTATGATCGCACCGGCGCTTGATTTTTTCTTTTCGCGGCCTTCATCCTCCGCTATAGCCTCGGCATAAGTCCTCGCAGCTTTTGCGGCAGGGTCTTCGTAGAGAGGCTCAAGGGGCTGATCGCTCATTTTGGGGGATTCATAAAGAGGCTGAGGGGGAGCCGCGTGAAGCGGAGCGGCAGGCTCGGACTTAACCGGAGCAAATGTTTCCGGAGCCTGAGAGGGCGCGGGAGCCTCCTGCTCAGCTTCTCCAAAATCACCGAAAAGATCTATCTCCTCAGGTGAGGTCTGCTCCATATCGGGGATCAGCGATTCTTTTTTGGGAGCAGGCGCTTCCTTTTTTTTACGCTCGGCGACAAAGAGCTCGTCGAACTCATCTATACTTTTAAGCTTGAAAGTTTCCATTCTAAAACTGCCTTTCGATTGAATTTGACAGGAAATTATTTGCCGCCTTTAAGCGCCTTATTCTCTTCGGAAAGAGCCCTTGCGATTTTTTTGAGCTTGTCATTATCGCTCTTTAACTTGGTGGCATATTCATATATTTTCTTATACTCCGCCTTGACCTTGGCGATATAGGTTTCGACATCTTCGCGGCTGTATCCGTCTGCTTCTCTGCGGAATAAATCTTTTGTCTCCATTTTCAAAATCCTTTCACAAATATATTCAAGAATAATATTACGATTACCTGTTTCAGTTTAACACACCTTATCATAAATTACAACCTGAAAAGGAAATTTTATTTTGTGAATTTTCTTCATTATCCGCAAAAAACTGTTGACAGCAGGCATATACGGTGATACTATATAGGTGTGATAGCACACATATCACACTGGGAGGCGATAAATTGATTGTAATTGATAAATTCAGCCGTGTGCCGGTATATGAGCAGATAAAAAATCAGATAATCACCTGCATTCGTCTGGGTATTTATCCTGCGGACAGCAAGCTTCCGTCCATAAGATCCGTCACGGCCGAAGCATCGGTAAATGTGAATACTGTCAAAAAAGCCTTCGCGGAGCTGGAGGCCGCCGGGGTGATTTATTCCGTCCCCGGTATCGGGAGCTTTGTGAGCCGCTCCGCCCTTGAGGGCGAGGCCGTTACGGCAAAGGCAAAGAGAAACATTGCCGACGCCTTTGAATCGGCGAAATCTCTCGGAGTAACACCCGATGAAATAATCGCCATTCTCAACTCTGTGTATGAGGAGGATAAAAATGATCGAAGTTAAAAATTTAACTAAGGGATTCGGCGGCAAGAATGCGATCGAGGACATCTCTTTCGAGGTGGGCAGCGGCTCGATCTACGGGCTCGTCGGATTTAACGGGGCGGGCAAAACCACCCTGCTCAAATGCATAGCCGGAGTGTATAAACCGGATTCGGGCGAAGCCCTTATTGACTCAAAAAACACCTTCACCTGCCCCGCGATAAGGCAAAAAATGTTTTTTGCGGCGGACAGTTTCCTGTTTCCGGAAAGCACGATGTATAAAACAGGCAAATTCTTCGCGGGATATTTCCCGAATTTCAGCTTTGAAATGCTTGATAAACTCTGCGGAGTGTTCGGAATCGATAAAAACGCAAGGCTGACTTCATTCTCAAAGGGTATGCTCAGGCAGGCGGAGCTAATTGCCGGCTTTTCAGCCATGCCGGAGGTGCTCCTGCTCGACGAATCTTTTGACGGGCTCGACCCCGCAAAAAGAAACCTTATGAATAATCTCATCCTTGACTACACCGCAGAAAAAAACTGCTCGGTTATAATTTCATCTCATAATCTTCACGAGATCTCGGATATCTGTGACCGGGTCGCTCTGATCGACGGCAAAAAAATCAGGATGGACCGCTCGGTGGATGATATAGGGGCAGACCGCTGTAAATTCCGCCTTGTTTTTGACGCCGAAAAGAACGAATCCGATTTTTCGGGATTCAACATTAAAAAAATCAAATGCGAAGGCAAAATGGTCACTCTTTCGCTCATCGGGAGCAAGGATGAAAACGAAGCAAAGCTCAGGGAAATGAACCCTCTGCTGATCGAAAAATTTCCGCTTTCGCTTGAAGAAATATTCCTTGAAGAAATGGAGGGCTCGGATTATGACTTCAGAGAGATATTCTCTTAAAACATTCGGCTTCACATACCTCAGGGCCCTGAAAAAATACCTGAGCATCGCGTTTCTGATATGCGCCGCCGGAATATTATATATGAATAGAATATTCTCTGTTATCCTTCAGTCAAGAGGCGCATCCCCCGAAGTGATGCAGGCTGAAAAAAACGCGCGATTATTCATATTTTTTGACAACAGCCTGAATTCGGGATTAACAAGTATATTTTTCGGCTTGACCTGGACTGTATTGGCGGCGCTTCTCGCTCTCTTCGCTTACGGCTTTATGCTCGCGCCGCACAGCTCCAATATCCGCTATTCTCTCGGCATATCGAGAAACTCGCAGTTTACCGCAAGATACCTCGCCGTGGCAACCGTCGGATTTGCCGGAATATTCACCTCTCTGCTCATAGTTTCTGCCGCCAACGCCGCGTTTTACGGGAGCTCAAAAGAATTGTGGATAACATTCGCTTTCCTGCTCTTTGCTCACTTCACCTCGTTTATGTTTACATTTACGCTCACGGCGATCGCAGTGGTATTATCGGGCCACCTGTTTGAGGCGATCATTTACTCCGCCGTGCTGAATTTTTCACCCTCTCTTATCAATATCTCTCTGAGCACTCTTTTGACAACGATGACAAAGGGCTCGCCGATAAAGTATATGCCGCTCTATTCCGATTACTGCACATATCTTGATGTTCACGGGAATATTTTGGCAAAGCTGAATGAGGGATTATTCAATTACTCCTCTCTGCTTCTCGCCGGTCTTGATGAAAATGTCTGCTTTGATTTCTACAGAGGAGAGATTTTCAATATGCCCGATTTCAGAAAAATCTTCGTCGCTTTTTGCGTCACGGCTCTGCTTGCCGCCCTCGCCTGCTTCTTTCATTCGCGAAGGAAGGTTGAGATCGCGGGAGTTATGGGCTCGGCAAACCTGCTTGAGGGCTGGTCGGTCGTGACTGTAGGCACAGCGCTCGCCGCGACGATGGGATCGATATACTACGATTTGGAACCGAAATTCGTTAAATTGATCACGGTCATCTCCGGAATCATAATCATGGCCGTCGGCTACACGGTCGTCGATCTGATGTTTAGACGGTCTTTCAAAGAATACAAAAAGAAGATATGGCATCTGCCGCTTGAGATCTGCGTATTCCTTATGATCATTTTTGCGACCGGTGTAATTATGAATCACGCTTATATGCGCATACCCGCCGCCGAAAAAATCGCAAGCATATCAGTTTCCCTTCCCTCAAATCTCAACTCCGCTCGCTATAACAATATAAGCTACACCGCCGAAGATGAAAAAATCGCGATCATCGGTATTCTCTCAGACAGTTCGGAGGAAAAAACCGTTTATGAGGTTTTTGAAACTGCCGATGAGATAAATCTGATAAGGAGCGTCAACGATTCTCTCAACAAATCGGACAAACCCGGCTCACTGAATATTTATATTGAATACAAGCTCAAAAACGGTAAAAGCGTCAGGAGGATTTTTGACAAAGCGCGCCTTGAAAACGTGCAGGCGCTCTACCCTCTTATTCAGTCGGAAAACTTCCACAGAAAAGAATTGATCCATTTTAACCGAAAATCGGAAGAATTCTATTGCCCGGTGTTTGTTTCGCCGAACGGCTCATCGACCGTAATTCCCGCCGAACTTTATAATGACGAGTTTATGCAGGCAGACCTGAAAAAGGCGATATGGTGCGATATTCGTGACGGCAATATGCCGTTTTTCGCCGACGGCGGAAGGAAACTTCTCGGATATATAGCTTACTCCGAATATGATCAGGCAGATTATGATGATTATGATGATTCAGACGAGAATGAAGTTAATGAAAACGGCTTTACGAAGCTGAAAAGAGACAGCACGGTCAATATCGGCTGTTTCAGCGATTACTCGCTTATACCCGTTTACGAGGGAATGGGATCCACCTTATCATTCCTGAAGAAAAACGGTCTTGACTCATATTTCAAGGATAAATATGATATAGTAAAAATCAGCCGATGCATCTATGAAGAAGGCGAGCAATACTTTTCCAATAACGCAACGGGGCTGCTGAGCGCGTCAATTTACCCAAAGAATTATGAATTTGAGCTGACAGACGCAGAGACAGACACCGTAAAGTTATTAAAGCCGGGGCTGCCGGATAACGCGGAGGTTTTCACCGGCGAAAAGGATATAGCGGAATTATCCGAAAAAATACGCCTGAACTGCCTCGCCGATGATGACGGTTACTGCGTAAAAGCGGAATATGAAAACGGAGACTATATTCTCGCTTATATTCCGGGAAGCGCCGCCGGATGATCGAAATCTCATATTTTTTACGGGAATATCTTCGGGTATCCCCGTTATCTTTTCGGAATAAAGTTTTATTGAAAACCCCGCGTCAATATGTTATTATGGGCTTGAGACTAACCGAAAGCGGTGATTATCTGTGGATGAAAACAAAAAGCAAATCTGCCTTACCTCGGTAAAAGCGACAGTGCTTGAACTGTTCGGCATCGAAAAATCGCAGGGGGACGACGTGGCGAATCCTTATATCATCGAAAAAAACGGCGGCAAAATAATAGACAGAGCCGTCATTTACAATCCTGACGCCGTCGCTCTCTGGCTGTATGAAAAATATCGTGATAAATTCATCCCCGCCGGGCAGGTTTCGGAATTCGCTCTGCCGCTCAAAAGTGTTATGCCGAGCGTTACCCCGGTCTGCTTCGCTTCGATGTATTCGGGGGTAATGCCCGAGATCCACGGCATCAAAAAATACGAAAAACCGATTTTGACCTGCGAAACGCTTTTTGACCGTATGATCGCCGCAGGCAAGAAATGCGCGATTTGCTCTACCGCGGGAGACAGCATCTCAAAAATATTTCTGAACAGGAATATGGATTATTTCATATACCCGACCGTGTGGCAGGTAAACGCCAAAGCAAAAAAACTGATAAGACAGGATAAATACGATCTGATAGTGATATATAACGGCAATTATGATTCCACAATGCACCACAACGGACCGGAAGCAAAAAAATCCCTTAAAGTGCTTGATAAAAACATTGCCGTTTACAAAAAGATCGCCGGATATATCAAAAAATATTATGCGGATAAGCGGGTCTTTTACGGATTCTGCCCCGACCACGGCTGCCACGAAATCGACGGGAAGGCAGGCTCTCACGGGCTTGACTGCTATGAGGATATGAATATCATTCACTTCTATTCCATCAAGGAGGCAAAAAAGAATGGCTGACGGCAAAAGGACGGCAGAAGATTATTTCAACCGGAATAAATGGATATATTCGATAGGCGGCATAGGCAGAGATATGTCCTATGCGCTGTTTACGAATTTTTTGCTCACCTATATTCTTTTTACCCGAAATGTGACCGACAGGCAGTTTGCCGTGATAAGCACCATCCTTGTCATCTGCCGCATCTGGGACGGTCTGAATGACCCGATAATGGGCGGAGTTGTAGAAAACACGCGCACAAAATTCGGCAAATTCAAGCCGTGGATCATGATAGGATGTATCACCAACGGCGCGGCGGTAATAGCGATGTTTTCAAACAGGGCGCAGGGCTGGAATTTCATTTATCTCTTCATAGCCCTTTATCTGATTTGGGATATCACCTACACCATGAATGATATAGGCTACTGGTCCATGATGCCCTCGCTCACAAGCCGCGCTGATCGCAGAGATAAGATAGTGGCTCTGGCAAATCTTTTCAGCGGGCTCGGAAATCTGGCGGCCGTCGGCCTTGTTCCGATGCTCACCGCAGGTAAAAACGCGATCGGCGGCAATTCAATTACCGCTTACACAGCCGTTTCGATTTTTGCGGTAGCAATGTTTGTTCTCTGCCAGACTCTCTGCTGCGTCGGGATCAAAGAAGACCGCTCCGTAAAGGCGGAGAAGGAAGAAAAACACGGGCTCAGAGAGATGTTTTCCGTTATCGTTCACAACGATCAGCTTCTCTGGGCTACTCTCATCACCCTGCTTTCAAATCTCAGCGGCGCAATGCTCACGGCTTTTGCCGCGTATTACATATATCTCAAATTCGGATATAACGGCTCTTATGTAACGATGTTTACCGCATTTTATGCGGGCGCAGCGGGAATACTGCTTATGATTTTTCCGTTACTCTGCCGTAAATTCAAGAGGAAGAAGGCTCTGTTGCTGTCTCTTGCCGTCGCCTGTATCGGCTACGCCGGATTCATTATCGGCGGCACCGTCATCCCGAATTCCATCCGTCTGTATTTTCTCTGCGGCGCCGCCCTCGTTACCGGATTCGGTCAGAACTGGTTTTCAATGGTGGTCATGGTTATCTTTACAAACACCATAGAATATAATGAATATAAAACAGGCTCACGCGATGAAGCCCTTATATTCTCACTCAGACCGTTTATGTCAAAAATGTCTTCCGCTCTCCAGCAGCTTATAGTGACGGTCGTTTATCTCATTATCGGTATGACCGGCATCACAAACCGCATCTCTGCCTTTGAGCAGCAGGCAAACCGTAAAATAATCACCGAGGAGGCAAAGCTTGCGGGTATTCAGGAGGTGCTTTCG
Source organism: uncultured Clostridia bacterium (assembly GCA_947166625.1). Classification (GTDB taxonomy): domain Bacteria; phylum Bacillota; class Clostridia; order Oscillospirales; family Acutalibacteraceae; genus CAG-177. Next base: position 14,895 of record CAMVEX010000036.1, read on the forward strand.
GGCGCTCCGTCCGATATGTCGCTGAAGCTCGCGCTCTGTATGGCGATAATCCCCATTATCCTGCTTGTGATCGCCTATATCATTTCACTCAAAAAGGACAGGATAGATGAGGATGAATATGACAGGATGCTCGCGGAGATAGAAAAACGAAAAACGGCGCAAGCGCAGCAATAAGCAATCCGGCCTGCCAAAGGGCGGGTGTTCATAAAACAGTAATGCCTCAAAAAGCGATCTTTGCACATCT
>CAMVEX010000037.1 GCA_947166625.1 uncultured Clostridia bacterium
GGGTATTTTCGATTTTTTGCCCTGAAAATCCGAACTTCACTTTGACATTTTACGACCCTTCTGTATAAATAATATCACAGATAATGTCCAATAAAACTCTCTGAAAATCCGAACTTCACTTTGACATTTTACGGGCCCTGTTATATATATAATAACCCATTTACGGTCCAATAATGCGGACTTGTAATACTTTAATTGTAAAAGTTAAAGCAACTTTTAAAAGTAATATATATCAATTATAAAGAAAAGTGGTCGCTTAGAAGACGACAAAAATCAAATATTAGCTCAGATAGAGGAGCGGCCTAACAGTTATAGTATTTCTGATATTTGAAGTTAGCTGTTGGCAGATTATAACGAAATTATTTAACCCATCTCGCACACGATTACTTTTAGTAAAAACCTCAATATCACGAAATCCCCGGCAGAATTGTTCTGTCGGGGGTTATTCTTTAAGCTGTATTCGTGTGCAAGAAGTCGAGAAGCCGTATGTATCAAGCTCTGTGAAAACGGGCGGGGTGCAAAAAGAAAGAACTCCAATTGTATCACAATCAGAGTTCTTATTTGGCGGAGAGTTAGGGATTCGAACCCTAGGTACATTTCTGTACACAGCATTTCGAGTGCTGCACCTTCGACCACTCGGACAACTCTCCTTACAGCTCAGTTATTTTAACAAAAGAGGCGGAGTTTGTCAAGAGTATTTGTTTAATCTTCACTCTTATTTGTTTAATCTTTGCTTTGATGATTTTTTACGGCTTATTCCAATCAAATTAAACCGGCGCCCTCGGTCTGGCATTCGCAAAATAGTATTGACTTTTGAGAAAAACAAAAACCGCAGAACATCGTCGGATTTGCTTATCATACACAAAGTATGGTCCGTCTAACCTTACTTGTTCCGCGGCTTATTTTTCACGGGAAAACTACTTTGCACCTAAAAGAGATGAGATTTAAAATGATTTGCTGATCTTAACGACTCAGATCAGATTCTTCGTCGCTTCGCCCCTCAGAATGACAGGAGAAATGCCTGCATAAGATGCGCAGGGATCGCTCTTTGATGCATTACTGTTTTATGAACACCGGCCCTTGCGGTGCGCCGGTCTTTGTTTATTTATCTTTCCGCTGTGCCGTTATGATTCGGCGGATTTGCCTATCTCGATATTCTCCGCGTGTCTCTCTGCACGCATTGCGTCAAGCTCGCGATACATCTGTTCTTTCTTTTCTCCCTCAATGCCGTACATCGTCTTGAGGATGATCGCTTTGAGCAGGTTGCTTATGGCGTAGCCGAAGAGCAGGAAAGCGAGCAGCCAGAGGCAGGTTTTCATATAGGTCGGCTGAGCCTGCATTGTCTTTACAAGGTCGCCTTCGGAAGAGGATTGATATCCCACCCACGCGATAAGGAAGGGGATAGCGAGCTCTTTCAGATAGTTGATGCCGGTGTTTATCCAGCCGGGTACGATGCCCTGAATGGCTTCCATACGGTCGCCCGTCTGCCATTCGAGATAGTCAAAATATTCCACGTTGAAGTGTGAATTTGACAGCTCCTGGATGCCGATACCTACGCCGAAAAGGAAATAGAATGCGTAGAAGAATATGCTGTTCCATCCGGAGAAGAACATAAGCCCCATCTTTGCCTCGGCGAAGCAGATCAAAAACAGAACGCCTGCCGAAATCATCGCGTACGGTCCGCAGAATTTCAAAAGCTTGGTGGGCTCGTGCTTCTTGGCTAGCTTTGTGGTGATAAGGTTGCCGACTACGGTGCCGACCGCGGTGGGGAGGGTGAGCAGCAGATTCTTTGATGAACCGACGGTTATCGCGGCGAGGAAGGTGCTGAATCTGCCCAGCGCCGCGAAGTTGTTGACCCACTGCATATATTGATAAGCGCGGTAGTTTCTGTATTTGAAAAGGGAAAACAGCGCCTTTGAAATCTTGACTTTTTCCTTTTTGGGCAGCTCGATTCTCTCCTTGCAAAACAGGCCGCACATCAGGTTGCCAAATGCCGTCACGAATGCCGCGACTATGGCGAGGGTCATATACATTTTGTTTTTGTCGTCGCTGAAAAGGCCGTAAACGAAGGTTCCGAGATACGCTCCGCCGTAACCGAGATAATATGAAAGCTGCCAAATCGTTGCGACTGTCTTCTTCTCTTTCGGGTTGGGAGAGATAACCTGTGCCACATTCTGCCCGACATTGTTAAATGCGTTAAAAATAGTCTGGCAGAGCGCGATTCCGTAACGGAAAAGGGTCATCTGCTGGACCGTCCAGCCTTTGGGCACATAGAAATAAAGCACGGTAAGGGTGAATATAGGGATAAGGCAGATGATATACCATTGACGGTATCTGCCCCAGCGGCTCTTCCATTTCTGGACCACTATTCCGACGATAAGTCCTATTATGATGCCGGCGACGGTGGTGATGGTCGTCTGCAACGCCATAATTTTCGCAATTCTGTCCGAATCGACTCCGACGGGCCCGAAATAGAGCTCGTGCAGGAATGCAGCGGCGAGAGTGCCGGTCAGCGTTGTGCCGAACATTCCGCCTATGCGCGCCAGCATAAGGCAGATATATTCAAATTTGGTCACGCATTTGCCTTCAACGGATTGCAATGCGTTTTCGGGCTTTGCGTTTACGGTATCATTGCTCATATTTATTTCCTCCTCGGTTATTTCAGTTAAGCTTCAGCGTTGCGTTATAGTCGTCGATTCCGTAGTTGCCTACGGTATGCTTGAGCGTCTCATAGAGATCGAGCTCGTTGCCCTGAGAATCCTTGATCGTTTTTTTGAATTTTGAGATCCGTCTGAATAATCTCAGAAGCGTGTTGCCTTCGGGAGTGCCTTCAACAAACGGCTGATTGCCGACGAATACGTTTCTTGCAATGTCTATGGCGAGGTCAACGAAATTGTTGTTTCTTATTTCTTTATCGGCTTTGGTGCAGAGAAGCCATGCGAGCTTGCCTACTGTCATTTTTGAGATCTTCCTGCCGACGAAGGCTACCGCCTTTATCGTCACGGGGGATTCCTTGATGTGCAACTTCCTCATAAATCTTACGGGATCGTTTGCCATGGAGTCGATAAGGGTGCGTATCATTCTCTCAAACTGCATTTTCAGATAACCCGCGGAATCCATTCCTTTTTTATCCCATTCAAATTCGGGGACCGGTATGCTCTCTATCTTGACTGTGTTTTCATCCTGAATCGTCACAAGCCTCATAAAAGCGGGGCAGCCTATCGTGCAGCCGGTGCATACATCATAGAATTTATTGCCCTTTTCTGTTTCGGTGACATTTATGCTCTGATTATGCATGTGGCCGGTGAATATCAGATGAACTCCGTTATCTGCGAGCGTTTCAATGAGCTTTTTGCTCTCTGCCTGCCAGGCGTCGCCTATCAGAGCGAGAACGGGCTGCCCGGGTAAAACGGGATAATGCTCCATCGCTATCATCATCTGACCGTCTGCCTGCGCCTGCTTTGCCTGCGCTTCGATCCAGCCGAGAAATTCGTCATCGTAAGTGATATGCTTTTTCCCGTCGATATCATTGCAGATTACGAGGAGCCTTACTCCGTCCGCGAGCTGAGCCACATAGGATAAATGCTCTTTGTTGAATTCAATGGCGTCATCGTAGCCGAAATCTTTATAAAAATCATATAATTCCGTGAATTTTGTGCCCTCGGGAGTGATGCGCCCCCCGTCGGTGAAGGCAAAGGGTTTATCGTTAAAATCGTGACCCGCGGTGACAACATATATTTTTTTGCCGCTGTCCTTAAGCTCGCCGAGCAGCTTAGTGAAAGCGATATGACTCTCTTTTTCCCCGTTAAATGAAAGGTCGCCAGCTATAAGGACGGTATCTGCCTCATCGGCTTTTTTGAGCCAGTCTATCACAGCCTCGTTTATGCTCTGCGTTTCTGCAAAACATTTCTGCTCAAAATCCATAAAGCGCTCATATTCCTCACCGTATGCGCCGAGAGAGTTTTTGAAATAGTGAGTGTCCGTGATCAGATAGAATTTGGTCGGTTTCAATCTTTTCCCTCCGTTCAAAATTCTGCTTTTGCGCTGTATTACATTTTATTTTAACACATCGCGATTATTTTTATCAATTGACAAAAAAATGTAAAATCGCCCGATTATTTATCATTTGTCACAAAAATTCAGGCGCATATTCATTCTTTTGCCGCGATGCCGATTCAGCCTTGATATAGCCGGAGCAAATTGATATAATCAATTAAAGATTTTTATGGAGAATACCGGATTGGATCAGATAATAATTCATGTGGATATGGATGCGTTTTATGCGTCTGTCGAAATAAGAGACGATCCCTCGCTGAAGGGAAAGCCTCTGATAATCGGCGCTCTTCCCTCGGAGAGGGGAGTGGTCGCCACCTGCAGCTATGAGGCGAGGAAATACGGTGTTCGTTCGGGTATGAATATCAAAGAGGCTTACAGACTCTGTCCCGGCGGGATATTCATGCACCCCGATATGGAAAAATACAAGTCCGTTTCCGCCGAGCTTCACAAAATCTGGGACGGATACGCCTCCTCTTCGGAGGCTGTGGCTTACGATGAAGCTTATCTTGACGTTACCCGGCGGGCAGGTGATTTTGAAGGCGCGAGAGCGATAGCTCAGGAAATAAAGCGGAGGACCTTTGATGAGCTCGGGCTGACCTGCTCCGTGGGGCTCGCGTATTCAAAAACGGCGGCAAAAACCGCCAGTGAAGAGAAAAAGCCCAATGGCTATTTTGAGATCCCGACCCCGGAGGCTTTCGTCGATCTTATTTCGGATCGGGATGTCAGAGTGCTCTATACCGTCGGAGCAATGACGGCGGAAAAACTGCATAATTCGGGGATACATACCGTGCGCGATCTTCGCGAAAACAGCGATAAGGTCGTTTCTCTGCTCGGTAAGCAGGGCCGCTGGCTCGCGGGGCTCGCCCGAGGAATTGACGGCAGACCTGTTGTCCCTTACCGCCCCGAAGGCGCAAAATCCATAGGCAGAGAAGTGACTTTTCAGCAGGATACCGCCGATTTCGGTTTTTTGAGCGATGTTTTGCTTTTGTTGTCTTTCAGCGTTGAACGCAGAGCAAAGCGGGTCGGGCTCAAGGGCAGGGGAATTACTCTCAAGCTGACCTATTCCGATATGAAAAGTATCACACGCTCGCGCTCAGTTTCCCTTACGGATTCTGCGGCGGATATTTACGCCGGAGCGGTTGAAATGCTCGGCAAAACCCAAAAGAATTCCGTCAGGCTTATCGGGGTCAGCCTTGTCAATCTGACGGGTGATGAAGAGCGGCAGATCCGCTTTGAGGATTATCTTGAATCGGCCGACGGATCAAAAGAGGATGAAAAGATGAGGCTGCTCGGCTTTTTGCGCCGGCGCTACGATCTTGATTTCGCCTCTCACCTCGATGATATTTATAAGCCCGATGTGCTTCATAAGACCATAGAGTATATGAGAAAGCACGGCGGCAAAAAAACGCGATAAGGGCGGGTGTTCATAAAACAGTAATGCCTCAAAAAGCGATCTTTGCACATCTTGTGCAGGCATTCCTCCTCGAAATACAGCAAGTATTCCTCGTCGTCAAGGCCTGCAAATCTGCACAAATCTCATCTTTTTGAGGTGCGAAGCAGTTTTCTCGTGAAAAATAAGCCGCAGAACAAGGAAGGCTTGCGAAAGCATACTTTGTGTATGGTGAGCAAATCTGACGATGTTCCGCGGCTTTAGTTTTCCGTGAAAACCAATACTGTTTTAAGAATACCCGCCCAACGGATCCACCGTTTTGATTTTCGGGCGGGCATTGATGTTTTATGATCACTCGCCGTTCGGTGAATCCGTTTTTGCGTTTATATTTTATTTGAATTCAGTTTTTATTTCTTGCCGAAAAGGTGAGCGAAGAAATATGCTATGTAGTGGAATATCAGCGTGATTTTGCCCGCAATTCCGTCGTGCGCTTCGCCACAGTAGGGGCATCCGCTTTCGGTGACGGTAACATTCGCGGTGGGTGCTTCGGAATCGCCGCCGTAGGCGTTTTCCGCAACAACGGATATTTTATAATCTCCCTTGGGCAGAGCCTTGAGCTCAAGCTCTATCTCTTTCTGATCTGCCGCGATATAATATTTGGGCAGGGTCCATGTCGATGAAACGGTCATACCGAGTGAATTGGCCGCGCTTGCTCTGTAAAGGACCACGGGCATCCCGTCTGCCGATTTTGCCGCAGGCGCCGTGATTTTGCATCCGCCGGGCGTTGCCTCGGCTCTTATTGCTGCTCCCTCGTCAAATACCGGGGGCTTTGAAGCGGCCTTGCGCTTCTCGGGAGTATATTCTCTGTTTGCAGGGTCGGCGGGATTGTCAAGGATATATTCCGTAAGGCATTCGCCCGCGAGCAGATCATATCCGCGAAGGCGCATCCTGTTTGAGCCGTCAAGCTCCACTATCCAGAATGTCGCCGTATCATCGGAATCCTCGGGATGATAAGTCCTTACCTGATCTATCGTGAATTCCGAGTAATGTATCGCGCCCGTTCCTATCGCGGTGAATTTGCCCTGCCATACCGAGCCCGGATGATTGAGCGGGTAGTGTGAATGACCGGAGAAATCGACGACCTGCGGATATTTGTTGAGAATGGGGTTAAAGTAGGGCACTCCCCAGCCCTCAAAGGTCGAGCTGCCGTAAACGGTGTTTGAATTATGCTCGTGATGCGTTACGAATACGGGCTTGTCCGGGTCTTCGGATACAGCTTGCTTTATCTGCTCGTCAAGCCACGAGAGCTGCTTTGCGTCATAATGGGCTGCGTCGCTCGATGAAGCCGAAAGACCTATGAAATGGTAACCGTTTATCACTACGTTGAAATCCGCGTCATTGCCCGTTTCTTTTTTATAGTAATCGCGGAGCTCCGAGCGCCTCATCTCATAGCCGTCATGGTTTTTGGCGACCACTCCGATAAATTCGGTGCCCTCTCTGATCGAGCCCTTGACCGCCGCGGCGAATCTGTCAAATTCCTCTTTCGTTCCGTCGTTTGTGAGGTCGCCCGCAATAAGCAGGGCATCGAGAGCCTTGTAATTCGGGTCGGCTTCCGATATTTCGTATGCGAGGTCAAGCATCATACCGATTCTTTTATCGTTTTTGTCGCTGTAGCTGAGTATGTGAGTGTCGCTTGAGGCGATGAATCTCAAAACGGGGATGAATTCTTCCCCGGCGGCGCCGTTATCCGCATCTGCGGCAAACGCGCATATTCCGGCCCCGGTCAGAATAATGAGCGATAAAACCAATGCCGTTATTTTTTTGAATATCTTCATAATTCTCAGCCTCCGTAAAGGATTTGTTAACCGAATTATACTTCATTTTATGCAGGACTTCAATATAAAACTTGATTTTCGCGCTTGACAAATTCACATTGTCAATATAGAATATTGAAAAACTGCCACCGGGTAGATGAATGTTTTCATTCATACCGTATCGTTAGGTCAGAGGCAAACGGGGTTCCGCTTGCCCGGAAGATACGGTGTGGATTTATTTTTTTATTTTGGAGTGCAATATCTTTATGCGAAAGATGCTGAATTATTTTACCCTGTTTGAACAACTTCTGTGGGCGGGCTCGGTAACGGTCATTGTCGCCGCGTTCCTGCTTTTCGGAAAAAACGAATATCTTACCCTTGCCGCGTCGCTTATCGGGGTCACCTTCCTTATACTCAATGCCAAGGGCAATCCGCTCGGTCAGTTTCTTACGATCGTTTTCAGTGTTCTTTACGGCATAATTTCCTATTCCTTCGCCTATTACGGTGAGATGATAACCTATCTCGGTATGACCGCGCCTATGGCGCTCTTCGCTCTCATATCGTGGCTCAGGCACCCGTTTGAGGGCAGGCGTTCACAGGTTGAGGTGAATTCGCTGAAAAATACCGAAATCGTCTTTATGCTCTTTCTCACGGCAGGTGTTACGGCGCTGTTTTATTTCATTCTCGGGTATTTCAACACGGCGAATCTCATCCCCGGCACCGTTTCGGTCACCACGAGCTTTATCGCAGTTTATCTCACCTTCAGGCGAAGCCCGTATTTCGCGCTCGCTTACGCCGCCAACGATCTTGTGCTTATCCTGCTGTGGGCGCTTGCCTCCCGTGAAGACAAGGGATATATCCCCGTGCTCGTCTGTTTCACCGTGTTTTTTATAAACGATCTGTATGGCTTCGTTAACTGGATGAAAATGAAGAAAAATCAAACGGAAAAAACCGTGAATATGGATTTAGGTTAAAATTGCCGATTTTTATTGACTAATTCATTCAGTTATTGCTATAATAAATAAAATTATAGGAAGTGCGTACTTATGAGTTATAGTCAATTTGTTACGGCTGCATTAGATGAAGCAAGCCGTTATGAATCAGAGGGGTTATTTACGGACGCATTGTATATTTACAGAAGCATTATCAACAATCCTGTTTTAGAGGAAAAAACGGTAGGGTCTTTGCTTTTGAATATTTCCGTACATCTTTTTTCGTTAAAAAGATATGATGATGTAATTTTTCTTTACAATGAAGCATACAAACGGTTTGGCTGGACTTTGTTTCAAATCAGTCATTATTACCTAATTGTTGATATATATAAGAAAATCGGCAATGAAAAGAAATATAGTTTTTATTTGAAGAAAATTGAGCAGATAAAAGTAAATAATAGTGTGCCGGATAAAAAAGCTTGTAAACCAATATGTGAAAAAGAAGTTACTCTCAACAAGAATAAACAGATTGTTATTGATTCTGAAATGAATGATAAAATTGCCAGATCGGATAAAATTAAGAAAAAGCCCAAGAAGAGATCAAAATTCATCGGAGCATTCGGAGCGAAAAGCAACAGAATTAAAAATGATTATTTAATCAATAGTCGTAGGTATATGACAGACAGATTTAAAGATTAGGAGAAATTATGAAAATCATCAGACCCGGTGAAAAACTTTCCAAAGATAAACTCAGATATTTTGCCAAAATGGCGGGCAGAGCCTATGTCAACGATCCCGTCCATTCATACGCCACCAAGAATCCGGCACGCCGTGTAAAATTCGTCTATCATTTTATGATGGAGCGTCTGAATACATCAAACGGTGAGGATTATTTCTATATTGACGATGAGGAGAGGGGAGTCTGCGTCTGGCGCAGGGCTCATAATGAATACGGCGTGATAGATTTCCTCAAATGCCCCGATTGGCTTTATCTTTATTGGTTCTGGCCCAATACGCTGCGCACCCTCTTTGCCTATTCTCCGCTTGATGTCAAGGTTTTTGATGAGGATACCTGGATCATTTCCCCCGTATTTGTCGATCCCGAGTTTCAGGGCAGGGGGATAGCGACCGAGCTTATCACCCGCAGTATGGAGGATCTCTCAAAGCTCGGTTATAAGTTCGGGCTTGAGGCGCAGGATGAGGGCAATGTCAGATATTATGAAAAGCTCGGCTTCAAAACCGTTAAGACCGTCAGATATGAAAAAGGCAATATAACCCACTATTACATGGTGCGTGAAGGAGCAAAAGAATAATTTGAAAAGATCAAGAAGGATTCTCGCCCTGCTGCTCGCGATTCTGCTCTTTTCCGGAGCCGCTTTCGCGGTATATGCCGGCGATTTTTATCGCGCCGATGATTATGCGCTCGAGGCGCTTGAGAGCAGCGAGGATATTACCGTTACCGCATACGATAAATATATTGCCTTTTCACCGCCGGATCCCGTAAAAGGGCTCATTTTCTACCCCGGCGGTAAGGTGGAATTCACCTCCTATGCCCCTCTTATGAGAGAATGCGCCCGGGAGGGAATAATGTGCGTTCTGCTTAAAATGCCGCTGAATCTCGCGTTTTTTGATGTTAACGCCGCGTCCGGGATCCCCGGAGAGTTTCCGTATATCAAAGAATGGTATATCTGCGGCCATTCGCTCGGCGGCGTTGCGGCGTCAATGTATATTCAAAAGCATTATGAAGAATTTGAAGGGATCATTTTCCTTGCGTCATATCCGGCTGCCGATTTGAGCAAAACGGACTTAAAGGCCCTTTCAATATACGGCTCCGAAGACGGAGTGCTGAATATGAAGTCTTATATCAAGAATTCGGCCGATCTGCCGCGGGATACCGCAGAATTTGTGATAGAAGGCGGCTGTCACGCTTATTTCGGCAGCTACGGTCCTCAACGCGGCGACGGAGAGGCAAGAATAACCAAATATAAACAAACTGCCGTCACGGCAGAGAAGATAATCGAGTTTACAGGAGGATAAATTATGAAGATCACATCCGCTCAGGCCAATAAAATGCTCAAAAAACTGATGAGAGAATATAACGATCTCCTTATGCTTGAGGATAAGACCAAGACCTACCTTGCCGCTGTCGGCGAAGATCCCGAGAGCGTAAGACCCGCTTACAGCTACGCCGATACCAGAGAGAAGGCGACTGCTTTGGCGGCGGATATAAGGAAACTCAAGCATGCGATAAATGTTTTTAATTCTACCGTCAAGGTGCCCGGCTTTGATATGACCATTGATGAAATGCTCGTATTCATCCCTCAGATGAATGAAAAGGTCGCCCGCCTCGATCAGATGAAATCCGCTCTCCCCAAAGAGAGGGTGGAAACCTACGGCAGGGCTAACGCAAATCTTATTGATTACAGATACGCCAATTACGATATCGCTCAGGTCGAGAAAGATTATGTCTGCACCGCGGATACTCTCGCGAGAGCCCAGCTCGCGCTTGATTCGGTCAATTCGACCGAAACTTTTGAATTTGAATTTTGATTTTGATTTAGATTTTGGATTTTCCCGGCTGCGCGGTTTTTTTATTGATCTTAGGGTATGTTAATGTTCAGAGTCAAAGTTTTCCGTTATTCTTTTTTGTTATGTGTTATTCGTCAATGTCCAAAGAGAAGGAGAGCACTTGACTTTAACAGTCAAAATTCGCCGCAAAGCCGAAAACTTGATCTTCGGATCGCGTGGCGGAAGTATCGGGTTATATGCCGCGCACCTCTAAGCGAAAATATCGGGGTGAAAATATGTCGGTCCATACTGTTAAATGCTCCTCCTGCGGAAAGGGAAACGAATTTGACAGCGAAAATATTTCCGGATTCTGCACCCATTGCGGTGAGAAACTGACGGTCAGCGCCGAGGATCTGGCGTCGGTCATAAATGAATGTGAATCTTCCTCCCCGGGCGGCGAAATCACGGGAGAGAAGAAAAATTCGATCATTAAGATCTGCGCTTTCGCGGCTGTTATCATTCTGATTGCGGGGGCGGGTATTATCATCCTGCTCAAAGCGTTTGAAACGGCTGTCCCGTTTTCTTCGGGATCCGTAAAGGGCAGGGGATACGCCGAGGTCCTTTCCTCGCTTGAAAGCGCGGGGTTTGAAAAGGTCATCGTCACAGCCGTATCCGATAAAGAGTATAAGGGCAAATATAAAAACGGCGAGGCGGTGAGCGTCACCGTAAACGGTAAAACGGAATTTGAGGCCGGCGATAAATTCAGCAGACGCAGCGCCGAAGTCATTGTTTCCTATTATTCGGAGGGCGGCAAGGTCTATATGCCTCTCTCCGCCGAGGAGCTTTGCGGAATGGATAAGGATGACGCGGTTAAACTCCTCAAAAAATACGGCTTCACCGCCGTCAGAGAAACTCAGACGGGGTCATTGCTCGGCCTTATCGCCTATCATACCTACCAGGTTGTCTCGGCGGATGTTGACGGCAACGATAATTTTGAGAAGGGCGCCCGCTTTGCGCCCGACGCCACCGTGACCGTCAATTATTATATGCCGATTAAATGATATGGAGGCATTTTGCCTATGGTCAGAAATAAAGCGCTCTGCGCGGCCTTGGCGGTCGCTTTTTCCGCCAATCTCATTTTATTTTTTGTCAAGCTCTACATAGGCTTAAGGACTAATTCGATAAGCATTTATTCCGATGCGGTCAATAATCTTTTTGATTCACTGTCCGGTCTGATAACCCTCATTTTTATGTCGGTCATCATCAAAAGATCCGGCTCTTCGTCTGGGAGGACGGTAGAAAAAGGCGAGCAGCTTTTTTCAATGCTCATTTCGATCACCGTTACCCTTGCCGGGCTCGGCTTCGGCTACACCGCCTTTGAGAGGCTGATGTATCCTACCCCGGTATGGTTTACTTACGGATATGCTTTTATGCTTGCGGGCACGGCGGCTGCAAAAATGATCCTTTATTTTGTCTATGATATTTTCTTCAAAAAATCTTATTCACCCGTGATCAAGGTGATGAGATATGATTGCATACTCGATTTCTTTATCACCGCCGTTACCGTTGTCACCCTGATCGTCTCAAAATTCGGGCTCTATGCCCTTGACGCCGTCGCAGGCATCGTCATCAGCGCCGCGATGGTGATAACCGCCGTTAAGCTCGTGATTTCAAGCGGTAAACTGCTTGTGAATTATGTCTCGCCCGAGACGCGCGAGATCCTCACCGGTCTGCTCCCCGATTCGGTGAGAATCGTTACTTTTGAAACAACCTCGTCGGGAATCACCGCGTTTCTTTCCGGTGAATTGCCGCAGGAGGATCTATCCGCTTTGAGGCGCGAATGCCTCGAAAAAGCAGGAGTTGAAATATTCACGGTCAAAGGAGAATGAAAATGTCAGATCAACTCAAAACCGAAGCCGCTGTCAGTGAGCCGGCTTCAAAACCGAAAAAATCCAAAGGGAAAAAAGCGCTCAAGGTGATACTTATCATTCTCTGTGTCATAATTGTCCTCGCCGGTATTTCGGCGCTTGTTTCCACTATAGGCAACAAAGCGAATATGGAAAAAGCCAAGTCATTCGCCAAGGTTGAGTATGAGAATCAGCTCGTGCCCGAAAAGGATGAAGACGGCAATTATTTCTTTACCGCAGACAGAGACCTCAAGATCCTTCAGCTTACCGATGTCCATATCGGCGGCGGCTGGATGTCGCTCAAAAAGGATTCTATGGCTCTCAATACCGTCGCGGCGATGGTCACCGCCGAAAAGCCCGATTTTGTTATCGTTACCGGCGATATTGCCTATCCCGTTCCCTTCCAGTCCGGCACTTTTAACAATAAACCGCCGGCAAAGATCTTTGCGGAGCTTATGGAAACTCTCGGAGTTTACTGGACTCTGGGCTTCGGCAACCACGATACCGAGGCGTATTCATTCTACAGCCGCGAGGATATTTCCGATTTTTATGCGACGGGCGGTTATGAATATCTTATCTACAATCCCGGTCCCGAGGATGTCTCCGGCTGCGGCAACCAGGTCATAAATGTCAAAAACAGCAAGGGCATAGTCACTCAGTCTCTCTATGTGCTTGACAGCCACTCATATACCGGCGGCGATATTTTCGGCGTGATGTGGAAATATGACAATATCCATCAGGATCAGATAGACTGGTATGCGGATAATGTCAAAAAATATAATGAACTCAACGCTCAGAAAGCCTCTCAGCTCGGCGAAGAGCCGCAGGAGGCAAAGTCCCTTCTCTTCTTCCATATCCCACTCACCGAGTATAAAGACGCCTGGTATGAATACATTGAAAACGGATTCAAAGATACCGAAAATGTCAAGTATTTTTACGGCGACGCCGGTGAATCCAAAAAGGTCGTTTACAGCGGTATCGGCGATGATGAGCTGTTTGAGACCGTCAAGGAGCTCGGCTCGACTTCTGCCGTATTCTGCGGCCACGATCATAAAAACAATTTCTCCGTCGAGTATAAAGGCGTCAGGCTTTCTTACGGTATGAGTATAGACTACCTTGCCTATCCCGGTATCTATAAGCTCGGCTCTCAGCGCGGATGCACCGTCATCACCGTTTCTCCCGACGGCTCATTTGATTGCAAAAATGAGAATTACTATCAGGATAAATACAGATCTCTCTATGAAAAAGAGCCTGTCACAATGCAGGTCCCGGAGCAGGTCTCAGAGATCCCCGAAGCGTAACGGAGAATGAAAAAAACGATCAAAATTATTCTTGCCGCCCTTGCCGTTTTTTGCGCCGTAAATATTATCATAAGTTGCAAATCGCTTTATACAAGGCGGTTTACAGCCGTGAGCGGGAGCCTTCCGCACGGGTTTGAGGGCTTCAGGATAGTTCAGGTTTCCGATCTTCACAATGCGAGATTCGGCAAAGGGAATTCGGCTCTTTTAGAGGCTGTAAAATCCGAAAATCCCGATATTATCGCGATCACGGGCGATTTGATAGACGATAAGACCAAAGATTACGAAGCGCTTGAAGCTTTTCTCAAAGCGCTTTCGGATATTGCGCCGTGCTATTATGTAACGGGCAATCACGAGGCGGAGGTCTATAAAGAATATTTCGCTTTTGAGAAGCGGATAAGATCTTATATCAAATGCCTCCACACCGCCTCGATAAAGATCGAGAGAGACGGCGAAACCATTCTGATACAGGGTATAGACGATCCGAATTTTACCCCGATATTCCTCGATGATCTTGAGAAGCTCGGCGGTGCCCGGGGCTATAAGATCCTGCTCTGTCACAGACCCGAGAAGTTTTCTCTCTATGTCGAAAACGGCTTTGATCTTGTCTTGACCGGCCATACTCACGGCGGGCAGATACGCCTGCCCTTTATCGGAGCGGTCGTCGCTCCCTCTCAGGGATTTTTCCCGAAGTATGACGCCGGAGAATTCAGCGAAGGCAAAACCGAAATGATCGTCTCGCGCGGCCTCGGCTCAAGCGTTTTGCCGATAAGATTTTTTAACAGACCCGAAATCGTTACGGTGGAATTATCCGCTTCAAGGGGTGATTAAATGAATGAAATGATTCTCTATCCCGCAAATAAGCATCAGCTTTTCCGTTCATTCGG
>CAMVEX010000038.1 GCA_947166625.1 uncultured Clostridia bacterium
GTTTCTGAGGGGGCAGGTGGATTGCGAGCATAGCGAGCAAGACGGGTGTGGCGATTTTTATTTACTCCCTTTACCGATCAGGTGAGGGCATTATGATTCATCCCGCAGATGAGTGATATGTTCGGAGTGTGTATTTATTTGCACCCGTTTTCATTTATACCCGTAACCGATTGCGGAAGGAAGATGTAATTCATCCCATTTATTCGTTAACACCCTTTATTGATTAAATAGGGGTAATGTGATTCATCCCGTGAGTGAAATTTATATTTTACCTCGTAAACTTAATAACTCACAAGTATTTAATCACGTAGGGGCGGATATCATCCGCCCGCCAACAGGATATGCGGAGCATTGGCCCTCTCCGAGACCGGGGGCGAACCGCCGAAGCGCCGCCGGTGGCGGGTGAAGCGAGGCGGTGAGGTGAAGAAACAAGGAGCAATGCGCAGCGCTTCAAGCAAGCAGTGCGACTATGTTTCTGAGGGGGCAGGTGGATTGCGAGCATAGCGAGCAAGACGGGTGTGGCGATATTTATTTACACCCGATACCGAGCGGATAAGAGTAATATACCCCATCCCGTAAGCGATCAATATGTTTGGAGTGTGTTTTTCAAGGATATGCTGAGCATTGGCCGTCCCGAGATCGGAGAAGGTGTTAACCGTTTTGAAGCATATTATTCAATGATAATTTTCGTTTTATAACTGCCTGAAACTTGCAAAAACGTCATTGATTTATAATAAATAGTGTGCTATAATTCGTCTTGCCGTACTTTAAGGTCAAGCGTATTAAACGCAAAAAACAAGTGAAGCGGGCTGTTTTTGAAACTCGCCTTCACTTTAATATCAACGATTTCAACAGAATTCATTTCGGGGTGTAAGAACCTGAAGCTATCGCTTCAGAACCTTGTTATTCGCTGCGCTCATAATATGCGCGCTGCGCTCCACCCCGTCATATCCTTAATCGGGGTGTAGCGCAGGTGGTAGCGCGCGTGGTTTGGGACCACGAGGCCCAGAGTTCGAATCTCTGCACTCCGACCATAATCCTACTCTAATTTTGATAGAATTAGGGTAGGGTTTCTTTATCCCTTATATATCAAGGGTTTCGGGACTTTTTGACAAGTGAACGATAGGTAAAAACGCCTCTCCGGAGCACTTCCGAAGGGGCGTTTTTTGCGTTTTCAGGCATTTTTTTCAGTTTTGCTCAAAACAAATCGTTCAATTTGAGGGGTATCGTTCATTTTGAGTAGGAATCGTTCAATTTGTGATTTCAGGGTTATTTTTTAATCATATCAACGACATTAATCGGCGAAGCAAGAACCTCTGTTCCCTCAGATGTCTTTCCTGTTTCAAATATTGTTTCCCAGAAAGCATAGCTCTGTTTTCCGCCGAAAACGGTCGAAGCTAAGGGCCGATTTTTCCACACCGGTAAATCTCTGAGATTAATAATGAAAGTGCGTAGATTATCCCACAACTGGTCTGGCAATTTCTGCTGGAACAAATTCTCTTCATTATATTTTGTTCCAATCATACCGGAGGTTTCTTCTCCGATAATGTTCCCGCCGCACAACAGGCTATGGCAACGATAAACGACCTCCTCCGCCTCGACAGGGAGTGGAAAGTATGAGTATTTCAGAAATGAGAATTCCCATACAGATTCTCTCTGTTAGGTGGGGCAAGGATGAAGACGGTTTCCGAACCGCAGAAGAAACTATTGTCGCCTGCGTCCGGGCAAAAAAGGAAGATAAGAATGTGACGGAGAAATGGCAGAACAGAACCACACTGCGATCGGCCACTGCCATATTCACTTTCCGCCATATACCCGATGTTGAGATTACTTCCGATATGGTTATTATTTGCGGCGATAAACGCTACGACATTCTTTCTGTCGAAAATGTCCGGCAAAGGAATATGTATACGCAGGTCGTCGCCGGACTGGAGGTGACTCCTGATGGCGAAGATGACTCCTAAACTTCCCGAAGAGCTAATGTCGAAGCTCAGCCGGTTAGGCGATAAAACAGATACAATATGCGAACACGCTCTCAAGGAAGGGGCCGAGGTAGTGAGAGACGCCGTCGCGGGCACTCTCAACGATGCAATCGGCCACGGCACTAAATATGACAGCCGTTCAACCGGCGAACTGAAATCCTCACTCGGCATATCAAGGGTTCGACAAAGTCAGGACGGGACTCTTGATATAAAGATAGGTTTCAGCGAACCTCGTAAGGACGGCGAAAGCAACGCAAAGATAGCCAATATCCTCGAATACGGCAAACCCGGACAGACGCCTACCGGATTCCTCAAAAAGGCGAAAAACAAATCAAAGAAATCCGCAACCGAAAGAATGTCGGAGGTGCTGGAAAAGGAGATGAACGGCGTATGAGTATTCTTTCCGAACTGAACGATGTGTTTGATTCGCTCGGCTTGCCGGTTGAATCAACCGTTTTCAGCAATAAGGCGAAAGAAGAATATATCGTTCTTACTCCGCTAACTGACACTTTTGATTATTACGCCGATAACGGACCCGTATATGATGTGTGCGAAGTCCGGGTGACGCTGTTTTCAAACAAAAACTACCTTAAAACAAGAAACCGCATCATCGACGCTCTGCTGGAGAATGATTTCACAATCACCCTGAAACAGTATGCCGGGCGGGACGATGACACGGGATTTCACAATTATACAATCGACGTTCAAAAACATTATTTATATGAAAGGACTGACGACTGATGGCAACAATCGGCCTTGACGATTTATATTAATGTGTTTTTCAAAAGAATGTTTAATATAAGTTTTGTTTCTATCCTTTAAGGAATTTTCAAGTGCTGTGTTCAAACTAACAGAAAACTCTTTCAATGCCTTTTTATCCAAATTATTATATCCGTGTTCGTCAAAAAGCAAAGAATAAATTGGTCTGTTTTCCCTTTCTTCTAACTTATATGTAGCATAAACCTGAGAAGTCCAAACAGCTATGTTTACTTCTATTTCTTTTAGAAAGCAGCGAGATGTATCAATTTCTTCTATTGATTTCGTTATGCCATCTACAATTTCTATAAACAGCGGATTGTTTAAAAATCTGTCATATTCATTATTGCTTTCAAACAACACAAATGCTCCTCCTTGTTAAATATTATACCTTAATTATTGCACAACTAAAAAACAAATTCAACAGATTTTAATAATAAAAGGAGGCTACCCATGACTCCCATCCTCCAGACCGAATCCGCCGTTATAGGTTTCCTGCCCGACGCACTCAGCTGCGAGGTGACAGAAGAACGAAACGGCGTATATGAATTAACGCTGACTTATCCCGTTTCGGCTCCGATGTTTTCATCGCTTGCGGTGGATAAGTTCATCAAAGCAAAGCCGAACGATACTGCGGATAATCAGCTCTTCAGAATCTACGAAATAACGAAACCCATCGACGGAATTGTGACGGTTAACGCAGAGCATATTTCATACGCGCTCTCGCATTACCCGGTCAAAGGCGTCTCGGGTTCATATACCGCCACGCAAGCAATATCGGCTCTGCTCACAAACTCGAATGGATGGCTGCCTTCATCGCACGGTTTCTCCGTTTCCACATCGGATATGACTGCGGTGAAGGCTTTTTCATGCCCGGTCGGAACTGTCCGCTCGGCACTCGGCGGCACGGAAGGCTCCGTCCTTGATACCTACGGCGGTGAATTTGAATTTGACAATAAGGTCATTAAACTGCACGCAGCACGAGGCTCGGATACCGGGGTCATTATCTCCTACGGCAAGAACCTGACAGACATAAAAGCAACAACTTCGATGGAATCGTCATACACCCATCTGTTTCCGTATACCAATAAGGACGGAACAGTTACCACGATTACAAACAAAACAATTGCGGTAACAAATACGGCCGGTATTGCTATGCGAGTCCTCTCGCGTGATTTCACCGCCGAATTTGACGAGGGAGAAGAAATAACCCCGGCGTCGCTGCTTACGAAAGCAAACTCCTGGCTTAATAATAACGATATAAACTCACCGCAGATTAACGTTACTGTGTCGTTTATACATTTATGGCAGTCGCCCGAATATTCGTCTGTGGCCGCTCTTGAGAAGGTCTCTCTCTGCGATACCGTTACAGTAAGACACACACAGCTCGACGTGGATATAAAGACAAAAGTCATCAAGACAGTATACGATTCCATAAGCGAAAAATATATCAGGATTGAACTCGGAAGTTCAAAAGCAAACTTCGCCGATACACTCAAAGAAACAGTCGACAACGCCACCGCCGGTCTTGAGGACGCATGGAAAGATGATATTGAATCTTCATCTTCCGCTATAACACAGGCATACAATGCGGCGATTGATGCGGCGACAAAAGCCATAACCGGTTACTCCGGCGGATATGTTGTGCTGAACCCGTCCGAACATCCGCAAGAACTGCTTGTGATGAACTCGGCGGATAAAAACTCGGCTACAAAACTCTGGAGATGGAATCTGGGCGGCCTCGGGTATTCCAATAACGGATACAACGGGCCATATACAACAGCAATTACGATGAACGGAGAAATAGTAGCGGATTTCATTACCGCCGGAACGCTGACGGCGAATATCATCAAAGCGGGTATTCTGACAGACGCCTACGGCCGTTCGTCTTTTAACCTTGAAACAGGTCTGCTTACAACATCAAATATAAATGTAACCGGTGGTACGATAAGAATCGGTTCTAATCTGTATTACACCGTAATCACCAACGGCTCAATATCGCAATACGGCGCATCGGACGGTTCGAGAGTCGGCGGTCTCACTCCTCTTCAGAGCGGTAATAAATTCTATGAAGGTCTGTATTACGACGACGCCACGGCCCTCGGCGTTTCCATAGGATATTTTGCGCAGGATTCGCTGTATTACAGAATAGTTGAAATAAAGAAGAACAGCGCTGAAGTAGGCGGATACCTTATTGTCGGATCATCCGCTTTCTCCGGGATTCTCAATAAAAGAGATTTTATGGACGGCTACGGATACAAGCTGAACACAAGGCTCGGGGTCGGCAGCGTAACCGGCAGTCCGACAACGCTGACCTTTTCATCATATTCTCTCTACTCGTCACTAAATATGCCGACATCGAGTTATTCAAAACCGAGCGGAGTCAGCAACAACACCTACTACGGCAGGAACACTCCGTCAAAGACATTTTATCCGCTGACAAGCAATATCTACCGCAACGGCGCAAAAGCAGTGAGAGTTTCATGCAGAATGGCGTCATACGGCTGGCAGCAGCTCGCGGTCAGGTTCTATGACGGAGACGGGCTTGAAATATCCACAGAGTCCATCGGCTCCATGTGCCAGACCACGGTGCAGACAATATCAAATGTGTCAACGCAGTTTCCGAAAGAATCGCAGCGCTGCGTAATCGGCATTATTCCGGACAGCGGTTATTCGGGTTACTGGGGAGGCTGGAACAATGTCACCGTCGCTCTTATGGCCGAGGACGGTTCGGCGTCGATAGAACTCTGCGACGCTTCTGACAATATGATCGCCCGCCTTGATGTGTCGCAGCCGAAATATGAAGACGGCATAGCGAGGATAAGGGTGCAGAATGCAGACGGCTCATCCTCGTGGTTTGAGCTTACTTCCGATAATTCGATTATATCAGGAAACGGAAACAAGCTGAGATTCGGCAATGACGGTTTGTATTATAACGAAGGAAAACTCGCTTATGCGTAAGGAGGATAATTATGGAAGATAAAATCAAAGCGAAACTTGAAGAGATAGCAAAGCAGAAAGAACAGCTCGTGGCGCAGCTCAACGCCCTTATGGGAGCAGAGCAGACGCTCATAGCATTGCTGGAGGGTGATGATAATGACAAACCTCATGATTGATTTTAACGCCGTCAATCCTCTTTCAACAGGAAACTCTCCGGGAGAAACAGGCGAGAATAATGCTGTGACTCTTACGGTTATCCCCGAAACGGAAATGGTGGAGAATGTCGAGATAGTGTCATACTATATTATGTTCGGCACAAAGGACGGGGTTGTTCCGTCCGCCGCTTTGCCGCAAAGCTCCGAACCGCTGGTTCTCCCGTTAAGCGACGCTGTCACAAAGTATAAATCGCTCAATGTTCAGCTCTGGGCCATGAACTCGGACGGCGCGATACTGATGAAATCGAGAACGGTTCATCTGTTCCTGAAACCTTCCGTAGCCGGTGAATTTGTCGGTGACGACAGCGGAACCCTGCTCGCACAGATAGCCGAGTTTCTCAACACGCACTACTCAAACGCTGAAATAGATATGTTGCTCTCCGGAGTCCTTCCCGCTGTTACGGCTGAGGACAACGGGGATTTTTTATGCGTTGTCGACGGCGTGTGGGCTAAGACAACGTTAAACAACGCGAGGGAGGTCGATTACCTTGGTGAATTATGATGATGCGACCGACAAGCTCATCGTGAGCAAAGAGGATATTCACTTTGTGGAAACCGCGGCGTATTTGTGCCTTGAAGCAATAAAACCCGACTGCGGCCAGGATGATTTCTCATTCCCGGACGGGCTTGTAGACAGAATGGTGGACGCGGCGTATCTGCGCAACGAAGCGCTAAACCAGGCGCAGAGAGACGCCATAGACAGAGTGATGCCCGTCCTCAATTATTACAGCATAATCGAATACGGACCATACGCTTACGCCGGATACAACGGAACGGAAAAAGACATAACCGTCGGCAGCCGTATAGTCAACATAGGCAAGGGTTGTTTCAGGGAATCATTCATAGACAGCATAACCTTTAACGGAAGACTCGGTATGCTTCCCAACGATTTACTGCTTGGATCATATGTAAAAACTGTTAATTTTACCAATACCCTTGCTCTTCCCGGAGTAACCGGAAACTCCGTATTTGAAAGCTGCCGCCAGCTGAAAACTCTCACTCTGCCCTCAAACCTGCAGAAGATAAGCTCAAGATTCTGCTATAACTGCGTAAGCCTCGAAGGCATCAGTTTCCCAAGCGCATCCGGGATAATAGAAGATTACGCTTTCTACGGATGCGCAAAGATACCGTCCGTCAGTATTCCAAGAAACGTGACAAGGATCGGCAGCTATACTTTTGCAAACTGCACGGGTCTCACATCTGTTTCAATCGGTCTGGATTCATACCTCACTATGATTGATGATCATGCGTTCAAAAGTTGCTCCTCTCTGACAAGCATAAGAATACCGGCAGGCGTTACCGACATCGGCACATATGCTTTCAACGGCTGCTCGTCGATGACCGAGATGTATTTTATGTCTTCCACACCGCCTATGCTCGGGTCGTCATATGCGCTGCCTTATCAGAATGCAAACCTAAAAATATATATCCCCGCCGGGTCGCTTGAGGCATATCAGACAGCACAGTATTGGAAACTGTCAAGCATTAAAAACAAACTTGTGGAAATGGAGGCGTAACTATGAGCGACGTAATTATCGTAGCGATTATTTCCGGCATCTGCACTCTTGCGGGCACATTTTTCGGCATACTGAAAACCAGTTCGATGACGAACTATCGCATAGAGAAACTGGAAGACAAGGTTGACAAGCACAACAACCTGGTGGAGCGAATGGCTCTTGCCGAAAGGGATATAAAGGAAATCAAGGAGGATCTGAAAAAATGAAAATAGCGAACGAATTTCTGTCGCAGTACGGACTGATTATCATCTACACTCTGCTGACCGCCGTTTTCGGTTTTATAGGTGCTAAGCTTAAAAAGGTATTTGAAAATAGAGAGGCGGAATCCACCAAGGAAAAAGTGGTCCGCACCTGCGTCAAAGCGGTTGAGCAGTTATACCGCGACCTCGACGGAGCGGAAAAATTGAAGAAGGCAAAAGAAAACATCACCGCCATGCTGAACTCAAAGGGCATCGATATTTCTGACATTGAAATGGATATGCTGATTGAATCCTGCGTGGCGGAGTTTAATTTCAGCTTCAAAGGAGACGAAGATGATGACTTTTAATACTTTTATTAACACGTATTTCGGCAAGGCATCTGACTACGACCGCGTTCCGACTCAGGATCCGGTGCAGTGCGTAGATCTCATAAAATATTATCTGCGCGACGTTTTTAATATTCGCGCCGGAGCATGGGGCAACGCCCGTGACTACTACGAGTGTTTCAATTCTTCCTCCTGGGGCGGATACAAGCAAATGAACAACGCTTTCACCCGCATAGCCAATACACCGTCGTTCGTTCCGATGAAGGGCGACATCTGCGTCTGGTCGATGAATAACAAGAATGGCCATATCGCAATTTCCGAAGGATCCGGCAACACAAAAACCTTCTATACATACGACCAGAACTGGAACGGCAAACAGATGAAGAAGGTAAAACATAACTATAAAACCTTCCTCGGCGTGCTGCGTCCGAAACGAACCGTCTGCGATGATGTCAATATCCGCACGGGTCCCGGCACTACCTTCAAGGTTCTCGGGGAAAAGAAAACCGGTGAAAAAGTAACCATATATGAAACAAAAGGAAACTGGGGCCGAATCGGAGACGGCCGCTGGATTCATCTGAACTATGTTCTCCCTCTGTGAGGTGTATTTATGTGGTCGATATGGAGGCTTCTGGGGCTATATTTAGCAGTTGCATATTTTGAAACTATAGAGTTCCTGAAATCAATACTGAAATGACAAAACCCGTCACAGGCGTAAAAACCTATGGCGGGTGTTTTTTTATGCCGTGACCTCGGCTCCGTTCACGAACCGAAAGACAATCTCCCCGGACGGCATAACCTTTGCTGTGTCAATGACGTCAATCCACAGCCTCGGATCGAATTCCGTCAGATTGCAGCCGTTCTCGGACAGTTCGAACATGAACCCTCCGATTGCGGCGGCCTTTGCGTTTCTCTTCTCTTTCATTTTTCCGGCTTCCCTAATCTGCGATGTCAGTTTTTCAAATCTGTCGTTGTATTCGCTGAATTCTTTTTCATAATCGTCACCGCTGTTTTTGACGCACTCAAGCATAAGGTTCTCAACCACATTTTTCTCCGCTCTTAGTTTATTGATTCTTGCGTCAATTTCCGAGCAGTCGCACAGGGTTTCCTGCATAAGTTTCAGGTCTTCAATAAGGGTTTCTTTTCTCTCAATAAGGCTGCTGTAGGCTTTCATAAATCTGTCCTGTATTTCTTCCTCGGTCAAATGGGGCGTAGAGCATTTCGCATCACCGCTGAACTTTCCGTTGCACTGCCATACCGTATGCCTGTATTTATCCGTGGAGTTCCAGACCTTGGGTCCGTAATACTCGCCGCACTCGCCGCAGATAAGACGGCTGGAGAATACGCTTGAACCGCTGTATTTTCTGCCGATTTGCTTCCGCCTCTCTATCTCCGCCTGAACCCTGTCAAACACTACCGGATTGATTATGGCGGGGTGGCTGTTTTCAACATGATACTGCTGAACCTCGCCCTCGTTCTTTTTCGACTTCTTCGTCAGGAAATCCACCGTGAAAGTTTTCTGAAGAATAGCGTCGCCGCGGTATTTCTCGTTTGTAAGAATGCTTTGAACCGTGCTGCTCTGCCACCTGTCCTTGCCACCGGGTGTCTTTATTTCCTCCGCCGTCAGTTGTTTTGCTATCGCGCCTGGAGTCATGCCGTAGAGAAACATATCATATATTCTCTTTACTGTTTCCGCCTCTTCGGGAACAATCTCGGGCAGGTCGTCGGCTCCTCTGCGGTATCCGAGAAAACGCTTATACGGGATATATATCTTGCCGTCGGCGAAGGCTTTTCTCTTGCCCCACGTCACGTTCTCCGAAATGCTCCTCGACTCCTCCTGGGCGAGGGAAGACATGATGGTTATGAACAGCTCGCCCTTGCTGTCGAAAGTCTGTATGTTTTCTTTCTCAAACCATATCTCGACGCCTTTCTCTTTCAGTTTCCTCACGGCCGTAAGAGTGTCGACTGTATTGCGGGCGAAACGGCTGATGGATTTTGTGAGGATGAGGTCTATTTTTCCGTCAAGGGCGTCGCTCATCATCTCGTTGAAACCGGGTCTGTTTTTCGTTCCGAGACCGCTTATGCCCTCGTCCGCATATACTTTCACAAATTCCCAGTCGGGGCGTCCCCGTATGAAAGAGGAGTAATAATCCATCTGCGCCTCATAACTCGTAGCCTGTTCGTCGGAGTCGGTTGATACTCTGGCGTAACCGGCGACGCGCCTTTTCTTCGTTTCCGCCGTCCTGACGCCGGTGAACTTATTCAGCGTCGGAGGTATGACGGTTACTTTCGGCATTTCTCATCATCCTTTCCTTTGTTCTTTTGTGGGCCGCTTCTTTCATTTCCGGGGTCCAGCTGTCCGCCCTGCTCGGGACTTTCCATTCGAGCTGTTTAACCTCTCCGCCACAGAATTCGACGACGATGACGTTATTGTTGAAAACGGTTATTTGTCTGACGGAGTTCATATCCGTATCTTTAAGCAAATCGTCAAGAACCGCCTCGCTTATCTGCTTTGACTGACACTGCTTTTTGCCTTTGAAACTGTATGTGATGCAGACCCATACCGGCTTTGAGTGGTTAATGGTTCTCCTGTAGCTTTTGCCGCATACTCCGCACACTATTTTCTGCGAATACGGATATGTTTTCCGCTCCGTTTCTTTCCTGTATTTCTCGGCGCGTTTCGTTATTTCGGTTTGAACGGCTTCAAATGTTTCTTTGCTTATAATCGGCTCGTGAGAATCCTCCACCTTGTATTTCTGAAGCACTCCGTTGTTTTCCACGGTGTAAGGCGACAGGTGGCTTTCCGTGTAATACCGCTGCAGTTCAAGTTCTCCTGTGTACGCCCGGTTCTTCAGGATTTTACGGATGGTCGACGTTTCCCACTCTCCGCCTCTCGGGGCGGGTATGCCGTCGGCGTTCAGCCCTTTCATTATTCTGCCGGGCCCTTTGCCGGAAAGATACTCGCTGTAAATCCGTCTGACGATTTCCGCCTCTTCGGGAACGACAATCAGTTTCCCGCTCTCCTGCCTGTAGCCGAGCATATTCATATTCCACGGTCTGCCTTCGGCGAAACACTGACGGATGCGCCA
Source organism: uncultured Clostridia bacterium (assembly GCA_947166625.1). Lineage (GTDB taxonomy): Bacteria > Bacillota > Clostridia > Oscillospirales > Acutalibacteraceae > CAG-177. The sequence continues at coordinate 11,026 of CAMVEX010000038.1, forward strand.
CTTCTGGTTTTCGCTGACCGACCTTGCTTCCTCCTGTGCGAAAGAAGCGAGGAGCGTAAGCATCAGTTCGCCGCCGGCGCTGTCCGTGTTTATATTCTGCTCTTCAAAGAAAACGCTCACGCCACAGTTTTTAAGCCTCCTGACGGTGTCGAGCAGAACCACGGTGTTTCGGGCAAAACGTGATATTGATTTTGTGATAATCATATCTATACATTCCGACTCGCAGTCGGCTACGAGCCTGTCAAACTCACATCTGCTTTCCTTTGTGCCGCTGACCGCCTCGTCGGCGTATATTCCGGCGAAGACCCAGCCGGGATGTTCCTTTATGAGTTTCCGGTAATAATCGCCCTGGGCTGCGAGGGAGTGTTTCATTTCATCCGTTCCGGTTGACACCCTCGCATAGGCGGCGACTCTTACCGCTTTCGGCGGTGCTGAATCAAAGTCGACTTTATTTATAACCCTTGCCGTAAAAATCACCTCTTTTCATCAGACGGTATATTACCTCTTATATCCTTATATATCAACGGATTTAAGCCCCATATTTCCGACAGATTTACGCCGTGTTTTTCGGCCATAATTCTATCAATTTTATGGTATTCTGATTCGGTGATTATACCCTCGTCAAGCATCGCCATCGCCAGCGACATAGCCTCTCTGTATCTGTTCATTCCGCCGCCTTCTTTCTCGCTTCGGCGGAGCATTTTTTACTGCAGAAACGGTGTCTTGTTTTCCCCGGACGGGTAAAAGCCCCGCCGCAGAATTCGCATATGAACCTTGACTCGGTTTTGTGTTTTACCTCGTCCCTGTGGCCGTTCCACCATTTCATCCTGCATGCGTCGGAACAGAACTGACGGGGCTTGCACTTCTCCCTGACAATCACGGGCTTGCCGCACTCTTTACAAAATGCCACTGTGCCGGGCTGCGTGTCCGCTGCGTCGACAGGATGCCTCCGGCAGTAGGTTTTAACTGTTCCAATGTTTATGCCGGTCAGTTTGGCTATGGTAGGATACTTGAGTCCCTGCTTCTGCATTTCGATGATTTTCTGCTTTTCGATTTGTGTCATAAAAAAAACACCTCCCACTTAGTACTCACGGGAGATGTCAAAATATAAGGTTTTCAGAAAAATTTTTGAACCCATAAAATAAAAGTGAACCCATAGAAATGGAAAGTGAACCCATTTCCAAAATTCTATTAAAATTATGGTTTATTGCCACATAAGACCGGTTATTCTGATAGAATAGCCGGTTTTATTTTTATGTCTCAAAGCCCTTGAAAAATAAGGCTTTTATAAAAATTCACTCTGACAAGCAATTTTCATCTGTATTCTCTGCCTGATTTAATCAGTTCTTCGCCTTGTGCCGACAGAAAAGCAACAAGGTCGGTTTCATTTGCTTGGTTGATTTGGGTTTGTGTGTAAGACATATTACCTCCTGAAAATAATTGTATAATATGCGATAAGCCTTGACACCATAAATATATATATATAATGGTTATGTGAAAATTGTGTGTTACACAAGAAAGGTGATGAAAGTATGGCAATTATTAACTGTCCAGAATGCGGAAAAGAGATATCCGACAAGACAAAAACTTGCATTCACTGTGGGTGTCCAGTTAACGAAGAAAAACCAGAAGCAGAACCAATTGCATCAAATTCTGTTGTCATCATTGAAGATCACAAAAAGTCCGCACAAAAGAAACTTTTGATTTCAACAATATTAAGTCTAATTGGAACTATTACAATTGATTCTGTGTTGGCATCATTACTCTTTTCATTTGAAAGAGAACCTGTCAAAGATGCAGATGTAAACATAACCGTATCACAACCTGAACACATATCTTCTTTCGCAAAATTTCTTGAAGGCGATGCAGGAATGATGTTTTTGCTCTTTATTTTTCTGTTGCCATTCGTTTTCTCGCTCGTGTTATTTATTGTGAAGAATAAGTCCAAAAAGTTTTTTTGCATACCTGCCGTTTTGTTTTGCTTTGTTGCTGCAACATTTCTAATCTTGTTTAATATGACCGAATCATCCACTTTATGCTTTGGACCTATTTTTTACGCTCCTATTGTTCTATTTATTATTTCTGCTTTTTTGAATATAATCGGAACCAAGGAGTATTTCAACAATGCTGAGCAAAAGTGATATCTCATCTGCTTTAAAAACATCACGCATTATCATTTATGCTACAACCATCTCGGTCTATTTTTATAGCAGGTTTTTCTTTAATCGTGATACTCTATGTAACCACGGATATACTTGTCCATTTTGTGGGTTGAGAACAGCTATGTATTACATTGAGCACGGGAGATTCATTGATGCTTTAAACAGCAACAAAATGTGTGTTCTAGTTGTTTTGTTCTTTGCTATAGCAATGATTGACATAGTATTTATTGCCATATCTTTTTATAACAAGAAAAAAGCATAAATCTCACCTCTCCTGTCCACTTCGGGCAGGAGATTTCTTTTGCGCTTCATTCTGCCGGATACTCACACCATTTTCCTTCGGATTGGCAGGTATGGATTTCCCCTTTACACCCGGTGAGGGGAAGTGGTATAATATTCACCGGAGGCGGAAGGTTCGGCGGAATGCCGGCGGCGCGCCGGAAAATCGCTGCAAGAGACGAAAAGCGTTGCTTGTGTCGGGTATTCATTGTGCGCATTCGGAAATTCTTTGCGATCATTATGCATTCGGCAACCGCTTGATAATTCATTATGCGCGGTTAAAAAAATGCCGGATTCTCAAATATATTTCCGCCCTGTAAGATGTATGAAGGGATTCAAGGAGGAAAATCATGTTAAACAGAATTTACGCATTCATAATGGCGATCGTTGCCTTTTTCTCGTCGCTTTTCGGCCTCGGGA
>CAMVEX010000039.1 GCA_947166625.1 uncultured Clostridia bacterium
ATAAAAACCGAAAGATTATTGCTCAGGCGCTTTACAGTAAATGATGCTGAGCAAATGTTTGAAAACTGGGCAAACGATAAAAGAGTCTCAAAATTTTTGACTTGGGCACCCCACGGTTCTGTTGATAATACGAGAGAGCTTTTAGAGCAGTGGTGCGCTGCATATGATAATGATAACTGTTATAACTGGGTCATAGAATATGAAGGTCAGGCAATCGGAAATATCGCTGTAGTTGATTTCAGTGACCGTAGCGAAAGAACCGCCCTCGGATACAGTATGGGATATGATTACTGGAATAAAGGTATTATGACAGAAGCGGCGAAAGCGGTTACCGATTACCTCTTTGCCTAAGTCGGCGTAAACCGAATTGAAATATCTCACGCGGTTAAAAATCCGGCTTCTGGCAGAGTTGCTCAGAAATGCGGTTATAAATATGAAGGAACACGCCGTGAATATTTCAAGACTTATACCGGTGAATTCCTTGATATTGCTTACTACGGAATACTCCGAAAAAATTGGAAAAAACAGCAGGGATAAATATGTTTCTTTCCTTTTTCCTTACCACTTATTACGACACATTTTGAAACAGAATCCCTAAATATCAAAGGGAACGGAGAATCAGTTGATCTCCGTTCCCTTATTTTTGCAGAAAATATTTGTATTGATTTTTGTCTGATTTTGCTTTTCCTGCCGTCTTACTTTATGTTTTCATAAATGCCGGCGGTATTGCGGAAATGCTTATTGAAAAAGCTTTGAACGGCGTTAAATGCTTCTGTTTCCAATATCACGGGCCAGAAGATCAAAGGGGAAAACGCCCAGGTCAGCAAGGTCCCCGCAAAGGCTGATTCGCTTAAGAAATCATAAATGGGATAAATGGCCGTTTTATATTTCGGAACGGAGATATTTATCGTATCGCTTGCAAGAAGCTCTCCTTCCGGTGAATACAGACTTGCGGTCACGGCTCCGCCTTCGCCCCTTTCGGATTTCAAATTGACGGTAACAAAGCCTCTGTTATTATTATAGGCGCTGTATTCGGGGTGATCTATTTTTATGTCGCCTGTGACAGTATATTCGATATAAGCATTATCATATCCGTTGCTGTAATCCAGTTTGAGCCCGTTTGTTACGGAAGGCCATTCAAATTCTATATTTTTGTTTTCGACCCGAAATCTGATATATGGCTCTGTTCCGTCGGCAAACGCAGCCGGCATGACCCCCAAAGCCGTTATCAGGGCAAGAATGAAAGATATAATCTTTTTCATGGCAGCATCTCCTTTATTCTCTTTTATATCAGTGTAAAAAAAGACGCTTTTTGTTGCAAATTACAATAATTTCCCCCAAACTGTTTAACCGCTCACGGTCTGACCACCTTTTGCCGGTCTGACCGCAACATAGGGATAGCTGAAATCAGCGTTAAGATAAAGATCAATATCACTGTAACTGTGCCAATAATCTCCGTTGATATCCTCGGTGTCAAAAAAATCATCTTTGATATGTAAATCGTAATTCAGATCGCATCTTATCAAAGTATGCGTTTTCTTATCAATCAAAGCGGTCAAGTCAGCGGGATCATATTCGGTATAATCACTGCGATTGTTGAATGTACCTATTTCCAAAATCAATGTTTCATCCTCGCCTTTTTGACCGTACGCCTCAAAAACATCATAAATATCCGCCGCGCCGAATCCCGTCCTTTCCGGTGGAATATTTTTGGCCTTAACTTCATCGGAATGCCTTACATATTTGAATTCACATTCTTTGATTTTTATCTTTAATTCGATTCTGTCTTTGTTCTCACGGGCAGAAGCGTAAATCACATCTTCAGGTCTGAGCGACGCTGCGCTTTCTCCTTTCATTTCATAATCGCTGTAATCAAGTATTGAAACCATGGTATCAAACATGAGCTTTGACATTTTTTCATCACGAGTTTTGGAAAAATTGCCGCTTGATTTATCTCTGTAAATATGAAAATGTCCGTTGCTGATTATTTCTTCACCTTTTGCCGTATTGTTGAACGCCTCATTATAAAGGGAAACTATCTCTTCTGTTGACATTCCGATCGTTTTGCCTTTGAAAGTTTCCTCGGATTCTGTCGTTATTTCAGACACTTCATAATTCTTTATCTTATGGACACCGGTCTTGACGATAATCAAAGTTACAGCCAATGAAATAACGACTGTTACCATACAGGCGATCAATATTTTTACTTTTGTCTTCATAAGCCGCCGCTCCTAATGCTGTTTTTGCCTGAGAATTATTTCATATTCCGCATTGCCGTGCTGATAACCGTGAAGGGTCACATTTTCTTTCAGCGGTAAAGATACCATACAGTCCGCAGTTCTGTTCAAATCTTCCTTATCCGAACAGGGAAAAGCGATCAAATAACCCGATTGCTTATCTATTTCGATTTCCGCCCGGCTGATAACTTTGATATAGAAAGCGCTTTTCTTTAATTCAATAAGATCATCGAGTTTAACATTATCTTCATTACCGTGTTCAAGAAATATGACCGCGCTGTTAAAATCGTGATGATATCTGATTATATAGGTATCATTATAAAATTTTTCATCTATGCCGTCGGCAGTTCTTCCAAGACGATCATATACGGCTGATTCTGAAATATCAAGCAACTCTGCGGCTTCTTCCTTTGTCTCGGCATAAAGAATAAAATATTCTTTATCGTTCCTGTCCTTTTTCTTATAATAATCATCCGTCATCCTTAATTTATATCCGATAATTGCGAGAGCAACCGAAAAAGCGATAAATACGCTGAGCGCACCAAGCAGCATTTTCGCCGCTTTAAGCGCCTTTTTGTTGCTTTTTCCGTATTCAAAGCGTCGGTAATTAAAGACGCAGATAAACACAGCCAGTGCTATAATTATCACTGTCAAAAGCACTTTGAAAAATACGCCCAAAGGGGTCGATATTATCTCACCGGGAACTGCGTCACTGAGGAAGTTTTTAAAATTTCCGGTAACGAATTCAAAGAAAACCGTTATAACAGATATGAACCCGTAACTCATGAAGTGAAATATCTGCGAAACTGCGGCAACGATGGGGACTATGACCGATCTTGTTTTTATTGAAAGGAAGAGCATCAAAAGAATAACCAGATCGAGCAGGCCTTCAATGACGGAAATAACATAAGTTCCCTGCACCAGGGATGAAATCATAGCTGCCGCAGGTAACAAAAAGCAGCATGAAGCCGCCGTAAAAACCACTGCGATCACATTCACTGCATATCTGCCGACGGATCTGTGAGCGCGGGTGAGATCCTTCTCGATCTTTTCCCTGTCGCCGAGTGCTTCAACCGCCTCGGAATACGCTTCTTCCTCGGTCATTCCCAAGGCGATATTTTTCTCATAGTGATTCATTATGTGGTCATATAATTCGTCGCGGGCATCTTTTCGCTCCGCGCTGCTTCCGATACCGGAGCAAATCCTGTCAAGAATATAATTCAGTTTTTCCGGAGTCATACTGCCTCCCGTGTTAATTCAGAAATCGGTTAATACCGATAATCGATTTTAATTGGCTCATCCAGACAGTGTTTACAGCAATCTGCACGGATTTTTGAAACAATATCACCGCACAGATATTCGAGCAGGCCGTCAAATTTATGCTCCGACAAGATCCGCACCCCCGAGCACTTTGCCGACCGCGGTCGAAAATTCCTTCCATTCCTTCTCTTTAGAGGCGAGCACTTTTTTTCCTTTTTCCGTGATTTTATAGTATTTTCTCCGTCTGCCCTCAGCCTCGCACCAATATGATTCAAGACATTTATCCGCCTCGAGCGAATGGAGAATAGGATATAAGGTGCCCTCGTTCATCTCAAAAACGGATTCGCTGCTCATCCCGATCACCTTGATGATCTGGTAGCCGTACATATCGCGCCTTGAAATAACGCTGAGCACAAGCATTGCGTTGCTCCCTTTTGAAAGCTCTTTGTTGATTCGCATAAAAACACCTCCGTAATAATACCTCGATAATAATTGCCTCGCTAATCAATGTATATCATACAGCGAGGTATATGTCAAGACCCATTCCGAAAAAACAGGAAAGGAAAAAGCCGCTGAAAATCTGTCAGCGGCTTTTAATGAATATTAATTTGTATCCCGCGTTATCTTACGGCGCGATAAATCTCAACGATGATGTTGTAAATTTTCGTTCCGCGAATGAACATCATAAATCTGTCGGCAAAGCTCGGTGTGTGCTCTTCGGGATGGAATGTAAGCGGCTCCGATCCATCGTCGATAATGAGCGCCTGAGTGAGGCAGATTCCGCCTTCACCTAAAATCTCGGCTCTGATATATTGGAAATCTTCGCTGCCTTCGATCGTGTCAAGATCCAGAACGATCGGGTCTGCGCCGACTTCGCTCTTCATGATAACTTTTCCGTTTGCGATCCACTGAATTTCTTTGGCGTTTTCAACGGTGACAGTGACCGTGTGTCCGTCAACCTCAACGCTGTTGAACATCGGATAAGGGATGCCTTTGCCTCTGACATCAATATCCTCTTTGGGGCCTATCTCATAAACATCATTGCCAGGAAGGCACTTGGAAACGCAGAAGAAAGCACCGGACTGCATGGTCTTTTTGACTTCTTCCTGCGTATTCTCTTTCATCATGAAAACGCTGAAGGAGCTGTCGCAATTCAAAAGGGAATGCGCGTCCGTGTTGCTGAAGCCGATGACCCTCCTGCCGTAGGGCAGGCAGTACATAAGAAGCTGATCCCACAGCACTCTGTCATAGCGGGTCACGCTGTTTACCTCGTTGAGCGCTTCTATTCCGAGGCAGCTCTTGTATTTAAGCAAAAGATTGCCGAAAAAGCTCACGGTCTTGGGGTCTGTAACTATCTCGGGATGAGTGTTGGAATCAAGCACGTCTCCGGGGTGGTTGATATGAGAAAGAGCGCCGTTATCCTCAACAAATCTTAAAGCGTTTTCGATGCCGACCTCGTTTTCACCGACATAGCTCGAAGAATCCAATATCTTGTCACCGGCATAATAACCGGCGAATCCGTTGCCTACATCGCTCGGAAGGAAATAACCGTTCACATGGTTTTTGGAGAGTGTAAGATGGTTGAGCTCGTTCGCGCCGGTGATGCAGGTCATTCCGTAGCCTCTGTCATTATAGGTGCCGGAGGTGATCGCTTCGTATTCTTCATCGGTGAGGACGCTCATCTTGTTGCCCAAAAAATACTGATACCAATAAGGGGTCACAAGCTTGGGCTTTTTATTCCACTCAACTCCCGTAACGGCGTGATCGCTGTTGGCAAGGAAATCGTAGCCGAGAGAATAATATTCCTTTACCATTGTCGGGAGATCCTCATCGGCGTCGCTCCAGGTAGTATGCGAATGAAGAACGCCTCTGTAAGCTCCCCAGGCGCCGTCACCGCTCCATACAACATCCTCATACGGCGATACTATGGTGTAATCGGACGCCGCCGAGGTCATAAATCCGCCGCATACACCGAGCACCATAACAGCGCTGATCAGCACGCATAAAAACTTTTTCATAGATTGTAACTCCTTTTTTATATTTTTGATTTTTCGGAATAAAGCATTATCGCCTTAATTAACGGTTTTATTTTGGAAAACAGCACTTATCTCGCTCCCGAGCCGTGACAGCGGATCATAGCCCAAAGCAAAATACTTGAATGCCCACACAACGGGATTCCATTTGAAAAGTCCCCAATCGAGAACGGTAACAAGACCTCTCAGGAATGTGGAAATATCATGAGTTTTCGGAACGTTGACCGGGGTAAATTCCGTTCCCTCTGCGCGAATGACAAACGGCTGAGCGTAGCAAATGCCGAAGTCTCCGGTGATATAGAAGCGGACATACAGATTCGGTTCATCCAGCAGATCGGATGCATGCAGATCAAGCGTAGCTTTTCCGTCGGTGATATTTTCCTCTCTGCGAATCACATTACAGTCTGAAACCCAGGTAATGCGATTGAAGTTTTCGCCTTCAACGGTTATGGTGTCGGCGTCCTCATCTACGGTTATTCTTGTCACCTTCGGAGTGGCGTTGCTGAAGTAGTATGATTCATCATCCCACAGGCGCAGATCATCCGAATAACCCGGCATTTCCTGCATACCGTTAAGCTCATAGCCGAGAGAATAATGCGATACGGCGAAGCTTGTGCCCCCGACCATCGCTTTACGGGTATTCTCAAGATCGAGATTCTCCATCATCAATTCCGTCCAGGCGTCATTTTCGGTCGCTAAGCTGTGAGCATCGGAAAAGCAGAAGCCCCAGGGCACAACGCCGTTCGGAATCGTCTTTTGAAGGATCTGATCATACAGAATCCTGTCGCATCGGGTGTGAGCATCCGTTGCGCTGTTAATTCCCATTCCGACGCTTGAGCCGGCGTTGTCAAGAAACAGTCGCGCAAATTTATTGACATAATATTCGTCTATTTTTTGCCCGACATGATTTTCGCTGTCTTTATCAATATAGACATATTCGCCCACATGCGAGAGCATTGATATTCCTCCCGCATCTTTAACGCCTTTAGTCGGAGTTTCATAATCGCCGAATACGCCGGCAAGCCCCTGCCCGTATTCGGAGAAATAACCCGTCAGATGGCAGTCGGCGAAGGGAGTCGCCATATTCAGCTCAATACCGAGAGGCACATCCAGCATACCGTTTTTGTGTGTTCGTTTGCCGGATTCGGCGGTGCCGGTCAATACAGCATTGTATTCTTCATCGGTCAGCGGCTCGATCTCCGCCATATTTGTGCGTTCTTTTTTTATCAGACGAACGAGCGGGATCAGATCCGGCTGTTTGTTCCAGCCGCGATTGAGAGTTCCGTGATCGGTCAACGCGACAATGTCATAATCAAGATCGTAGTGATTCTGCACGAATTCATGGATCGTCGGGTACCCGTCGCTGACATTGGTGTGGCAGTGCGGCTGGAATTTATAGTTGCCCCAGGTATCCCAATCGACGCTTTCATAAGGGTTGGTGATGATCCAATTGATCTCAGACTCGGCATAACAGTTGACGCAGGCACAGCCCGCGAGAAAGACAACAGCCGTTAAAACAGCGATAAAACGTTTCATACTGAGCTTCTCCCCTTCGTTTGATTATATAGACAGTTTAGCATGAATTGAGCAAAATCACAAGAGTATTCTGCAATGAAATTGAGACTGTTTTGCCGCGAATCACAGAGAAATCCACGGGAAGATCGGCAGGTTTATTCTCTCTCATAACGCGGATCCATTTCTGCCGACTATATCAATTATAAATCCGGTATGATCAAAAGTCAATGATGTCACCGCCGCGGCTGATGATGTTTGTCTCCGCCGGCTGCTGATGATGTTTTTGCGACGGTTGTTGATGATATTTCTCCGCTTACACTCCGAAATGATGTTGCTCGCAATGCTTCTCTTCTCTATGTTCTTTTCTCCCTTCGCCGGAAAAGTCGCGGAGGAGAACAGAGAGAAGAGAGAAGAACGGAGAGAAAAGTGAAGAGAAAAGAGAAGAAAGAATAGCGAAAAGTGATATTATATTCGCATCCAAAACTGAGCGCAACACAATATCACTCGGCGCAAGCCGAATATAACTGCATCGCAATCAAACTCGCCGCAGGCGAATATAACTGAAAAAACCTCGTCTTTCGACGAGGTTTTTTCATGGAGGTACCACCCAGATTTGAACTGGGGAATCGCGGTTTTGCAGCAATCTAGGAGTCCCTCAAAGTCTTGATATACAAGCGTTTCAGCTGTGTTTTAATACGGTTTTTGGGGCGCCCTGAGGTAGTAATTTCCGTGGGGTAAAAACCGTGTATTAATAGTAGCAGAAATCGATACGCTTGTCAATTGCATAATAAGCAAATCAATTATTACTCGATATCAATATTTATGAATTATAACCGGTTGGAATTAACAGCAAAGTGTGTATATTATCTCTGTGCGTTTATTGAAAATATATCCTTTTTACTCCGCAAACCAAATATTATAATCATCACTGTTTTTTAATATAGGTTCATCTTTCTCTACTTCGGCAATAATGTGCCAGTATGCTAAATCATCTGTGAAAGGCACGGGAGTTGCTCTTAATATTGCGACTTCTTTATCTTTTCGATTAATTGAAACGCTTCTGCTCATCATATCAGGAATCACATTTCATCGGTAAATTCAATCTGGTAAGGTGTTATATGAATAAAGCCATCAAACATCTGTCCCAGCTCATAACAGATATTCAAAAGTGAGCCTGCGCGGAAATTCTTTTCTGCGGCACTTTCCAGGTCTCCGTAATCGCAGGAATACAGTTTGCTTTCATCACCGCTCCTGTCGGTCAGGATAAGAACGGTACCGTTGACTTCTTTTACTCTGAAAACTCCCCATTTTGCCGTTTCGGGCGGATTGAACAGTGTGGTTTGCGGCACATCGGGCAGCACTCCTTCGAGAATGCCGTCAAGCGTTTCTTTCTCTTTGCCGTGAAGTTCTATGGTGCTTGAGTTGCCGAGAAGACCTTTCGACATATCATAAAAGATCTCGTTGGTGATGCCGAAAGGATTTTCCTCAATATAAATAATGTAATCTTTGCTGCCGTAAAATACCATGGCTCCGGTTAATTGATGGTTCGCAATTACTGCTTTAACGGTTTCTGACTGTGCATCATTAATATAAATTGTTCTGCCGTTGTGCCCGACAAGGACGCGGTTGTTTTTGCTTTGGGATCTGTCGGAAACAGAGCTTGTAATCGTTGTGTTTTCTTTGACTTCTTCATTTGAAGATGTACTTGTTATTGTTTTCTCAATCCGTTCGGCAAGTCCATCTTCATAAATATCGTCATAGGGAAAATTGACAAGTTCAGCTGTTGGGTATGGTGTGCCATCTTCTGCATGTTCATTATCGGTGATTAAAAGCGTAACCAATGTAAAGCGCACACCTGCTTTATCAAATATATCCTTTATTTGAACCAACGTATCGGCAAAATGTTCGGGGGAAAAGTCAGAGGAATTAATACTTACGTGAATAACACCTGCTTCAGAGCCGATACGCTCCAAATCGAAAACCTGATTTGCATTCAGATTTGATATTTTGACCGGCTGAACTTTACCTTCAGAAGCGAGTTCAAAGAATTCGACATCATCATCAAATGCAATACATCCGTATATTATATCGGTATCAAGTTTCTTTTTAGCTGTTGATACTGACTCAATCAGATGACGGTATTCATATAAAAGGCGATTACAAATATTGCCTTTTTGGATAACGCTGCCTTCAAAATCATCCGAATAACAGTTGCCACGCATATCAAAATACATAGTAAATGCCGAATCGGGACTTTCAGGCTTCTCTGCCTTTATATGATAATAGCCGTCTTTAAACCAATATCCTGCTTCGCTGACTTCATAGCCTTCGCCGTATTTTCCGCTTTCAAGGAGTTTTTCAGCGTTTTTAACAGCAAGAAACTTTGAAATGGGATTACCCAAAAAAGCGTGAGCATAAAACAACAGAATTGCAAGAAAAACAACACCTAAGACAATCCATACAGCAATTATTTTTTTGTTTTCTGACTTGAAACGATCGCTTTCAATATTGTTCATCTGAATCGCCTCCAAACTATAATATAATTGCTGAAAATGAATTGCATATTAATGAAAAGTAAATATCTGCATAATAGAATCAATTTTATTGAATTGCTTTTTTCATATCATTCTCCTATCTGAATAAATCCATAAACATATTAAACAGGCGGATTATGAAGTTTACGGCTGTGCGCAGGAAGTTTCCGATTGCGGCGATGGCGTTGTCAAAGGGCGAATTACTCTCTCCGCCGTTATCGGTGATGTTGAATTCGGCGGTTGCCGTGCCGGAGAAATTGCCTATGCCCGTGACGGTCGCTTTTGCTTTGCCTGCGGAAACATTGTTTGTATAGATCACATTATAATCCTTGCCCTCACGAAGCAGCTTGCCGTTGTATATAACCCTGACAGAGGGCGTGATTTCGCTGCCGGTGTAGCTTTGATCGGCTACAGGGTCAATTTCCGCCTCGGATATGGAACGGGTCAGTATCGCGAAATTCACCGTGCTTGTGAACATCTTATAAGCGTTGATACCGCTGACTTTTACCGTCGCCGTGCCGACATTGATATTGTCGGAGTATTTCACTTTGAAATCATCGCCCTTTGAGAGCTTGGAGCCGCTTACCGTGACACTTACGGCGGGCTCGAGCGATTTGCCGGTATAGCGCTGATTCGGGATGGGAGCGACGACGAAGGTGCTCACGGATATACCGTTGCTTTTGGCGTATCTGTAGGCGTAGGAATCCTCGGAGCAATAAATCGTCAGCTTCGGGCAGTTTTCAAACGCGTCGGATGAAATGGTCTCAACGCTGTCGGAGATAATAGCGGTTTCAAGATTTTCGCAATTTGCAAAAGCGCGGGTTTGAACAGTATTAACATTGCCGCCCAGGGCAACCATCTGCAGCTCAGGGCAATCCATAAAGCTCTGCGATTCTACGATTTCAAGCGCCGCCGCGGCTTCATCCTGTGCTTCACCGAGAGAGGCAACACCTATTCCGCTGCCTTTAAAGCTGTTGGGATAAAGCTTCTCTATGCCGACAAAATTGAAAGTTGTCAGTGAAGTGCATCCGGCAAAAGCGAGCTTTCCTATCAGCTTGCTGTCCGCTTCCCAGGTGAACGAACTCAGCGCGGTGCAGTTTTCAAAGCATCTTTCGGGGATATAGACCACATTACGCGACATATATACCGTTTCAAGAGAAGTGCAGCCGGCGAAGCTTGTCCTGCCGATATCTTTCACGCTGTCCGCAATGTAGATTTCTCTCAGCTTATCGCATCCGCTGAAAGCGTTATCGCCTATGAGAAATACATTTCCGTTGATTACGATGTTTTCAAGCTCTTTACAGTTTTCGAAGCAGCCGTCACCAATACTCTCGACGTTTTCGGGAATTGTTACACTTTTAAGATTGGTATTTGCAAATGTGTATGAACCGATATCCGTTACGCTGTCGGGGATGGTGATAGCTTCTATACCTGACCCTTTTAACAAAAAATCGGGTATGTACTTTATTTCATTTCCAAAAACTATCTCTCTCAAATTCGGACAATTGTCAAAAATACCGTTATTGTTTTCATCATCAATATCCACAGTGCAGCTATTACATAAGAAATCTACCTTTTCAAGAGCTGCGCATCTGGAAAAAGCGTCAGCTCCGATTGAAATCACTGTCTCAGGTAAAACAACTGTTTCCAGCCCGTTGCAATTTGCGAAAGCAGATTTTCCAATATGCTCAAGATTTCGTGGAAGAACTATTTCGGTTATATTTGTTGATTCAAAAGCATCATCAAATATATGAGTTACAGTTTGAGGTATATCAATTGAAGACGTAAATTTATAACCTTGAAACAATCCTGTCGGTATATATTCTACCCCGTCTTCCATAATAATCTCAGTATTATTATTTATATTTTTGATAAGGCCTCTTGCATCAATGCATCTTTTGGCCGCAAATATAATTTTTTCAAAATCTGAGCACTCATAAAAAGAATTGTTCAGATTGGTCACCGTCTCTGTTATTTCAAGATGTTTTATTGTGCTATATCTGAAAGCGCTTTTATCTAAAAATGTTTCACCGGTAATGATAACTTTAACATTCTTCCTCAATAATCTTTCGCTCATCCTTGTCGAATATCCTGATTTCCTCAGCTTCACGTTTTGGAATAACAACTCCTTTGCACGGATTGCGAAGACCCGGCATTTCCGTATCAATATAATACGCGCAAACAGTATTAACCATTTCATAAGCTTTTTTTATTGTGGATGGCGCAAGACCTTTTTCGTTCAGGGCAATCACCATATCCTGAACATCTTTTGTGGTGATATTATCAATCCGGGTTTTACCTACATAAGGAATCACATTAACTCTGAGAGTACATTCAAGCCGGGCAAAAGTTGAAGACTTAACCTTCATTGACATAATATTATCGAGCCAATATTTTGAGATTTCCTTGAAATTCCTATTGAATCGCTCCGGATTATCCTTATCCAGCTTCAGATCATAAACAAACTGATCCATTCTTTCGACAACTTCCGACTTATACATACTGCTCATTCTCTTTTTGTGGGATTTACCTTCGGAGTCAGTCCATCTGAATTCGCTGACCCATATATCTCTTTTTGAATCGTGATATAATGTTCCTTCATGACTGAGTCTTCTTGTTTTTGGCATAGTTAAAGCTCCTTTAATGTTTATTTCAGCTTCAACACTTGCATCAAAACGGCAAAACCAATGAAAATATAACTCCTTTCAAATTATTCCCAAATCCACACAAAAACAGCCCTGTTTATGAACAAAGTATTAACAAAAATGGCTAAAAATACCGAAAAATGGCTGCTACAGTCTCTGTATTCGGCAAATTACAGGTCCGTGATTCACTCTTTTCCATTCTTCAATGGGGCATGTTTTTTTGAACACCTCAAAAATGTCCCGAAAAATCAACGGATTGAGCGCACTGCTTGTGGGGGTAAATACTGGGTAAAAACCATTGGAAAATGCGGTAAAAACGGGGTTTGTGAATCGTGTCTCAGGAGACATTTTACACGGTTTTTTACCCCGATTTTTCAGACTTTTCAAAAAGAAAAAGTCCGCAAATCCTTATATATCAAGGACTTACGGACTTTTAGTCTTGGAGGTACCACCCAGATTTGAACTGGGGAATCGCGGTTTTGCAGACCGCTGCCTTACCACTTGGCTATGGTACCGAGCCGTATATAAAAAATGGAGCGGATGACGAGGCTCGAACTCGCTACCTCCACCTTGGCAAGGTGGCGCTCTACCAGATGAGCTACATCCGCAAAAATGGTGCCTTCGGCCGGAATCGAACCAGCGACACGCGGATTTTCAGTCCGCTGCTCTACCAACTGAG
>CAMVEX010000040.1 GCA_947166625.1 uncultured Clostridia bacterium
GTAACAGGGCTTATAGCCCTTGTGCAAACCACCCGTTTTACGGGTGGTTATGATTTTACCGATATTATATTTCCCGCTCGTCGTCTTCTGAGGCTTTCGCCGCCTCTTCGAGCGCTTTTCGCTCCTGCTGCTCAGTGAAGGGCGTTTTTACTCCTTCCCTGTCTTTCCATACTCTGTCGATCAGTTTTCCGAAAAGACCTATCAGCGGCGCGTTGACTATCGTTGTCACTATCGTTCCGATACCGATTGCCGTCCATTCAAATTTATGCAGCAGCGTCAGCATCAGTATAATGCCGACGGTCAGCGAGGTGATGTCATAGATCCATTTGACCTTTGTCATTTTTTTGCCCTTGATTTCGGAGTATTCCTTTACAAAAAGCTCCCAGACCTCCTGCGGCAGGTCTGTGCGGAAAAAGCAGGCTATGGCAAATGCCACTGTGACTATGCCGGCGGCGCAGGCGAAGATCCTCATCCCGGTATTTTCATAAAGCCCCGTACCGAGTACGCTCCTCCAGCCGTCGAGGATCAGCCCGAACAACACCGCTGTGCCGAATGAGAGCAGATACCTCGGCTTGAGTTTTTTAACGAGAATGCAAAGCAGTATGAGCACCAAAGCCTGAAGTATATATTCCATCGTGCCGAAGGTTATCTTTGGGAATGACTGCGACAGACGCAGATATGTTACATATACCGGCGCCTCTATCATCGACACCCCGAATCCCGCCTTGGCGCTCAGGGTCACTCCGAGGGGGCATATAACCATCCCGAGCACCCACATTATCACATTTCTTATATGAATCTGATGTTCCTGCAAAATATTTCTCCTTTTCCGGATAAATTTTCAAAACAAACATCATCATTATATCTCAACAGTTCATTTTTGGCAAGAGCCGTCGGCATATATTTTACTTGAATACAGTATTCGTTTATGATAAAATAAATAAGATTATGATTACTGTGCCCCGATAACGGCATATTGTGAGGATATTATGGATAAATTTGTGCTCAAAGCGCCTTATTCGCCCACGGGCGACCAGCCTCAGGCCATTGAAGCGCTTGTTAAAGGAATAAATTCGGGCTATGCCGAGCAGACCCTTCTCGGCGTTACCGGCTCGGGCAAGACTTTTACGATGGCGAATGTGATAGCTCAGCTTAACAGGCCCGCCCTTGTGCTTGCTCATAACAAAACCCTTGCCGCGCAGCTCTGCGGTGAGTTCAGAGAATTCTTCCCCGATAACGCGGTCGAATATTTTGTTTCATATTATGATTATTATCAGCCCGAAGCGTATATCGCCACCACCGATACTTATATAGAAAAAGATTCCTCGGTAAATGACGAGATAGATAAGCTTCGCCATTCGGCTACATCGGCGCTTTCTGAAAGGCGCGATGTCATCATTGTCGCCTCCGTTTCGTGCATTTATACCCTCGGCGACCCGATAGATTACAGAAGCATGGTCGTTTCCCTCAGAACGGGGCAGGAAAAGAGCCGCGACGAAGTCATAGAAAAACTCATATCCATCCAGTATGAGCGGAATGACATAGATTTCAGCAGAAATAAATTCAGAGTGCGCGGCGATGTCATTGAGATCTTTCCCGCTTATTCAAATGAAAACGCCGTCAGAGTCGAATTCTTCGGCGATGAGATCGACAGGATCAGCGAGATCAACGCTCTGACCGGTCAGGTCAAAAGCGTGCTTTCCCATGTTGCGATCTATCCCGCTTCACATTATGTCATTGCCCCCGATAAGATGGAGAGAAGCATCGAAGAGATACTCGCCGAGATGGAGGAGAGAGTAAAATATTTTGAGAGTGAGGGCAAACTGCTCGAGGCTCAGAGGATCAGACAGAGGACGGAGTATGATGTTGAAATGCTCCGCGAAACCGGATTCTGCAAGGGTATAGAGAATTATTCACGCATAATGTCCGGCAGAGCGCCCGGCACCATGCCGTTTACGCTTCTCGATTATTTTCCCAATGATTTTATCCTTTTTGTGGATGAATCCCATGTTACTCTTCCGCAGGTCAGGGCGATGTACGGCGGCGACCGCGCGAGGAAAAAGAGCCTTGTCGATTTCGGCTTCCGTCTGCCGTCCGCTTATGATAACAGGCCGCTGACTTTTGAAGAATTCTATTCCAAGATCCATCAAAAAATCTTTGTCAGCGCCACACCCGGCGATTTTGAAAAAGAAAAGAGCGCCCAGACCGTGGAGCAGGTCATCAGGCCGACCGGTCTGCTCGATCCCGAGATCTCCGTCAGACCGATCGAGGGTCAGATAGACGATCTCGTCTCCGAGATAAACGAGCGCATCGAGAAGAAAGAGCGTGTGCTCGTGACCACACTCACCAAAAAAATGGCGGAGGATCTTACCGAATATCTTGAAAATCTCGATATAAAGGTGCGCTATATGCATCATGATATTGATACCATTGAGCGTATGGAGATCGTCAGAGGTCTGCGCCTGGGCGATTTTGATGTGCTGGTGGGCATAAATCTGCTCAGAGAAGGTCTTGATATCCCCGAGGTATCGCTCGTTGCCATTCTTGACGCAGATAAAGAGGGCTTTCTCAGAAGCGAGACCTCGCTTATTCAGACCGTCGGCAGGGCGGCGAGAAACGCCGAAGGCACCGTCATAATGTATGCCGATTCCGTCACTCCGTCTATGGAGAGAGCGATTTTTGAAACAAACCGCCGCCGCGAAAAGCAGATGAAATATAATGAGGAGCACGGTATCGTTCCCAAGACCATCGTCAAAGATGTCAGCGATATAATTGAAATATCCTCCGCAGCGGATGACGATAAGCATTATTCCCGTATGAGCAGGGCAGATAAAGAGAAGCTCATCGCTCAGCTCACCGCGGAGATGAAAGCCGCGGCAAAGATACTTGAATTCGAGCATGCCGCCTACCTTCGCGACAGGATAGAGAAAATAAAGAATTCAAATACCAGAGTCAAAAACTCCAAGAGGTAGTTATGTCCGATAAAATTATCATTAAAGGCGCAAAAGAGCATAATCTTAAAAATGTTGATGTCACCATTCCGCGTGATAAGCTTGTCGTTTTTACCGGGCTTTCCGGCTCGGGCAAATCGTCGCTTGCGTTTGATACGATTTATGCGGAGGGTCAGAGGAGATATGTGGAATCTCTCTCGTCATACGCGCGTCAGTTTCTCGGCCAGATGGAAAAGCCCAATGTTGAGAGCATTGACGGCCTGTCTCCAGCTATTGCGATAGATCAGAAGTCCACCTCCCGAAATCCCCGCTCCACCGTCGGCACCGTTACCGAAATTTACGATTATCTCCGCCTCCTCTATGCGAGGATCGGTATTCCGCATTGCCCGGTCTGCGGCAGAGAGATAGTCAGGCAGACCGTCGATGATATCACCGATAAGATCCTCTCTCTCGAAGAAGGTACCAGGATCCAGCTTCTGGCGCCTATTGCCAGAGGCAAAAAGGGCAGATTTGAAAAGGAACTGGAGCAAATCAGAAAAAGCGGCTTCGCGAGGGTGAGGATAGACGGGATAATCTATGATCTGTCCGAAGATATAAAGCTCGAAAAAAATATCAAACATAATATTGAAACGGTCGTTGACCGCCTTGTTGTGAAGGCTTCGATCCGCTCACGCCTTGCCGACTCCATAGAAACGGCGACCGGTCTTTCTGACGGGCTTTTGATCGTTGATATTCAGGGCTCGGATGAGCAGCTTTTTTCTCTGAATTTTGCCTGCCCTGAGCACGGCGTCAGCATCGAGGAGGTCGAGCCCCGCTCATTCTCATTCAATAATCCTTTCGGCGCCTGCCCCAAATGCGCGGGTCTCGGCGAATTCAAAAAGATAAATGAAAAAATGATAGTGCCCGATGAAAAGCTCTCGATCAATGAGGGTGCGATAAAGGCCACCGGCTGGGGTATCGTGGAAGGCTCCATAGCAAGGATGTATTATGAGGGTATCGCCAAAGAATACGGCTTTACGCTCGATACGCCGTTCAAAGATCTTTCGTCTCAGGCGAGAAATGTGATTTTTTACGGCACAGGCGGCAAAAAGTTAAAATTCACAAGGGGCGGGATCTACGGCGGAGGCACTTATACGGCAGATTTTGAAGGCATAGTCAATAATTTAGAGCGCCGCTATCTCGAAACCTCCAGCGAGGCTCAGAGAAGCGAGCTTGAGCAATATACGGCGAGCGAGGTCTGCCCGGAATGCGGCGGAGCAAGGCTCAAAAAAGAATATCTCTGCGTTACGGTCGGCGGCATAAATATTGATGAATTCACTCATAAATCCGTTACCAAAGAGCTTGAATTTATCAATTCTCTCGTGCTTTCGGAAAAAGAAAAGATCATCGGCTCGCAGATTTTGAAAGAGATTAAATCCCGCCTTGAATTTCTCTCGAGCGTCGGGCTCGAATATCTTGATCTCGCGCGCGCCGCGGCTACTCTTTCGGGCGGCGAAGCTCAAAGGATACGCCTTGCCACCCAAATCGGCTCCTCGCTTATGGGGGTGCTCTATGTGCTTGACGAGCCGAGCATCGGGCTTCATCAGCGTGATAATCAGAAGCTTCTGAATACCCTTAAAAATCTTCGCGATATAGGCAACACTCTCATTGTGGTCGAGCATGATGAGGAGACTATGCTCAGCGCGGATTATGTGGTGGATGTAGGTCCCGGCGCCGGGATACACGGCGGGAATATCGTCTGCTGCGGCTCTCCGGCGGATATTATGAACTGCGAGGAAAGCATAACGGGTCAGTATCTGAGCGGCAAAAAGAAGATCGAAGTGCCCGAAAAGCGCAGGAAGGGCAACGGGCGGTCTCTCACCGTTTACGGAGCCTGTGAAAACAATCTTAAAAATATCGATGTCAAATTCCCGCTCGGCGAGTTTATCTGCGTTACCGGCGTTTCGGGCAGCGGCAAAAGCTCGCTCGTGAATGAGATCCTTTCAAAGCATCTTGCGGTCGAGCTGAATAACGCCAAAAAGATACAGGGCAGATTCAAAAAGATCGACGGTACCCAATATCTCGATAAGGTCATCACGATAGATCAGAGCCCCATAGGCAAATCTCCGAGATCGAATCCCGCGACCTATACGGGGGTATTCACCGATATCAGAGAGCTTTTCGCTCAGACTACCGACGCCAAAAAGAAAGGCTACAAAGCAAACAGATTCTCTTTCAATGTCAAGGGCGGCAGATGCGAAGCCTGTCAGGGCGACGGCATAGTTAAAATCGAGATGCAGTTCCTCGCGGATGTATATGTTCCCTGCGAGACCTGCCACGGCGAAAGATACAACCGTGAGACCCTTGAGGTATGCTACAAGGGCAAAAACATACACGATGTGCTTGAAATGACGGTTGAAGAAGCGATGAATTTCTTTGACACCGTCCCCAAGATCCGCAGGAAGATCGAGGCAATTTACGATGTGGGCCTCGGTTATATCAAACTCGGCCAGCCGGCGACCACTCTCTCCGGCGGCGAGGCTCAGAGAGTAAAGCTCGCGACTGAGCTTTCAAGGACCGCGACGGGCAAAACCGTCTATATCCTCGATGAGCCCACTACCGGGCTTCATACGGCGGATGTCCACAGGCTCATAGAGGTGCTTCAGAAGCTTGTGGATAACGGCAACACGGTCATAGTCATTGAGCATAATTTGGATATGATAAAAACGGCGGATCATATAATAGATCTCGGCCCCGAAGGCGGAGACGCCGGCGGAGAGATCGTCGCGCAGGGTACTCCCGAGCAGGTTGCTAAGGTCAAAGGCTCCTACACCGGTCAATTCCTGAAGCCGCTGCTTGAAAAACCTTCAAAAGGAAAGAAAAAGAAATGAGTGTGAATATGAGCGAATTTACAGAGATACTCAAAGCTTTCGGCTTTGACAGCAGGCTTGACACGGTCAGCCGTGTCACAGACGGCCACATAAACAATACCTTCGTTTTCAGCTTTGAAGACGGCGAGAAGTATCTTATACAGGAGCTGAATACAAATGTTTTCAGGCAGCCTGTCGAGCTGATGAATAATATCGTCGGCGTCACCGGATTTCTGAAAGAAAAAATCATCAAAAACGGCGGGGATCCCGAAAGAGAATGTCTCAACGTCCGCTTTGCCGCAGACGGTCTTCCTTATCACATCACCGCGGACGGCAAATTCTGGAGATGCTTCAATTATATTGAGGATGCGCATACTTTTCAGACCGTTGACGGCCCCGAAAGCTTCAAGGCGGCGGCAAAGGCATTCGGCCGTTTTCAGCGTATGCTGTCGGATTATCCCGCCGATACGCTTGCCGAAACGATTCCGAATTTTCACAACACCGCTTCAAGACTTGCCGATTTCAAAGAAGCCGTTAAAAGCGATCTGTCGGGCAGAGCAAAAAACTGCCGCGATGAAATCGATTTCATTCTCGGGCGCGAGAAGGATTGCCCCGTGCTTGTCGAAATGACGCAGAGGGGAGAGCTTCCCTTGAGAGTTACCCATAATGATACCAAGCTCAATAATGTTATGTTTGATAATAAGACGGGCGAGGGTATTTGCGTCGTCGATCTCGATACGGTAATGCCCGGGCTCGCCCTCTATGATTTCGGCGACAGTATCAGATTCGGCGCGAGCACCGCGGCTGAGGATGAAAAAGATCTTGACAAGGTGCATTTCAGCCTTGAGTATTTCAGAGCCTATACGGAGGGCTTCCTCGAGACGGCGGGCGCCTCCCTCACCGAAACCGAAATCGCATATCTTCCGTTCTCATCAAAGCTTATGACTCTTGAATGCGGAATGAGATTCCTCGGCGATTATATCAACGGAGATACTTATTTCAAGACCGATTATCCCGAGCATAATCTCGTGAGAGCGCGTACTCAGCTCAGGCTCGTGAAAGAAATGGAAGAAAAGAGCGAAGAATCCCGGCGCATAGTTGAAGAAGTCTCCGCATCATTAAACCTGAAATAAAAATCAAAACACCGGCTTCGGATTGATACCGAGCCGGTGTTCGTTTATTGGCAGATTTTTATTTATTCTTTTTCCCGAGTTTTCCGATATATGAGAATGCGAGGAATACCGCCGCTACGGAGATAAAGCCGCAGGCCACTATCGGAGACCAGTGCAGGTTTGTGAAGCTCCTTGTGTAGGTCGCTTCTATCGCAATGATATACACTCCGATTTCAAACGAGATCGCAGAAAGCACTGCGAGCCAGTCAAATTTCTTTGAGCTTATCATTGCCGTGTCGAGCGCGACGAATACTGCAAAGAGAATCAAAAGCGGCAGCGCTCTGTTAAAGAGCCAGTCAACATGCCCCGTTTTCATCAGAATATAGAATATGTAGCCGATTACCGAGGCGAAGCATATCAGAGCCGTTATGGGAGCGGGAGTGATATTGAGGATCGGCAAAACCGCGCAGACCCAGGTCACAAGGGCGGCGCCCACTACATAGCCAAACCAGAAATCATATCTGTGAAAGCTGAGGTCTATCGCAACGCAGAGCGAGGTCGGGAATACGAGCAGGGCCGTAAAAATCGCCGCGTAGCTCCTCGCACCGTTTCCGGGGCCTTTTCTTGACGGCTTTTCAAATTTGACCGGTGTTGCTTCAACCGTGTTGCAATCGGGGCAGATGCCGTCGGGGGGCAGTTGTTTTCCGCATTTGGGGCAAAACATATACACATTCCTCCATCTGTTTGTTTGAGCGGATCATTTTTGTTTCCGCAATTGAATTATATATCAGCGAATAATCTGATTCAAGAATAAATCCGAAACAATTTATGAATAAATTTCAGCTTGCGTTTTCCGCCTTTCCGGGTATCAGAAGCAGCCTGTCAAACAGTGGCTTCCATACGGGCAGCGCGCAGATAATAAAAATTACGATTGAAACGATCAATTCATAAATCAGCAGCTTTGATACGAAATATCCGTCTATGCGGAAATTGTTGTTTACAAATCCGAACCAGAGCAGCTTTAACGCGAAATGCAGAGCGTAGATCTGTACGGAGCGTGCGCCGGTTCTCGCGATCAGACCGCCTCCGATCTTTTCGGGCACCACCGCGATAAAGGCGAGCCCCATTATCGAAGAGACGGCGTAGCAGATAAGTCTGAAAACAAATGCATAAGGTGCGTCGGCAATAAATACCTTATACGGGTTTCTGCCGGTGAATAAAAATTTTATATCCTTGATATAAGGGTAAGCGGCGGCTGTGATCACTGCCGCGGAGATCAGCACGGCGGCTCCCGCGATTTTAAGCCGTCTGTCATTGAGAAATTTATTCAGCTTTACGGGATCGAGCAGATAGCCCAGATAAAAGAACGGATAAAAGACTATTATCCTCGAAAGGCAGAGGAAATCCCCTATATTATCCATATATCCCGCTATGCAGGCGAGGATCACCGATACCGTGATCACATAAGACGGCTTGATTTTTTCGAGGAGTATCGTGATAACGCAAAAGGCGAACACACAGAATGCGTACCATTGAACGCTCGCGTCCTTAAAGAGCATAAATCCCGGTTTACTGCCGTTTATTGCCCATTTCACAAAGAAATTGAGAGTTTTGATAAAGAGATATAAAATGAGATATGACGATATGCTTCGCCACTGCCTCTGCTTTATATGCTTCTTTGAAAAAAGCCCCGAAACAAACAGAAAAGCGGGCATGTGAAATGTGTAGATATAAAATCTCAATATCCCCGTCGCCGCGGAGGTTTCAGCGTAAATATCCGCTGTGTGCCCGAGCACGACAAGGAAGATGAGAAAGAATTTCACATTATCCCATTTTTGTATTCTCGCGCCGCCGATCGCTTTATCCATAATCAGACCGCCGCCTGCGCGAAGTCGATCAGAGCCTGACGGGAAACCGCGTTGTTGACCGAAACGCTGTAAGTCATGCCTGCGGCGGGATCATACCAGATAACGCTTGAGGCTTTTTCGTTTTCGTTATTTACTATGTGGATCTCTCCGCCGTTTCCGTTTATATCGCATACCTCGTTGATATCCCATTCATAATACATTCCCGAGATGTCGTCGAGAATATCGCTTTTCTTCGCTCTGAGGGTGTAGAGGTTTCCGTCAAGGGAAAAATCCGCCTGAGCCATCTCGCCGGCGACTATATAATAGTCGGGTCCGGAGGCCTTTTCGGGGATTTTGAATTCCACGCCGATTTTTTCTTTTATTTCATCCGCGCTCGCCTCAACCATCGGATTTACTATGCCGGCGCCTGTGCTTTCGCTTTCGGGGGCAGTGGTGTCATCGCCGGACTTTGTTTGAGTGCCGCAGGCGCAGAGTGCCATACCGATCGCGGCGGTGATAATGAGAGCAATTATTTTTTTCATTTTTTATCGCCTCCGCCTGTTATGTTATCATAAGAATATGAATAATTCAAGTCGCGAATTTAACTGTTGATTATGCCGCTCAAATGATATACAATGAGTTTATAAAACAGCAGAAAATTTTAAGGGAGATGATAAGATGAAAAAATTCAAGAGGTTTGCCTGTGTTGCTCTCAGCGCGATTATCGCTCTGCTCTGCCTTTCCCCGGCCTTTGCCGTGACAGGCGGAGACAGCCTGACTATTTCTAATCCTTATGCGAATGTGGATTGGGATACCGTCAATCAGTTTAAGACCGCTCTGCATACCCATACAAACGCTTCCGACGGCGACCCCACGCTCAAGCAGTCCATAGAGCGCCATTATGAGACGGGCTTTGATATCGTCGCCACCACAGACCACGGTACGGTCAACTACACCTGGGAAACTCCGAATGAAAATAAATTTATCCGCGCAGTCCTGAAACTTATCGGCAGGAGCGAGGGCGAGCTTGAATATCTCGGCAGATCCGGCTCTTTCGATAACGGCGCCGCATACACCTATTCAAAAGAGGGCGATGATGATTATCTCAGCCTCGCCGACGGCAGGCGCATTATGAGAGTGCCTTACGGCATTGAGCAAAACGCCGTTTCCGTAAACGCCCATGTCAACAGCTGGTTTGTTGATTTTCATAATAATTCCGTCACGACCTATGAAAACGCGGTCAGGAATGTTGACCGTCTCGGCGGCGTGAGCGTGATAAACCATCCGGGCGAATATTCAAAGGCGAGATATGAGATCCGCTCATCCGAAGCTTATAACGAAGATACTTTCGCCTACAAATATTTCATAAATAAAGTCGCGTCCCTGATAAACAGATATGATTCCTGCATCGGTATTGACATCAATTCCAAGGGCGACGGCAGGACAAGATTTGACCGCATCCTGTGGGATAATCTGCTTGAAAGATTCGCCGATAACGGCGAGAATGTTTTTGCCATCTGTTCGAGCGATGCCCATCAGCTTGATAAAATCGACACCGGCTTTATCTATGCTCTTATGCCGGAGCTTAATTCCGCTTCTCTTCGCAAGTCCCTCGAGAGCGGCTGCTTCTTCGGGGCGAGCCATTGCATCGGAAACCCCGATGAGCTCGGTCAGATCGCCGCTTCTCTCAAAGAATTTTACGGCGAGGATGAGCTTTACAGCAATGTGAAAGCCGCTTATGATGAGATGCAGCAGAGAGCCGCCGATATCGAGAGCGGAAAGCTCGATGCGGATGATGATCTGAGCGTCACATATAATGTGCTCGATGACAGGGGCTACTGCACTGCTCAAACTCAGCCGATGATCACCTCAATAAGCGTTGATAACGCCGAGGCGACCGTCAGCATAGATACCGAAAACGCGCTTCTTGTCCGCTGGATATCAAACGGTAAGCTGATACTTACCCAAAAGGCGGATGAAGCCCGGATATGCCTCAATGATTATAAAGAATCTCTCGGCAATTATGTCAGAGCGGAGGTTTTCGGCGAGGGAGGGATCGTCTATACCCAGGCTTTCCTTATCAATGCCGAAGCGAATAAAGGGGCTTCGGATCCCGTTGACCCGGGCTTTGTCGATCTCGGTATTTTCGATTTTCTTCTCGGAATATTTATGAATTGGAAGGAAATCCTCGGCAGAATGATATGAGAGATAAAAATCTGCTTATACCCCGTTACCGTTTCAGACGGCTCATCGACGTTACCCCGGAGGATATTAAAAAGATCGGCGCCCGCGGTATCGGGATCGATATTGATAATGTCATCGCTCCCGACGGCACCTTCAGATATACCGAAGGCGTGCGCGAATGGTTTGATAAAATGAGATCGTCGGGGATCCCGCTCACCATCATATCAAACGGCAATATTTTCAGGGTCAGAGCGGTTTCAAAATATCTCGGCTCGGTGCCGTTTATACATCTTGCGGGCAAACCTTCTCCGCGAAGCCTTATCAAAGCGGCAAAGCGGATGAATATTGATATTAAAGAATTCGCCATGCTCGGTGACCAGCTTTTTTCCGATATAAAGGCGGCAAACAGATGCGGAGCGATCCCCGTCAGAATAGATCCGCTCGAAGCGAAAAGTCTTTATCCCCATTACTACAAATGGAAAGCAAAGCGCGAGGCACCCTTTTTAGCCGAATTTGAAAAGAAACGCGGCTACGGGGCGGAGTGAATATCCCTTAAATAAATATAAACGGAAGGAGCACCGCCGTATGAACAGGATAATGTTCGTTTGTCTTGGCAATATTTGCCGCAGCCCCATGGCTGAGATCATATTCCGCGATATGGTGAATAAAGCGGGCAGATCGGATGAATTTGTTATATCATCGAGCGCCACGAGCGGCGAGAATGTCATAAACGGAGTCGGCGCTTCGGTGTATTACCCCGCAAAAAAGATCCTCGAGGAGCACGGGCTTTCGGCTCAGGGAAAAAGAGCCGTTAAATTAAACGCCGCAGATTATGATGATTACGATCTGTTTGTTTGTATGGATTCCGGCAATGTCCGCTCCGTCAGGCGGATTTTCGGCGGCGATAAGGATGATAAGATCCGTATGCTGATGGATTTCACCTCAAGACCCGGCGATGTCTCCGACCCCTGGTACACTGGCAATTTCCAAACGGCATACAAAGATATTTATGAGGGCTGCGAAGGCCTGCTTTCCGCTCTGTAAAATAATGATAAAAAGCAAAACCACCGCCTTGGGCGGTGGTTTTCAAGATTCTGTCTGTTTGTGAGCTGCCGTATGTTTATCCGGCGTTTTGAAAGCTGCCGACCACTCTCAGCTCGTTATTTACGCTGAGATCATAGTTGAGGCAGGCGATATACGCCTCGTTTCCGCTCACGGAATATGCGATTCTTTCGCTGCAGCAGGGGCAGAGCGTTTCGCGCTTTTCGCAGTTGTCGGTGTGAGTGATGAGACTTCCGCATTTAAGACACCATATTTTCATATTCAGCCATCCTTTCTCTGTGAGCGTTTTATCTGTTTCGCTCATCAGTGTCAAAAAAATATGATTTTGTTGCCGAGTAAAGAGATTGTTTTCAATTTGTTTACATTCGGCTCTTGCTTACAATTTGCTTAAATGAAGAAGTGAAGTTAGAGTACATATACTACAGACACTTCAAAAATC
>CAMVEX010000041.1 GCA_947166625.1 uncultured Clostridia bacterium
TGTTATCCGTATTACTGAATGAAAGCAAAGCACCGGAAGGATCCGATGAGTTTGCTCTGTTCGGGTCCTTGAGCCAGTAGTATCCGTCGCTGTAGCTGTCGTATGCAGATGAGTATTTGAGATCGAGCGTGGGGTTGCGGCTCGATTCATAAAGATCGAATTTATATTGCTCAAAGTTTCCGTCCCAGGTCTGATAATAAAACAGCTCGTTCATTGTGGATAATGAAAACGGACGGCTTTTGGGCGTTCCGTAGGGATTTGACGCGCTGTCAACATTTTCCGGGGCGGGGTGCGAAAGCAGGAAATTGGAGCCCGCCGAAGGGTCGGCAGAGGCAATGATGCCGCCGATACCCGCCGAGATCGCCGAAAATACCATCAGCAAAGTCAGCGCCGCGCTTACAAACTTTTTCATAATTGCTACCTCCTGAAAAATTTAGGGCAGTTTACAGGTATATTATAGTTTTTACGACGGCGCAAATAAATAACCGCACTCTAACAAATTTGTTAGAAAGGGCGGGTGTTCATAAAACAGTAATGCCTCAAAAAGCGATCTTTGCACATCTTGTGCAGGCATTCCTCCTCGGAATACAGCCAAGTATTCCTCGTCGTCAAGACCTGCAAATCTGCACAAATCTCATCTTTTTGAGGTGCAAAGCAGTTTTCTCGTGAAAAATAAGCCGCAGAACAAGGAAGGCTTGCGAAAGCATACTTTGTGTATGGTAAGCAAATCTGACGATGTTCCGCGGCTTTAGTTTTCCGTGAAAACCAATACTGTTTTACGAATACCCGCCCAACCCGGCTTTATTTTTTTAAGGCAGCCCGATAACCCTTCGGCTTCTCGTGAAGGATCTCGACGCCGGTTTCGGATATTTTTTCTTTAAGGCTTGAAACGGTGTTGTAAAACGGCTGTATCTCCGAGGAATCGGAATCCGTTACGCTCCAGACTATCTCAAATATCTCTTTTGCCGTAAAGAATTCATCCGGATTGTCACAGAGGAATTTGAGGATGGCGTATTCCTTCTGGCGCAGCGACAGATCCCTGCCCTCACAGCTTGCGCCGAGAGAATATTCGCGGAATTCTATATTGCCGAAGGAGTGAACGGGAGCCCCGATATTTTTGCGGCGGGTGAGCGATTTTACTCTCATAAGCAGCTCTTCGAGATGATAAGGCTTCTCAAGATAATCGTCGCCGCCCGCTCTGAAGCCCTCTATAACATCTCTGCGGGCGTCAAGCGCGCTCAGAAACAGGATCCTCACATCGCTGTCTTCCCTTATCTCTCTGCATAATTCAAGCCCGTTGCCGTCGGGGAGCATTATATCGAGGATTATCAGAGAAATATTGCCCGTTTCGCGAAAGATTTTTTTGCCCGCGCCTACGGATTCCGCGGAAAGCACCTCATAGCCGTTTAATTCGAGCATCGTGCGGTTTGTGTAGAGGATATCTTTATTGTCTTCGATTATCAGTATCTTTGACATATCAGCACCCGTTAAAAATGATAGTTACCGTCAGACCGCCGCCGGGAGTGTCGGAGAGGAGTATAGAGCCGCCGTTATCCTCCGCGATCTCTCTGCAAAGGGTAAGGCCTATGCCGGTCCCCGAATCGCCGGAATATCCGCGGTTGAACGCCTTTTCCATTTCGCTGCCGGTCATACCGTCCCCGTGATCGGTGACCGCGATCATCACTTTATCGCCTTCGGCCTTGCCCGAGAGCTCTATAACGCTGTTTCGGCAGTGGCGCGACGCGTTTGAAATCAGATTATACATACAGTGGAATATGAGATCTTCGCTGATATCCGCTTTTATACCCTCTCCGCAGGCAACGGAGATCCTGTTATTATACCTCTTGCAAAGGGGCAGGCAAAAATCTGCGGCGTAATTCAGAGTTTCGGCAAGATCCTCGGTTTTTTCGCCGTTGTTTTCAAATTTCGTGACCGATTTAAGCTTCAGATTATCGACCATTTTGCCGAGCCTTACGGCTTCGTTTTCCGCTTTTTCGAGATCGGATACGGTTCTTTCGTTCGCGATCCCGTTTTTAAGCTGATATTTAGTCAGAGCGGAGATATTGCCTATGACGGTCAGCGGCGTCTTGAGTTCGTGGCTCAGATCTGCAAAAAATGCGTCGCGCATATTGCCGATCTTGACCATCGCTTCATTGGTCTGAAGCAGCTCTTTCTCTCTGATTATCGCCTCATCAAGCTGCCTGCGCGTTTCGTTGAAATCCAGCGCGAGGGCTACGGTGTTGATAAAGGTGAATACGACTATACCCGTTTCGGTCTGGATGAATTTGAGGAATTCGACCGGCGGGCGGATAAGCTCGATGAATGAAAACAGCATCAGGATGATGAAGCCGTAAATTATCAGGCCGTCATATTTCTCGATCTCGACCCTGTCTTTTTTGAATGAAACGGCGAGATTCGCGAGCATCACCGCGAGAAGCAAGACAAGGATATATGCGCCCGCAGTGCTTATCCCCGTGTAAAAATCAGACGGCATTATCACCGTAATGAGCAGGCACGCGGCGGAATAAGCCATAAAAATGCGCTTGAGATATTTGCTGATCCCGCCCTCGAATACGGCGTCCGCGTAGGCGACGACAAAGAATGAAATGAGTATTTTGGAGCAGTATTCCACCCTGTGGCTTATATACCAGTTTATGCCGCCCGAAATAAAATCCACCAGATAGGGCGTGGCATAATTCAGCGCGCCCGCAAAGCAAAGGCAGGTGAGATACAGCAGCTTTTTCTTCTGATCAAAGAAAAAATACATCCCGAGATTCATCAGACCGACTGTTATAAGGCTGATGAATATGACCGTTCTCCCGATGTAAAACAGGACGGAATATCTGTTTATATCTCTCTCGGGGCCTATCATGATCTCGGTATCATAGTGCATCCTGTGATTGAAATTTGCCTGCTGGATGATTATTTCTGTCTCCTCTGCGGCTGCGGTGAAGCTGCCCCTCGGGCTGCCCGCGCTCGGAACGAAATCATCCGGAGCATCGGCGACCCTGCCTGTTTCGGCTATCAAAACGCCGTCGGCAAACACCTTCATCGCGTAATCGGATTTTTTGCTGAAAAATCCGTAGGCGCTGCCGGGCTCGGTCCTTACAAAGAAACGGTAAGTCAAAAAATTCTCAAAATCGGTTTTATCGGAGGGAAGGCCGCTGCCTCCGTCGGCGAAATCGCCGTGCCCGAACAGCCTGTTATTATATATCTCGGCGTATTTCAGCGGCACGAAGCAAACCCCGTCGCATTGCAGATCTTCAATATCCGCCCGGGACGAGACTTTATGCTTTACCCCGCCGTCGGTCAGCGTAAAGAGCAGCCCGAAAACGGTCGTGATTATCAAAGCGTAAATGATTCCGAGAAAAAGCGTTTTTTTCATAAACAACACCGGAAATGTGGAATTAAGTAAAACGGGATCATAAGCCGTCAATATAATTATACCTGCCCGATCCCGTCAATACAATAATGTTTATATGTAATTTTTGTTATATCGGCCCGCCGCACGGCGCGGAATTGCGATCATCCGTGATCCGTCAGGGTGCCTGCGGCGGAATAATCCCATTTTTCAAAGCCGATTTTTGCGAGAGCCTCAGAATTATCGGGGAGGGTGAAATCAAAATTTTCGGGGTCTTTGAAGCCCGGATTCTCATAAACCGCTCCGTTTCCGAGGCCGAGAAGCTTCATCCCGCCGGAGTAAACTCTGTTGAGCGGTTTGTTGCCCTCGTTTGTGTCGCTGAATGCGTTTTTGCCGTTTTTCAGATCGTAATAAATATTGTTTTTATCGATGAAATCATGATTTTCAATAAGCGAAAAAATCGCCGTGCCGTCGCTGAGGATTATATTGCTCTCAACCGCGAATTCGCTGTGGGTGCTTTCGTCGGCGTAGCCCGTCTGGTGGTCTCCGTGGGCGAAGCTTGAGCGGAGCTGACCCTCGCGGTTAAGGGCGAAGATATTGTTTCTGATAAGGTTGTTTTCGCCGTAATGCTGGTGGAAGCCCTGCGAGCCGCAGTCAAAGACGAGATTTTTTTCCGCGACGATATTTTGAGAGCCCTCGTCGAGATATATTCCCCAGCCGCCGTATCCGCCTTCGTGGGTGTCGGCGGCAACATTCCTTATCACGTTGCCCGAAATGACGGTGCCGGGCTGATTGCCGAGGGTATAAATGCCTCCCATATCCGAGAGCCAGCCCTGCCCTATATCGCAGATAAGATTATCTTTTATCTTGATGCCGCCGGTCACGCTGTAATTGTAGCCCCAGAGCCAGCCGACGGAAATCGCGGTGTAGTAGCCGTTTCTTATTTCGTTATTTGAAATTTCGCAGTTTCGCGCGTGAGTGAGAAGGACTCCGCAGGCGGAATAAAAATATCTGCCGTAGCCGTCGATAAGATTATCTTTTACGGTAATGTTTTCCGTGATTTCGGGGCCTTTATCCGAATTATAGCCGTGGATGAATACCGCGCCCGCGCCCGTATTTTTGAAATTGCAGCCGACCACCCGGGAATTTTTGACGAGCCTGTTGAATTTCACGCCCGCTATGCCGATATTCCTGAATGAGCAGTAATTTATCGCGATCCCTTCGGAATTCGTGATCTCGACCGAGCCGCCGCAATCGTATTCGGCCTGGGGGAAGCGCATCCCGTATTCCGTAAGCCAGTTGCCCTTTTCGGGCTCGGGGTAGGCGCTGTTTGTGTTGGCGAATTCTATTCCTTCAAAGGTAATGCCGTCGCAGCCGTCGATTTTGATGAGCCTGTCGGTCACGGCTGCGCAGAGCTCGAGATTGCCCGCGTTTTCGCCCTCACGGGGGATGTAAAAAATCCTGCCTTCCGCCCTGTCAAAATACCATTCACCGGGTCTGTCGCAGACCTCGGCAACATTTTCATAATAATACTTCTGCCCCTTCTCCGCCTTCATCGAGAGGGGAACGGTCAGTTTCATCCTGTTCCTCGCGCCGTCATAGCCGCCGATATATGAGATCTCGCCGCACCAATAATGGAGCAGCCGCAGCGAAACATCGCCGGGATTTTTGAATTCTCTGATCTTCTGGCTGTCATCGGGAGCGATTTCAAGGTCGCCGTATGACCAATCCTTCCATGGGGAATTCTCATCGGTAAACAGCGCTCCGGAATGGTCGGTTTCTTTGATAAAGAAATAGCCGCTCTCGGGGTATCTCGTCTGAGGCAGGGTGGCTCCGCCGCCGATAACGGTGTTGAATGAGATCCCTTCGGGCACCGCGGCGCTCAGGCAGTCGATGCCGTTTATCGAATCGCTCTCCCAGCCGGTGAGCAAAACGGAGCCGTCAAATACGGCATTATCCCCCTCGCGGGCGATGTAAGAAACATCCTGCGCGTCGGACGGACCGAATTCAAGCGGGGAATCGAAGCGGTATCTGCCGCCGCTTACCCACACATTGATATGCTCGCTTACCCCGTCGGCGCGTTTCTTTGCCGCGAGAGCCTTTGCCGCGCCTATTGTTTTAAGGGGCGAGGCCTCGGAGCCGTCTGCCTCATCGCTGCCCGAGGGAGAAACAAA
Source organism: uncultured Clostridia bacterium (assembly GCA_947166625.1). Lineage (GTDB taxonomy): Bacteria > Bacillota > Clostridia > Oscillospirales > Acutalibacteraceae > CAG-177. The sequence goes on from CAMVEX010000041.1 coordinate 5,536, forward strand.
AATATCGTGTTCCTTCGCTTCAAACGGCGTCAACTCTCTCTCCTCCTTCGCGCGGGGCTCAAAGCCGCTGTATGTAAACTCGGTCTTTTTCTCAAAAAACGAGCCGATAAAATTCGATATAGGCAAAATGATACACATAAACAGAGCGATGATTTTGATTAAAACGATCATACCCGCACCTCCGCCTGAATTTACGAAAAAATTATATATCAAGTGGGGCGGATTTGTAAAGCGGCAATCGAAAAATTTGCCCCGTGAGAATGAATAACGCTGATTGACTTTGCAAAGCGCGTGTATTACAATTATTGTATGTATATGTAAATTTACTGAAAAAGGGGGTGCCTGCGTGAAAGTGCTTCAAAAGGGCTTCAACTATTCGCAGGACGGGCCGGGCAACCGTCTGGTCTATCATTTGCAGGGCTGCAATTTCGCCTGCAAATGGTGCTCAAATGCGGATTCGATCCCCCTTGAAAATCCCAAGGCGAAAGAGGTTCCGGCTGATGAGATATTCGATGAGATAATGCGCAGCAGGCCGATGTTTTTTGACGGCGGCGGAGTGACCTTCACGGGCGGCGAATGCACCCTTCACTTCGGCGAGCTGCTCCCGCTATTTAAGAGGCTGCGCGGGGCGGGCGTTTCCGTCTGCGCTGAAACCAACGGCTCACATCCCGATCTCCGCCTGCTTGCGGAATATATCGACTGCCTGATAATCGACTGCAAGCTGACCGATGATGAGGCGCATAAAAAATACACAGGCGCGTCAAACCGCAAAACGCTTGAAAACATTGAATTTTTCCTGAGAAGCGGCAGGGAGCTCCATATCAGGATCCCGCTCATAAACGGGGTAAATACGGGCGCCCGCGATTTCGCGGAATACTTCTCGCGGTTTGACACCTCTCACTGTGATTTTGAGTTTTTGCCCTATCACGAATTCGGCAAAGACAAATGGCAGGATAAATATGAAATGACCGACGCATTCGTGAGCGCGGAGACGGTCGGCGAATTTGAAAGAATTTTTAATGAATACGGCTTAAAAACCGTTAAAACATAAGGAGGCGCGGATATGACAGGGATAATCGACAGCGGGCGCATCACCGAAATGGCAAAGGCACTTTTCGCCCGGAAGAGGGCGGGTAAACGGCTCGACGGCTGGTTCATCGCCAAGGAGACGGAGCTTCGGCTCGCCGATGAGCTTCGCGGCGAAAACGAAGAGATAAAAAAGGCAAAGATACTGCGCGAGATCGTAAAGACGATCCCCATAGATATAAGCGAATACGGCATTTTTGCCGGCACTCAGGATGACGCCTTTGCGCGAAGCTACGCCCTTATCAACCCTTCCTTCAAGGTCGAGGAATTCTCCGGCTACTGCGACCCGACGGCAGTTTTCGGAGATATTGAGCCGAATGAGGAATTCACCGCCGGGAGAATAGCGGCGGCGCGCGAAAAATTCGCCGAAACCCCTTACGCCTCAATGCTCCGCAAGGTCTATGCGGAAGCGGAGAATTACACAAAAGAGGTCATTTTCTTCTTTGAGCAGGTCACGGGCCATCTGATCCCCGATATGAGATATGCCCTCAAATACGGCGTTTCGGGTATGCTCAAAAAGATCGAGGGCAGAGAGGGCAACGGCTATGAGGCATTCAGGATCGCTCTCGGTTCAGCCGTGATCCTCGCTCACAGATACGCCTCTCTGGCAGAAGAAAAAGCCGCCGAAGCCGACGGCGAAGCGAGAGAGATCTATAAAAAAATGGCGGATAATCTTCGCAGAGTGCCCGAATTCGGCGCGCGCGATCTCTGCGAGGCGCTGCAATCCTTCATCATAATGTGGCAGATAATGTGCCTTGAGCAGACCCCGAATCCGTTTGCCTTTTCCGTAGGCAATGCGGACAGGATCTTTGAGCCCTACAGAAACGGGCTCTCCCGTGAGGAGACCGCCGCCCTTCTCAAGCATTTCCTCGTATTTTTCAACGTTGCGGACAGAAGCTGGGCGATTTCGCAGAATATCATCCTCTCGGGCAGGGATTCGGACGGAGCCGACCTTTCAAACGAAACGACCTACGCGTTTCTTGACGCTTATTATGATATGAATCTGCCCCAGCCCATACTCTCGCTCAAGCTTCACGCAAACACCCCCGCAAGGCTCTATCGCGAGATCGGCAGATTTCTCTTTTCGCCGGGCAAACTCACGCCCTCATTCTTTAACGATGATTCTCTTTGGCAGGTGCTTTCCGCTTCGGGAGTCGCAAAGGAGGATCTGCCCGATATTTCAATAGCAGGCTGTCAGGAGCCGCTGATAATGGGCAAGGATAACGGCAACACCACAAACAGCTGGCTCAATCTGCCCAAAATCCTCGAAATGACTCTGACGGGCGGAGTTTCGGCGATCACGGGCGAAAAACTCGTTGACATCCCCGCCTGCCGCCTTGAAAATGTGAGAGAGGAATTTTATAAAAATACAAAGCTCACCGTCGCGCGGATGGCTGCCGCCGCAAACGGCGCCTCCGAAGCCATCTCAACTCAGCGCGTGCCATTCCTCTCCTGCCTTATGGGCGGGCTTGAAAACGGCATTGACGCCAGAGATACACACAGGCAGGGCACGGTCTATAACGGGAGCGGATGCCTTATCCACGGCGTTTCCGTCATCGCGGACAGCTTCGCGGCGATCGACAAGCTGCTCAGGGAAAGGCCGCAGGATGCGGATAAGCTCGTCCCCGCGCTCAAGGCGGATTTCAAGGGATATGAGGAGCTTCGCGAATTCCTGCTCGGAGCCGATAAATTCGGCAACAATATCGAAAGCGTTGATAACGAAGCGGCAGAGATCGCCTCAAAGGTCGCCGACATAGTGACTGGCGCCGAAAATTATCTCGGCAACCCGTTCAGGGCAGATTTTTCATCGCCCTCCACCCATCTGCTTTACGGCTACTGGGTCGGCGCGACCCCCGACGGCAGGCATTCGAGAGATATGCTCGGCTACGGAGTCGATCCTCTTTACGGAAGCGCGGAAAACGGCCTCGGATTCCGCATTCTCTCAAATATGAAGCTCCCGTTTGAAAAATTCAACGGCGGCTACGCCTCGCATCTTGGCATCGACCCCAAATATTTCAAAAAAGATTCTTACGAAGACAGGGGCGAAGAATTCAGAGACAAGGTGATAAATCCCCTCTTTTTCAACCCGATGAAGGAGGGAGTCGCCCCGTTTTATCTCTATGTGAATGTTACGACCGCCGAGATTTTGCGCAAGGTGCTCGCGGAGCCCGAAAAATACGCGCCCTCGGGCATTTATATAATGAGGATCCACGGCACCTTTGTCAATTTCCTCGATCTCTCGCCCGCTATCCAGCAGGATATTATCACGCGGCTCGATCCGGCATCCGCCGCGATTTGCTGAGGTGAGATCATGAAAACACTCGGTATCGACATCGGGACAACCGGCATAAGCGCCGCCCTGCTCGAGAGCGAGGGGCGCAGGATCCTGCGCACGCTCTCCCTGCCGAATTCATCCGCCGTTAAGGGCGAAAAATCCTTTGAAAGCCTTCAGGATTCCGAAAAAATTTACGGCACCGTCAAAGAGCTTATCGGCGCTTTTGAGGGCGAATTCGACGCTGTCGGAGTGACCGGGCAGATGCACGGGATCCTGTATATCGGAGGATCGGGCGAAGCCCTTTCGCCACTTTACACCTGGCAGGATATGCGCTCGGCGCAGCCCTATGAGGGCGGCAAAACCTACGCCGGCGCCCTCGGAGTTTATCCCGGCTACGGCGCGGCGACTCATTTTTATAACAAAGTCAATTCTCTCGTTCCCGACGGAGCGCGGTATATCTGCACGATAGGCGATCACATCGCCATGAGGCTTTGCGGAGCGCGCGAGCCTCTCATGCACATCACAAACGCCGCCTCACTTGGCTGCTTTGACATTAAAACGAATAAATGGTCGTCATCCGACCCTCTTTTGCCGCGCGTCACGGAAAAATTTGAGTTCATCGGCAAAACGGATCGGGGGATCCCCGTCTCTGTCTGCATCGGCGACAATCAGGCGAGCTTTATCGGCTCCGTCAGCGATGAAAACAGCGTGCTCATAAATATCGGGACGGGCTCTCAGATCTCATATCTGACCTCCGGGGAAACCGCCCCCGGCGCCGAGCTTCGCCCATTTGACGGCAAAAAATATCTCGCCGCGGGATGCGCTCTCTGCGGCGGCAGAGCATTCGCGGATTTTGAAAAATTCTGCCGCGAGATCGCAAACACGGCAGGCGCTCAAATCGACAGCTTCTACCCGTTTCTTGATAAGATCCTCTCCGAAAATTACAAAACCGCCCTTGAGGCGGACTGCCGCTTTTCCGGCACGAGGGATGACCCGGGCGCTTCAGGCGGATATACGGGTCTCACGGAGGATAATTTCACCCTGCGCGATTTCGCCTTCGCGACCGTAAAGGGTATGATCTCGGAGCTTCGCTCGATGTACGGCGGAGCGCCGAATCCCTCGATAGTGATCTCGGGAAACGGCGCGCGCAAAAATCCCGCCGTCGCAGGATTTGTCAAAGAGCTTTTCGGCTCCCTGCCGACCGACGCACCCCACGACGAAGAAGCGGCCGCCGGAGCCGCCGTCATAGCCTTCTTATGCGCAACCGCCTGCAATTAAATGGGATAAATAATCAATGAGGGGCGACTGTAAATGCACTCTAAATAATTGCTCATCCCCGGGATGTGACACAGTTACCTCATTTTATCAGTTACGGGTGTAATTGAATATACGGGATGCGGCACATTTATCTTCCGTAATCGGAAAAGGGTGTATAAAAAAATCGCCACACCCGTCTTGCTCGCTTTGCTCGCAATCCACCCTCTCCGGTCAGCGGGCGGGTCGTAAACCAGTATTATTGGATTTTTCTAGATAATACC
>CAMVEX010000042.1 GCA_947166625.1 uncultured Clostridia bacterium
GTTCTGTATGAGTTTTCAATTACTTCTTCTGTTGCACTTGATAGTATAATTCACCTTGATTGAAAAATCCCCGACCGTTTTGGTCGGGGATAAATATTACGTGATTGCAGTTTACTGTTTTGCGCCCTGATCGAATTTTTCGAGGACCTTTATTGTGACCGCGAAGCAGTCTGCGAGGCCGTCGATATTCATATTATCATAGGAGTCTTTTCTTGTATGATAATAGCTTTCGAGCTTGTGATTAAGTCCGGTGATGCCGGTGGCTCTGAAGCCCGCCTGAGCAAACGCCGCAGAGTCGGTAGCTCCGCCGAGGGGAGGAACCATGCCCTTTGAGCATTTGATGCCCATTTCCTGAGCGCATTCCATAAAGAGATCGGAAACATCCTTGTCTGCCTTTACGGTGCCGTTGAGGTCGCGGTAGTTTGTCATAAGATATTTGGGATCGTAAATGGTGTCGTATGAATAAATGAAGGTGGGCACATCGTCAAATTCGCCCTTGTGAGCCTCACACCAGGCTTTTGCGCCTCTGAGACCCGCTTCTTCCGAGCCGGTGAGGACTACGCCGATTTCGGTGTTTTCAAGCTCGATTTCTTCATCCTGAAGAGCCTTGAGGACCGCAATGCCCATATAGCAGCCGGAGAGGTTGTCATTCGCGCCGTCAACAATAACTCTGTAGTTTACCATAAAATACAGACCTGCAACGAAGGGAACGAAGAGAAGACCCCAGAGAGCGGCTTTATAAAGCCCCGTTGTTCCGGCATAGCCCTTGATGGCAAAGAGGATGGAGAGAACAAGATAATATACGGCGCCGCATGCCGCAAGGATCGCGTGGCCTTCAAAGCCTACACCGCCGAGAGCGCGGTTAACGGGCCATTCCCAGGCAGCGTCGGGGTGACCGTTGAAGATGATTCTTCTCTTGACCTCACCTGTGGGCTTCTTAAAAGCGGTCACATTGTGGCCGGTCTTTTCTTTGAAAAGGAAATCTATCGTCTTCTTATAAAGACCGAACTGAAGGAAAACTATCACGAGGCCGAATACGATAAGCGCCGCGCCGATGATCGGGAGCGCTCTCAATTCCGTCGCTTTGCCTATGAAAAGAAGAATTATGGCAAGCAGAACGCAGGTGATCGTGATAAAGATCCAGCCGAAGAATGATCTCGGATTCTCCTTGAAGGATTCAACCTTGGATTCGCAGCCGAGTTTTTTGAGGACTCCGGACATGTATTCGCATGCCTGCTCCTCGCCCTTGGTGCCGGGCTCTCTCTTTTCAAACTTAGTGCAGATATGCCTGATTTCTTTGACCATATACTTTGCGTAGGCCTTTTTCTTATCATAGATGTTGCTGAAATCCATAAAAGATCCCTCCTTTGAAATATAGTCTATTATCTTATTTTTTTGAGTTTTAGTCAAGAGGAAAATCAGACGCGAAACGATATTTTATGTAATTGACAATTTTATGAGCTTATTATATAATATTTTTACCAAAAAACAGGCGGTAAATGCTATGACTCAACTTGAAGCGGCGGTCAGAGCGAAAGAACTTCGCGATCTCCTGAATTATCACAGCCGCAAATATTATGTGGAAGACAGTCCCGAAATCGAAGATGATGAATATGATAAGCTCCAGCGTGAGCTTGTGGCAATAGAAACTCAATATCCCGAATTGATCACCCCCGATTCGCCTACTCAGCGCGTTGGCGGAAGCGTTGAGGGGATGTTTGAGAGCGTTGTTCATTCCGTTCCTCTTGAGAGCCTTCAGGATGCTTTCAGCATTGAGGAGATAAGAGCATTTGATTCGAGGATAAGAGCAGATTATCCCGATATAGAATATTCCGTTGAGCCCAAGATAGACGGGCTCTCGGTCGCCCTCGAATATGAAAACGGAGTGTTTGTCAGAGGCTCCACCAGAGGAGACGGCAATGTCGGCGAGGATGTGACGGCAAATCTGCGCACCGTGAATTCCATCCCTCTGCGCCTTAGCCGCGATATTCCTTTTATCGAGGTGCGCGGTGAAGTTTATATGCCCCGTTCCGTATTCGCAAAGCTCGTTGAGAAGCAGGATGAAAACGGAGAAAAGCCGTTTAAGAATCCGCGAAACGCCGCCGCAGGCTCTCTCAGGCAAAAGAATCCCGCGGTCACAGCCTCGCGCGGCCTTGATATATTTGTTTTCAATGTTCAGAGAAGCAGCGAAGAAGGCCTTACGGGTCACAGGCAGTCAATAGAATATCTCGCTTCGCTCGGCTTCAAGACCATACCGTTTTGCAATAAATTCAGCGATATAGAGGATGTTATAGGCGAGCTTAAAAGGATCGGCGAGATCAGGCCTTCTCTGCCTTACGATACCGACGGCGCCGTTATTAAAACAGACAGCTTTGCTTACCGCGCCGAAATCGGAAGCACCGCAAAATTCCCCAAATGGGCGGTCGCCTTCAAATATCCGCCCGAAGAGAAGGAAACCGAGATAACTGATATTGAGGTTACCGTCGGAAGGACGGGCGTGCTCACGCCCACCGCGGTTTTTAAGCCCGTTCTCGTTTCGGGCTCCACCGTCTCCCGCGCCACTCTGCATAATCAGGATTATATCAACGAAAAAGATATCAGGATCGGCGACAGGATCATAATCCGCAAGGCGGGGGAAATAATCCCCGAGGTCGTCAAGGTCGTTGCTCATTCTCCGCAGAGCGAGCCTTTCAAACTGCCCGAGGTCTGCCCCTCATGCTCCGCGAGAGTTGTCAGAGAAGAGGATGAGGCCGCGGTGAGATGCGTCAATCCCGAATGCCCCGCACAGCTTCTGAGAAATCTCATCCATTACTGCTCGCGCGATGCGATGGATATCGAAGGGCTCGGCGAAGCGGTGCTTGAAAGGCTTGTGAACGCAGGGCTCGTTAAAAAAATCAGCGATATTTACACGCTCAAAAAAGAAGATTTTATGACCCTTGAGGGCTTTAAGGATAAATCCTCCGAAAATCTTGTCGCTGCCATAGAGAATTCCAAGGCAAACGACCTTTCAAAATTTATTTTCGCTCTCGGGATCCGTCATATAGGCCAAAAGGCGGGGAAAATACTTGCCGATCATTTCGGCTCCCTGTCTGCGCTCGCCTGCGCTTCGCTTGAAGAGCTCACCGATATAGAGAATATCGGCGGGATCATGGCGCAGTCCGTAGTCGATTTCTTCTCTCTTGAGCAGACAAAATCTGAGACGGAAAGGCTCGCGGCTTTCGGAGTCAATATGAATTCGCTTCGCGAAAAGCTCGATGACAGATTTGCGGGCAAGACCTTTGTCCTCACGGGCACACTGCCTACATATTCGCGCAATGAAGCGAGCGAGATCATCGAGAAATTCGGCGGCAAGACCTCATCCTCCGTTTCCAAAAAGACGGATTTTGTGCTCGCCGGCGAGGATGCGGGCAGTAAACTTATAAAAGCGCAGTCTCTCGGCATAAGAATAATCAGCGAAGCCGAGTTTAATGAAATGATCGGTGATTGACAATTTAAACTCAATAAATTAAAATAAAGGTGTGAGAGGGATGGGCAGTCGCGCGCTTCAGGCGTGAGGAAAGTCCGAGCTTCACAGAGCGGGATAACGGCTAACGGCCGCCGAGGGTGACCTTAGGGAAAGTGCAACAGAGATATACCGCCTGCTTGCAGGTAAGGGTGGAAAGGCGAGGTAAGAGCTCACCGGCGCACGGGGAACCGTGCGGCCCTGCAAACCCTATCCGAAGCAACACCGACCGGAGGTGGGGGCAACCCCTGCGCTTGCTCGGCGATACTCCGAAGGGTGGCTTGAGACGGGCAGCAATGTCCGTACCAGACAGATGATTGCCTTAAATGACAGAACTCGGCTTACAGTCCCTCTCACGCATTTTTTATCTATGGAAGATTTGATTACTATCGAGGGCTTCATCGAAGCCGTCACATATCAGAATAATGAAAACGGATTCACTGTCTTCGAGTTTTCGAGCGGCGGTGAATATATTACTGCCACCGGGAGTATGGGTACAATGTATCCGGGAGAAAAATTCTCTTTCAGCGGCAGGTGGGTCACCCATCCCACCTTCGGCAGGCAGTTCAAGGTTGAGAGCTTTGTCCCGTCAATTCCCGAAACGGCGGAGGATATGCTTTCGTTCCTCGCCTCGGGCTTGATCCGCGGGGTCAAAGAAAAGACCGCGCAAAAAATCGTCGCTCTCTTCGGCGAAAAAACTTTTGAAATTCTTGAAAATGAGCCGGAGCGCCTTGCGGCTATCAAAGGCATTTCACGCGAAAAGGCAAAAAACATTTCAAAGGAATTTATCAGGCTTTCCTCCGAACGCCTCGCTATAATGACTCTCGAAAAATACGGGCTCAAGACCTCCGAGTGCATGAGGATTTTTAAGAAATTCGGCAGCAAATCGGCGGAGCTTGTCGAGAGAAATCCCTATCTGCTCTGCAACAGCGGGGTGGGTATTGATTTTGAGAGAGCCGTTGCCATTGCCTCGTCGCTTCCGTCGCCGCCGGCGGATGAATACAGGATAGGCGAGGGGATCGTTTTTGCCGTGAGGCATAATCTCGGCAACGGGCATACCTACATCCCGAGAGACGCCCTTGTCAAAACCTGCACGGATTTTCTCGGCTGCGGTGATGATGAAATCGAGGCGGCGCTTGACAATGTCATCGCTCAGAAGAGGCTCGTTTCGGATACCGTATTTGCCCGTGAGGCGATATTCCTGCCCGAAATGTATGAGGCGGAGCGCACCTCCGCTGAGCAGATACTTTTTGTCGGCAGATATGCGGGCAAAGAATATTCGGATATTGACGATTTGATAAAAAACGCCGAGACCGTCGGCGGAGTAGTGTTTAATGAAATTCAGCGCAGGGCCATAAAAATCGCCGTTGAGAAGGGGATACTGATCCTTACCGGAGGCCCCGGTACGGGCAAGACCACAACTCTCAGAGGCATTCTTTATGTGTTTGAAGCCCTCGGCCTTGAGGTCGAGCTTGCCGCACCCACCGGCAGGGCGGCAAAGAGAATGACCGAGCTCACCGGTAAGGAGGCCGTGACCATCCACCGCCTGCTTGAGGTCGAATGGGATGATGAGGAGCAGCCGTATTTCCAGCGGAATAAACGAAATCCCCTTACCGCTCAGGCGGTTATAGTCGATGAGCTTTCCATGGTCGATTCACGGCTTTTTTCTGATCTGCTCGATGCGCTTCCGATAGGTTGCCGTCTCATTATGGTCGGTGACAGTAACCAGCTCCCGCCCGTAGGCGCGGGGAATGTGCTTCATGATATGATCGAATCCGGTCGCCTGCCCGTGGTGGAGCTCAGCGAAGTTTTCAGGCAGGCTATGGAGAGTATGATAATCTCAAATGCTCACGCCATAGTCGCGGGCGAAATGCCCGATCTGAACTGCCGTGACCGTGATTTTTTCTTTATTTCAAGGAGCGATCCCGCTGCGGCGAGCGCGGCGATCTGCGAGCTTTGCGCGGAGCGTCTGCCCAAGGCATACGGGTTTTCGCCGCTTGATGATATACAGGTGCTCTGCCCTTCCAAAAAAGGCGAAACGGGGACCGTGAATATCAATAAAATGCTCCAGCAGCTTATAAATCCGCCGTCGCCCGGTAAAAAACAGCATACCTTCGGCACCCGTGTATTCAGGGTCGGCGATAAGCTGATGCAGACCAGAAACAACTATAATATCGAGTGGAGCTCCGATGACCGCGAAGGTCTCGGGATCTATAACGGAGATATCGGAATCCTCGAAGAAATCGACGAAGCCGAAACGATCCTTAAAATCAGATTTGATGACAGGATCGCCCGCGTGCCGTTTGAGAGCAGCGTTGATCTCGATTTTGCCTATGCGGTGACCGTCCATAAAAGCCAGGGCAGCGAATTCCCCGCGGTTATCATACCCGTTACGGGAATCATCCCTCTGCTTCAATACCGCAATCTTCTTTATACGGCGGTCACGAGGGCAAAGAGCCTTCTCATCCTTGTCGGCAGGGCTGAGACGGTCGGCGCGATGGTTAAAAACAATAAGAAGCAAAAACGCTATTCCGCGTTAAAATACTATATTATGCTCGGTGATGAGAATTGAGTAAATTGAAGGATTGGGCGGCGTCGTCGCTGTTTCCGCGCAGATGTGCCTGCTGCGGAGCGGTTGTTTCGGCAGAGAAGGGATTCTGCTCCGAATGTGAAAAATCGCTCCCGAGGATAACGGGCGAAGTCTGCCCCGCCTGCGGCAGGGGTAAGAAAAAATGCACCTGCAAAAATAAATCGAATTATTATGATGCGATCGCCGCTCCCTTTTATTTTGAAGGGAATATTCGCCTCGGTATTCACAGATTCAAATTCAGGCGCGCGGCTTATTATGCGGATGCCTATGCCCGCGAGATGAGCGATACCGTCGCGCTGAGATTCAAAAATGTTAAATTTGATTATATCACCGAGGTGCCCTCCGGCAAAAGGGCGAGGCGTGAGCGAGGCTACAATCAGTGTGAACTCCTTGCGCGTGCCGTATCGAAAAATACCGGAATTCCCTATAAAAAGGGGATTCTCAAAAAAATCTATGAAACCGAAAAACAGCACGGGCTGAATTACTATATGAGGCAGGGGAATCTTACCGGTGTTTTTGACAGCGACAGACCCGAAGAGATCAAAGATAAGGTGATCCTGCTCTGCGATGATATATCTACCTCGGGCGAAACTCTGAATGAGTGCGCCAAAATGCTCTGGCTCTACGGGGCAAAAAATATTTACTGTATTTCCGCGGCGCTTACGGAAATGAAGGGAGAGAAACGGTAATGGCTTCAAATATCGGAATAGACCTCGGCACCACTTCCGTAAAGATTTTTATGGAAGGCAAGGGAATAGTCCTTACCGAGCCTTCCGCAGTCGCTTATAATTCCGATAATCAGATCGTCGGAATCGGCAAACGCGCCTTTGATATGCTCGAAAAGAATCCGTCCGAGATCCGTGTTGTAAAGCCTATGGTAAACGGCGTCGTATCCGATTTTACTGCGACGGGCCACCTGCTCAGATCTTTTATCGCGCGTGTGTGTAAAAATGCGATTTTTAAGCCGAATGTCGTTGTCTGCGTCCCCTCGACCGTTACCGGGCTTGAGAGAAGGACGATCCTCGAGCTTGCCACGGCGTCGGGCGCCGCAAGGGCCTGCCTGATCGAGGAGCCGCTTGCCGCGGGCCTCGGAGCGGGTCTCGGCAATGATAAACCAAAAGGCGTTATGGTAGTTGATATCGGGGGAGGCACCGCCGACATCGCCGTTATCACCATGGGCTGTGTCTCTATTTCAAGATCCGTCAAATCTGCGGGCAACGCCCTCGATGAGGCGATAATCCGTCAGCTCCGCAGAGAGCGCGATATAATTATCGGTGAAAAGACCGCCGAAATGATAAAGAAACGTATCGGCTCCGCAATGCTGCGGGATGTTGAGCTCGGTATGACGATAAAAGGCAAGAATTATATCACCAATATGCCCGGCACTTTTGAAGTCAGCTCAACTGAAACTTATCTCGCGATGCGTCCCGTTCTTGAGCAGATCATCGAGGGAGTGAGGAGCGTTCTCGAAGAAACTACCCCCGACCTTGCCGCCGATATCCTCGATTCCGGCATCTATCTTACGGGCGGCACAGCCCTTCTGCGCTCGATTGATAAAATGTTCAGCGCAAAACTGAATATAAAAACAAAAGTCGCGGCAGATCCCGTAAACTGCGTCGCCATGGGCACGGGCGAAGCCCTCGGCGATATCGAGATATTGCGCCATAACGGATATGTTTTCAAATCGAGAGCGGAGCTCGGCGGCTTTGAAGACAGCCGCGGTGAATGATTATGATTGAAAAATTTAATTACAAAGTAAATAAAAATATAGACCTCGGCGAAAAGATGCTCAACGGGCAGGGCAGGGGAAAGCTCGCCACCTGCCGCTACGGCTTTTTCCCAATGTCATATAACGGCTGTGAGATAATCGCCGTGTGCAATCTGCGCCGTCTGCTCGGCATTCCCGTGCCTCTTTCCGAAATCGCGCGAGAGATCTATCCCTACGGCAACGCATTTTCCGGGCTTTTCGGCACCTGGCCGTCTGCTCTGCGCAGATATTTCAGAGAGAATTCCATACAGGTCCGTGAGTTGACCGACTATGCAAAATTCAGGGATGAATTTGCCTCCCGCAAATATGCTGTCATATCGTTCTGGAATGCTCATCATATTTTCAAAGGCCTGCACACCGTCGCCATCGAAAATACGGCGGACGGCGTGAAGGTGTATAACAGAAGCAACGGCACCGACCTGCCCGTCGTCTATACCAAACTCGATGATTATATGGATTCCGGCAGATTTATAAGAGGATATATTGCGCTGTGAATTCTCACAATAACATTTGAAGTTATAACAAAATCTCTGTTTGTATGAAAAAATCGTAACATAATAAGACCATTACGGAATGAAATTTTTGCAAAATGAGATTGACGGAATATAAGATTTTATTGATAGGTTATCATAATGTAAGATTTTCATAATGCAAAAATCGCTGTAATGCTCTATAGTAATTGATTTTAATAATATAAAAAACCTTATGACATATAACATAAAAATGCCGTATGCACGGATCCCCATAGCCCTCTCCGAGACGGGGGCGAACCGCCGAAGCGCGTCCGGTGGACGATACAGCGAGGCGGTGAGGTGAAGAAACAAGGAGCAATGCGCAGCGCTTCAAGCAAGCAGGGCGACTATGTTTCTGAGGGGCAGGTGGCGAGGCGTAGCCGAGACGGGTGTGGCGATATCTATATACTCCCGTTACTGAGCGGTTAATACAAATGCGATTCACCCCGATAGCGAAATATAAATATTAACCATGTAATTTTGATTATTTACAGGTATTCAAACACGTAGGGGCGGATATCATCCGCCCGCTTTTTTATTGTCACCCGTTACCGATTAGGCAAGGGTAATGTGCCGCATCCCGGGAATGAGTAAATATTTGAAATGTGTCTTTTCAAGGATATGCAGAGCATCGTAGGGGATGACGCCCACGGCATCCCGCCAACAGGATATGCGGAGCATTGGCCCTCTCCGAGACCGGAGAGGGTGCCCCGAAGGGGCGGGTGTGGCGATTTGATTTCTCCTTCGCTCAGCCAATCCGGTGCTAACTGCTTGACATAATCAAGAATATCTGCTACTTCGTCCTGCTCCTGCTTGTCAAGAAAATAGGGATCAACAAGGTCACGGTGGGAGGAGAAAATTTCGGGATTGACAAAAGTGTCGGAAGATGATATATTGTCAATAGAAACATTATTAGCGGATTCGGCTGTATTTTTAATGCTTTGACCGATATTGTCGTTAGTGATGTTTCGTATTTTTGTTATATCGTGAAATTCATCTCCTCGCTCAGTCCTTTTGATTTGTATTGTTCCAGTTGATACTTGACCGTCCGTTCCGTCATTGCTCTGCTCTCACGGCCGCGCTTGGTGGAATTTACATTTTCTCCTTGACTTTTTGCGGAAGGTGTGGTACTTTGAGGTTGAACAGAGGCAACTCCTGACTTGGCGTTCGCGCCATTTATGGGTGAACTTGCCTCTGTTATATTCTTCTGTTTTATATGTACCAAATCGTACAATATTGCAATTCCGTTAGATTTTATTCCAGCAATAACATCTGCGGAATATCCGTTTTCTCCGACTTTAAAATTTATTACCCCTCTCGCATATTCTTCAAATCTTTCATGAGATTTTTCTTCTCCAATCCAGTTTTTTGCAGCTGTCAAAATTTCGTCTGTATTGTTAAAAGCTCGAACCTTGTCTTCAAAAACTTGTGGACGCCTTCTGTATAAACGGTCAGCACTTCTTGAACGCACCCATTCTTTTACGGTATCGTCTTTGTTAGCAACGAATTTTTGTCCATTAGCTTTTATTAGCCCGATATATTTATTCTTAATCAGATCGGATATTATCTGCGCATAACTTCTGCCGTCATTAGTATCAAGAATATCATCCTCGACCTCGACATATTTTTCACCGTTAATATTTCGCTTTATCGAATATGCCTCATCCGCCGCCTGTGTGGCGGTGTTTTTATTTTCTCTGCCTTTTATCTCAAATCTTGCCACCGTATCAAGGGATTCTCGTTTAGCGGAATTTGCATTTTCCCCTTGACTTTGCTTTGAGACTTGTGATATATTATCAACCGCAGAGCTGATTATTTTTGTCCGCTCGGGGGAATAGACTCCGACTCCGGCTAAAATATCATCGGCTCTGTTTTTATCTGTAATTATTAAATGCCCACTATTTGCGGCTTCCAGCAATCCATCCCCCGCCAAAACCCCGCCATACACGACACGCCCGGGCGAGTTGACAAAAATGGAGAAAAAACT
>CAMVEX010000043.1 GCA_947166625.1 uncultured Clostridia bacterium
ATGATCGGATATTTTATAAGCAACGGTATCATTCAGTCTCCCTGAAGGATTTACCTTACCGGTCAAGACATCGGCAACGCTTTCAAATCCGAATTCACCCGGAATCCAGACTTCGAGAGCCGCTTTTATACTCTCATATTCATCAAGAAATCCCATTTCAATTATATTACCGGTATTGAATAACACAATTACGTTTTCAAAAGCGCCGCACACCTTTTTGACCATGGCGGTCTCTTTTTCATTCAGGCGTAATGTGCTTTCGCTTATATCTCCGCCCTCAGTGCCGGTACGGCCGATAACGATCATTGCAGTATCAGAAAATGAAACGGCATCTGAAATAACCTTATCGGTAAGTTTCCGGGGATTCATTTCATCTACGGTATTTTTGAGAAGAGCCAGATTTATGAGATTGTTTATAATTGTATGATCAACATAGGGCAGATCGCTCTTACCCCCGTTTGATTCATACAGTTTTCTTAAATCCTTGTTATATTGAACACCGGCTTTATCGAGAGCATCATACAGATAAACGGGATCGTCCGATGTAGTGCAGCCGGAGCCGGTCCCGCCGATAAACGGGAAAGCGGATCCCACACCGAATATATTGAGTTTTCTCCCGTTAAGCGGAAGAAGATCATCTTCATTTTTGAGAAGTACGATCCCTTCTTCCTCTATTTTTACCGCTACTTTACTTGTCTTTTCAATAATATCTCTGCTGATGTTTCCGCTTACAGCTCCGGATATCATAGATGCGCTTGAGAAAATAAGGATAAATACGCATACTGCGGAAATGAGCTTGATAAGTTTGTTTTTCATCATCATCCCTCCGCTTCTAATTATATATAATCATAGACACAATATCAACATAATATCATAAACTGTTTAACTCAAGAAACAAATTTTGTAAATCTGTAACGCTGAAAGAGCAAAAAAGACCGTCCTTACCGTGAACGGTCTTTGAAAGCATTTTTCAGAAGTTATAATTCGGTTTAACGATTTCGCCGGTGACGGATGATTTGACAATCGCTCTGCAAACCTCAACCGTTTTGGCTCCCTCAACAGCATTTGTTTCTACAGGAGAATCATTCTTAATGGCATCTGCAAACACTTCAAATTCCCTTGCAGCGTTGTGACTGTTCACGGGGATTTTTATTATTTCGGGCTCTTTGGTCAATCCCTTTTCGTCAACGGTGAATAAAGTCATTTCAGGTGATGTATTATCACAAATGATAGTGCCTTTGGTGCCGTAAATTACGGTTCTCATCGTATAATCACGCTTGCATCCGGTAGAAACAAAAACTTTGCCCGCTGTTTCTTCGTCAAATTTCAATACCGCGATAGTTGCATCGTCATAAGTTACCATCGGCAAAAGCATATGGGTTCCGTAAGCAAAAACTTCTTTCGGATCACCAACGAGCCACCTCAGCAAATCAACCGCGTGACATCCGCCGCCGATAACACCGTGACGCTCGGGCTCGGCTCGCCAGGTTTCCAAAAAGCTGCCGTAATCGTGGGCATATTCGGATTCTGCAAAATATATTTCACCGATCTGACCGGAAGAAATAATTTCTTTTGCCTTTTCAAAAGCAGGAGTGAATCTGCAAATCTGTCCTACCATAAATTTAGCCCCGGACTCTCTTTCGGCTTTTATTATTTCTTCACAGTCTTCCCTTGTAAGAGCAAGAGGTTTTTCGCAGAGAACATTTATACCTGCGTGCAAAAAGTCGCAAGAAATTACCCGATGAAGCTGATCGGGAACCGCAACGGTAACAAGGTCTATATCTTTCCTTGACAATAAATCGTGATAATCGGACACCCATTTATCCTCACCGATATTATATCTTACGCCGGCGAATTTAAGATTTGACGGATCGGAATCGCAAATAGCCGCAATCTCCGCGCCGTAAGCAATGGCGCCTTCAATATGTGACATTCCGAATTTCATTCCAATATGAGCGCTTCTTATTATATCTTTCATAGTTAATCCCCATTTCATCGTTACGGTATAAATTACCGCTACATTATATCACTCAAAATCATTATTTTCAACTTCGGATAATTGCATATAAGCAAAAAGCCATCCACTGAAGGATGGCTGAAACTTATCAGAAAAATTTCTTTTTTGATTTCGGCGCGGCGCCGCGTTCGACACCGAGCTCTTTTTCAAGCTGAAGCAAAAGTTCTTTTTGCTTCTGAGTAAGATTTTTGGGTGTATCTACAATTACGGTAACCACCATATCACCTTTGCTCTTACTGTTTACAACAGGTATTCCCTTGCCCCTGAGGCTGAACTGAGTACCCGATTGTGTACCAGCGGGAATATCAAAAAATACATCCCCTTCAAGGGTCGGGATCCTCAGCTTATCTCCGAGCGAAGCCTGAGTAAAGCTTATATGCTTATCAAGAAGCAGAGTAAAACCGTCACGGGTAAAATAAGGATGAGGTCTGACGAGAACGACTACCTCAAGATTACCGTCCGGCCCTCCGTTAACTCCGGAATTACCCGCTCCGTAAACTACAAATGTCTGTCTGTCATCAATTCCGGCGGGAACATTCACCTCAACAGTAGTCTTTTGAGAAATCCTGCCTTTGCCTCTGCATTTGGGACACGGATTTTCTATTATCTTACCCGTGCCTGAGCATTTAGGGCATGATTTCTGAGTCTGAATAGAACCGAAAGGTGTTCTTTGCTGAACAGTGACATATCCCCTGCCGTGGCAATCCGGGCATTGCTTGGGTGAGCTTCCCGAAGCGCATCCGCTGCCGTGACAGTCCGAGCAGGTATGGACCTTGTTTACTTCTACCTTTCTCTTGCATCCTTTGGCGGCATCTTCAAACGAAAGCGTCAGCCTTGTACGCAAATCTTCTCCTCTGCGCGGGGCATTCGGGTCGCTTCTTCGGGACGATCCTCCGAAGGGGCTTCCTCCGCCGAAGAATGAGCCGAAAATATCACCGAGATCAACATCAAATCCGCCGAAGGGATTCCCTCCGCCTGCACCGGCTCCGAAATTGGGATCTACACCGGCGTGGCCGAATTGATCGTATTTAGCCTTTTTATCCGGATCGGAGAGCACCTCATAAGCCTCGTTGACCTCTTTGAATTTTGCTTCGGCAGACGGGTCGTCGGGATGCAGATCCGGGTGATACTGCTTTGCTTTTTGTCTGTATGCTTTTTTTATTTCGTCTTCACCGGCACCTTTACTTACTCCGAGAACTTCGTAATAATCTCTCTTATCTGCCAAAGTAATTACTCCTGTCATACCGCACCTTCCCGGATATGCGGGAAGGTGCGAATAAATTTAAATTACTGATTGTCCGCTTCGGTAAAATCGGTATAATTTGTGTCTCCTGCGGCGTTAGGACCCTGTGCATTCGGATCGCCCTGAGCCTGAGCACCGGCAGCTTTATAAAGCTTTTCGCTTATCTCGTAGAATTTCTTTGTAAGCTCTTCATTTTTGGCTTTGATATCTTCAATATTATCGCCTTTGAGAGCTTCTTTAAGAGCGTCTTTCTTTTCTGTGACAGCCGCTTTATCCGCATCATCAAACTTATCGGCATTTTCATTAAGAAGCTTTTCTACCTGATAAACAAGCTGATCGGCTGAGTTTCTGGTGTCAATATCCTCTTTGCGCTTCTTATCTTCATCGGCAAATTTTTCAGCCTCTGCAACAGCCTTATCAATATCCTCCTTGCTCATATTTGAAGAAGCGGTAATCGAGATGGACTGCTCTTTCTGAGTACCGAGATCTTTTGCCGAAACATGGACTATACCGTTAGCGTCGATATCAAATGTAACCTCGATCTGAGGAACACCTCTGGGAGCGGGAAGGATTCCGTCAAGATGGAATACACCGAGGGTTTTATTATCCTTTGCGAATTCTCTTTCGCCCTGCAAAACGTGGACTTCAACAGAGGGCTGATTATCAGCCGCAGTTGAGAAGATCTGACTCTTTTTAACGGGGATGGTTGTATTTCTTTCAATGATCTTTGTATTGATTCCGCCCATTGTCTCTATACCGAGTGAAAGCGGAGTAACGTCAAGAAGAAGAAGACCCTTTACATCGCCGCCGATTACGCCGCCCTGAATTGCAGCGCCGATTGCAACGCACTCATCGGGGTTGATGCCCTTGAAGGGCTCTTTGCCCATAAATGCTTTGATTGCTTCCTGAACGGCAGGGATTCTTGAAGAACCGCCAACCATAAGCACCTTATCGATTTCGCCGGTGCTGAGACCCGAATCCTTGATAGCCTGTCTTACGGGACCCATTGTCGCTTCAACAAGATCGGCGGTAAGCTCGTTGAACTTAGCTCTTGAAAGAGTTGTTTCAAGATGTTTGGGGCCGGTAGCGTCGGCAGTTATATAAGGAAGCGAGATCGAAGAGGTAGTAACACCGCTGAGCTCGATTTTTGCTTTTTCCGCCGCCTCTTTAAGACGTTGCATTGCCATCTTATCATTTGTCAGGTCAAAGCCCTGCTCTTTTTTGAATTCGCTTACAAGCCAGTCAATGATCCTCTGATCGAAATCATCGCCGCCGAGTCTGTTGTTACCGGCAGTTGCAAGGACTTCCTGAACGCCGTCGCCCATATCAATAATAGATACATCAAAGGTGCCGCCGCCGAGGTCATAGACCATGACCTTCTGCTCGGCTTCTTTATCAATACCGTAAGAGAGAGCGGCAGCAGTAGGCTCATTGATGATCCTTTTAACATCAAGGCCGGCAATTTTGCCCGCGTCTTTGGTCGCCTGTCTCTGTGAATCGGTAAAATAAGCGGGAACGGTAATAACTGCCTCGGTTACTTTTTCGCCGAGATATGCTTCGGCATCGGTCTTAAGCTTCTGAAGGATCATAGCCGAGATTTCCTGCGGAGTGTATTTCTTGCCGTCGATATCAACTTTATAATCGGTACCCATCTGTCTCTTTATTGAAGAAACGGTCTTATCGGGATTGGTGATAGCCTGCCTTTTTGCTACCTGGCCGACCATTCTTTCTCCGGTCTTGCCAAACGCTACAACCGACGGAGTGGTTCTCGCGCCTTCGGCGTTTGCGATAACAACGGGTTCGCCGCCCTCAATGACGGAAACGCATGAATTTGTGGTACCGAGATCAATACCTATAACTTTTGACATAATTAAAACCTCCAATATAATTAAGTAAATTATTAACTGATCAAGAATTTGCTACTTTAACTACTGCTTCACGAATGATTTTATCGCCCATACGATAACCCTTTGTGAAAACCTGGGCAATCTCATTTTCGCCGAGGGAATCATCCTGAACCACCATAACGGCTGAATGCATAGATGGATCGAATTTGTCTCCTACTTCGCCGAAGCACTCAACGCCGTATTTTTTAAGGATCCCGAGGAATTGATTGAAAATAAGCTCTATTCCCTTTTTATACGCATCAAAATCAGCCTCGGAATTATCTGCGGCGCGTTCAAAATTATCGATTACCGGCAATATATCATTTATAACATCGGATTTTGCCGATGAATAAATATCAGATTTTTCTTTGACCGACCTTTTTCTGAAGTTGTCATATTCGGCGGCCAGCCTCAGGAATTTATCATTTAATTCATCAAGCTCTTTTTTGAATTTATCAGCTTTTGAAGCCGAAGATTTTTCTTTTTTATCGTTTTTCTTGTTTTCATTCTGTTCGATATTTTCATTTTCAACAGCTTCTGAATTTTCTTCTTTATTCTCTTTAATTACTTCTTTATCCATCATTGAATCCTTTCTATTCTTCAAGAGCCGATGTTATCAGACGGCCGAGCAGATCGGTAAGATATTTCATGCTCGAAATAACGGTCTTATAATCCATTCTGGTCGGTCCGACAACGCTTATTGAGCCGGAATTATCGCCGTTAACGCTGTATTTGGCAACGACAACGCTTGATTTCTCAAGCTGCTTAAACATATTTTCGGAGCCTATCCTTACATTGAGATCATCTTTTGACGACCTTATTACTTCGGATAAAGGCTCTTTACGGTTAAGGAATTCAAGCAAAGGAATCGCCTGATCTCCGTAATCCTTACGCGAAAGAAGATTTGCTCCGCCTCCAATGATGATCCTTGAATCATTTGTGCTAACCGAAAGATCGCTTACCGCTGCAAGCAAAGGAAGCATCACAAAATAATCCGTGTCAACGGAAGCCGCTATGGTTTGAATATCAGCAGGGCTTATTTCGCCGGAAGGCTTGCCGATAAAGAATGATTCGGAAATCTTGTAAAACTGCTCAAGGATCGTTACGGAAAAATCGGTATCGATCCTGCAAAGCCTGCTCTTTAGAATTCCGTTTGAAGTGAGCAAAACCATCATCGCCGTATGCCTGCCGACAGGAACAAGCTCGATTTTACGAATTACATTCATTTCTCCGACGGGAGCGGTGGAAACGGCGGCGCACTTTGTGATATCTGCAAGCAGCTCGCGAGCTCTGTTTACAAGTTTTTCGGGGTCGCCTGCTGCGGGAGCGATGCCAGCATCGATCATACGCTTTGTAAATTCATCGATCTCCCTGACGGGCATCAGATTATCAACATAATATCTGTATCCCTTTTCGGAAGGGATCCTGCCCGCGGAGGTATGAGGCTGAAGGAGGTAACCCATCTGATCAAGCTCATTCATCTCGTTTCTGACAGTTGCCGATGAGCAATTCAAGCCGCTTGAAGATATCAGCCCTTTTGAGCCGACCGGCTCACCGGATTTGATATACATCTCAACCACATTGGCGAGGATTTGCTTTTTTCTCTCGCTTAATTCAGCCACGGTGATCCTCCTTTCTTTTTATTGAGTGCCAGCGTTAGCACTCTTGATAATCGAGTGCCAATCTTTAGCTAAATAATACAATAGAATTATTCGTTTGTCAATAATTTAATTGTAAACACTTTGTGAATTTCGAATAATAATTATTATCACTTTTTATCAAATGATTCCAATAAAAAATGCGGTGACTCGCACCGCATGCAACTATAAAGTTTTATTAAAGCATATCAGCGCAAATATACCGGCCATTGATAAAATCACGCTTGCGATCTGCTTTTTGCCAGGTTTTGCCGGAGTAAAAAAGCTGTAAATCGTCGATATTATCATTACTCCGCCCGTTACAAAAGGATATTGAGCCGAAGCCGGAAGAAATCTCAAGGCTGTCAGCAGCAAAAAATTGCCGACGGCGCACATCACCCCGTAACCGCCCGAGTAAATAAGTCCCGACCCTTTTATCAATCCGACTCTGTCCTTTGCAAAAATCAGAAGTAAAAGCGACAGAATTACAATAAAACCTTCAACAAGTATCGAATATCCCGCGTCACTCGTTTTATTAAAATCCGATGCGGAGAAAAACTTGTTTATCACGCCGTATAACCCGTTTGTAACGAAAACGCCCGCATAATATAAAAAAGCGCCTTTTTTATCCTCCTTTTCAGCGGTCAGCGCCAATGAGAATATTATCAGGGCAAAGCAAATGATTTTCCCGACAGTCATCTCTTCGCGGAAAAAGAGTATTCCCGCCGCAAACGGAAGCGACATTCCGCCTATCATACTGAATACGGAATATTTTGACAGATTTGTTTTACCGAGCGCTTTCAGAGAACACAGGTTAAACAAAATCACATCAACGGCGGCTGCTGCGGCGACAACGGCTGTAAATACCGTAAACTCAACTTTGAATTTGTTTATTATCAGCAGTGCGATTAAACCTGCGAAATGAGAGCAGGCGGTGAATTTCAATGCGGCGTCACTGCCCGAGCCGTATTTTTCGCGATATTTATCGCTGAATATAAATACGAAACTAAAAAGCAGAGCAGACGCGCTAATAATTAAATAACTTTTCATTTGCCGTCGGGGAAACTGGTGAATGAGCCGCGTTCAGATTGAGGGATTCCGTATTTTTCGGCGCCGAGAGCAATAGATTTAATCAGAAACGACATATTCGCCGCAAGGTTTCGCATTGTCTGAAGGCCTTCAAGATCTTTTTCAACATCTTCGGCTGTAAAACCGTGGACCTGATTCCAATATGTGCTTGAGGCAACGGGCATTGAAGAGATCGTGAAATACTTATTCAACACATCAAATGAAGCGGTGTTTCCTCCCCTGCGGCAGCTAACCACCGACGCGCCGACTTTCATATTTTTATGAAACGGTGTGCTGTAAAACAGCCTGTCAAGAAAAGAGAGCAAAGTGCCGTTTGGTGAGCCGTAATAAACCGGGCTGCCGATTACAAGCCCGTCAGCTTTTTCAAATTTCGGAGCAATTTCATTTACAAAATCATCAAATACGCATTTGCCTTTTTCAGCGCATGAATTGCAAGAGATACACCCTCTGATGTCTTTATTGCCGATATGGATCAACTCGGTTTCTATCCCCTGCTCTTCAAACGCCTTTATCATTTCCCGTAACGCTCTTGCGGTGCAGCCGTTGCTTTTTGGGCTGCCGTTTAATAATAAAACCTTATACATAATATCGACCTCTCATTTTTAATAATATTATTATATCAATTTTATATTTTCAATTATGAATTACAAACAACCTGCCTCTCCCGGCAGGTTGTTTAGATATTACGACATATAGATATTGTAATCCGCCATGGGGACGGTGTAGCAGAAATCTCCGGGATCGCCGATTATCTGACAGCCATGTGAGGCGGAGGTAAATATCGTCATCTCGAGGTCGGGGTCATACACTGCGCACGAGCCCGCGCTTGCGGTCGCGTCATAAGCGCAGCCCGTTCCCGCTCCGCTCACAAGCGGTATCTGATGAAATCTGAATACCGGAGCGGTGTATTTGAGCTTTGCCATCAGTTAAACGCCCCCTTGAAGATATTCGCTATCTTTGTAAACAGACCGATTATCGCCTTCATCAGCCTTTGGAAGAAACTCAGTGTTTCTTCTTTGTCGCCGTTTTCGGTATTTTCGGTATTTTCGGTGTTCTCTCCGTTTTCAGGCGTTTCGGGATCCTCCGGTGTTTCCGGATTTTCAGGTGTTGCGGGAGCTTCGACCGTAAGAAGCGGTGTTTCTCCGTTTACGCTCGAATATCCGTATTTCT
>CAMVEX010000044.1 GCA_947166625.1 uncultured Clostridia bacterium
CTTGCGACCATTAGAACCTGAATCTAACGCGTCTGCCAATTCCGCCATACCCGCGCGGTTTACGCCTTATTTTTACACGGCAGGCGTTGCCGGGGCGGAGCCTTTCAGATAAATCTTACTTACAGCTTGATCCGCAATTTAAAGTTAAAGGGGATTCCGACGGAATCCCCTTCATGGTGCGAGAGACGGGACTTGAACCCGTACGTCGAAAACACACGCCCCTCAAACGTGCGCGTCTGCCTATTCCGCCACTCTCGCGAACGTCGTCCCTCACGGAACATTTGACATTATATCAGAGAGTTTCTGAGTTGTCAAGATTTTTTTGCTTAATTTTCAAAATTATTTTTCGGAATATCGGCAGGGGAGTTAAGCGGTTATTTGCTTCTTCTGTTCTCTCTGTCAAGTTTCTTCTGTTCGGATTCCGCTTTTGCCTCTGCTGCCTGCCTTTCTTCTTCGGCGGCTATATTGTATTTGGCCTTGTCATACATCGCTTCTATCTCTTTGTAATGAGTATAATCTTCTCTCTGTTTGAGCAGCTTTTTGGCGTTGGCATAGGGCTTTATGATCCTGTTATAAGCGGAGCTTTCCTTTGTCGCTTTTCTTATTTGTGAATTTATTCGCTTTCCTTCTTTTTTGAGCTTCGCTATTTCAACTTTAATTGCTTCTTTTTCGCTCTTTCCGGCGCTCGACAGTTTTTCGTAAAGCAGTCTTTGCGCTTCGTCATTTTCTTCTTCACTTGCGAATAAAGAATCGAATATACTTTCGTCAAATTCGGGAATTATACCGTTATATTTTTTGTTTATGATCTTTTTGCTCGAATGCATTTGCTTTGCATATTCGAGAGTATATTTCCTGATCGCTTTTTCCGTTTCGGTGCCTGTCGGCATGATCTTTGCCTCGGCAATTTTGCTGTCATCGAATTTAAGGATTCCTTCAAGGCCCTGAGAAACCGTTTCTTCTGCCATGCTGCATTTTTGCCTGTATTCGTCGGTTTCAAATTTGTGATATTCGTCCGTAACCATTGCCGCTATGTCAATATCGTCATTTGATGTCATTATATTGATTTTTTCTTTGCGGCTCATGCTTTTGGATATTTCGGCTTTCGGTTTGTTTAAGTTATCTTCGGCGCTGCGCATCACCTCAACGCCTTCAATGATTTCACTGTCACTGAGTATCCCGTTGCCGTAATCTTCAAACATCGCTCTGATTTTAAGTATGGCGATGATCCCTCGCTGTTTCTTTTCGGATAAATCATAAAAGAAATAGGGGATCACGTTGCAGGTCGCGCCGATAATCGATAAAACTATCAAAAGATTTATCAGAGCGTAAAGCGTATTCGGTTCATTCCCGAGGATGTCAAATGAGTTTTCATATCCGTTATTTTCGTTGATTCCGTATCTGTCAAAAATAATAGGAATTACAGAATTTGTAGCCATTGTGATAAAGCTTGTGATAAGGCCGACAGCCGCAAACATTCCGTCAATTCTCTCGCCTGATATATAGTGCTGATAGTCTCTGATATCCGCGTTTACTGCGGGAGTCAGAATAACGGCAAATGAATTCATCAGCGCGTTAAGCCAAAGGAATACCAATACTACCCATATACATAATTTCGGGAAATCGGTATGCATTCCGACTGCTGGATAGAGGCAGGCAATAAACAGGATATTAAACAGATTTGTGACAATAAGCGTCTTTTTCTTGCCCCAGCGCTTAATGCAGAAGGGCGCGGCGATCATGCCCCAGAGAGCGGCATTTCCGTATATCAGGGTGATGAATGAATATTGCTCATTTGAGCAGAGTTTTCCGTAATTGTAGAGCCACGCGAGGATATATCCCATGGCTCCCTCGAGGAAGCCTACCCAGGTGGCAAGCGATATTATCCAGAAATATTTATTTTTGGCTACTGCCTTGATCGCTTCAAAAAATCCGATTTGAACTACGTGAGTTTTAGCCTGTACAAGCTTTTCCTTAGTGTTTGCAAATACGAGAATACTCATCGCGACGCCGATTACGGAAATTATCGGGAAAAGCACCTGATAAATTCTTATATCATACATATCCTTTGCGTGAAGCACTGAAACCATCAGGGGTATCAGAGGATTATATATGGTAGGCGCGAGAGAATATGTCACGGATTTTATTGCCGATACATCAGCTCTTTCCTGAGTGTTCGGCGAAAGAAGGAAAATAAGGTTTTCGTATGCCTCTTCAAAAAACCAGTAAGTGAAATTGAGCACTATGCTATAGAGAATCGTCAGAGTATATACCATGATTTTGCTCATGCTCTTGTATGGCGTGAACACGACCAGCAGGCAGGTGACGACCGTCGGGATCCCCATTCCTAGCACCCACGGCTTGTATTTGCCGGATTTCATCCTGAGACCGTCGATCATGTGAGCTTTGAGAGCAGTCTGCGGGATCCCTATGAGCGTGATAAGATATTGAATCAGCAGCAGATGCCTCGGCGGTATGCCCGTCACATTTGAAAGCACTACATTTGTGGCACTGATGATGATCGTAGTTGCGATCATTTTGATAAAATATACGCCGATACCGCCTACAGAATAGGCGGTTACCTCTCTGAAAGGCATATATCTGCCCTTCAGCGGTTTATTCCAATACACTACCACGTCGGATAGTTTTTCCTTTAATGACTGAACGGAAACCAAATCTATTCCTCCCGTAAAATATCGCTTTTCTCATTATATTTCATTTCTCCGATAAAAGCAATCTTTTTTGTCAAATTGTATAATTTACTTTGCCGTTTATTCTTCTTTTTTATAAAAAATCGAATAAATATTGACATAATGCCAAAAAAAGCGGATAATATCATCAAGTAATTACAAGTGAGGTAAACCATGCTTAACAGAGAAAATACTTCAATAGGCGAATTGCTGATAAGAGAAGGCAAGACCACTAAAGAAAAATATGATGCAGCCGTCGCGGAGCACGAAAAAAACGGCACTCCGCTTACCGTTGCTCTTGTTGAAACCAAAGCCTGCAGCGCTCTTGATGTTGCGCAGGCTCAGAGCAAGATCATGGGCGTTCCTTTTATGGAGCTTCGCGGTCTTTCTCTTCCTCCCGAGATGATAAGGCTCGTTCCCGGCAAGGTGCTCAGGCAACACAGCGTTTGCCCAATCGAGTTTGCCGATGAAACCAATCAGGTGCTTGTCCTCGCGATGTCCAATCCTCTTGATATGGACGCTCAGGATGATATAGCCCTTATCACAAACTGTATGATAGAGCCGAGGATCGCCACCGCAAGCGATATCAACCTCCTGCTCGATAAATATTACGGAACTCAGGAAGCTCAGGAAGCCGTCGATAAATTCACCAAAGAGCGTGAGAGCAAGATCGCGGCTATGGAAGCGGCTAAAGAAAAGGGCGATTCCGAGCTTGAGAATTCACCTGTTGTTCAGCTTGTTCGCTCGATATTTGAGCAGGCTGTCCGTAAGAGAGCTTCGGATATTCATATCGACGCTCACGAAACCCAGGTTGTTATCCGTTTCCGTATCGACGGTTCGCTCGTCAAAGTAATGGCTTATGATATAAGCATGCTGCCCGTTATGGTTACCCGTCTTAAAATCATGGGCGGTATGGATATTTCCGAAAAGCGTAAACCGCAGGACGGCCGTATTACCGTTGAAGTTGACCATTCCGAATACGATGTCCGTGTATCTATACTTCCCACCTCATACGGCGAGAAGGTCGTTATGAGAATTGCGTCAACGGTCGCTCTTACGAGGACCAAAGCCCAGCTCGGTATGAGAGAGCATGAGCTTACCCGTTTCGATCACATCCTTTCAAACCCGAACGGCATAATTCTCGTTACCGGCCCCACCGGTTCCGGTAAATCGACCACTCTTTACACCGCGCTTTCCGCACTTAATGATGAAAGCGTTAATATCATCACAGTTGAAGACCCCGTCGAAGCCAATATCAGCGGTATCAACCAGGTTCAGGTAAATGTTAAAGCGGGTCTTACCTTCGCTTCAGCCCTTCGTTCCATCCTTCGTCAGGACCCCGATATTATCATGATCGGTGAGATTCGTGACCTTGAAACGGCGTCGATCGCCGTTCAGGCGTCTATCACGGGCCACTTAGTTGTAAGTACCCTCCATACCAACTCATCTGCGGCCACCATCACCCGTTTGCTCGATATGGGCGTTGAATCCTTCCTCATTGCGGACTCTGTCGTCGGAATTCTCGCTCAGCGACTTATCCGTAAGCTTTGCCCGCATTGCAAAAAGCCGAGAGAAGCAACCGTTGACGAAAAGAATCTTCTCAAGTATCCTGTTGATCAGCCTCTTACGATTTATGAGCCGGGCGGCTGCTCGATGTGTAACGATACAGGCTTCTTCGGCAGAACCGGTGTTTATGAGATTATGGAAATGTCCCCGAATCTAAAGCACCTCATCACCATTAAATCCAATACGGAAACTCTTAAAAACGCCGCTCTTGAAGAAGGTATGCACACCCTCAGAATGTCCGCTGCCCAGTATGTTATCGAAGGCACAACGACAATCAGAGAGTTGCTGAAAGTTTCTATGGAAGAATAATCCTCGGCTTATTATTGTTTGAATGTTTATTTGCACTATCTGTAAATATTGATTTTACCCTCGGGGCGGCGTTTGCCGCCCTTTTTTATATTCACCCGTAACCGATTAAATAAGAGCAATATGCCGCAACCCGAGTATAAGCGATTGGTTCTATTGTGCAATTATTTATATCTTTCACCGATTAAGTAAGATAAATGTTATTCATCCCGGCGGTGAGATTTATATTTTTACTGTGTAAATTTGATAACTCACAAGCATTTAATCACGTAGGGGCGGATATCATCCGCCCGCAAACAGGATATGCGGAGCATAAAAAAAGCGATGAGTAATGAGCAATGAGCAATTTTGGGTCGCTTTACTCCGGTTGTATTTGTTTGAAATTGATATTTACGATAAACGGATAATGTTTCGAAATACACGCCTTAACCCGCGGGCGGATGATATCCGCCCCTACGGCGATCAAAGGCGAAAAGCCTTATGCTTCAAGGGAAGCTTTTATTGATTACTATGATAAGTAATATCTGTAATCTGTTATCTGTTGTCTGATATCTAATCGCCACACCCGTCACAACTTCGTCGTGCCACCCTCTCCGGTCTCGGAGAGGGCTATGGGGTGCGATTTATTGACTTGGCAATCAATAATTTACACACTATATACAACAGATCATTTACGTGTTGCGACACATTTATCTTCCGTAATAGGTAACGGGCAACAATTAAAAAGGGGACGGATGATATCCGCCCATACTGCTGCAAAAACCTGAAAATAATAAGATCAAAATTGTTTACATTTGCGGCGTTGACAAATTTTCCTTTTTTGATATAATATACACGTATTATTTTATTATGCCGTTTTATGGCAAACTGAATTAAGGAGTTTTATAAGGAGGTATATTCATGATTTTTATGAGGAGAACGGGCAAACGGGCGCTGTCGATGATACTGTCCTGCATTATCGCTTTCGGCTGTGTCACCCTGCTTTCCGGCACGCTTCTTACCGCCCACGCTGCTACGGCGGGGAACTACAAATGGAGAGTTCGTGTCACGAGTGCAAACGATACTGGTGGTTGGGATTATGGACAATTCAAGGCATATGGCAAAAGCAATAATGGAACTGACGGAACTGAATCTGAAATTGCTTCCACCGATAACAATTACAAAATTAATTGGAAAAATGAAAATAGGTATCCTTTTAGCGAAAAAGAAACTTCGCAGTTTCCGACTAAGGTGACATATACATACAGTTTTGGTGGTGGAATCACTCATAGAAAAATGGATGCATACATCTATTTGGATTTGTATTATGATGATGAGTGGCATGAGATTGGAAGTGTTCAATGTTATTCTTATGAATGGGGTACGAATAAAGGAACTAAGACATTAACCATTGATTCATCAAAATATCCCAAAGCAACCTCAATAACAGCCATAACCGGCGGGGACTCAACTCTCAATGTTCCCACCGACGGCACTTCTACCAACTATACATCTGCTTTTTCGGCGGGCACAGTTAAAGATCAGTACGGTGTCAACTGGTATCAGGATGCAAGTTTATCTGCAAGCTCTCATACCGGCGTATCATTTGCGAATAATAAACTTTCGGTTAACAGCAACGGTAACGCTAAGAATGATTATGATATAACAATTACCGAAACTTGCGGCTCTGCAACCGGAACAAAAACAGTTAGTGTCATAACCTTCGATTACAAAGTCACATTCTATGATGAAAACGGAACAACCGTTTTGAAATCCGAGCAGACAGTTGATTACGGCAACAGCGCAACAACACCTACTACAAATCCGACTAAAGCTCCCGATGATACCAATCACTATACTTTTGATGATTGGACAGGAGGCGACAGTTATAAAAATTTAACTTCAGGTAAACAGACAAGAGCTGTCAAAGCTAAATATACTGCTACGGCACATAACTTTAGTGACTGGTCGGCAGATACGGCGACCTGTACTGATGGCGGCACGCACAGTCGTACTTGCTTAGAATGCAGTTATGTGAAGTCGGAGGCAACGAGTGCGCTCGGACATCACTGGGTGACAACAGTCAACGCGAACCATTTGAAGGCCGCCGCAACCTGCGAGAGCAATGCGATTTATCATAAGTGGTGCGATCGCTGCGGTGCGAACCATCCGACGGATACCTTCGAAGCGCCGAATACCGCGCTCGGCCATAGCTGGGATTACGCTCACGCGGTTTATACCTGGAGTCAGGATCATTCGTCATGTACTGCAACTATTACCTGTACACGTAATCCGCAACATGCCAAAACCGTAAACGCATCCGTAACAAGCGCAGTTACAACCGAATCCACCTGTAATGTTGACGGCGAAAAAACTTATACGGCAACATTCAGCGATTCCAATCTTACTACTCAGACTTATGTTGAGAATTTAGGCAAAACTCCCACAAATCATAAAAACCTCGAGCATCACGCTGCCGTTGCGGCGACCTGTCAGCATGCAGGTAACATTGAATACTGGCATTGCTCAGCCTGCGGAAAATATTTCAGCGACGCGGCGGCAACTCATGTAATCACTCAGGCGGATACTGTAGCGGCTCAGCTCGATCATTCTTACACAGGTTTTGTCGATAACTCAGACGGCACCAAGACAAAAACCTGCTCCGTCTGCGGACATTCCGTTACCGAATATATAACTTATTCCGTTCATTTCGATTCAAACGGCGGCAGTGGCACTATGAGCGATCAGCCCTTCACATACGGCACCGCACAGAATCTCACCGCAAACAGCTTCAGCAGAACGGGTTATGCCTTTAACGGCTGGAATACCGAAGCCGACGGCTCCGGCACAGCATATACAGACGGTAAATCAGTCAGCAATCTTACAACCGTAAGCGACGGCACCGTAAATCTTTACGCCCAATGGCTTCGCCCTGCCGAGGATGATGTATTTGTCATAGACAGCGGACTTA
>CAMVEX010000045.1 GCA_947166625.1 uncultured Clostridia bacterium
TGAGATTAAAGCCTATTGACTGACCTGCCGTGATATATGTTTCATTCTTGGGGCCTACCTGCTCGTAGTCCTCAATCATGACGGATTCTCCCTTTTTATCTATGAGAGCTATTCCTTCCGTATTTGTGGCGTCTGTTGAGATAAGCAGATCTCTGATGACCTTATACTGCGGATTGTATTCATTCGCTGCCTTGTAAACATCATTTGCCGAATCAGACGAATCAGACGGATTTACGGGATTGTAGATCCTCACGGAATCGAAATAAAAGCTGTATTCGCTTCTGCCGCCGGACTGCATCTTTGAATATCTCGGGGATATGGTAACGGTGTATGTGCCGTATTCCAAATCCATTCTGCTGATTACGGGCACCTGATAGAGGCTTCCGTTATTCTCCTGCACCCAGCCGTTTGCCTGAACGGTGCCGACAGTATTATCGGTAGTTCCTCTGGTGGAAGTATGTGATTTTGTATAATCGCCAATATAGAATGTACCGGCTCCGGTATCATCCGTATAATAAACCGGCTTATTTCCGCTTGCATTGAGGGTGATTTCATTTGTGCTTTCATTGAGGTAAAGCGGGCCGTAGGAATATCCGAGATAGGTATTTACCATTGTGGTCGGGAATTCTGTGCCGTCCGATTTTTTTATATCAATGAGCACCAGGCCGCTTGTGCTGTCCGTCATGGAATAGACCTCAAAGCCCGTGCCGGTGAAAGTGAATTGAGCGTTGAGATTTTTGTCGCCTTTATTCACACTGTCAACGGTCACCATCTTTGCGTTGCCGAGAGAATATGTGGTCGAATCCGCATTATCATAAGCGCTCAGGCCGCCGTAAACATCGGATACCGTATCGGCAACCTTTTCGACCTTTGTGCTTGCATCAGTCCAGCCGCCGTTGAATGTGACAAACTCACTGTCTTCTTCATAATATACGCTCGTGGCCGGGATGACCGTCACCTGCGCGGTGTAGTCTGTGCCTTCATATTCAACGGTATAAGTAAACTGAGCTTTTCCGTTCATAATGGCGGAGGGCTTGAAATATACGGTGCCGTTTTCAAGGTTTGCTCCGTCGCCGTTGACCGCCTTGACGGTTTTGACCGTATCATTCGCGGAAACATCAAGGCTCGTTTTAAGTCCGCTGTCTATGACAAATACATCATCCTCGGCAGGGCGAAGCCATTGGGCTGTTGCCGTCAGGTTATATGCGGGCATCGTTGTTCCGTTATATGCTTCGCTTGTTCCGGTCTTCACATAAGTCCAGCCGGCAAGTATATATTCCGATTTTGAAGACTCCGCAGAGGGAAGCGGATCATCATATTTTACGGTCTTATCCGCTACCGCCGAGCCGCCGTCGGCATTATAAGTAATGGTATAGCTCTTTTTGGTATAAATTGCGTAAACGATATTATTGTAACCGACAGAAACGGTTGAGGAGCCGGATGAAGCGGATGCGTCGGTGCTCCAGCCGGAGAACTCGTAACCCTCGGGGGCAGTTGCGCTGTAGCCGTCATTTGAGGGCGTATAGTTAACCTTCTGAGCCGTGCCTATAGTTACAAATTTATTATCGGTTTTTGAGAGCGTGCCGCCGTTGCCGTCAAAGGAAATCTTTGTGCAGAGAGCGGCAAGAGCGCTGTTGAGGTTTGACGCGAGAGTATTGAAATTATCGGTGCTTTCAAGCTTGGTGAGAGCTATGACGGCGGATTTATAGGCGCTTGCAAAAGCCGTCCATTTGTAATCTGTATCGGTATCGAAATAACACGAGAGAAGTACACCGTTGGCAGCGGATTTGACACCGAGCTTTGCCATAGCTTTAGTAGCGTTTGCCACGGCTGTACGGAGGGAGGATTTGTCGGATACAGTGACATCTACAACAACAATGTTCGAGTTATTTGCGCTAGAGTTTCTGCCGTTACTTGACTTCGTTGTACCAAATCGAGCTGCTCCTTTAATTGCAATTGTAGAAGTAAGCGAAGGTACAATTTTATTCCATATGTCATTGTAAACTAATCTCGGTCTGCTGTACGCTCTGCTCGCGCCATCTTCCTCCTTAGATGTATCTGACACAATATATGTTCCTCTGTCTGCTGTATAAAAAGTTTTATCTTTTTGTGTGCCGGAAGTAAAACTTGATGAATATGTTGCAGAAAAGTCAGAAATGTAATGACCATACCATCTGTTTGATGTAGAGGCACTACCTTCATTTACATAGGAAACCAAATATCCGATTTTGACGTTAGGAATTTGGTTAAAATTAGTGTAACGGGAACTATCAACATATAAATATCCTTTCGGAGAAACAGCCTGCGAGCTGACATTACCGTCACCGGTTCCGGCAGAATAGTTCTGAAAATTACCGGTTTTAGGTGTATGCGTTTCATAGTGATAAGTGTCAGTATCCTGTGAATTTCCACCATTATTTTCACTGTTTGTCGGAACAGTCAACACACCTGACATCGGTGAAAAGTTGCCGGTATTTATCCCTCGACCGCCGTTTTCGGCACTGCCGTTAATGCCGGAAATCCATGCCATTGATTGAAGATCGCTCTCAACACCTCTATCATTATAGCATCTTGTGGCAGCAAAAGCCGGATAAAAATACGGTTTATAAACATAAGTGTATGCGTAAGCGGCCTTATCTTTGCCGTCAACATCATCGTGATATGAAAGGCACCATTCGATATAATAACCTTTTGCGGAAGCCGCTATGGACGGAGAGGTGCCCGCAGTGATATTCGATGTTCCGCTGCTCAGATTTACTCCGTTACCGGTCGCTCCGGTTGAATTCGCAACAGTAACACTGCCGCCGGATAGCAACGAGCCTAATTCTTCATTGTAAAATTTTGCGGTGAGAGTGCCTGCTCTGTTTGTATGGATATATCCCGTCGTTTCCTGATAAGTCGTTTTAACTGAATAATCGTTGTTGTTATTCACATAATACTGAAATGTTGATGAGGTCGCGGCGGTCTGCGCGTTTGCCTGCGGCGCAAGATAAATCACCTCGGGCACGACGAAGGTAAGATCGGGAATCGTAACATCCGCAGCCTTATACAGATTGCCGCCTTCGAGAAGGGCGGAAATATCAAATGACCAGAGGCAGTCCGTCGGATTCTTTGAAACGCTGGAGGGCGTGCTTCCGTTATATTCCCAAGCGCCGGATTCAAAAATATTAAAAAGAACATTGTTGAAAACATGAAGACCCTCTGTCATCGGAAGATGCTTGAAGGTAGCGACATTATTCATCGGGATCTTGGGCTTGGAATTACCGCCGACATTGATGGTTCCGTTGCTCTTGGTGAGATCAACACGGAAAACATACATATTTGAATCGTTTTTCCTGCCGTATGAGGTGCCGATATAGCAGTATCCGCCCGAAACGGTGGCACACTGAACTTTATTCACACCGTAGCTGTCAAGGGGAATGACATAGGAGGGATTGCCTGCAAGAGCAACGAGAGAATTCCACTCAGATGCGGAATCGGAGCCCTGAAGCTTATAGCCGAGAAGCATTGAGCCGCTCTCTGCATTTGCCTTTGTGTCATAAGAGGAATTGCCTTCAATATAGAAATTGCCTGTCCAAAGCGTTCCGTCGCCGAACGAAGCATAAGAGGTATTCGCGCCGTTTAATTCGGAGGCAAAATCAATTGTAGCGGAGTATGTGACATTCTTGACCGTACCGGCAACTACATCAAGAGCCGAAGCGGGAATATATGAAATGGTAGAGTTAGCAGAGGCTATATAAAGATTCTTTCCCGAAAAAGCGATACCGCTCACATGATCCGTAATGTTATTTCCGGAGGAATCCTTGAGATTAAACTGAGCCACAAAATTGCCGTCTTCGGAACGGACAGCATAAATAACGCTCGCTTGAGATTTATCGGCGCTGTAAGCGGAAATAAGTATCCAGTCTTTTGCTTCCCAATAAGTCAAGCCCTGCGGAATCATATTATCCGCCTGGCTAAGGCCGGGCACGACGATATTTGAATAAGCAGTAATATACTTACCCAAATCACCGTATTCACTCTTATATGTGTCATAAGCAGATTGATAGTTCGCGACGGTGTGGGTCTGAGTATCGCCGCCGCTGAGAGTGACATCGGCATAAGCGACAAGACCGGAGCCGAACACTCCGAAAATCATCACCGCGCAAAGCACCAATGACATCAGCTTCTTGGAAACTTTCATCTTTTTCTCCTTGAAATTCATGGATCTGCCTCCTTTATTTTGCTCCCCCTAAATTTCACCAAATATATAGTATTCCAGTTTAACTATTATATTATATACTGTGTTGGAAAAAAGTCAATATCGCAAGTCCGCTTTTTCACAGAAAAATCGCTTTCATATAACGTACCCGTCATCCATCCCCGCATATTATCCCGAATTATATTACTCGCAAACGCAATTTACCACCGTAGGGGGGCGGATATTATCCGCCCGTTTTTTGTTGTCACCCGTTACTGATCGGGTTGGGGGAGTGTGATTCATCATTAAAATAAGTAAGTATTTTAAACTTGCAAATGATTGATTGCTCAATTAATAAGTCGCACCACGCAGCCCTCTCCGAGATCGGAGAGGGTGCCCCGAAGGGGCGGGTGTGGCGATACTTATATGCACCCGCTACCGAATAGATAAGGGCAATACGCCTCATCCCAAAAATGAGCGATTATTTTGAACGTGTCTTTTCAAGGAAATGCGGAGCATCGTAGGGGCGGTCTCGCCTGTCGGCTCGATCGGTGCTTCTGCCTGCGGCAGAGGTCTCCACCGGAGACCCGCACCCTCTGCGCCCCGTTTTCAAGGATATGCGGAGCATTAGCCCTCTCCGAGACCGGGGGCGAACCACCGAAGCGCGTCCTGTGGACGATGCAGCGGGCAACACATACGAGCGCCGCCGGTGGCGGATGAAGCGAGCATTTGTTGGCGCAGCGGTCGGAAAGCGAGCCGCGAAGCGGCGAGTCTCCGGGCACCGCAAGAGGGCACGAGTGAGGTGAAGAAACAAGGAGCAATGCGCAGCGCTTCAAGCAAGCAGGGCGACTATGTTTCTGAGGGGGCAGGTGGCACGGCGAAGTCGTGACGGGTGTGGCGATTGGATATCTGACAACAGATAACAGATTACAAATATTACTCCCTTGAAGCATAAGGCTTCTCGCCTTTGATCGCCGTAGGGGCGGATATCATCCGCCCGCGGGTTAAGGCGTGTATTTCAAAACATTATCCGTTTATCGTAAATATCAATTTCAAGCAAATATAATCGGAGTAAAGCGACCCGCAACTGCTGATTGCTGATTTTTTATGCTCTGCATATCCTGATAACGGGATGCCGAGGGGTGCGGGTCTCCGGTGGAGACCTCTGCCGCAGGCAGAAGCACCGACCGAGCCGACAGGCGAGACCGTCCCCTACGATGCTCCGCATATCCCTATGGCAGGCGGATGATATCCGCACCTACGGTGACTCGGCAAGGGTGCAATTGAAAACAAACAAATTTACACGGTAAAAATTCCAATCTCATCCCAACGATGCGGAACTGTGCCCTATCCACAAATAACCGTGCCGTTTTGAAAAGATTTTATCATTTATACATAATTTGTTAAAACGGTTACAAAAATGTTACAAAAAGTATTGACAATTGTTACAGTCCGTGATATTATTACAGAGTAATTTTTCGCAAAATAACACACGAAATCAAACACGAAAGGAAATGATTCCAATGAAAAAGGTAATATCAATCGTACTTGCACTTGTTATGGCTCTTTCATGCATGGCTCTTGCTTTTGCTGAAGACACCACCAACGTCAACATCAACGGCGAAGGCTACAAGTGCGCTGATTGCGGAAAGATTTTCACCGACGCTGAAGCTTACAACGCTCACCTTGACGAAGAAGCCGCTGCCGCTGCAGAAGCTGCGAAGAACACTCCGTTCTTTGATCTCACCGCTTCCGGCATCGTTGAGAGACTTCTCCACATCTTCCAGACCAACGCAGGCTGGTGGGATGCTATCGAAGACATCATCATTCGTCTTGTTGACCTTGTAGAGAGCGCACTTACCGGCGGCGCAGCTCAGGCTGACGTTGCAGGCGCTATCAGCGATCTCGAAGCCAAGGTTGCTTCTCTCCCCATCGTCGGCGACATTCTCACCACGATCCACAACCTCATCAACACCCTCAAGCAGAAGATCAAGGATCTCTATGCAGGCAACAGAGAGACCGAAGCTGTTGAGTCCACCGACGCTGCTCCCACAGCCGACACCGGTTCCTCCTCAATGGGCATCGCTGCTTTCGCAGCTGTTTCCGTTGCTGCCGCTGCTGCTTATGTTTGCACCAAGAAAAAGGCTGCGTAAGTAACAACAAATAATCCTTAATAAATCACGGCTCGCTTATGCGGGCCGTTTTTTTATATACACCCTCTGCCGATTGCAGGAGGACAATGCGCCTCATCCCGTGGATGAATTATTATTTATAGTGTGCAAATTATTGATTACAAAGTTAATGAGTCGCACCTCGTAGCCCTCTCCGAGATCGGAGAGGGTGCCCCAAAGGGGCGGGTGTGGCGATTTTTATTTACTCCCTTTACCGATCAGGTGAGGGCATTATGAT
>CAMVEX010000046.1 GCA_947166625.1 uncultured Clostridia bacterium
AGTTTTTGTGGGATATTGAACTCAAAAAGTGTTGCACTTAGTTTGACAAATCACTTTTTTATTTCAAATGGCGGCTCAGCCCTTTACCGGCAGAGCTATGAAATCAAAAACAGAGGTAAAAAATCCTCTTATGACCGAGAGAATGTGGAGCATCTCTCCGAAAAATTTGAGCGGTAATTTTAATCTTTTTCATATCCTTTTCTCCTTTCACAACGGAGATATAGTAACACCTGAAATACGCAAATTCAAGATAACGGAGCCGAAAAAACCGGCTCCGTTTTTGAAATGGAACACATATCGTGTTATCTGTAATGCCGATCATTCTGCGCGGTATCGGATTATCGCCGCGGCGGGGCTTTCGTTTATGCCGATCACGATGCCCTTATTCATCAGCTCGTCTCCGCTCATTGTCACGCGGAAATCGGGATCGTCAAAATCCGTTATCAGATAATTCTTCTGAGCCTCAAGCCCGTTGAGCCTGAGCAGATATTCGATATCCTTTACCTTCTCGCGCTTGTAGATCAGCGCCGCGCCTTCGTCCCGGTCGCCGAACTGCATGGCAAGGTATCTGTCTGCCTTTGTGCCGCCGTATGTGAGCGGATAATAATTGCGGGTCATATATTCCGAAATTTCGGAATATGCATCGTATTCATCCGCGGAGGGCTCATAGACCGATTGATTCGTGAGGATCACCGAGCGCGAGGCATAGCGCGAATGGAACATACGGTTAGTTCCCGAATATATGAGCCAGCACGAAAGCCCGTAGGTCATTGACTGCGTGGCTTCAAGCACATCCGGCTTTATGTTCCCGTTTTCGTCGCCGCAGTTGTAGTCGCTTCTCCACAGCGGAAGGCTTCTGCGAGTCATCTCGGTGTCGAGCCTTTTGCCGCCGCTCGCGCAGTTATCTATTATCAGCCCGTCAACGGCGCGAATAAGATAATCGAGATATTTATAGAGATTTGTCACATAGTGATTTTCGCAGATTCCCTCTCTGCCGCCGTAAAATTCTTCATCCGCCTTTTGCCAGTATGCGAGCGGGTCAAAGTTGAAATCCTGGCGATACATGGTGACTCCGTTATCAATGAGAGAAGCGGAGATATATTCCGAAAGGAATTCGCAGGCGCCGTCCTCGCCGAGATTCCACATGATATTATCGCCGTTCTGAATGGTCCAGCCCGGGTGCTTCAGCCCTTCGTTATAGAGATATGTGCCCTCGCGCACTCTTTCGGGCTCATACCAGAGGAGGAATTTTTTGCCCTTCTCGGCGATAAGATCCGTAAACGGCTTCATTCCTTCGGGGAATCTCTCCTCATTCGGGATCCAGTTGCCCACTCCGTCGTGCCAGCCCTCGTCATATTTATACCAGCCGGCGTCCATCCAGAAATAATCCGTCTGATCAAGGATATCCTCGTCTATGGAGTTAATCATTTCAATAAAATCATCGCTTGTGAGGGTCGAGAATTCATTCGCTATCACATATCCGTTGAGCGGTTTTATGCTTTCGGGATAAACGCAATCCTTCTCCCAGGCTCTCAGAGAATTGAAGCCCTTCAGGGGATTCTTCCCGTCATAGAATGAGAGAGAGACGAGCGGAGACCTTATCTCTTCGCCGGGTGTGAGATATGCGTCAAAGAATTCCTGCTTTGCCTTGAATTTAACGCCTGAGAGCGTCTGACTGAGCGAAGCGTACCATTGACCCGTCCAGCCAACGGTCGCTGCAACGCCGCCACGGTTGCCTTTGATATTGAAGTAGGGGAGGAAAGATTCGCTCCTGCCGCCGTTTGAATTAAAGATCATCGGAGCAGGGCTCACGGCGGATTTCATCAGCTCAAAATCGTCGGGAGCCGGATCGCTGCCCTTGCTGAAATACACCTGAGAAAGTCCGGTGTCAAGAGTGCAGTCCGCCGCATGGAATTTCTTTATGACAGGTGAATTTTCGCTGCCGTTATTCTTTATGAATACCGTCCATTCGCAGGCGGCGTAATCCTCATATATCGTCGCCTCAACCGTCGCCGTGACCGGGCTTTCTTTATGAGCGAGAGTAATATACGATGTTTTACCGTGCCTGAATTTTTCGCCCTCGGCGCCCTCAGCGCCAACGGTAATATCCCAATCCTGCAAATTCTTTCTCAGGGATTTTCCGCCGATCGTGAAGTTATATGCGGGCGAAGTGTCCGTAAGGATGTTTGTGTTATACCATTCGCGGCATTTTGCTTTTTCTTCGTCGGTGATAATCAGCGAATCCGCATCCGCCGCGTCAAATCCGAAATCCTTAACCGAGGTCAATGCAAGCGCCCCCCTGTCAACCCAAAGCTTGAAGTTTGAATCATAAACCGAAAAGGATGAAACCATCATCAAAAGCGCCTGAATCAGGCAAAGCAGAGATTTCAAATATATCATAAATCCAACTCCCGTGAAATTAAAACGAATGACGCCGACCGTCTCAGATAAGCGTTATTTCTCTTGCTTCTCCGTCATATCCGCCGCCGGTAACGAATTGCGGCAGAGAATCCGTGATATTGCTCTCATAATTAAAATGCAGGTGACCGGTCAGTATCAGCTTTATGAGAGGCTCGCTTTTGATATATTCTATCATGCGAAGGGTAGGCTCATCGGGGCGCTGCTGAACCGCTCTGAATTCGCTGTAACGAAGCAGATGCTCCTCGTCGCAGCCCACAAGATAGGCACAGTCCCCGGGCACATTCTCAAAATGATAATCATAGAGTGACTGCTCAAACAGAGGGTCGTGAAATGCAAGCACTATCGGCAGCTCCTTCTCCGCCTCTTTTTTCAGCCGGTAAAGCTGCCATTCGGCAAACAGATAGTAGCTGTTGTCTATGCCGACGATATTAACTCCGCCGACCGTCCTCGAATTAAAAAACATGGGCACTCCGAGCCCGTATCCCATTTGCATATAGCTGTTCATGCGGTAGGCGTTGTCTTCCCACGCCTCCCCGACATATTGAGAATAGTCGTGATTGCCGGCTATGAAAAAAATATGCTCATTCGAGACGATCTCGCGGGCTCTGTCAACATTGGCGTAAGAAACAAAATCCATCAGATCGCCCGTATGGACCAGCAGATCGCAGTTCTTTTCGGCGTATTCGATCTGTTCATTCAGATAGATTTCTTTATTGGAATCCCCGAGCCTTTCGGCAAGAGCGTGCTTTCTCTCATTATCTCTCTCATCCGCCAGGCAGAGATGCGAATCGGTCACATGGAGCAGCTTTACGGGCTTCTCAAGCCCTATTTTAACGGTGTTTTTAACTAAATTCATGATTTTTCATCTCACATAAATCAATTTTTCCGCGGATAACTCCGGGAAACTTCTTGCACCGATAATGATAATTTAATAATGGAAAAAAGTCAATAATATATCATATTATATGAAGTGCATAATATGGCGGTTATACAGTGTAACCCGCCGCAAGGATATGCGGAGCATCGTAGGGGCGATCCCCTCAGCGCCCCGTTTTCAAAGATATATACATCCCGGCCGTCCCGTTTTCGTTACAAAAATAAAGGACCTGCCCTTGGGCGGGTATTCGTAAAACAGTATTGGTTTTCACGGAAAACTAAAGCCGCGGAACATCGTCAGATTTGCTTACCATACACAAAGTATGCTTTCGCAAGCCTTCCTTGTTCTGCGGCTTATTTTTCACGAGAAAACTGCTTTGCACCTCAAAAAGATGAGATTTGTGCAGATTTGCAGGTCTTGACGACGAGGAATACTTGCTGTATTTCGAGGAGGAATGCCTGCACAAGATGTGCAAAGATCGCTTTTTGAGGCATTACTTTTTTATGAACACCCGCCCTCTGCAAGTCCTTTTGTCCGTATCGCCTGATAAATGCAAGCCGTTTATGCCCGGTGGAGATCGCTCACTGCACCGTGTTTTCGATCCAGCGGCCGAGTATTTCGGCAAGTTTCATTCTTTGCCCGGCAAAGCTGTGTCCGCATTTAAGAGATTCATATTTTACGCACGCAC
The DNA here is from genome assembly GCA_947166625.1 of uncultured Clostridia bacterium. Lineage (GTDB taxonomy): Bacteria > Bacillota > Clostridia > Oscillospirales > Acutalibacteraceae > CAG-177. The sequence continues at coordinate 3,987 of CAMVEX010000046.1, forward strand.
TGAGCTTTTTGAGCCTTTCAAACAGCGGCTTCATCATTTTATCCGCCGGTGCAACCGTGTCGAACGATGCCTCGATCAGCAACACGTTACGCTGTGACAGCAGTTCGGCGCGGTTCAGGATGCTCAGCCCGTCGTGGTTCAAGAGAGCGTTTTCGTAAACCTCGCTTGCCGAGTTCATTTTAAGGCACTGTCCCTCGGTCTCAATCATCAGGAAAAGCTCTTTTTCGAGCTTGTAACGGAATGCCGCACCGATATCGTATGCCGCCATCGCGGCAACACCGCGTATGAAAGGGAGTTCTTTTGCGGCATTCAGCACGGTTTGGCCGCCCATGCTGTGGCCGACGAGAAATATGTTGTCCGTGTCAATGTCATACTGCTCCGCGATGGCAGGGTTGTGCGCCCATTTCGCGATGGCGATCAGGTCATCCTTAAGGTTTGTGAAGAGATAGTTTCCTTCGCTTCCCCAGGCGCCGCGGTGATTCATGTGTATTACCGCGCACCCGCTTCTCATCAGGGCAAGCTCAAGGTCGTTGTTAGTGGTGTAACCCGGAAAACCGTGAGACATTATCACGGCGGGGCATGGACTGCCGGCGCGTTTGTCCGGAGTAAGAAGGTAACCGTAAAGACGGGAGCCGCCGCTGATTATATTCAGTTCGTATATTTCCGGTGAAGAATCGGGCTCGTCCGAATCAAATTCAACAAAAAGGTTTTCGGCTTTCATATATTATCTCCGTGCGGATTTTTATGTTTCCGCTTAAATTCAAAGAGTGTATTTCATTATTTCGGGGTGGCATATCGTGCCGCGCTTTCCGCAGGAGGAACAGTAAACAGCTATGTTGGGCGATTCATCCCACGCCATTTTCTGCCAGCCGCATTTCAGATAGTAATCCGGCTCCTTCGCACACGCCCAAACCTCTTTTATTCCTGCCCTCCTGGCTTCTTCAAAAACCAGAGATTGCATTATTTTGCCGTAGCCTTTCTTATGAAGGTCATTCCTCACGGCAATGTCTCCGAGAGTGTAAACACCGTCGCGTTTTTCAAAGGTTGAGGCCGCCATCAGTGCGCCTGTTTCGGGGTCGTCCATACGCCACATTTTGATGATTCTTTCGGGCATTCGCTCTTCTATTTTGACTCCCATTCCGCTTTGATTAAAAAGGGTGGAAAGAGAAAGAAAGTCTCTTGTTTCCTTAATAATATATTCTTTCATGTTGCCTCACTTAAAATTTTTTTGCTAAATTATACATTCAATTACCCATTCAGTCAATAGGTAAATTGTATTATCGCCGGATTACTTTTGGCGCAGTTCCTTCATCGTCAACAAAAGGAATTCGCGAAGGACATATCTCAAATCCATCACCCGCCTAAACCCCGCCATACACGACACGCCCGGGCGAGTTGACAAAAATGGAGAAAAAACT
>CAMVEX010000047.1 GCA_947166625.1 uncultured Clostridia bacterium
TTAGCAAAAACTGAGAACTTCCACGTTAAGGCAGGTTGGTATGTGCGTTTGTTCCGGGATCCTGCGTTTAATCAAAAAGTTAAGGACAGATGGGCCGAAAAGCGTGATGATATTTCTGATTTTGCAAACAATGATTTACAAGAAAAAGCAGATGAGATAAGAGTATCTGCGCAGCTTAATTTTCAACGTTTCAGAATTTTGGGACATTATATTTGGCAAGATCCGAGCGGTTTCCGCGAGAGAAAAACGTTCCAATCCAATGTTGATTATCTAACCGATTTCATTAACGGAAGGATAGCATGGCTTGACAGTCAATGGCTTGACTGATAAAGCAAATAAACATTACAAATAGAAATTTTAAGAAATGATGATTGACTTTGAAAAATCACAGAATTCGCTGCGATATGGAACTGCCCTATATTTCCGAAATTTAGTAAAATTCAATACAGAATACAAACTTGTTTGGAGGTTATTTAGGTGACTAAAGATTACTGCGGAATGCCCATGCGCTTTGCCCACACCGGCGTTACTCAATTTGCGCCCGAGAACACTCTTGAGGCCTTCAAAAAAGCCGCCGAGCTAGGCTGCGAAGGAATCGAGCTTGATATTCAGCTCAGCGGTGACGGTGAAATAATCGTTACTCACAACGGCGATATGGGTTATATGACTTTTGAGAGGCACAGAGACAGGCTCGCCGATATGACTGCCGCCGAAATTAAGAAATTTGATATTCCGTATCGCGATGCGCTTAAACTTAAATATCCTCCTTATCCGTGGACTGAGCATGACGGCGGCCGCCGGATGATCACACCGCCCGATTATCGTGAAGACAGAGTAACTCATCTGATCACTTTTCCCGAATTTGATGCGTGGCTGTCAACGGTTGATTACGATATGAATATCGAGGTCGAATTCAAATGCAAGGGTATGTGCCCGAGAATGGATGAAATCCTCGCCGATTCGCCCAATGTTTCAAGATATATCCTTTTTTCCGGAAATTGGGAAGTCCTCGAAGAGATGCAGGAGCATTATCGTTTTAACGGCAAACCCGACGGTCTTCGTCTCGGTGCCAATATCCGCTTTATAAATGAGCGCACCATGGATTTTGTCAAGCGCTCCGATTTATGGGAAGTCGGGCTCAATAACGAAGCATTTACAAAATCAGATGTCGAAATGTTTGAAGAGATGGGAATTAAAGTTTTTTCAAATCTCGGCGATTATCCCGAATGGTGGCAAAAGATCTGCGATATGGGCGTTGCCGGCTTTAAGACCAATTATCCCGACGCATATACAGAATGGTGGAGCGCCGCTCAAAACTGAGATGCGCATAAATCGGCTGATTTTTAATTCCGTAAAAAAAGAATATTACCGTGTTATATCATTCACCTACGGGAGGTGAAAAAATGAGTATCATTAAAAGAATTATTATGTGTTTTGTCGCTGCGGTCATGTTATTTACTCTTTTGCCTCTTAAATCTGCGGCTCAGGAGAATGTACTCACCGCTTATCCTGCTTATGACAGCAGGATTTCAAGATGCTATGAATATGAAGTTTCGGTTACTCAAAATAATACAACCGTTCCGTTGATTGTTTATGACAGATGCAATTCATCCACTCTGCTCGGGGACCGCACCGCAAGACCCGATATGCACAGAAGATTTTGCGAGTTTGCATTTTCCGGCGACCCGGTGACTGTCAATATTCGCGTCAAAAGAGATTTTGAAAGCTATTCGGTTATCCCGAGCGCAAAGCGTTTCCCGGCTTCTTTCAATGACGGAGTTGTTTCCGTTACCGTTTCCAAACCGGATGATCATTTTATCCTGCGGCTTGATTCTGATGATAATTCGATTTTGTCCGTTTTTGCGGATAAACCGGAAGATAGCGATTATTGCGTAAATGACGGCTCCGCTCTCATCATTGATGATAAATGGAGTGAGGTGAGCGGCGGCGATTATTTGGTGATTGACGGTAAAACCTCGTTTGTCAAATCCTTATCGGGCGGCAAAACGATCATTACTCCCGTGAATGATACTCAGCATCCCGTCACTTCCGTTTATATTGCTCCCGGCTGTGTATTGAATTCGAGGGTGAGAGCGGAGACTCCCGGTGTCAGAATTTTCGGCCACGGCATCATTCTCGATCCTTATTCCGATATATTCTCCGCCGATATACGTTCTGCTCCGGATAAGTTCTTTGTGCTTATCGGCTCAATGGATTGCTCGGTCAGTGATATCAAACTGATTGATTCTCAAAATTATTCTCTTACCCTCGGCTGGCTCTGCGACCGTTCCGCAATTAAAAATGTTAAAATCCTTGCGGCGACCATGTGTACCGACGGGCTTTCCGTTTTTGAGAGCAGAAATATAAATGTGACCGGTAATTTTATTTATGCCGGTGATAACGCGATAGTTTTCGGAGGCGACTGCGGCGGCAGTTTATTTGAAAATAATATAATCGGCACCACCTGCGCGGCGTTTTTTCCTCAAAGCAGTATTTACGGCACCGTTACTTTCCGCGATTCTTATGTTTTTCGCTGTGATGAAGGATGTGTAAATAATTGGTACGGCGCTTCGGGAGAGGGCTCCGAAATCGAAAACATCATATTTGACGGGCTTGATTGCTCCGATGTTACCTCTTTTCCGTGGCTGTTTCGCGCTCATAATCAAGGCTCGCCCGCAAAAAACTTCACTTTTAACGATACTTCGATCGTTTCTCCCCGCGGTACTCCTTATGTAACAGCTCCTTCCGAAGGCACATCGGTTATTATATCTGCCGATTCTCATGATCAATATCCCGCAAGCGGTTATAGACTTGATTTCAATGATTTTTACATTGACGGTAAGGCTGTCGGCTCCGTTAATGATTTGATTTACAGCGCCCCGACGGATTCGGTCACGATGAATTTCTCAAATTCGGGTGTTCATGATATAAATATCCTTCCCGTGAGTTATGTGGCGGATTATATATATCCTTTCAAGATTTTTATCGGCAGCTCCGAAACATTTCTGCCCGGCTGCCCCATTGAGAATGAAAGCGGCATTCTTCTGCCTTCCTCTGTTTTGGGCAAACTCGGTATAAAGAATTATTCCGGCTTGATTTTGGTTGACGGTAATTATTTTATCGGATTGAGCGATTTACGCTCTTTCGGTGTCGATGCCGTCTATGACAAAGCAAAAGGCTCGGTTTTGCTCAGTAAGCCCCCGTATAAAACGGATAATCTCATTAAAGACAATGCGAGTTCATTCAGCTGCTGGACGGAAATGATTTGCTATGAGTCTGATTTGACCGCTTCGCTCTCCGGCGGAGCCCGTGTTTACAAGCTGAATGTTGATTCGGCTTATTCCGCTGCTGGAATGAAATGCTTTGTCACAGATGAGGTTTTGCGTTGCGGCTCGGGTAAATACAGATTTACTTTCCGCGCTAAATCATCTGCCGGGTCGGCGCAGAATGCGCGCGTGGCTTTTAATCTCATTCCTTCGGAATACGGATTTTTTGAGCAGACGATTCAGCTTACCGGCGAATGGCAAAGCTTTTCTTTGCCTCTCGATTTGTCAAAGACCGATTTCAAAAATGTTACCGATGCTTTAATTTCTATCGGTAACAAAGGCAATTCCGGATTTTCCGCCGAGTTCAGTGATTTCGGCTTGTTTTTTGAAGACGGTGCAGAAAAGCCCGCCTGTGACCACTCAGGGAGCAAGACTCATCCATCCTGCACTCAAAGCGCAGTCTGCTCTGTCTGCGGCAAAATTATTCCCGCTTCGGGTCATACTGATTTTGATTTTGACGGCAGATGCGACGCATGCGGTACAGTTGTCGGCAAGATCTGCGATCACTTTTGCCATTCTCAAAACAGATTTATAAAATTCGTCTGGAATTTTGTGAATTTCTTCAATAAAATTTTCGGCATAAAACAATATTGCGAATGCGGCAGAGCTCATTATTGATTTTTGCGGTTAAAACATCATATTTGCCGATATGACCCCTTCGTATTTGAAGGGGTTTTTGCTTTCGGTTACGGTTAGATTTTTAAATATGACGCCGCATTTCTTTTACAGAAAAATAAAGCCGGGTCAAGTTACAATAAATCTGTTGAAATCAATATACTCTATGTGTTAAAATATATTCATAAGTTAAATTTGTTATCCGAATATTCAATTTGGAGGAAGAATTATGAAAAATGCGAAAAAAGTTTTATCTGTTTTACTCAGCGCGCTGCTTCTCCTCGGCACTGTTGCCCTCGGCGGCACTGTGGCGACGGCGGAAGAAAGCTACTCCGTCGGCGACACGCTCGAATACGGCACCTATCCTCAGAGCGAGGTTAAGGATGCAGACACCCTCGCCGCGTTGAGTGCAAAGCTCAGCGATGACGGCTGGATGAGCTACGGCTACTACAGCGGCACGGGCACAAGTGATGACGGTCAGATGACCCCCGGCGACTTTATGAGGTATCAGGATATTGCGCTTGACTTGGTTAAATACAGAGCGGTTACCTTTGACGGCTACAGACCTTATTGCACGGGTTATACTTCGTCATCAAATCAACAGTCATCCAACGGATATTCAACCGACACAACTTATTGGT
>CAMVEX010000048.1 GCA_947166625.1 uncultured Clostridia bacterium
ACTTCTGGCGGAATACGCGAATGAATATCTGAAATAACGAGCGGCAAATCATATCGTAAATAAATGCCCGTGAATAATCAATTCCCCCTTTGTCCGCAAGGATGAAGGGGATTTTGCGTGATCGGTCGCATCGGCGCAAAAATAAAGACCCGCCGGAGGGATCATCCCACAGGTGAGTCTTTCGTCTGTCGTACGCTTCGGGATTTTATCGCCGCTCCGTTACTTAAACCTCCTCTTCAGCTCATTCAGGACGAGTTTTACGGCGGGGGTGAAGGTCTGATATTTTCTCCAGATCACATACATTTCGGATTTGGGCACTCCTTTAAGCTCGCGGAAGGCGAGGTCGCTGTCCTCCCCGGTGCTGTTGAGTTTATCATAGGTCACGGCGTAGCCGATCCCGGAGCGCACCATCACGGCGGCGTTGTAATTCAGATTGAATGTAGCCGCGACGGTCACCTCATCCGCCCCGCTGCCGAACCACTGCGGAAAATCCTGCTCAAGCCACTGCCGCGAGCAGATAAGCGGCAGAGAACGAATATCATCGACCGTAAGCGACCCCTTTTGAGATAGGGGGTCGCCTTTTTTCATCAGCACTCCCCAGGTATCGGCGGCGGGCACCTTGAGATAATTATATTTATTGATATCCACAAAGCTCATCACTATCGCGAAATCGAGCAGCCCGCGGTCAAGTTTTTCGCAGACCTCCTCCATATTGCCGCTGTAGATATTGCAGCGGATCCCGGGATATGCGTCGCGGATGTATTTCACGGCGTCCGTAAACCGGCTGATCGATTCGGATTCGGCGGAGCCGACATAAATATCGCCGCTGTTTATCTCATCAAGTGAGCGGAATTCATCCTTTGTTTTATCCGCAAGCTCGATTATATCCGCCGCCCTCTCGCGCAGGAGCATCCCCGCCTCGGTCAGGCGGATGCTGTAATTTGAGCGGACGAAAAGCTTTACGCCGAGCTCGTTTTCAAGCTCTTTGAGCTGCTTTGACATCGTCGGCTGAGAAACGAAGAGGCGCTGAGCGGCGCGGGTGATGCTTCCCTCCCTCGCGGCTTCGAGAAAATATCTGAGCACTCTGATTTCCATATCATCACTCCTTACGGTTATTCTATTACAGAATAACTAATTATGCAATATGGATATTTGATATTTCTCAAAAAATCCCGTATAATTGAGCCGTAAACCAAAGCAAAGGAGAGATGCCGATTGGCAGACGCCTGCAACGCGCGCGAATGTCTGCGCCGCAATCTTGAGGACGCCGGCTTTGACGGCGAATCCGCCGAGCGGTGCATGAGAATTTTTGAAGAGGGCAATACCGCCCGGTTTGCCGCCCTGCTCAAAGAGAAGAGAAAAAGCCTGCTGGACGATATTCACGCAGGGCAAAAGAACCTCGACAGCCTCGATTATCTGATATTTCAGACCGCTCAGAATGACAAAGGAGAATACAAATTATGATTAAAACCGAGAAATTGAATCTGACAAATGAATGGGACAAGACCTATCCGAGAGACGAGAGAGTAAATCATTGCAAGGTCACCTTCGCAAACCGCTACGGCATCACCCTCGCCGCGGATATGTTCGCTCCGAAAAGTGCGCAGGGCAGGCTTCCGGCGATTGCCGTTTCGGGTCCTTTCGGCGCAGTGAAAGAGCAGGTTTCGGGCAGATACGCCCAGGAGATGGCGGCAAGGGGATTTTTGACGATCTGCTTTGATCCGTCTTTTACCGGCGAGAGCGGAGGCAGCCCGAGATATATGGCGTCGCCCGATATAAACACCGAAGATTTCCAGGCGGCGGTCGATTTCCTCTCCGTTCAGGATAATGTCGATCCCGAAAAAATCGGGATAATCGGCGTGTGCGGCTGGGGCGGAATGGCTCTTAACGCCGCCGCGATAGATACGCGGATCAAGGCGACCGTCACATCGACAATGTATGACATGGCGCGCGTGAACGCAAACGGATATTTTGACAGCGAAGACAACGAGCAGGCGCGCTATGAGAAAAAAGCGGCGATGAACGCTCAGCGCACCGAAGACTTCCGAAACGGCGAATACAAGCTCGGCGGAGGGCTGCCCGCTCCCGAGGAGCTGACCGATGATACCCCTTGGTTTGTAAGGGATTATGTTGAATTTTACAAAACTCCCGTAGGCTATCACCCCCGCAGCGTCGGCGGCAACAGCGGCTGGAATGTGACGGGCTGTATCAGTTTTATGAATCAGCCGATCCTCAGATATACAAATGAGATCCGCTCTGCGGTATTGATGATCCACGGCGAAAAAGCCCATTCCCTCTATTTCAGCAAAGACGCATACGCCGCCATGGTCAAAGACAGCAAATATGCCGGCAACAAAGAGCTTATGATCATCCCCGGAGCGGTGCATACTGATCTGTATTACAAATTTGATGTAATCCCGTTTGACAAAATAGAAGCCTTTATGAGGGAGAATCTGAAATGATGACAAAGATCATATCCTTTATTTTAGCCGTTTTCACGGCGATATATATGTTCGTTTCGTGCGGCAGGCTCCCGGGACGGGGAGAGGAAGAGCCCTCAACGGCGCCCGAAACATCCGCCGCGGCGCAGACAGAGCCCGTTACATCCGAAACAAATCCGGAAACGGAAAGCAAAACAGAAATTGAAACTGAAACCGAAACGGAGGCGAAGCCCGTGAGCAAAACTCTGAGGCTTTATATCAACGGCGAAGAAATGCTCGTCACCTGGGAAAACAACGAATCCGCGGCCGCTCTCGCGGAGCTGTCGGCGCAGGGCATGAGCGTTGAAATGTCAAGATACGGCGGGTTTGAGCAGGTCGGCTCGCTCGGCGCATCCCTGCCGAAAAACGATAAACAGACCACGGCTTCAAGCGGAGATATAATGCTCTATCAGGGCGACCGGATCGTAATATTTTACGGCTCGAATTCATGGGCATATACGCGACTCGGCCATATAAATCTCAGCCGCACCGAAATGACCCGCCTCCTCTCCGATTCCGACGCTCAAATCAGCCTGAAGTATGAATAAACGGCGTCGCGATCAACTGTGGCGATCGCATACCCCCATATCCACCGGCGGGCGGATTACCCCGCGAGTATGTGGATTTGAAACACCAGACAATAATTCAACGATCATTTGAATGATCCATTAAACTGTTGACCCTCTCCGTTTCACGGGAGGGTCAATGATTTGTATATGATAGCGGCGATATGATTCAAGTAATTCCCGATTTCAAATGACTGTTGACAAAAACGAAATATCGTGCTATATATAGAATTACGAGGCATAGATACTCGATATGATATTCGGGAGGAAATTATGAAAATAAATAAAGAGCTTGCCAAAGGCAGCACTCCGCTGCTTGTTTTGAGCATATTGTCAAAAGAAGAAATGTATGGCTATCAAATCATCAAGACCGTTGAAAAGAAAAGCGGAAACGTATTTTCCATGAAGGAGGGTACACTTTATCCTATTTTGCATTCACTTGAATCAGGCGGTTATCTTCAATCTTACTGGACAGAAGTTGAAGGGCGCGGCAGAAAATACTATAAGATCACTGATAAAGGCTTGAAGCAGCTCGAAGAAAAGCAGAAGGAATGGAATGAATTCAGCGTTGCCGTCAATCGCGTCTTGGGAGGTGCGTCGCTTGCAGGATCAACCGTTTGATAATTATCTTAATTATATTTGCGGCGGCATTCTTCCCGAAAAAAAGCGGAAAGCCGTGCGAAAAGAAATGCTTGATCATCTTACCTGCGAGCGCGAAGAGCTTATCAAACTCGGTAAAAGCGAGGAGGATGCCTCCAATGAAGCTCTTGCCGTTTTCGGTGATTCCGGCGAAGTCAGGGCTTCGATAACTCACTCTCATCTGAAGGATAATGTGTTTGCCGTAGCTAAAGGATTTCTTTATTTCCTGCTGTCTCTGCCCGTATCGTCATTTTTGTTGATCCTTCAAGTGTTGTTTTTATTCTTTACATTTGAGGGTGATTATTACATTTTTTCCTTTGCGGCTTTTATGCTGATAATGCTGTATGTGTTTTTTGTTTCTCTAAGTGAGGATTATATAATTCTTCCGCTGACTGCCGTTCCGCCGATACTGTTTCAATGTTTCTTTT
>CAMVEX010000049.1 GCA_947166625.1 uncultured Clostridia bacterium
TAGACAATACTTCTGCCGAAATACTGTTGTTGCGGTAGTAGTTAGTGAGGCAATTATGTGCAATCGTCCAAACATATTTTTGCACATCAACAATGTCTTCCCGTTTCAGCAGCGCAGTGAAGATCCTCAGAACAATGTCCTGAGATAAATCCTCCGCGTCCTGAAGACTGCGGCATCTTTTAAGAGCAAAACCATAAACGGGTTTAAGGTATTCAGTCGTAATTCTTTCGGCCTCCTGTTTGTTCATTTGTAATACCTCGAAAGCAGCTTTCACTTATACAGACACGCGAAAGTGAAAAAGGTTGGAAAAATTTACGGTATTTCAATTTGAAAAGCATAGCTTTTGCAGTGAGAAACGGAGTATCCGTTTAGTGAATTATGCACAAAAAAGTGATTGATTTTCGGCATTGATTGACAAAGCGCGAGAATATTTTAATTTTGCTTAAATTCTCAATTATTTCATTGACTTTCAGTATAGTTTTGCATATAATGTGCGCGAAAAAACATAAACCGCTAAATAATGTGTACGTCTCCACAGGAACAGGGTGACATTTATGAAAATAAGTTCCAACAAACCGCTTCCCGAAAAATTCAGCAAAAAGTATAATGAATTATTTGACAATGAGCAGCCTCTGTTTATTGTCACAGGAGGTCTGACTCTTGACGGCGCCTACGGTGAGAGCGCTCTGTGCTTCACCGCGGACAGCGTTTACGCCTTTGATGACAGCTATCCAGAGGAATATGAGAGGGTCATGTATGAGGATGTAAAAGAAGCAAAGGTCAAGAGAATGTACGGCAACGCGACATTTGACACTTATATGAATGACGGCTCAAGGAAGAAGCTCATACGCTTCACTTTCGCCGCCGCCAATGTTGCCGACGCGGGCGCGGATTTCATAAACGGAATTCTCGACGGCGCCGACCCTGCCGAGCTGCTTGATGCCGTTGAAGGATCATTTTTGAAGCAGCGCTCATTCTGCCCGAAATGCGGAAGGAAACTCCCCTCTCCCGACGCGGAATGTATTAACTGCAAGGGCAAGGGAAGAATGATAACCAAATTCGCATCTTATGCCGCGCCGTTCAAAAAGGGGCTTATAATCAGCATGCTTCTCTCGGTTTTTACCACGGGCATGTCGCTCATTCCTCCGTATATCACCGGATACATGGTGGATAAGGTGCTCCCTTCGCGCGAAATGTCGATGCTGATAAAAATGATCCTTATTCTTCTTGCCGTTTATATCCTTCAATACACCGTATCGGCTTTCAGATCGTATATTCTGAGAATTACGGGCGACAAGATCATTGTCGGGATGAAAAAGGATATTTACGCTAAGGCGCAATATCTGCCGATGAGCTTCTATGATAAGACTTCAACAGGCTCTGTTATCAACAGGGTAAATTCAGATACCTCCGTGATTCAGAATTTTGTGCTCAGGATCACGCAGGACGCCGTGGTGCAGTTTTTTACGCTGGTCGGCATACTGATAATAATGATATGCCTTAACTGGAAGCTGACTTTATTTTCTCTGCTTCCGATTCCGTTGGTTGTTATCATAGGCAGATTCTTCGGAAAAAAGATAGGCCCGAGATATATGCGGCTTTGGAGAAGAGGCTCTGCGATAAACACCCTGCTGACGGATACGATACCCGGAATAAGAGTCATCAAGGCATTTACAAATGAAAAATCAGCCGTTGACAAATATGACGCATACAATGACGAGTGGCTCAGGGAGGATAATAAGGTCGCGAAAATCTCAAGCATATTCCCCGCATTCATGACCTTCCTTGTCACTTGCGGCTCGCTTATAATCTGGTTTTCGGGCGGCTCCTTCGTAATATCGGGCGCGAAAGGCTTCTCGACGGGTCTTCTTGTCAGCTTTGTTTCTTACGCGAGCATGTTTTACAATCCCGTAAACTTCTTTGCAAATTTTTCAGATACATATCAGAACACTCTCGCTTCCGCCGAGAAAATTCTCGATATACTTGACGCAGAGCCCGAGCACGATTTCGGCAAAGGAAATATTCCCGACAGGATCAAGGGAAAAATCGAATTCAAAAATGTCAATTTCTCATTTGACCGCTCAAAAAAGGTGCTCAGCAACATAAATCTCACCATAGAGCAGGGAGATATAGTGGGGATCGTCGGAACGACGGGCTCCGGAAAATCAACACTTATCAATCTGCTTATGAGATATTATGACGAATACGAGGGCGATATTTTTATAGACGGCAAAAACATAAAGGATATCGACATCGGCTATTACAGGAATCAGATAGGCTTCGTTCAGCAGGAGCCGCTGATGTTCAGAGACACCGTATTCAACAATATTGCCTACGGCAGCAGCAACCCCCATGTGGAGCAGATACTCGCCGCCGCGGATATAGCCAACGCGCACGGCTTCATATCAAGGCTTCCCGACGGATATGATACGCTTGTGGGCGAGCGCGGAATAGGGCTTTCGGGAGGAGAAAAGCAGAGGCTCTCCATCGCAAGAGCGGTTATGAAAAACCCCTCGATCCTGATATTTGACGAAGCGACCGCCGCGGTGGATTCCGAGACGGAGCATCTTATCCAGGAGGCTATAGAAAGGCTCATACGCGGCAGGACCACGCTTATGATAGCCCACAGGCTTTCCACCCTGCGCAATGCCAATAAGATAGTGGTCGTGGATAAGGGAGAGATCATAGAATGCGGAACTCCCGATGAGCTCATGGCTTTGAAGGGCAAATATTACAAGCTTATTCAGATCCAGTCCATGGGAGAGCAGCTTCGCAGGAAAAAGGAAGAAGAGAATTTTGAATGAGGAGCGTGAATCAAAATGATAACATACATTGACGGACCGGAAATAAGGATAACCGAAAATGACGGTATCTTTGTAGATGTTGAGTTTTTTCATTCAAAAGAAAAATTGACGGGGCTTGAGCCGCGAAGGCTCTTTCCGAGATCGGGAATGGACAGATATGTGGCGCTTCTGGACAGCGAAGGCAACCAGGTGGCAGTGATAAGAAAAACGGAAAATCTTCCCGAAGAATCCAGAAACGCTCTCACCAAGGCCCTTGATGAATATTATATGATCCCGAAAATACTCAGATTTATCAAAATGACGGAAAAATTTAAAATCTGGATGTGGACAGCCGAGACAGACAGAGGTATAATAACCTTTGAGATAAGAAACCACATAGCGTCGGTTAAACCTCTGTATGACGGAAGGGTGCTTATCAGAGACGCAAACGATAACAGATACGAAATCCCCGATTACAGAAAGCTCGACAAAAAGAGCAAAGCAATGCTGATGCCGAAACTTTGAGAAGGAGACCTGATAAATGAAACTGATTATTGCAATAGTGAATAATGACGACAGCGCCGTGGTAGCCTCAGCGCTCACAAAGGAGAATTTCACGGTAACGAAGCTTTCGACTACAGGCGGTTTCCTTATGGTGGGCAACACTACGCTTCTCATAGGCACCGAGGATGAAAGAGTGGATACAGCCAAGCAGATAGTGGCCAAATATTCGAGGACGAGGACCCACGAGGCGGTAACGACCGAATCCTTCGGAAGAGGCTTTGCCGAGGGCGCGCTCGCAAATGATGTTTCCGTAGGCGGAGCGACGGTATTCGTTCTTTCGGTTGACTCAATGGAAAAATATTGA